>JBKQKP010000074.1:0-20266 GCA_052147435.1 Polyangiaceae bacterium | reverse complement strand
GCTCGCAAAGTCGTACGAGACTCTGCCGCATCCGGACGTCCTCTTCGATCTCGCTGTCGCGCAATGTCGTGCCGGGAAGAGCGACGACGCACGCTCGTCCCTCAAACAGTACGAGGCGGGCAATCCTACTGACCTCGCGGAGATCGACAAGGCGCTGAACTGAACGCAACGCAAGGCGCCCAGGCGGCCGCCTTTCGCGTAGATCCGCCTCTCGCGGGGTTGATGCCGCAAGTCAAGACGCGGAGAACCTCCAATGCGGAAGACGCCCAAGAATAGCGGCGGCGACGCACTTGAGACGGCGTTGTCCGCACACTCCCCCGTCCTCCCGCGGCTACGTCAAGCGCATGAACGCGTACGAGAACGTTTCGTTTCCGCGTCGAGCTGCGAGCCTCTCGGTGCCTGACGACCTGCAGGCGACGACGCGCTTCCTCGCGTCGGACGTACTGGACGAGTCGGACATCCTGAGCAGCGCTCCCAGTCTCAGGAGTGCGTCCGGCGTTCGCCCCGTCGCAGTGCGACTAGCGAGCTTCGTCGAACGTATCGGGCGAGAGCTTCGCGCTCTTCGCGTTCCCAGTCGGACGGAGGCCGCGTTCGTGTGCGGTGGGTCGGGTGCGCTCCTCATCGTTGGCGGGCTCGTAGCCGGCTGGCAGATGCTTCCCTCGCATTGGAGCCCCAGTTCTGGAATGGAAGCTGCGGCCGTCATCATCGCGCGTGTCGCCATGGCGATCGCGACGATTGGAGCGGGAACTTCGCTATTGAGAATGGCCGAGCGCCTGTCGCGTCCCGCTAGCTCGGGCGCTCAGATCGCGTCCCGCGAAACGCCGTCCAACGCAGTCATTGCTCCTCAGTCGCTGTCGCCGCGCGTGCGGAGCGTAGCGACGGAACTCTCGCACTGAGGACCTCGGCTGCCTGTCCACCAAGGGTAGGAAGCTTGTCGACCGAGCCACGTTGGCTCGCTCAGTGGGATCGCCGTTGCGCGGCGACTCCGGGCGGTGCTTGAACCCGGGGAGGTCTAGCGCGCAGGACTCCACCGGGAACGTGTTCGCGTTCACCAAGCTGCTCGTGGACCTGCCGTTCTTTCATCCGTTCGACCAGGCCGCGCAGGCGGACGGGGAGGCACCCGCCATCTCGGCGAGCCCCCGAGTCGGGAAAGCGAGCAACGCGACGGAGTCCCATTCGACTCGACGGGCACGTTGGCCCATAGTTCTCTGCCTGTCGGCTGAAGCGCGGAGATCCTCGTTCGAGACGACCGACGAGCGTGGGCGCGGCCATAGACATGAGGCGGAGGGGCGAGCAGCAGCATGATGCGCAGGCTTATCGTGGGGAAGCGCGGGAGATACTGCGGCCTGTTCGCCGTCTGTGTAGCCGCTCTGGCGTGCGGAAGCGGCCCAAACGGTGGCACGGGCGGTACGAGTGGCGGAGGGGCCAACCCGCCCCCCTTCGGCGAGGACGAGGCGGGGGTGAACCCGGTCCCCCTCCCCCCTGGTGAGCCTGGTGAGCCGCCCGACTCCAGCGCATTCGGCAATCGACCGGTCTACAACCCCTTGATCACGCAAGCCGTCGCTCCGCCGCCGATCAGCGGAGGGACGCTCGTCGTGTCGAGCGACGGTTCCCACGCCTTTGCGGCCGACCCCGATCGCGATGCGCTCTACATAGTCGACCTGATGGCGGGTTCGTCCGTCACGGTTGCGCTCGAAGCTGGGGACGAACCTGGCCGTCTCGTCGAGGATGCCGCGGGGGTCGTGCATGTCGCCCTTCGGCGGGGGGGCGCCGTGGCGTCGATCGACCCGACGACGAACGCCGTCCTTTCGCGAACGTCGGTCTGCTCACGACCGCGCGGGATCGCCTACATGGCGTCGAACGACTCGGTCTACGTGGCGTGCGCCGGCGGTGAGCTCGTCACGCTCCCGGCCGCGGGAGGGGCACCGACCCGGACGGTCGTCATCGAGCCAGATCTACGCGACGTCGTCGTCGTGGGTTCGAACCTCTACGTGAGCGAGCTCCGGTCGGCGGCGATTCTTAAGATCGCCGCCGACGGGTCGATCGCAAACCGCTTCATCCGGCCGACGTCGACGTTCGAGCTCGGCGTGGCGTGGCGAATGATCGGAACTCCTTCGGGCCTCGCCCTCTCGCTCCAAGCGGCGTCATCGAATCCGATAGACCCAGCACCCGGAAGCTACGGCACGGGGGGCTGTGGCGGCGCGGTCACGAATCCGGAGATCGGGACGTGGTCGTTCGACGGCACGTCGCAGAGCCTCTCGACGCTCGAGGGGGTGCTTCCGGTGGATCTGGCGCTCTCGCCCGACGGGACGACGTTCGCAGTTGTCGTCCCGGGCGAGTGGTTGCTCCCTGGCTCCCCCCAGCTCGTGGTGACACCTGCGGCGGTATTCCCCAGTGACGCCGGGAGCTCTCCGGCCGACGACGCCGGCCCGCCCGAAGACGGCGGCGGTTTCGCCGGCCCGACGCCACCGCCACCGCCGCCGTTCGGTTGCGGCGGCCCGACAGGCACGATCAACGGTCAGGCCACCGCGGTCGCCTACGATCCGACCGGAAGAATCCTCGTCCAGACGCGCGAGCCCGCGCAGCTGATCATCGACGCAAGCGGGCCCTCTCCGACCGTCGTGTCTCTCTCGTCGGTCTCCCGCGACGACACAGGGCACGAGATCTTCCACAGCGACCAAGGAGGAGGGATCGCCTGCGCGTCGTGCCACATCGAAGGGGGAGACGACGGGCGTACCTGGATCTTCTCCGACGTCGGCGCGAGGCGAACCCCCTCAGTCCTCGGGACCGTCGAGGGGACGGCGCCGTACCACTGGGACGGCTCGCAGCTCAATCTGCCGATGCTCTACAGCGGGTCGCTCGCGCGAATGAACGGCGCGGACCTCCAGACGGACCAGGAGGATGCCTTCACCTCCTGGCTCGACGCGCTCCCGGGCCCGGCTCCGGACGTAGGAAACCTTGCGGCAGTCGCACGAGGCGAGGCGCTCTTCCAGGGATCAGGCGGCTGCGCGACGTGCCACTCCGGGGCGAGGTTCACGAACAACGAGACGATGGTCATCGGCACGGGCCAGTCGGGTCAGGGCTTCCAGGTCCCGCCGCTCATAGGCGTCTCGGCGCGCGCGCCGTACCTGCACGACGGCTGCGCGCCCACATTGATCGAGGCAATCGGCGCGTGCGGCCACGCGTCGACGCACGGAGGGACCGCGACGTTTACGACCGCGCAGCTCTCCGACCTGGCGACCTACCTCGGTAGTCTGTGAGCGCGGCGTGCGTAACGAAACGAAGACGCTTCCTCGCTCGCAGGGGGAGCGTCTACTCACTCCTTGTTGGGCTCGCCTCCGTCGCGTGCAACAGCGGGACGGCGCCGCCGGGCGTGGCCGGTGAGGACGACGACAGCGGCTTTTGCGAGGGATGCTGCGAAGGTCCCTGCTCCGAGCCTCCATTCGGGGAAGCGGGCGCAGTACCTCCTCCCATCGATGCCGAGCTCGTAGAGGACGTGGCTTTCACTTCGCCCCCGCCGAACCAGTCCGAGGGGGGGCCCTGCGTGACGAGCATCGACTGCGCGGGGGGGCTCGTGTGCGGGTACGACTCCAAGGCGGGGTGCGACGCTCAAGGGGAGTGCGTCGTGGAGGTGTCGGGAGCGGCGGGCCCTCCGGCCTGTGGATGCGACGGAAACCCGGTGCAGTACGTGGCGCCCGGATACACGAGCGTCCCCGTAGCAAGCCCGACGGCCTGCGACGAGGACGCGAGCGTGGACTCGGGCGACGCCCAGACGGACGCGCCGGCCTTCCCCGACGGCGATCTCGGCGACGCGCGCGAAGAGGACTGAGCGCCGTGGACTGCGAGTGCGCGTGCCGCGCCCGCAACGATGCGGGCAGCTCGCTCTTCCCCACTACTGACCTGCGACGGAGATCGTGAAGTCTGCGCAGGTCACGACCGCTGAGCCGGTCGAGTGGCACAAGCCCGAGGGTAAGGTATAATCGACCTTACTGATGGCTAGACCCTATCGTCCCGCCGTGGGAGGACCTGATCGCGAGGGAAACCCGCGAGGTATTGAGCCTTTCGTGCTCCTCCAAATCGCCAGCGGTCCCGTGCACGGCTACGAAGTTGCCCAGGCGATCGGGGCACTGGGCTTTCGCCGTGCCGCCGAAGATCCATCGGTGCTCTACAAGCTGCTCCGCACGTTCGAGGAGGAAGGGATCGCGACCTCCGAGTGGGCGATTGCAGAATCCGGGCCGCCCCGGCGTGTGTACCAGCTCACGAGCAAGGGACACGAGTATCTCGCGAGGCGCGCGGATGACTTGGAGCGACAGAAGAAGAGGATCGAGGTGTTCCTTGAACGCTTCGCGAAGATGAAGCGGAAGGGCGCGGGGCAGACAACGAAACGAAGGGAGAAGCACGATGAATGACGAGAAGACGCAATTGGGCTACTCGGACGAATCGCGCGGCCCGTCTCGACGCAAGTTCAGGGCGTGGCTCGTCACGACCATCCTGGCGACCGTCGGGACGGTGGCGATGAGCGCGACCGCTCGGCACGCCGATGCATCACCGGCCCTCGCCACCGAGGAGACGCAGGCCGCCGTTCCGCTCGATCAATCGGACAAAGACCCGCCGTTCGGCATGTTCCTCGGTGCGTGCAACACGGACTCGGACTGCTCGGACGGCAACACGTGCAGCTCGTTCCGCAAGCGCGGCAACCACTGCACGCACGCCTGCGAGTCCGGGCCCGACTGCACGGGCACCCGCTGCACGAATCAGCATCGCTGCGGCCTCGTTGACCCGGTGAAGACGAGATGAAGGGGTTGCTTCTCATCCACGTGCTCGCGTCCTCAAGCGCACTCGCGGGCTGCACCTGGACCACCGCCTCGGGACAGCCGTCGCCGACCGAGCCCGGGAGCCAAGGTTCCGATCTCTCGACGGCGGACGCAGTGCCAGGGAGCGGCACTCACTCCGGGGGCCAGGATGCCCGGGATGCCGGCGTCAATCCCGAGGCGGGAGCGTTTGGCGCCGCTTGTACGGTTGGCTCGGACTGCGAAACCAACGTCTGCTACCTGGGCGGCAAGGGCGGCTTCTGCTCGCTCACTTGCACGAGCGATACCGTCTGCCCGGCTGGAGCCGACGACGCAGGACCGCACTGCAACCCGCACGGCTACTGCCGGTACTGAGACGGCATCGCCTTCCGGCGGCTCCCGGAAACCGAAACGCTACCGGAGTCGGGGCCGGACCTCCGCGGCCTCCTCAGCGAAGCTCACGGCACTCTCCATCAGCTTCGTGCCGCCGTGGTCGTCGGTATCCCGTCAACGATGACCCCGTGGATCACCGTGCGCAGGCCACTCAATCGGCGTTGACGGTCAAGCACCTCGCGACTGGTGGGGAGACGATCGATGGTCCCCTCGCATTCCCTCGTGGAACGGCTTGCGTGCGAGCAAAGCGCGCACCTACCCATGCGCTCCCGCTTCGACACCTCCGTAGACGATGCTCGGGTTCTCGCGACAGCCGCCACGAGAGAGACATCGTCGTAGATCGCTGGCGGAGCGCGATGCGCTGAGCGTACCCACGAATCCGGTGGGCGTCTGCGAATTCTCCGCGAACGTTCGCGGGAGCCAGCCCTCCGCGATGAGCGCGTCTCCTCGCGTGCCTTTCCGGCGTGTAGACTGCGCCGCACTCATGAGTTTCGGCGACGACGGCCACGGGAGCGAGGACGAATCGGACGAATTCGACGCCGTCTTGAAGGCCCTCGCCCACGCCAGCTCTCGGCCCGTCCCAGGGGGGATCATCGCAGGTCGCTTCACGATAGTGAGAGTCGCCGGACGTGGCGGTTTCGGCACCGTCTATCGAGCGCACGACGGCGTGACCGGGCGCGACGTTGCGCTCAAGGTCTTGCGCGACGGGATCACCGACGTGGCGCGCTTCGAACGCGAGGCGGAGCTCCTCGCGACGGTCCGACATCCGAACGTGGTTTCCTACGTCGCACACGGCCTGACCGAGGACGGAGCCCCTTACCTCTCCATGGACTGGCTCGATGGCGTCGACCTCGCTGATCGCCTGGGAAGAGAGCCACTCGCAGTCAAGGAAGCGCTCACCGTGGCGATGCGCACCGCGCAAGGGCTTGCCGCGGCGCACGCGCTCGGGATCGTCCACCGGGACGTCAAGCCGAGCAATCTGTACCTCGTCGACTCAAACCCCGACGATGTGCGCGTCATCGACTTCGGTATCGCGCGAGCTCCTTCGTCCCTGTCGGCGCTGACGGCGACGGGGGCAGTCATCGGGACGCCGGCGTATATGGCCCCCGAGCAGGCGCGCGGTGCGCGGGCTCTTTCGCCATCCGTGGACGTGTTCGCCCTTGGGTGCGTGCTCTTCGAATGCCTGACCGGCGCACCACCGTTCGTGGCACCGAATCCCCAAGCTCTCATGGCACGGCTGCTGGCGGGGAACGCGCCCCGTCTCGCGGAACGGAGGCCGGACGCCCCTGCGGTCCTGGATGCTCTGCTGGCGCGCATGCTGGCACACGATCCTGTCGACCGTTTCTCCGACGGGGCCACCGTCGCGATGGCCATAGCCGCCGTCCTGAGCGACACACCGCGCTCCCCGGCAGCCTTCGCCGGCGGTCCCGTCGTCACGAGCCGCGCGTCCCGCGCCCATAGCAGCTTGCTCGTTCGCGCGGCGCCGGGGCGAAGCCTTCCGGGTGGGCTCGACACCGTCGTCGCTTCGCTGGGGGGCGAGGTCCTCACTCGCGCGGGCGACTTTCTCGTCTCCACGTTCGCCGCCGACTCCCCCGCCGACTGCGCCCAGCGCGCGGCACGATGCGCAGTCGCGCTCCGTGAGCGAGAGAGCTCGCTGCGTATCGGAATCACTACCGCACGGCGGGACACGGCGATCGCTGCTCCGTTTGCCGTCAAAGAACAGCTCGGCCTGGCTCTCGAGGACGCGGCGACGGGGGACGTGCTGCTCGACGCGATGACCGCGACACACGTTGGAGACGAGTACGAGCTCGAACGTCGTGGGCCCCTCGTGGCGCTCGCGCGCAAACGCCGTCGGGCCGCCGAGAGTGTCGAGGGGCTCGTCGGTCGATCGCGGGAGATCTCGTTGCTCGAGGGGATATGCGGTGAAGTCATCAGCGAGCGGTGTGCTCGCGCCGCACTCGTGCTCGGCGAGGCAGGGATTGGAAAGACGCGGCTCCTCGTGGAGATGTTGCGTCGCCTGGAGCAGACGAGATCCGACGTCACGGTGCTGCGTGCGTTCGGAGATCGGCCCGCGAGCACTTCGCCTTTCGCGGTGGTCGCGCAGCTCGTGCGCTGGTGGGCGAACGGCGCGGAGCGTGGAGATGCGATCGGAGCGCCCTCGCTTGCTGCGCCCCTCGTCCAGACCCTCTCGGAGGTGGACTCGGATTTCCTTTGCGAGCTCGCAGGGCTCTCGTCACCGTCCGATGAGCGTCCTCACCTTCGAGCCGCCCGCTGTGACCCGATGTTGATGGCGGACGCTTTCCGTAGCGCGTGGCTAGCGTTCGTGGAGGGACTTCTGAAGCTAGGGCCGCTGCTTCTGCTCGTCGAGGATCTCCACTACGCTGATGTCGCCTCGGTGCGCCTGATCGACGCGGCGCTCGAGCAGCTCCCCGAACAGTCCCTCTTCGTCATTGGCGCGGCTCGGCCCGAGGAGGCGGTCGACGCGCTAGCTGTCCTCGCGTCGCGCGATCCCGAGAGAATCACCCTCCGGCCGCTGCGGGCCGCCGTCGCCGCCGAGCTCGTTCGGGCAGCGGCAGGTGAAGCCTCGGCCGAGACCGTTGCCCGCGTCGTGGAGCGCGGAGGGGGCAACCCGCTGCGGTTGCTGGAGCTCGCGCGGCTCGGCGAGGTGGACGCTCCACTCGACTCCGCCATGAGCGCGATCGAAGCGCGCCTCGCGCGACTGGACCCGCTCGCGCAACGCGTGCTGCGCGCGGGGAGCGTGTTCGGTTTGCACTTCGAGCTCGACGGTCTGTGCGCGCTCCTTGGGGGCGACGCACACATCCACGAGATCCAGAGTGCCCTCACCTTGGCGGAGGAGCAGCGATTTCTGACTCGCGACCACGGTGCTCTGGATCGCCACGGTCGGACCTGGGCCTTTCGTCACGCGCTTTTTCAGGAGGTGGCGTATGCAACCCTCACCGAGCAGGAACGGCGCGCTGCGCACGCGGCCGTGGGGCGGTGGCTCGCGCAACAGCCGGGAGTCGCGCCATCGGTCATCGCCTGGCACTTCGAGCGAGCGAGCGAGCGGGAGGATGCGTTCCGGTGGTACGAAGCGGCGGCGCGAGCGGCACTACAGGGAAGAGACCTCGAGCGCGTGTTTGCCCTCAGCGAAAATGCCATGGCGTGCCACCCGCACGGCGACGGCCTGGCGCGCATTTCGCTCTTGCGCGCGGAGGCCGCGTTTCTGAACGGCGATTCCGCAGAGGGGAAGCGAGCTGCCACGCAGGCCATGGACGCCGCGCACGCCGGGAGCGCGACGTGGACGGGGGCGGCCGGGATCCTCATCACGTCCGCCGGACAGCGGGGCGACAACGTGGACGTCGCGCGCCTTGCCGAGGTCGTTCGCGCTCAGCGAGCCGACGAGGACGCCATTGCCCAATGGGCCGTCTGCCTCTGCCGCGCGGCCACGCAACTGTTCTCCGCGGGCGAGCGGACTGCGTCGCGCACCTTCCTCATGGCGGCCGAGGGTTGCGGAACGCAGGACCCACTCGCCCAGGCCTGGATGAAGCGCTGGCTCGCGGGCAAATGCGTCGTCGAGAATGACTACGATGAAGCGATCGCGCTCCAGGCGGACGCGGTGCGCCTTCACGCCGCCGCGGGCGACGTCCGCAACTCGTGCCTCTGCCGCGTTCTCCTCGCCTCGATGCACGTCTTCGCCGTCGACTTTGAGAGCGCCGCTGCAGAACTCGACGTTGCGGAGCCGATGGCGCGGCGGACTGGCGCCGAGTACTTCGGGCGCTGGGCCTCGTACGCGCGTGGCAAGATCCTCGCGCTCGCGGGGGAGCCCTCGCTCGCCCGGCAACATCTCGAGCTCGTCCGGCGCGAGCTAGCCGGCAGCCCGCGCATCGTTGCGGGGACGCACATCTACGCGGCTCTCGCCGCCCTCCGCGCGCGCGACGGCACGTGGGCCGAGACCGAGGCTCGCGCCGCCCTCGCCGCGCACGACGCCCCTGCCATACGTGGTGTCGCCCTCGCCGCCCTCGCTCGAGCGCTCGTCCTCGTCGGACGCGCTCCGGAGGCGCTCCGTTCGGCGGAGGATGCCTCCGGCGTGCTGCGCGCGATGGGCACGATCGAAGAGAACGAAGGGCTCGTCCACCTGGCGGCGCTCGAAGCACCCCTCGCGTGCGGCCTCGAAGCTGACGCGCGACGAGCCGCGCAGGTGGCGCTCGATCGCCTCGCAGCGATCACGCGTAAGCTCTCGAGCCCGGCGCGACGCGAGAGGTACTTGCACCACAACGAGACGCACGCCGAGACGCTCCGCCTCGCCCTCCAGCTCGGGCTCTCCGGGGACCTGAGCTGAAGGACCCGCCACCTGGTCAGGAGGCCCAGTATTTTTCCTTCATTCGATCGACGTAGGAGCGCAGCTTCGGGAGCCCCTCCGCGTGCGTCTTCACAGCCGAGACGAACGGCGTGTCCATGACGCCCGTGAGAAACGGATACACAGTCGCGTCGATCGCCGTCGGCGTCTCGCCGAGAAAGAACGGGTTGTCGCCCATCCAGTCGGACACCGACTGCACGATTCGCGTCCCAATCGAGTCGACCTCAGCCCGCGTGTGCCGGCCCGTCCCCTGCGCGTGCAGCGTCTTCGTGATCTGCCGGCGGATGTTCGATGCCAGGACTCCGCGCAGAGGCCCCGGGACGCCGGCCGTACCGAGGATCTCGCGCAGCACCGGTGTGTACGTCTCCCATCCTCGTTCGTCTTGCCAGCGCTGGTAGAGGATCACGAAGTAGAATTGCTCCTCGAGCAACGCCTGGAAAGACGCCGCCACCGCGCGCTCTTTGCTCCCGAGCCCGACGTCGAGCTTGTCGCCGAATGAGGCCTTGAGGTGTTCGATGATGAACGACGAGTCGCCGACCAGGCGGCCGTCGTGCTCGATGTATGGAAGCTTTTTCTTCGGCGCCTTTCGCACGTCGCCCGGGACGCCTTTGTACTCGATGCCCGCCATTCGCATGTACGTCTCGAGCTTGACGACGAACGGGCTCAGATCGGGCTGACCCCAGGCGGACGCGAACTTGTAGACCGTGATCATCGGCACATCCTACCGGCTCTGCCGGTCGCTCATCGCGGCAATCATGCATTGTCACGCAGCCATGCCGCCATCGACTACCAGTTCCTCGCCTACCACGTAGCTCGAGTCGTCGCTTGCGAGAAAGAGGACTCCTCGTGCGATCTCAGCGGCCGTCCCCGTGCGCGCCGCTCCCACGCGCCCGACGAGGCCAGCGGCCATGTCTTGCACCGCCTCGGGCGGTAGGCCGAGCTTTCCGAAAATGGGAGTCTCGATCAGCCCGGGGCAGATCGCGTTGACCCGAATCCTTTGAGGCGCGAGCTCGGCCGCGAGCGTGCGCACGAGGGCTCCGAGTGCGGCTTTGGTCGCCGAGTAAACGCTCGTAGCTGGCGTTCGCCAGCGAGAGGCGACAGAGGAATTGAATATGACCGCGGCGCCGGGGCGCAGTAGGGGCCGAAGGCGTTGCAACGTAAAGAACGCCCCCTTGAAGTTGAGCGACACGAGATCATCGAAGAACGCTTCGCTCACGGTCTCGAACGGTGCCACGCGAGCAGTCCCCGCGTTCAAGAACAGGATATCCAAGCCGTCCCAGCGACGTCGGACCTGGCCGGCGAGTGAGTCGATGTCGCTGAGCGAGCACGCGTCGGAGCGCAGGACCTCCACGTCAGCGGGGAGGGATGCGCGCGCCGCATCAAGGCTGTCCTCGCTCTTTCCCGTGACCATGACGGCCGCGCCATTCTCGTGGAGAAGCTTCGCCGTCGCCCAGCCGATCCCTGTCGTTCCTCCCGTGATGACGGCATGTTTGCCGGCGAGTTTTCTCGGGGCATTCATGTCGCTCTCCCTGCCCCTTTGACCCGCCGCCATGTCATGCGCGCGATCCGCGTCTGCCCGCCGAAGACGATGGGGTCGGTGCTGAGCTCGAGCCAGCCCCCGTCCAATTTCACGCGACGCTCCTGGACGGTACCGACCCAGTTCGGGAAAAGGCTGACCTCAATCGTGTGCCGTACGCGGTCACCCGCGAGGGTCCAGCGCCCGGCATACGAGAGATAGGTCTCGGCCGCGTGGGCTTTTTCACGCTCGGTGCCCTTGAGAATGTCGCTCGCTGCGAAAGGCGTCCGACCCGCGCGCATGATCGTGACCGACATGGCGTAGTCCGCGCTGTAGAGAAGGATGCCGCGCGGGTTGTCGCCAAGTGGCAGGAGCGGCGGCCCGTCGTCCCCCCGCGCCTCGCACACCTCGAGCTCCCATGCGCCCACGAGCAGGTCGTCGGTTCCCATCACGCCACCTTTCTATTGGATAGTTGTTCCTCGAGATGCGAGGCGATCGCCGTGACGACCTCGCTTGTCCGCTCTTGGTGAAACAGATGCCCTCCCTCGAAAACAAGGTGCTCGAAACCCGCATGCGAGTACTCGCGCCACGCCTCGAGGTGCGCGCGCGTCACGATCTCGTCGCGTGAGCCCCCCATCGCGACGATCGGGCACCCGAGCGAACGTCGCTCCTCAGGGCAATACCCTTTCAGACGATCGATCCCCGACTGGATCGTGGGCCGGAGCTCCTCGACGAGCTGAGGATCGGCCAAGAGCGGTGTGAGCGCGTCGAGCATCCCGAGTCGCTCTAGGGTCGCGAAATCGGTCAACCGATCGCTCACGGGGAACGGGTCCGGCAGGTGCGGTGCGTGGATCGCGCCTACGAAGAGGATGGCCGGCTCAGGGAGGCCGCGCGCGTGAAGTGCCCGCGCGACCTCGAATGCGACTAGCGCTCCCAAGCTGTGACCGTAGAGAGCGTACGGACGGTCTACGAGTGGCGCGATCGCCTCCGCGAGACCTCTCGCCCACTCGACGAGAGTTGCGGGTGCGGGCTCGTCCCGCCGATCCATTTGCCCGGGCAGCTGCGCCGCGTGCACTTCGACCGAGGTCGGAAGGAGGGTGCCGAAGGCGCGGTAGCTGGCGATCCCACCGCCGTTATAGGGGACGCAAAAAAGGCGAGCCGCCGCGTTGGGCCGACGCACGTGGCAGACGAGGGACTCCGCCGCCGGAGCGCCCGAGGCCTCAAGTGGCGGCGCTTGCGGCACACCGGACTCGGTCACTGCGCGGCGCTCGACGTATTCCGCGAGCTCGCGCACGGAGGGGCCGCGCATGATCTTCATGGCCGGAACGTCCACACCGAGATCGTGGTGCAGCATCGTTCGGAGCTCGACGGCCATGAGCGAATCGAAGCCGAGGCTCAGGAGAGGCACATCGACGTCGAGCTGCGCCGGAATCATGCGGAGGGATCGCGCGGCCTCGATGCGAATTGCGTCGATGGTCGAGGGGGCCTCGCCCAGCTGCGTCGCCGATCCGCCGGATGTCTCCGGCTTGGCGTCGCCCAGCCCAGAGAAACGCGGTGCGTTCCCGGTGGCATGCACGGCGCACCATGTTGACCAGTCGACTTCGATGACCGCCACCTGCGCTGCGTCTCCCTGGACGGCCAGCTCGAAGAGCCGCATCGCTTCCTCGGCAGCGATGGGGGTGATCCCGCGCTGGCGGAGATGGGCTTCGACCTCCGAGCGTTCAGCCACGTAGCCGACGCCCGCAATGGATCCCCAGTTGATCGAGACAGCCCTGCGCCCTTGGGCGTGTCGTTTCTCCGCGAGTGCATCAAGGACCGCGTTGGCTGCCGCATACGCTCCCTGCCCTGGATTTCCGACGATCGAAGCGAACGAAGAGAACAGCGCGAAGAAGTCGAGCGGATCGTCCGCGGTAGCCACGTCGAGGGCGAGCGCAACGTCGACCTTGGGAGCGAGAACCCGTTCGACGATTGCCGCATCGAGCTTCGTCGCAATCGCGTCTTCCAGGACCATCGCGGCATGCACGATGCCCCGCAGCGGGCGCGCCGGGTCGCTGCGAGCGAGATCGAGCACCAACCCAAGCTCGGACGCAACCGTCGCGTCGGCGGCCGCGACGTGCACCTCTGCGCCAAGCGCACGGAGCGCATTCAACGTGCGCTGGGCGGATTCTCCCACCGCTCCCGAACGACCCATGAGCACGAGGCGCCGGGCGCCGCGCTCGACGAGGTGGGACGCCAGGCGGAGCCCGAGTCCTCCGAGCCCGCCGACGAGGAGGTACGTTGCGTCCGGGCGCACCGAGCTCGCGCGAAGGGGCGGCGCCATCGGCGGTCGGTCGAGGACGAGCTTTCCGGGCTTATTGCTCGTCCAGGCGTCGGTGCGAGCGTCGACGCCGACGAGAATGCGGTGAGGGAGAACGCCGAGACGGTCGTTCGCGATCTCGTCAAGGACGCGGCGAAAGGAGGGGAACCCACCTTGCGCCAGCGCTTCGCGCGGATCGAAAGGAGCGAGCGTTGCGCCACTTCGAAAGGCGCTGGAGAGCCCATCGAGTGCTCCCGGAGCGAAGCCGACGAGCCCCCCTGGTGCAATGCAGCTCCCGATGTCGAACGTCGTCCCCGGAGGGGCGAGAAGAAGCGCAGCATCGACTGGACGGTCGCCCACGGCGTGGCGGAGCTCGTCGGCGAGCCGGATCGAGCGACCGTCGAAGGCCGGGGAGAGAAGAACGTCGGCCGACGAGGCATCCGGCGTCGACACGACGACGTCGACGCCTAGCGCGCGCGCTGCGAGAATGGCCGCAGACAGAAGGTTGTCGCCCGCAGCGCCGTGAATCCACAGCGCGCTTCCCGCCTCGAGCCCGGCCTCTCGACGGAGCCAGT
Source organism: Polyangiaceae bacterium (assembly GCA_052147435.1). Classification (GTDB taxonomy): domain Bacteria; phylum Myxococcota_A; class Polyangia; order Polyangiales; family Polyangiaceae; genus JBKQKP01. Next base: position 6,339 of record JBKQKP010000074.1, on the reverse strand, counting down.
CGTCCATGGCAGCAAGCGCCGCCGCGCCCGCGGCCGCACGCGACGGCGTCAGGCCTGGGGGCACCGGGACCAGCCTACTCGCCTCCACGAGCATCGCCGGTGATGGGGGCTCGAACGCGACGCTCGCGACGAGGCTCCCCACAGCGAGGTTCACGTCGGCCGCGACTGCCTCCACACGACCGACAATCTCCCACGCGGCGAACGACGCGCTGGGCGCGCCGATCACGTCCACAGCGATGCGGGCGCATCCCGGGCGCAGCGGCTCGGCGCAAGCCTCGGGCGTTACTGAACCGAGCGCATCGGCGCCGACCCTGCGCCAGCGACGCACCCAGCGGCCGTCATCACGGAGCGCAACTTCGTCCTCGTCGTCCTCGCGCGCGAGCTCGGCGGCGAGCTGCCGCCCGTTCTCGGACGCTGTGACGTCGATGATCCTGGGGCGCCACTCGGAGTGCTCGTTGGCAACCACTCGCCCCAGCCCCCATAGGGCCGCGCCGCTCGGGTTCGATTCGTCGCGTGGATCCACGATCTGCGCACCCCGGCTGACGAAGTACACGCGCCCCTCGAAGGAGGCGCGCGCGAGCGCCTTCACGAGCTCGATCCCGCCCACGGTCACTGAGACTGCGGCGCGCCCGCTCGAGGCGCGCTCCGACGTAGCGCAAAACACCACTCCGCGAGGTCGAACACCCCCGACGAGCTGGGCCAGCGCCTCGCTGTCCGTCGGAGCTCCATCGAGAGCACCGACTTCGCGAACCTCCGCGCCACCTTCACGAAGCCACACGGACAGGTCGTGACCGACGCCGTCGCCGCCGCCGACGACGATCCAGCTTCCGCTGGGGCGGTCCTCGTTCTTCGCCACATGCAGGACGGGAGCTCGCGCCAAGAGGACACTCTGCTCCCCGTCGCTACGATCGCTCGCGCGCGCAACGTCGAATCCCTCCTCCCGCAACAAGCGCTCCCATTGCGCGCCGGAGAGAAGCGCGGAGTCACGTCGAAGCTCGACGTCTCGGAATGCCCACCAGCCTTCCAGCAGGCCGAAGGTAACCTGCGGCCAGAACGGGCAGTGAGTGAGCTCGATCAGGGCGAGGAGACCGCCCGGCCGGAGGAGCGAGCGCATTCGTAGGATGCTCTGACGCACGTCCTCGGTCGCGTGCACGGCATCCGCAGCTACGATGACGTCGAACGAACCGGCCACAAAGCCTTGCTCGCCCGGATCTCGGTTGAGATCAAGCTCGCGAAAAGACAGGGAAGGATGCGCGGCAAAGCGTTCGCCTGCACGACGCAAGAAGAGCGGCGAGACGTCGGTGTAGACGTACTCGCTCACGAGACCATGAAGCGACTCGAGGAGATGGACGGCCGTGCCCCCCGTTCCTGCACCGACCTCGAGCACGCGCAGTCCCCGCCGGCGCGTAGCGGTGAGTGTCTCGAGCGACTCCGCGAGGATCCGGTTATAGACGTGGGCCGTGGGCCCCGTCGCATACAAGTGTTCCAGCTCCGTCGTCATTCCGTCAGGGAATAGAAGCGACAGCGGGTCGACCTCGCCACGCCAGACCGCGGCGAGCGATTCGCCGCAGCGGCGGAGAAGAGCCAACTCCGAGACGTAGTCGGGGAGCGACGCAGCGAGAGCGTCGGCCTGCTCGCATGCGCTCGGCGCGGGGACGGTTCTCACGACCCATGCGTCCCCTTCGCGCTCGAGAATGCCGGCCAACGCCAGCTCGTCGACCGCCCGCTCGAACGCGTTCCGCTGTTTCGGCGCAACGCCAACGTCCCCGGCGAGCGTCGCGTGCGGCGCGCGATTGCCTGGCACGATCGCGAAGCCAAGGCGGGTGATTGCCTCAACGGCATAACCCATGGCCAGCGCGTCGAGCGCGGGACGTGCATGGTCATAGTGACGGTCGCGCGCATGAGTCCGTGCGAGCCCTGCGGCGAGGTCCGTGAGGACAGCTCGAGCCACACCGAAGTCCTCCAAGGGCAGGGCGCTCGGACCGTTCCGCGCTTCGCTCAGCTCCCAGCGCGCGACGTGAAGCGGCGACGCGCCTCGCGGTGTCGAGGATCGGCCAGCCTTCTCCAGTGACTTGAACTCGAAGCCGCGAACCTCGAGGACGACGTTCCCTTCGTCGTCGGCAATGGTGAGGTCGCCCCAGAAGCCCGCGTCGTCGAGGTGCGTGAGGCGTGCGTGCGCCCACGCCGATCTTGCGAGTGGACCGAGAACGCGCAGCTCCCGAATGCGCACCGGAAGCGCGCTCCCTTCGGCCTGGCGGCTCAGATTGGCCACGAGCGCCTGAAAGCAGCCGTCGAGGAGCACCGGGTCGATGCGGGTCTCCGCTGTGCCTAGTCCGGACGACTCGACCCGTGCGAGGCACTCTCGGTCCCCGGTGTGGACGTGAGTCACGGTACGGAAGGCGGGGCCAAAGTTGTCCCCCATCCGAGTGAGCTTTGCATAGACGTCGGCGTGCGAGAGGAGGCCACGGCATCGCGCGCGAATGCACCCGATGTCCAGCCGCGATGCGCCCGAGCCCGCGGTTCCGACTTCGAAATGCCCAGAGGCGTTGCGGACCCAGTCACTCTGCTGCGCGGGGCGCGAGCAGACGGAGAAGCTGCGCTCGTCCAGCAGAAAGCGCGCGAGGACCAGTTCGTCCGTCGGCATGACCAGGGCGCGCTCCAGAGCAACGTCCCTCAGGAGGATCGCCGCGTCGGGGTGGCTCTCCCTGATCGCCTCGATTGCCATCTCCACGTAGCCGGCGGCCGGCCAGATGACGTCGCCCTGCACGCAATGGTCGTACATTCTCTCGAACGAGTGCCGCTCCACGCCGAGCTCCCATGTCGGTCGCGGACCCGGGACCACGAGACCGAGCAACGGTGGCCCACGCCTCGGGCGACGGCTTGCAAGCGATCCCGCGGACTCCTTCCAGTGGCGCTCACGCTGCCAGGGATAGGGCGGGAGGGATACGAGCCCCCCTTCGATCACGCTCTGCCAAGCCACGGCAACGCCGCTCACGTGAAGCGCAGCGAGGGTCTCGCGCACGGCGCGGATCTCGGGCTCCTTGCGACGGATGGAGGGATAGCTCACCGCGTGGCGTTTGCCGGCGAGCGCGCACTCGGCGATAGACGAGCCGAGGACGGGATGGGGCGCGACCTCGACGAAGCGGTCAATGCCAGCCTCCAACATCCGCCCGACCGCTGCCGCGAATCGAACGGGTCGCCTGAGATTTGCGGCCCAGTAGGCCGCGTCGAGCTCCTGACCGGCGATGTCGGCGCCTGTCACCGTAGAGAAGAGGGGTGTGAGCGCCGCCCGCGGCGCGATGGAAGTGAGCGCTTCTACGAGCGGCGCACAAAGCGGTTCCATCGCGGGGGAGTGGGCAGGGACGTCGGCGCGTAGGAACTTCACGAAGGTACCCGACGGCTCGAGAGCGCTTGCGATCGCCTCGAGCGCTGCGGGGTCACCGGCGAGCGTGACTGACGCTGGCCCATTCACCGCGGCGACCGACACCTCGCGCTCGTGAGCTCGGAGGTAAGGCGTCACCTCACCCTCTGACAGGCCTACGGCGAGCAGTCGTCCCTTCCCCTGCGTTGTCACCTGGAGCTTGCTTCGCTCGACGACGACGCGCGCGGCGTCTCGGAGCGAGAGCACACCTGCTGCGTGCGCTGCGGCAGCCTCTCCGACCGAGTGGCCTACGATTGCGTCGGGCTTCACCCCGAGCGCGCGCCACATCGCGGCGAGTCCGCACTGCACCGCGAACATCGCCGGCTGCGCGAGATCGAAGCGGGTCAGGCGAGAGAGAGGCTCTTCTCGCATCATCTCATCCACGAGCGACCACCCCACCCAGGGGCGCATCTCGGCGTCGCACGCTTCGACGACCTCTCGAAAGACGCGCTCGCCGCGGAAGAGCTCCTGCCCCATTCCCCACCAGTGCGAGCCCATCCCGCAGAAGACAAATGCCAGGCGCCCGGGGCGGGCGATCCCGGCGAAAACGGAGGGGCGCGCTTCCCCTCGCAACCAGCCATGGAGCTCATCGGCGGCGTGCTCGGCGGATCGGGCCACCACCGCGACACGGTGATTGTGGTGCTCACGCCGGGCGGCCGCCGAGTAGCAGACATCGGCAAACCCAGCCTTCGGGCCGGCGTCGAGCCACTGCGCCATCGACTCCGCCGCCGCGCGCACCGCCGCTTCGGTTCGACCGGAGAGAGGAAGCACGCAGGGCACGGCTTCTACCTTTGCTGTCCGCTCGTGACCAAGGGTGCGACGGCGGGATTCGCCGTCGCCGACAGACTCCGCGCCGGCGAGGACGATGTGGGCGTTGGTTCCGCCGAACCCGAAGGAGTTGACTCCGGCGATGCGTCTCGTCCCGGACTTGACCGGCCAAGGCTCGTTCGTGGTCGGTACACGCACGCGGAGCGCGTCGAAAGCGATTCGAGGGTTGCCCTCTTCGAAGTGAAGGTTCGCAAAGACCCGCTCGTTCGCGAGGGCAAGTGAGGTTTTGATGAGTCCGGCGATTCCCGCCGCGGGTTCCAGGTGACCGATGTTGGTCTTTACGGACCCCAGCACGAGCTCGTTGCCTGGCGCGCGTCCCGCGCCGAGGATCGTCCCGAGCGCTTCGGCTTCGATGGGGTCACCAACCGGCGTTCCTGGCCCATGCGCCTCGACGAGGTGCACGTCGTGCGAATCGACCCCGGCCTTCGCGTACGCGTCGACGAGCAGGTCCTTCTGAGCCTCGACGTTTGGTACGGCGATACCCGTCGGCGTGTGACCATCCTGGTTCACGTGCGTCGCAAGAATGAGCGCCCAGATGGAGTCGCCGTCCCGAACCGCGTCGGAGAGGCGCTTGAGGAGCACGACACCCGCGCCTTCCCCGCGCACAAAACCGTCGCCGCGCGCGTCAAAGGCGCGGCACTGCGCCTGCGGCGAGAGCATGAAGCCCTTTCCAAAACCGATCGTCACTTCAGGGCGTAGGAGGAGGCAGACGCCCCCGGCGACAGCCGCGTCGCAGTCGCTGTTCCACAGCGCGGAGCAGGCGAGGTGGACGGCCACGAGCGACGACGAGCAGGCGGTATCGACCGCCATGCTCGGCCCGTGAAGATCGAATGCGTGCGAAATCCTGTTCGCCGCAACACAGAGCGCGGTACCCGTCGCCATGTAGCCGTCGATCGTCTCGCGCTCCGAGAGGAGGATGTCCTGGTAGTCGCTGCTCGAGATGCCCACGTACACGCCGGTTCGCGCCCCGTACCGCGCGCGATCGAACCCGGCGTCCTCGAAGGTCTCCGATGCCACTTCGAGCATGAGCCGGGTCTGCGGGTCCATCGACGCTGCTTCTCGCGGGGAGATTCCGAAGAACTGGGCGTCAAAGCGATCGACTTCGCGCAAAAACACACCTCGCCGCGCGTAGGTGCGCCCCGGGATGGTTCGATCGGGGTGGTAGATCGCGTCAGCGTCCCATCGCTCGGCGGGGACATCGATGATGGCATCGAGGTTTTCCTCGAGGAGGTGCAGAAACGCACTGATTCCTTCTGCGCTGGGAAGACGGCAGCCCATTCCAACGATCGCAATCGGTTCTCGAGTCAGCATGGTTCGTGGTCGCTCGTGTTAGGGGGGAGGTGGGTTGTAGGGAAGCCGAGCCTGGCCTCGAACCGGTAGTCACCGCCTTGCGGGGATGTGAACGCTATCGGCGGGTTCGCTCGCGGAAGGGAAACCGACGTCACGGATTCGTGACGATGAGGCCTCGCGTGACTTCGGGGCCGGCGCAGGGTCGCAGAGACGGAGCCGGCATCCGCGCGCTCCTTCTCGGTCGACGAGTTCGCGGGCCCGTGGCGTTGGGCGTTTCGTTCCCTCGCGTCTCCGGTGGACGCCCGAGCGGCGGGCGACGTGAGCCCCGCGAGCGGGTCCGCACTGCTCACGGCGTCCCTTGCCCGCGCCGATCCGACAGGTGTGCCAAGGCGTTGGTCGCGCGTTGGCCGTGGCACACCCGCCCCTGGCGTCTCCGGCTTGCCGCCTCCGCCCCCGATCGGTCCCGCAACACGCGTTGCGCGGGCCGCCCGTTCGGCCGACGCCGCGCGGTAGCGCGCCATGGGGAGAACCGCAGGAAAAACCGGTGCCCGCAGGCGGAAGGACGGGGCAGCGGGGCCGAGTCTCAACGCGGACTCGTTCTTGTGGACGCGCTTGAGTGCGCTAGGGAACTAGGATCGGCTTTCTTGCGCTTGAGGTCTGTCGCCGGTTGAGGGGTTGAGGGAGGACAAAGCGCTGTGGTGGCTGAAAACGCATTCCGAGGTCTTCCGCCGGGTCGTTCGTAGGACGACGGCGCCGGAGCGTACTCGATCCGCGGCGACGATTCGCCGGTGACGACCAGC
>JBKQKP010000073.1:0-51644 GCA_052147435.1 Polyangiaceae bacterium | reverse complement strand
GACCCCCCCTCCTCCTCCCGACGCCCCCCCCGCCCCCGTCTCTCCGTTGGAAGACCTCCCCGACCTCGCCCGCCCAACCCCCGTCCCCGCTCCGCGCCACCAAACGCGCATCTTCGGATCCATCGAAGGGGCCTACTCCTACCAGTCGCTCTACGGCATCCCGATCAACGGCTTCGACATCACAGGCCTGATCGGAGGTGACTTCGGCTCGTGGGGCCTGGGCGGCGAGCTCGAGGTCGTCCCGGGTCGAACGGACGGAGGCCTCGCCGCGTACACGGTCACCCTAGGCTTCCTCGCCGAGGCCCACTTCGATCGACTCCGCTTCGGCGGTGGCATCCGCGTCGGAGTCCTCAACATCAACCGCGTGACGACGGGCGGCAGCATCGGCTCCGCGAGCATCGGGCTCGTCGGGCGCATCTCGTACGATCTCCTGCGGTTCGATAACGAGGGGAACGGGGCGTTCTTCGTCGTGGGGAAGGCGAGCCTCGATTCGGTCGGAGACTCGCTCTACGGCGTGACGCTCGGGCTCGGCGTTCGCTTCTAGAAAGCGTCACGTCGCGGCCGCCCCCTGGAACGCCCTCCAGGCCAGCGCCTTCGCCACGTGCAACCGGTACTCCCCCGTACTCCGCACGTCGTCGATCGGCTTCAGCTCGCTCTCAACCGCCTCTTCGATCAGCTCACGCGTGATCGACGCCAGCGCCTTCCCCTCGGCAAGCTTCCGAACCGACGCAAGCGGCGCGGTCACCGGCCCGACCGAGGCCATCCCGAACCGTGCGCGCGTCACGACGCCGCTGCCATCCACTTCGATCGCCGCCGCGAGCGCCACCTTCGAGATCGCTTGAGCGAGCCGCGTCCCCACCTTCCGCCACGTGACGATCGCCCCGTGCTTCGGGACACGCACGTCGATCGCCGCGATGAGCTCGTCACTGCGGAGGGCCGTCTTCCTGTACCCGGTGAAGAGCTCCTCCAGCGGCACGCGCCGCTCCCCCTGCGTGCTCGCCAGGACCACCACACCGCCCAGCGCCATCAGCGCCGGGACGCCGTCGGCCGCGGGGGACGCGGTCGCGATGTTCCCGGCGAGCGTCCCGCGCGTCTGGATCTGCACGGCACCGACGTCGCGCGCCATTTCGGCGAGCATCGGGATCGTCCCGACGACCCGCGCGTCGCGACGCAGGGCCCAGTACGTCACCCCGCCGCCGAGCGACATCCAGCGCTCGCCGTCCACCTCGCGAAACGCGATCGCGGAGAGCGCGTCGATCCGCGTGAGGTCGATCACCCGATCGAGCGGCGTCGCCTTCGCCACCGGGAGCATGTGGCGATCGACGATCCAGTCGGTCCCCCCCGCGAGCATCACCGAGCGAAGACCCGAGGCCGCCCCCTCCGCGAGAAGCTCGCACGCCTCCGCGAGCGTCCGCGGCGAGAGCAGCGTTGTCCTCGTGAGGCCGGGGGGCGGGTACGACGGCAGCACCTCGCTGGGGGGGATCATGCTCATGGCCCGCCCCCCGATCCCTGGCCCTGCGAGGGGGGAATGTCGTTCGTCGCTCGCTGGAGAGCCGCGTCCGCGATGGCGTCCACGATTCGCTGGTAGCCGGTGCAGCGGCAGAGGTTCCCCGCGATCGCGTCGCGTATCTCGTCGTCGCTGGGGCGCGGGTTGTCGCGCAGGAGCGCCTCGGCCGAGAGGAGCATCCCGGGGGTGCAGATCCCGCATTGCGCTCCCCCCGACTCGACGAAACACCGCTGCAAGAGCGACAAGTCCTCGTCCGGTGCCAGCCCTTCGATCGTGAGGATCTCCCGCCCGACACACTGCCCCGCCGCGACGAGGCACGAGTTCACCGGCACGCCGTCGAGAAGCACCGTGCAGGCCCCGCACTCCCCTTCGCCGCACCCCTCTTTCGTCCCCGTGAGCCCCATCGGCACGCGGAGTACATCGAGCAGGCGCGCGAGCGGGTGAGCCTCCACGTCGTGGGGGCGGCCGTTGACCGACAAGCGAATCACGTTGCGCCCCCTTCCGCGGTCGCCGTCGCGCGCGCCGCGCGGCGCACCGCCTCGAAGAGCTTCTCCGGGAGCAGCGGGAGATCGTCGCACCCGACGCCGATCGCTTGCTCTACCGCCGCGGCGATCGCCGGCGCCCCTCCGTCCATGGGAAGCTCCCCCACCCCCTTGGCGCCGCTCGGTCCCCCCGAGAACGGATGCTCGACGAGGATCGTGTTGAACGGAGGAGCGTCTTTGCTCGTCGGAATCACGTAGTTCGTCATTCGCGCGTTCAGGATCTTCCCGTCTTTCCACACGACGTCTTCGTAGAGCGCCCAGCCGATCGCCTGGAGCGTCCCCCCCTCGACCTGACCTGCGCACATCACGGGGTGGATCGCCTTGCCGATGTCCTGCGCCGCCCAGAACCGGAGGACCTTCACCTCATAGGTGTCGAGATCGACCTCGACCTCCGCGATGTCGCAGCCCCACGCGTAGCAAGGGTAGGCGTCGCCGCGGTACGCGTCGTCGTCCCACTGGTTCTGCGTCGCGGGCTCGTACTCCACGAGCTCCGAGATCCGCGCTCCCGTCGCGATGAGGAGCATGTCGGCGGCGCGGGCGAAGTCCTCCGGCATCGTCGAGGGGAGCCCCTTCTCGGACGCGAAGGCGCGCACCCGCTCGCCGATGAGCTTTGCGCCGCGCACGACGATCGAGCCGACGACCATCACAGTGCGTGAAGCGACGGTCGGCCCCGAGTCGGGGACGTTGGTCGTGCTCGGCGTCTCGAACGCGATCCGATCGATGGGCACGCGGGCGGCGTCGGCGGCGAGCTGGCGGAAGACGGTCTCGGTCCCCTGCCCGATGTCGGTCGAGGCCGTGCGAATTCGGAGCCGCCCGCCGGTCTCGAGGTCGATCCGCACCTTGCCTTTGAGCTTGCGCTCGCCGGAGCCCGTGAAGCCGGCGCCGTGGAGGAACACGCTCGCGCCAATTCCCCGCCGCGTGCGCGCGCCGTCGTCCTTCTTCGCGTTATTCGCGGCATACTCCGCCCGCTTCCGCTCGTACCCGCTTGCCTCGAGCGCCCTCGATACGCACTCGTCTACGCCGACGCTCTCGCGAAGCACCTGCCCGGTCACGGTCGTCGACCCAACGGCCATCGCGCGCGCACGCTTGAACGCGAGCGGCTCCTTGCCGAGCTTCGCGGCGAGCCGGTCCATGTGGCGCTCGATCGCCCAGATCGTCTGCGGCGCGCCGAACCCGCGGAAGGCGCCGTTCGGCGGCGTGTTCGTCGCGACGGCGATCCCCTCGATCCGCGCGTGCTTCCATCGATACGCACCGGCCGCGTGCAGAATGCCGCGCGAGAGCACGACCGGCGTGAGCGTCACGTACGCCCCCCCGTCCATCACGCACTTCACCTCGATCGCGACGAGCTCTCCGTCCTTCGTGCACCCCGTCCGAACGTCGACGCGCGCAGGATGCCGCTTCGTCGTCGCCTCGATGTCCTCTTTGCGTCCGTAGATCATCCGCACCGGACGCTTCGCGGCCTTCGCGAGGAGCGCCGCGTGCGCACCGATGACGCTCGGGTACTCCTCCTTGCCGCCGAACCCGCCGCCCGTCACCGCCTGCGTGATGTGGACCTGCGCGTCCTCGAGCGCGAAGGCGAACTTGATCGCCTTCTGGACGTAGTACGGGCACTGGAGCGAGCCGGTGACGTGGACGCCGGCGCTGTCCCACCAGGCGACCATCCCCTGCGGCTCGATGTAGAGCTGCTCCTGGTGGTGAACGCGGTATCGCCCAGAGAGCACGACGTCGCACCCCCTGATGATCTGGTCGATCGGCTGCGCGAGCTCGTGCTCGATCGTGTAGCGCTTCTGGACGTTGTCCTTTCCGTAGATGACCTGCGTGCAGTCGAGCGAATCGTCGATCGTCAGCACCGCAGGGAGCGGCTCGACCTCGACGTGAATGGCCGCCACTGCGCGCTGGAGGCGCACAGGATCTTCGCAAGCGACGAGCGCGACGGGCTCATAGCAGTGACGGATCTCGTCGTGGGCGAGGATCGGCTGGTCATGCTCGATGAGCGCGACCTCGTTGTGGGGAACGTCCGCGTGGGTGAGGACCACCACGCCAGTCCAGTCGAAGCTCGGATCCTTCGTGATGGCGCGGAGCTTTCCACGGGCAACCGAGCTGCGGACGGTTGCCCCGTAGAGAGCGCCCGGGACGACGATGTCGTCCACGTAGATGGCCGCGCCGCGCGCCTTGGACGCACCATCGACGCGCGGGACGCTTTGACCGACGAAGGGGGGCGACACGTGAAACGGCTCCTGGGAAAGGACCTAAGCTACCACGCGGCGCGCCGCGACTCAGCCGAACCGCGGCGCGGCGCCCGTGACCGCGAGGACGTCCTCGGGGGTGTCGAGATCGGTCGCGACCGAAGGGTCATCGACCTCCACGCGGATGCGCGCGTTGCCGAGTGCGGAGAGTACTTCGCGGAGTGGGTGCGGAGCGTCGTGGAAGGTCCCCAGAGCGCGCGCGCGAATCACGACCGGGTGCCCCCCTTTCCCGCCCGACCGCGGCGTCGCAGCCTCCGCCCCCCCGCCGACCGTCTCCACGAGGCGCGCGATCGTCTCGACGCAGACCGGGAACGCGTCTACCGGAGTGATCACGAGCACGTCGTCCGGCGCGGCACCGAGCGCCTTCAACCCGACCGCGAGCGACCCCGCCGGATCAGGCGCGGCGGAGGCCGCAACGGTAGCGTCGAGCGCGAACCTCTCCACGATCTCGCCCCGCGTCACGATCACGACCTTCGCGCACCCGGCCTCGCGAAGCCGCCGCGCATGTAGCCGCGCCAGAGGCTCTCCCTGCACGAGCAGGAGCGCCTTCGGTCCCCCCATCCGCTCTCCCGCCCCGGCGGCCAGGACGATCCCGGCGAGCGTCGGCAGCGTTCCCGCGCTCGCCTCATCGCCTTTACGCATGCCGCGCATCGCGACCCAGTCTCGCACACGGCGCCTAGCGTGAACGGGGGATGCGCGAATAGAGCCCCCCTGGCGTCCCCGACCGCAGGGGTGAGATGCTCGTCCGCCATGCGCCTTGCGCTCGTCTGCTCGCTCGTTGCCGTCGCTTGCTCGACGGCGACAACGACGACGGAGGCGGTGCCGACGGATGGCGGAGCCCTCGGAGACGCCTCCGACGGCGCCGTGCCGTGCTCGTTTCCGCCGGGTGCTGCACCGTCCAGCGACGCATCGCTCTACGGCTGTCAGGCAATCTTCCCCGCACCGTCGTGCGGCGCCGGGGATTTTCAAGTCTACTGCGTCGGGCCGATCGACGACGGCGGGAGCGACGCGAGCATCCAATCACCCGCACCCTCTTTGGGCTGCACGATGTCACCGCAGGCGGCGGTCGAGGGCGCGGTCTCGTGGTGCTGTTCGTGCGGGCGATGAGCCGGTCGAGGGTGTTAAGCTTCAACCATGGCGACCCTTCGCGCGCGCGCGGTCACACGAAGTATGCAAAGGGGGTCGGCGCTCGTCCTGGCGGGCGCGCTCGTGAGCTGTTCGTCGACGGGTTCGAAGCCGGGCGGGGCTCAGGCTGAGGACGGCGGGGGGAGCAGCAGTAGCGGCGGCTCGAGCAGCGGCGGCTCGAGCAGCAGCGGCTCGAGCAGCAGCGGCTCCGGTGGCTCGAGCGGCGGCAGCTCCGGTGGCTCGAGCAGCGGGAGCTCCAGCGGCTCCAGCAGCGGCGGCGCGATCGATGCGGGTCTGCCGCCAACTCACTTCAGCACGCTCCCGATCGGAGCCACCGTGGAGAACGGCCAGCTCCCCACCGAAGCCCAATGCACCGCGTGGGTGAACGCCGCCTCCGCCGGGCTCGACGCGAACGAGACCATGCCCTGCAACGCCACGTACAACGCGGCGGCGGCCATCCCGCCGTCCTCGTGGCTCGCCGCTCTTCACGCAGACCCCGAGAGCGACTCCGCCGGCAAGCAGGACGCCGAGTGGCAAGTCTTCCAGGGGGTCTCCGGCAACTTCTACGGCACGACCGACATGATCTTGCGGTGGGCCGCCTGCAAATGGGGCATCGACGAGGACGTCGTTCGCGCGGAGGCGGTCGAGGAGAGCAGCTGGATCCAGAGCGAGGCGGCCGGCTGCGGTAGCACGATGTGCACCGTCCTCGGGAGCGCCGCCCCTGCGTCGAGCGCCGGCAACTACTGGGACGGCGCAGGCGACGGCGGAACGTGCTGCCCGACGAAGGGCATCCTGCAGGTGGGGCTGTCGTACTGGTACGCGAACCCGTACGCGGTCAGCTCCACCGCGCTCAACGCCGACTACCGCATGGCCGCGGAGCGGTCGTGCATGAACGGCGACATCACTTGGCTCGTCGGCACGAACGGCGGTGCAGGGACGGGGAGCCTGGACTTCGGTACCTACCCGCCAACGGTCACGACCACCGCGCTCTACGGCTGCATGGGCCACTGGTACTCCGGAAGCTGGAACGACTCCGGCGGGGGCCAGTACGTGACCCAGCTGCAGAACCTGCTCGCCCAGAAGGCCTGGACGGGGATGGTTTGCCCTTAGATCGCGGCCCCCGGCGCCCGCCGCCACGCGATCATCTCCGCCGCGATCGCCACCGCGATTTCGTCCGGCAACCGCGCCCCGACGTCGACGCCGATCGGCATCCTGACGCGCGCCGCATCCGCCTCCGAGAACCCCTTGTGGACCAGACGATCGCGCGTCCGCTTCGCCTTCGCGCGGCTCCCCACGCCGCCGACGAACGCGAACCCGCGACGCAGCGCCCACTCGACGACCTCCTGATCGAGCGCGTGATCGTGCGTCATCACGAGCACCGCGGCGTGATCCGGGAGCGCGCGCCCGATGTCGTCGTAGTCGCCGACGACGCACGACACCCCTTCGAGCCGACCTTCCTTCCCCCACGCGTCCCGCGCGTCCACCACCGTCACCGCGAACCCGAGCTTCGCGAGCAGCGGCGCGCATGCCGTCGCGACATGCCCCCCCCCGACGACGAGGAGCGGCACGAGCGCCTCGATCGGCTCGAGGAGAACGTCGAGCGATCCGCCGCAGCACATCCCCAGCTCCGCCCCGAGCGCAAAGCTCCGGACCTCGTGCTTCGCGGCCCGACCGTTCGCGAGCATCGCACCGAGAGCGGAGAGGACCTCACGCTCGACCGCCCCCCCGCCGACCGTCCCGACGCATGCCCCGTCCTCGCCAAGGAAGAGCTTCTGCCCCGGGGTCCCCGGAGCCGACCCGTGCCGCGCCACGACCGTGGCCATGGCCCCGCGAACCCCCCGCCGCCCCCGTTCCACCGCCTGTTCGAGCACACGCAGGGCGTCAGCCGGCTCCGGTGCGATGCCGGCCTCGGCAGAAATTGGCGCCCGAACGAGGTGAATCGGCTTTGCCACGGCTCTCATTGTAGCTCTTCGTCCCCCCGCACACCGAAACGTTGCTGCGAGCCTCCACGGAGAAAGTATCCTCCCGGCCCGAAGCCCGGACTCGCTCACGCATGCTCCCGATCGTCTCGATGAACTTCGACCCGAGCACAGTGCTCGTCATGATCCTCGCCGGAGGGGAAGGGCGCAGGCTCGCGCCGCTCACGAACGACCGCGCGAAGCCCGCCGTCCCGTTCGGAGGGCGCTACCGGATCATCGACATCGTCCTGTCGAACTTCGTCAACTCGGGCATCTTCCGGATCAAGGTCCTCACCCAGTACAAGAGCGCGTCGCTCGAAGAGCACATCGCGCGCGTCTGGCGCCTGTCGCCGATCCTCGATCAGTTCATCGAGGCCATCCCCGCGCAGCAACGAACGGGGAAATCGTGGTTCAAAGGGTCCGCCGACGCCGTCTACCAGTGCCAGCACGTCATCACCGACGAGAAGCCGGGGCTCCTCGCGATCTTCGGCGGCGACCACGTCTACAAGATGGACGTGCGGCAGATGCTCTCGTGGCACGTCGCGCGGCAATGCCACGCCACGATCGCCGTCATCCCCGTCCCCAAGCACGAGGCGCGCGATTTCGGCGTCATCGAGGTGGACGAGACGGGGCGGATCGTCGGCTTCCACGAGAAGGTCGCCGATCCGCCGAGCATGCCCGGCAACCCGGACATGTGCCTCGCCTCGATGGGGAACTACATCTTCAACACCGACGTCGTGATGTCCGAGCTGAACCGCGACGCGGGGGCGGAAGAGAGCAAGCACGACTTCGGTCACGACATCCTGCCGCGGATGGTCCGAAACGGGCAGCCCGTCTACGCCTACGACTTCGCCACGAACCGCGTGCCCGGCGAGGACGAGCACGGCACCGGCTACTGGCGCGACGTCGGGACCGTCGAGGCGTACTGGCAGGCGCAGATGGACCTCATCGAGATCCATCCGCACTTCAACCTCTACAACGACCGCTGGCCCATCCGGACCGGCATCACCCACGCCCCCCCGGCGAAGTTCGTCTTCCGCGACGAGGTCCACGCGCGCGTCGGGATCGCGACGGACTCACTCGTCAGCCACGGCTGCATCATCTCGGGGGGGCGCATTCACCGGAGCGTTCTGTCGAACGGGTGCCGCATCAACTCGTTCAGCGAGGTCGAGGAGAGCGTCCTCTTCGAGAACGTCCGGATCGGCCGGCACGCGCGCCTGCGCCGCTGCATCATCGACAAGGACGTGGAGATCCCCCAGGGCTCGGAGATCGGCTTCAACCACGAGATCGATCGGAAGCGCTTCCACGTCACCGAGGGGGGAATCGTGGTCATCCCGAAGAGAGCGAAGCTCGAAGAGAACGGCGGCTGAAGTCCCCTTCTCCTGAGCGCCTACGACCCTCCGGTCAGGCTGCAGTACGACGGGAAGCTCGCGGGGAGCCCGCTCGCATAGGGCGAAGGGGAGACTCCGTAGCCGTTGGCCTGGAAGAAGAGCGCGACGCTCGGCGCGGCGGCGGTCGGGATGATGTGGCCCCCGCCGTGATCGCAGATCGCCGCGAAGTGGCCGGTGCCGGTCAGCGTCGTGAAGTAGGTCTCGCTCGCGGCCTCGAAGTTCACGCCGTAGACGTCGTCGGTCGACCCGCCGTCGAAGATGAAGGCGGCGAACCTGTTCAGGGGGTTCTGGATCGTCGGCGTGAAGCCCGGAGGCGTGCCTCCGGAGTAGGTCGTCACGCTCGCCAGGTAATTGGAGCGGATGAAGCTCATCGCCGTCGTCTGGAGCGCGCCCGCGCTCATGCCCATCGAGTGGATGTGCGTGAGGTCGACGCCGGTGTTCTTCGCCGCGCACCCGACGATTTCGTCGGCGACGAGGAAGTCGTCCATCTTGCTGCTGCCGTTGACGATGAACCACTCGAACTCCCCCGCGGTCGGGTCAGCGGTGGGGGCGACGACGATCCCCCCCGCGGCTTCGATCGTCGCGAGCGTTGCGCCGAGCGAGTAGGCCGCCTCGGCCGTCGAGCTGCCGGTCGCGAACCAGTAGAAGATGAGCGGGCCGTGCATCGTCGCTGCGGCGTCGGTCATGTAGATCTGGACCGAGCGCGTAGGGATCCCGGCGGGGGCGAACGTGGCGGTGCCGTTCGCAAACGTCGGGCACGCCCCGGTGGGGGACGGGATCGTAGGAACCGTCGCGCTCCCGGCGGCATCGCCTGACGAGCCCGAGTCACTCGACGGTGCGGTGGTGGCGACGTCGGAGCCGCTGTCGTCGGTATCGACCGTCGTCGGCTGCGCGGCGTCCTCTCCAGCATCGTTCCCGCCGCTCGACGGGGGGGCCGTCGAGCCGGGAGCGATGGGGCTCCCCTGGTCGTTCGTCCCCGAGGCACCGCACGCCGCGACGGCGACGCAGACGAGAAGCAGGTGCCCGAGCCGAGTGGCTGTTTTCGCGCTGCGCATGCGCGGAACGAGACCTCAAGCCTGTCCCCACGGCCATGACCGCCGCAGCTCAATCCGATGACCGGCGTGCCCTCCCTTCCGTAGACAGTCGAACTTTCCCGAGGAATGGGAGAGGCTGCCCCCTTCGGTCTTCGGCGGTAGAACCGAAGGTGCCTTGGGAACGAATCCGCCGCCGCTCGGGAACTCGGTCCTGCTCCTGCGCCCGCTCGCGGTGGTGCTGGGGCGGTTGGGGGTGGATGGCGATCGGTTCCTTGCCGACGTCGGGGTAAGCGCCGATACCCCCTCTGAAGCGTACGTGCCCACGGTGAAGGTCGACCGCGCGCTCGACGCGATCGCCGCGCAGAGGGGGGACGAAGCCTTCGGACTGACGATGGCGCGCGAGGCGCTCGTCCGGCCGCTCGGGCTCTTCGGCCACCTTGTCTGGCTGAGCGGAACGCTGAGGGATGCGCTCACGCGCGCCGCGCATTTCTACTCGCTGGTCACGCAGCGCTCCACGTTGTCGCTCGAGATCGTCGATACCGGGCAGGCGGGGCGCGTCGCGACGTTCACGCAGCGCATGCGAGCTGGCGCCACGCGCGGAAATATCCTCACGGAGTTCGCCTTTGCGTCGCTCGTCTTGCGCGCGCGCGCGGCCATCGGCGAGCCGTTCCGCGTGCGCGGGATGCGCTTCGCCCACCACGCGCGCAACCCGGCCCCACGCGAGTACGAAGGCCTCTTCGAAGCGCCGGTCACGTTCGGCGCCCCGCTGGACGAGCTGACGCTCGATGCCTCCCTCCTCGATCTCCCGCTCGCGAGCGCCGACCCCCTCACCGCGGCGGCGATCGAGGAGCAGGCGACCCAGATCCGCGCGCGGGTGGGACCCGCACCCTTCGTCGAGCGACTGCGCGGCGCGGTGCAGGCCGACCTGCGATCGGATCGTCCGTCGCTCGCGTCCGTCGCCCGCAGGCTGGGCATCGGCGCGCGCTCGCTTCGACGGCAGCTCGAGGACCAGAAGCTCTCCTTACGCGCGGTCGTCGTCTCGGTCAGGCGCGACCGAGCGACCGAGCTCCTGGCGGGTGGGGCGTCGATCAAAGAGGTCGCCTTCCAGCTCGGGTTCTCCGAGCCGAGCGCCTTCAGCCGGGCCTACAAGCGGTGGACCGGGCGGTCCCCATCGGGTGCCCCCTCGGGGGAGGAGGCCTAGCCACACGAACGCCACCGACTGCTCACCTACACTCCGCGAAAAAATGCGTTAACGTTACGGGAGTCGATGGGACGCACGGTCATCGTCGGAGACGTGCACGGCTGCAGGCGTGAGCTCGAGCAGGTTCTCGATCGGATCGCCTTCGCAGCAGGAGACCGCCTTGTCTTCGTCGGCGACCTGGTCGCGCGCGGCCCCGACTCGCTCGGGGTGCTCGACGTCGTGCGGCGCACGGGGGCCATCGTAGTTCGCGGGAACCACGAGCAGAAGCTGGTCTCCTGGAAGGAGGCGAAGACGGCGCGCCTGCGCGGCGAGGACGCCCGCGAGGTGAAGCTCGGCGCGATCCACGCGAAGCTCGCAGAGGCGCTGAGGCCGGTCGACTGGAGCCTGTTCGAGACGTCCGTGCTCTGGCTGGACCTGCCGGAGCACGGGATTCGTGTCGTGCACGCGGGGGTGCAGCCGGGGGTCCCGATCGATCGCGTGAAGCCATCGACGCTGATGCGCATCCGCACCGTCGGGTCCGACGGCCGACCGAGCCGCGATGGAGCGGTCCTGTGGGGAGCGCGCTACGTGGGGCCCCCGCACATCGTCTTCGGGCACAACGCCGCGCCGGGGCTACAGCTTCATCGGTGGGCGACGGGGCTCGACACCGGCTGCGTCTACGGCGGGAGGCTGACGGCGCTCGTGCTGGGAGAGAACCAGCGGCTGCCGATGGCCTTCGCGGCGCGGCGCCTGCTGCTCGTATCACAGCCCGCCGCGCGCGTGTACTTCGAGCCGGCGCACGCGCGACGCGCTCGACGCGTGGCATGAGCGAGCGCGTCTTTCTGAGCGACGAAGAGACGAGCGCGGTTCGGGCGGGGCGCTGGGTGCGGGTCGACCTGGGGCACTACGTCGAGATCGCGTGCGGCCGTACGCGAAGCGCGCTCGTCGGGCTGGCGCGCGGACAGGTGACGGCGTGGGCGAACGCTTGCCTGCATCAGCCCCTGCCTCTCGACGTGGCGCACGATCCGGAGTGGGTCACCGAGGGGGTGCGCGCGGCGCCGATGGACGACGACCGGGTTCACCTGCTCTGCCACTCGCACGGCGCGATCTATCGAACGGCGGACGGGTACTGCGTGAGCGGGCCACCTATCGAGCAGAACCTGGTGGGGTTCGGGGTGGTGGTGGAGGGGGGGAAGATCGCGGTGGTGTTGCCGGAGGACGAGTAGCCAAGCTATCGCCCCATCAGGCGCCGCTGGCGCGGCGTCGCATGCATGCGGCTTCGTAGAGACGGACCAGCATCTCGAACACGACCAGCTCTTGCTGGCGAAGCATCGCGGGTACGAGACGTCCGGCGCTCATATGCAGCCAGCTCGGTGCGATCGTATGGATCGGCACGTCGAGCCCCCCGCGCGCCTCCGCCTCGCGCACTTCGCGCGCCCACGTCGTGAGGGCTGTTGAGCGGCGCTCGAGAATGCGGGACGCGAATGCCAGCGGCGAGGTCGGCTCCCGCGCGAGGATCGACTCGAGCGACGTGCGCTCGTCGCGGAAGCGCTGACCAATCTGTCGTTCCTGTTCGGTCGTGACGCTCATCTCGCGCCGGTAGCCGTCACGAAACCTACGCGCGACGGTGAGCTTGGTCTCGAGGTCGAACCCGAGGTCGTCCAGAAATGCGTCGTGCGCGAGCAGGACCAGCCGGTAGCGCCCGTGCGCTTCGCCGGCACTCGCCGACGCGCGGAGTAGCTCGAGCGCGGCGTCGCTGTCGATCGTGAACTGACGCTCGGCGAGGGCGATCCCCTCGGGTCCGCCGTAGCGCTCGATTTCGCGCTGGTAGGTGTCGATCTCGAAGCGCGCTACGCGACCGTCGCCGACGCACTTCGCGACTGCCTCCTGGAGCTCGGGGAGCACGCCCGCGTGAAGCGCGCCGGCAGCGCCATGGAGGCGCAGGCGCAGGTGAGGCTCGTCACTCGCGATCGGAACGAAGAACCACCCGTCGATCGCACGCGACTCGCGCGCGAGCTTCACGAGCGGACCGACGAGATCCGCGAGCAGCTCGTCGAACGTCGTCGCGGCGAGGTGGATGCGCGTCGAGAGCCACTCCGACCCCGGGAGGAGAATGCGCGGAACGGCCTCGCGCTCGCGGTCCGGGCGAGCGATGTCGGTCGCGGGACGATCGACCTTGGTGCGCACGTACGGCACGAAGATCTCATGTGCGAAGGACCCTTCGGGCGAGCGGAAGGGCGAAGCGTGCGGGTCGCTCATGACCTCGACGACGCCGGCGTGTGGCTCCGTCTTCACCGCGTCGAGGAACGCGTCGAGGCTCAACGGGTTTTCGAAATCGATCCGCAGAACATGGTCGGACACCGCGTACGCGGCGTTACGGGGCAGCCGGCGCTTTTCCCGCAGTGCGCGCGTTGCAAGGAAGCGATCGACGTCCGAGCGCGCCTCGCGAAGCGTCCGGATCTCGTCGGCGAACAGACGCCAGCGCGCTGGCATCAGTACGACGTCGCCGCAAACGACCCGCGGCAGAAATGGCGCGCCGACCAGCGGCCCCCAGTCCCACCCTATGCTCGCACCCGCGCTGTCGATGGCGAGGGCGCCGAGGAAGCGATAGGCGGTCGAGTCGGCCACGCGCACGTTGTGCGCGGTCGTGTTGCGAGGCAGCACCCGGCGTCGGTGCTTGCGCGATCTTAGAACGATCTGATCGCCGACGATCGAAACGCCCAGATCGCTCAGGGGAAGCACGTTGTCGGCATCGGCGCCGGATCGGGCCATACACGCGATCTCCCACCGCCGCAGCGCCGGCCTTTGCAGGTTGTTCGCCTCCGCGCTGCTCGGTACGTGCACGATCTCGGCGACGATCGCATCCGGCGTGAGCGCCTCCTCCTTTTCCAGGTGGGCCTCCAGGTGGCTTCGCAGCGCGCCGTCGACGGCGCCCAGGCGCGCGAGCGCCCCTGCGCCGGACTGCGCCCACAGGGCGAGGGCGTGGACGCGCAATGTACGGTCTTCACCGGGCGCGGACGGGTCTCGCTCGAGCGCGGCGTGCAAGGCGAAGGCGTTTGGCAGTCGTGAAGCCGTAGACAGCGCCTCGAGGTCGCGAGGCTCCAGATGCCAGACGGTCGCGGCCCCCGCCAAGACTTCGTGGACGCGCCGAAGCAGGTAGTCCGAGCGCGCGGACCAGGAGCGGGCGCTTTGCGCCTCTTTGCCGAGCTTCAGCCCCGCGAGCACAGGCGCCGCGTCCTCGGGCGAGGCTCCCCGCTCGAATCCAACGCCGACGTCGTCGTCGAGCGCTTCGAGGAGCGGAACCTCGCGCGCCTCGAACCGGGCCACGAAGCTCTCGCGGAAACGAACGAGCGAGTCGTTGGCGGGAGACGGCACGCCTACACGAGCCACGAGCTCTACCGCCCGCGCAAGCTGCCGCGCCAGCGCCGGGCCGATCGTCAACCCGGGAGCCGGTTTGACGAGGTTCACGTGCACGAAGCTCGAGCCATCCGGCAAGACGCCGAGCGCCTCGAGCTCTGTCGCTAGCTCGCGGTAACGAGCCGGGGCGGCGCCGACGCCCGCGGCGTCGAGAGCGGCGAAGGCGTCGCACGCTCGCGACAACAGCGCGCGCGTGTGTCGTGCGGGAGGTATCTCGGCGAGGTCGTTCAGGAGCGCTCGCGCGGGATCCGAGGTCGTGAGGGTAGGCTCGATCATCGGTACGAGGATCCGCGCTTCGATGAGCGCGGCGACGTACTGGCCCGCCTCTTCCAGAGAGACGTCGGCGCCGACCAGCGCGCGTGCGAGCTCCACGGGGACGGCGCCGCCTCGTGCGCACGCGAGGACGCGGTCCAGATGCTTGGTGCGGACGACAGATGCGACCCGATGTTCCGTGTCGCCGCGCTCGACGTCGTGCTGCACTTCGATGTATCGCAGCGCTCGGCCCGCGGGGTACAGCGTCGGAGCGGGCACGAAGCGAACGTCGGCGCGCAACTCGGCGTCGTCGGCCAGCGCCTCGGTCACGCGGAAGAGCACGCGCTGGTCGATGCGCGTGCGGCGCGTGTATCCATCGCGCGCGGGCAGCCCGAGGCTCGTCTCGCGTCCGAAGGTTCCCAGCGAGTGCCCCGCGAACAGGCCGAACGGAGTCGGCCGACCGGCCGCGCGCTCGACGTAGCGCACGAGGGCGGGCTCGAGACGCGACCCTCGCTCGCTCGTCGGGTCCTCGAGCCAGGCAGTCAGGCGTGACTCGAAACCTGGGGATGCGACGAAGATCGCCTCGCGCACGTCGGGTCGCTCGACGAGCGCGCGGAGCGAGGCTCGCAGGCGAGCGCGATCCGCGGCCAGCGCGGTCGCGAGCTCCTCGCGGGTGCCGGCCACGCGCGGCGCGCCGAGCGGGGCGCCCCACTCGCTCAGGACGTCGAGCGGGAGCAGCGGGCTGCGTGCGACGAAGAAGCCGGAGGCTTCGAACGGATCGGGCACCTGCCCAGCATACGCGCCATCGGCTACGCTTGCCCCCGCCCGCGCCCGCCTCATGCAGGGTGCGGTCTAGCCGTCTAGCCGAGGAAGCCATGGACTCGTTCGACTTCACGTTCCTCGGCCATCAAGGGTGGCTCTTCACGGCCGGGCAGTCGCGACTCCTCGTGGACCCGCTCCTCAACACGGAGTTCGGCCATCAGGGATGCATCGGCGTCGTCCACCCGCCGCGGGTCTTCACGTGGGACGCCTTCCCTCCCGTCGATGCGTTGTTTCTCTCGCACGAGCACGAAGACCACTTCAACATCCCCTCGCTCGCGGCGATCGACCGCCGCGTGCCCGTGCTCCTCTCGGCGCGCTCGTCACGCGCCGCGCAGACAATCCTCGGGCAGATGGGCTTCACGGTGCGCCGTGTGGAGGCCGGCGAAGAGATCACGATCGGCGACCTCCGCCTCCATACATTCGCGCCGGACTTGATCGCGGTGGAAGACAACGACGAGTGGGACGTCCTCCCCTTCCTGGTTCGCGACGCGCGCGGACACGGCGCGTTCTTTTCCTCGGTGGACGTGTCGGTGTACGACCGGCTCCTCGAGTCGCTGCGCAAGGTCGTGGACAAACCGCCGGCGTGGTGCGCGACCAACAACACGGTCGATCTGTCGTTCACCGTCGCGGGGAAGGTCGTGAAGATCGAGGAGATCGATTCCGCGTGGCTCGCGATGCAGACGATGAAGGAGCACCAGGCGCTCTGCTTCAACTGGGGCGAGCCGCCGGTGTTCGTCTTGGGGGGCGGCGGGTTCGCGTTCGTCGGCGACCGGGCATGGATGAACGACCACGCCTTCCCCGCGAGCTCCGAGGAAGCGTGCGGGGCGCTCCGGGCGGTGGCGCCCGGCCGAACGTTCCTGGCCCTCGCGCCAGGCCAAACCGTTTCGCTCCGCGACGGCGCGCTCGCCAGCGTGCGCGACGAGGCGCCGTTTCTGAGCTGCCCGCCGCGCGCAGAATGGCCTCGGCGCGCCTACATCGGAGAGGCACCGCTCATGACCGACTACGCACCGTTCACCGAGGCTCGCCCCCTCGACGACGCGGAGCTCGCGCAGCTGGGCCGCGAGCTCGACGGGTGGGCCACTACCTTGACCGGTGGCCGCTTGTTCCGCGGATTGTTGGCACTCGACCGCACCGAGCTCGATGGCAAGCGTCCCACGTTCTGCGTCGTCGCGCTGACCGACGGTGACGGCGGTTCGTACGTGTACGAGTACGACCTGGGCAGCACCCGCTTCGTTCGCGTCGAGGGGCGCGATCCCGCGGCGGATTACGTGGCGGGCGTCGAGTGTTGGGCGACCGATCTACTCGCTGCCTTGCGTGTCGAGATCGGGCCGGCCGCGGTCACCTTCGGGCGATGGCGCACGTGGAGCGCGCTACCCGAGCGGGTCACGATCTCGGGGACGCACCTGTGGCTGTACGCGCACCCGCTGCGGCGCCCGGAAGCGTTTCTGCGCTTTTACGAGCGAATGCTCGCGGGAGCGGGCGAGGCGCAGACATGCGTTCGCGCCGTCACAGCGCCTCGCTAGCTCTCACGCACCGTGCGCGCAGCGTCTGACCCCGCTTACCCTTGCGGGTCCGCGGGACCGTGCGGATGACCGCTATGGCCGGCACGAATCGTCGAGCCACGAATGGGCATCATGCGCCGAACGACCGTGCGCTCAAGCGCCAGCTTCTTCGGGGCGGCGGCGGTCTCGCTCTTGGAGTCGCTCTCGATAGCCTGGGTCGTCTCGTGATTTCGCATGGGAGTCTTCTTAGCAGGCAGCGCCCCCCCCTCAAGTCGCCCGAACTGGTGACATTGCGAGCCACGCCCTGAACACTTGCCTCTCTGCAAGGCGACGGGTCGGCAGCCCCCTTCTGCTATCCTGCGCGCGTGCGGCTGGAAGCGGGGGCGTCATTCGATCGGTACAAGATCGAGGCCTTGCTCGGCGAAGGGGGCATGGGCCAGGTGTACCGCGCCTACGACGAGCGCCTCCAGCGCAGCGTCGCTCTCAAAGTCCTGCGCGTCGACTCGTCGGGCATCCCACAGTCGGGGACGGATGGCGCGGTGCGTCTCGTTCGCGAGGCCCGGCTGGCGGCCGCGCTCGATCATCCCAACGCCATCGCGATCTTCGACGTCGGCGAAGGGCGCGTGGCTGACCAACCGAGCTCGTTTCCGTACATCGCGATGGAGCTCATCGTCGGATGCAGCCTCCGCGGATACATCGGCGCTGCGGAGGTATCGATCGCGGAGCGCGTTCGCTGGTTGACGGACGTGGCGCGCGCGCTCGCCGCTGCCCATCGGCGATCGTTGGTTCATCGCGACATCAAGCCTGAGAACGTGATGATCCGCGATGACGGCGTCGTGAAGGTGCTGGACTTCGGGATCGCGCGGCGCACCGTCGACGTGAACGCTGCGACGCTGGCCGCGGGGAGCGGCGGCACGCTCACCGCCGACGGAATCGTGGTGGGCACGCCGCTGTACATGTCGCCCGAACAGATGCGGGGCGAGAAGCTCGACGGACGCGCCGATCAGTTCTCCTGGGCGGTCATGGCCTACGAGCTGTTCTCCGGCAACGTCCCCTGGCAAAAGGGCGACGGATTGAAGGTCGTCTCCCAGATTCTCAGCCTCGATCCACCGCCGCTGCGATCGAACGCAGAGCCGCTGCCGCCTCTGATCGAGGCGACGATCCAGCGCGCCATGGCGAAGTCGCCGGCCAGCCGGTTTGCGTCGATGGATGAGATCGTGGCCAGCCTCGACTCGCTTGGGCTTCGCACGACCCCCTCGGCGGTGCCACCTGACTTCCGGGCCCCAGGCGTCTCGCCGAGCGCGTTGAGCACCAAATCTTCGCTGGCCACCGCGCGCCCGCCGTCGCTGGCCCCCCGCCGCTGGCGAGGCGCGATTGTCGGGGGAGCGCTGCTGCTCGCAATGGCCGCGATCGCCGGCGGGTGGGCGTTGCGCGTCGCACGCCCTTCGAGCGCTGGGATGCGCCCGGGCGACGCCTCGACGACTGTGGCTGTCGCTCCGACGCCCATGACGCCAGAGGCGCGGCGCGCCTGGGAGGAGGGGATGCTGCAACTGCGTCGGTCCGACGCCAACGGCGCTCGCACGCTCGAGCACGTCTTGCAGCTCGACCCCGACTTCGCGCCAGCGCATCTGGAGTTGGCCATCACGTTCCTCGAAACGCACCCCAACGTCGCGCGCGAGCACTACCGCAGCGCGCTCGAGCACCGCCTCGTGTTGATCGAGCGCGATCAGGCGCTCATGGACGCGTTCGGCCCGTCATTCGAAAACGATCCACCCGACCTCGACGCGACGCGCTCTCGCCTCGTGGCCCTCACCAAGCGGATGCCGAACGACGGCGAGATCGCCTACTGGCTCGGCCAGCTCGACGTCGATCGCCTTCATTGCGCCGACGCTATCCCCGAGCTCGATCGGGCCCTCCAGCTCGATCCGGAGAGCGGAAGCGCGGCGCTGGGGAAGGCGCAGTGCTACTTCGTTCAGGGTGATCGCCAGGGAGTCGCGGCCGCGCTCGCGGACTGCGAGCGTGCGGTCCCGGGGGCGTGGCAGTGCCTCGAGGTCAAGTTCGCGGACGAGGTCAAGAGCGGGCGCTGCACGGACATGCTCGCCGACGCGCGGAAGGCGATCGTCACCCATCCCGACGCAGATGATCCGTACCTCTACGCCGCCCAAGCGCTCTACGCCGTCGGCAGCCCCATGAGCGCAGTCACGGAGTCGATCGCGCAAGGCCGCAGCCGGTCGACGAACATCATCCCCATCCGGTCGAGGATCCTCCTGGACGTGAACCTCGCCGTCCTGCGAGGCGACTTCGCCGAGGCCGAGAAGATCGAGCTCGCGCGCGAGGCGGACAAGGCGATCGCGGCGAGCTCGGAGGAAGGGATTCACTCCATCGGCGACTGGGCCCGCGTCGAGATCGCCCGGGAGTCGGGCTTGGCCGGCAAGGCGGCCGACATCGCGTCAGACCACGTCGCCCGCGCCGAGGCGTGGACGCCGGAGAGCGCCGTGAGGATCGAAGTCGCCTATGCGTTCCGGTCACGGTTCATGGGAGAGCTCGCGCACGCCAAGCGGATGTCGAGGTCGGAGTACGAGGCTGCGCGCGCGGCGCGGATCGCAGCGAACGCCGCGAAGGACAACCCACTCGTTCGGGGTTACCTCTGGCTCGAGCTGTACGCGGTTCCCGCCGAGACGACCGACGACGCGAAGGAAGCGCTCGCCGTCCTGCCGAAGTACGAGCCGATCGGCAAGACACAGGACTATCCGTCCGGTTACGCCATCGGCCACGTCTACCAACTTGCCGGACGCCTCGATGACGCACTTCCACGGCTGCAGGAGGCGGCGGGCGAGTGCGACGCGATCTACTTCCCCTTCGAGAACACCCGCGCGCACTTCGCTCTCGGCCAGGTGCTCGAGGCGAAGGGGGACGTCGCGGGCGCGTGCAAGAGCTACGCGGTCGTGGTGAGTCGGTGGGGCAGCGCGAAGCCCCGCTCAGTGACCGGCAGCCAAGCCAAGGCTCGCATGGCTGCGCTTCGCTGCGGCACCGGAGGCCCAGACCTGCCCAGAGCAAATCCTTGAAATAGATTCCCCCCCTCGAACGAAACACCGGTCCATGCGCCCGTCCCGTCGCCTCGTCAGTCGATCGCCGCTCCCCTTCTTCTTCTTCCCGGTCTCCGCGCTCGTCGCCGCCGCCTGCGCACCCAAAGCGCCCCCGGCGAGCCCCACCCCCCCGGCTCTCGCTCCGACCCTGGCTCAGGTCGTCGCTCCGGCCCTCGCGAGCGAAGAGGTCCCGGCGCTCCGGCTCCCCGCCGATACGCGCCCCCTTTCCGAGCGCCTCGAGCTCCAGGTCGCCCCCGATCAGCCGGGGTTTCGTGGCTCGGCCGATATCGTCGTGCAGCTTGACCGCGCCCGCCAGAGCGTCTGGCTCCATGGCCGGAAGCTCCACGTCACCGCCGCCACCGCCACACCCGAGGGGGGGAGCCCGATCGCCGCGACGTGGCAGGAGAAGGACCCTCACGGGATCGGCGCGCTCACGCTGTCGTCCCCTCTTCCCGCGGGGAAGGCCACCCTCCACTTCGAGTTCGACGCCCCCTTCGCCGAGGGGCGGACGGGGCTCTACAAGGTCACGGAGGCCGGCATCCCCTACGCCTTCACCCAGTTCGAGCCGGTCGACGCGCGCGGCGCGTTCCCCTGCTTCGACGAGCCCGGGTTCAAGATCCCCTTCTCCATCTCGCTCGTCGTCCCGAGCGGCGCGCAGGCCGTCGCCAACACCCCCGAGCTCGATCGCGCGCAGACCCCGGACGGATCCACGCGCATCCACTTCGCCGACACGAAGCCCATCCCGAGCTACGTCGTCGCCTTCGCGGTCGGCCCGCTCGACATCGTCGCCGCCCCCGACGCTCCGCCGAACGGCGTCCGCAATCACCCTCTCCCGTTCCGAGGCGTCACGGTGAAGGGGCGCGGAAAGGAGCTCGCGTATGCCCTGCGGCACGGCCCGGAGATCCTGGCGACCCTCGAGCGTTACTTCGGCACCGAGTACCCGTACGAGAAGCTCGACCTCATCGCCGTCCCCGAGAAGAACGGCGCGATGGAGAACCCCGGGGCGGTCACCTTCGACGAGCAGCTCATCCTCGTCGACGAAAAGAGCGCCCCTATGCGGCAGAAGCTGGCGTTCGCCACGGTGGTCTCCCACGAGCTGGCGCACCAGTGGTTCGGCGATCTGGTCACCATGAAATGGTGGGACGACACCTGGCTCAACGAGTCCTTCGCGAGCTGGATCCAGGGGAAAATCGCCGACGAGTGGAACCCCGCGACCCAAGCCCGCATGGATACCCTCGACGGGGTCCAGTACGCGATCGGCCTCGATAGCCTCGTGAGCTCGCGCGCAATTCACCAGCCGATCCTCGCGCCGGACGACATCGAAAACTCGTTCGACGGCATCACGTACCAGAAGGGGGCGGGGGTGCTCACGATGTTCGAGCGCTGGCTCGGCGAGGACACGTTCCGCGCCGGAGTCCAGCTGCACCTCTCGCAGCACCGCTATGGAAACGCGACGGCCGACGATTTTCTCTCCGCGCTATCCATCGCCGCCAAGCGGGACGTCGCGGGAGCGCTCCATACGTTCCTCGACCAGCCAGGGCTCCCCTACGTCGAGGCCGACCTGCGTTGCGACGGGGGACCTCCTCGTCTTCACCTCAAGCAGTCCCGGTTCCTCCCTGCCGGCTCCACCGGCGACGCGAACAAGACGTGGCAGGTCCCGGTCTGCGCGCGCTACGAAGTCGGCGGCAAGGTCCAGGAGTCGTGCTCGCTCCTCACCGACCGTGAAGGGGACCTGCCGATCGGGGGGACCGTCTGCCCGACGTGGGTCTTCCCGAACCCGGACGCTGCCGGCTACTACCGGTTCGCGCTCGCCCCGAAGGACCTCGCGGCCCTGAAGAAATACGGGGTCGCCAAGCTCTCTGCGCGCGACAAGATCGCCTTCGCCAACAGCCTTCGCGCGGCGTTCAACCACGGGACGACTTCGTTCGCCGACTCGCTGAGCGCCGCGACCGCGCTCGCCGGGGATCCCAACCCCGAGGTCTCCGACCAGCCCGCCGGCTTCCTCGATACGGCGCACGACTGGCTCTACCAGGACAAGGTCGAGCCGGCGATCGAGGCGTATACCCGGAAGCTCTACGCCCCGGAGCTCGCGAAGCTCGGGTGGACCGGGAAGAACGGGGAGGGGGCGGAGACGATCAAGCGAAGGACGCGGGTCATCGGAACCCTCGCGGGCCTCGGCCACGATCCGCGGACACGCGCCGAGGCGAAGCGGAGGGCGCTCGCGTACCTGGGGATCGGCAAGGACGGGGAGATTCACAAGGACGCCTTGGACGCGAACCTCGCGGGCACGGTGCTGGGGATCGCGGGGGAGGACGCGAACGGCCCGCTCTTCGACGCGCTCCTCGCGAGGCTCGCGAAGACCGAGGACGAGCAGCTTCGTGGGCAGATCCTCGGCGCGCTGTGCTCCGCGCGCGATCCCGCCATCGCGGCGCGCGTCCGCGACCTCGTCCTCGATACGCGGCTTCGGGTCACCGAAGTGATGGTCCCCCTCTACTACCAGCTCAACATGCCCGAGACGCGCGACGCCACGTGGGCATGGATGAAGAAGAATTGGGACGCGCTCGTTGCGCGTCAGTCGGGGAACCTCTTCGGCGGCGCGCAAGCCTTTCGCGCCGTCTCTGGCATGTGCGACGAGACTTCCGCGAACGACGTCGCGTCGTTCCTCACGGATCGCGCGAAGACGGTCGACGGCGCCCCGCGCGAGCTCGCGAGCGCCATCGAGCAGATACGGCTCTGCGTCGCGAAGCGCACGGCGCAGGAGAAGAACGCTCGCGACTTCTTCGCGCACGCGGAGAAGTGACCGCTCCGCGTGGGCGTCCGCGCGTGTTCTTCGCGAACGCCTCTTCCCCCAGGTGGGTTACCATCGCCCCCCCGTGCCCCGCGCTCGCTCCTCGACCTCCCTGGCCAAGTCCATCGGACTCCTCGAGCCTCACCCGGTCCGTGGCTCCGAGCCGCCGCCCCCGCCCGACGGCGCGAAACCGAAGCGCCTCCGCCGCAAGAAGGCGCCGACCATTCAGGTCCGCCGCATCCACCGTCGCGACCTGAACACCGTCTGGGAGTTCCTCAAGCTGTCGTTTCGCGACGTGAACCGCGCCACCGTCGAGTACCAGCGACCTCGCACGAAGCAGCGATTCCTCGAGACGTATGAGGAAGAAGGCGTCGAGCAGCTTCTCTTTACCGTCGATCGCAAGATCGTCGCGTACGCCGAGTGCACCTTCGAGATCGTCGGCAAGGACACCTGGGTCAACCCCGCGTACTTCGAGCGGCGCGACATGCGCCCTCTTTACGTCGAGGAGCTCGCCGTCCACCCCGACTGGGGGGGGCGCGGCGTCGGCGGGTTCGTCCTGGAGCAGCTCCAGCACCTCGCGCGGATCCGCGGGCTGACGCACCTCGTCCTCGAGGTCGCCGAGAACAACGAGCACGCGCTCGGCTGGTACCGCAAGCGGGGGTTCCGAAAGCTCGACGCGGCGATCTTCCTCGCGCAAAGCGTGGAGACCGAGCCGGAGCTTCTCCCGCCGCGCGAGCTCGCGCCGAAGGGGGCCGACGACGACTCGAGCGGGACGGCGGAAGGGGGCTAGAGGACTGATGGCAAAGGCTCATACGGAGTGGACGGTCCTCGAGCACGGGCCGATCGAGAAGCTCGCCGACAACCTCTGGCGCGTGGACGGGACGCTCCCAGGCATGTCGCTCCATCGCGTCATGACGATCGCGAAGCTCGGCGACGGCCGCCTCGCGGTGCACAACGCGATCGCGCTGAGAGAGCCCGAGATGAAGGAGATCGACGCCTGGGGGACGGTGGCGTTGATCCTCGTTCCGAACGGCTTCCACCGGCTCGACGCCCCCGCCTTCAAGAGCCGCTACCCAGGCGCGAAAGTTCTCGCGCCGAAGGGGTCGCGAAAGAAGGTCGAAGAGGTCGTCGCCGTCGACGGGACCTATGACGACTTCCCGAAGGACGACGCCGTCCGCCTCGAGTCGCTCCGCGGCGTGAAGGGGCAAGAGGGCGCGATGGTCGTTCGATCGTCCGACGGTGCGACCGTCGTCCTCAACGACGTCGTCTTCAACATGCCGAAGAAGCCGAGCGACGCGATGGGATGGCTCATCACGTCGGCGTTCGGATCGGCCCCCGGGCCGCGCGTCTCACGGCTCTTCAAGTGGTTCGTCATCGACGACCGCCAGGGGCTCCGCGAGGACCTCGATCGGCTGGCGGCGACTCCGGACCTCACGCGCCTCATCGTTTCGCACGGCGCGCTCGCGCGGGGCCCCGAGGCGCAGTCGGCGCTGCGTAGCGCGGCCGGCTATCTCTGATAGCCTCCCCCGCGATGTACGGGCTCCGCCGGTTTGCGCCGATCGCCCTCCTCGCCGCGCTCCGCGCGTCCGTCCCCGCCGTTGCCTTCGCCGACCCGCCGAGGCCGAGCGGCGCCACGAACGCCGCTACCAACCAGAGCCAGGATCTGATCGCGCGTGGGCAAGCGCTCTTCGACGACCAGCGCTACCAGGAGTCGATCCAGACGCTGTCCGGCGCGCTCGTCAGGCCCAACAACACAAAGGACGAGAAGCTCGAGATCTACCGCCTCCTCGCGCTCGACTACATCACGCTGTCGCGCACGGAGGAGGCGGAGGGGGCCGTCCGCGGGCTCCTCGCGCTCGACCCGACGTACGAGCTCCCGCAGCGCGAGTCTCCGCGCTTTCGCGATTTCTTTGCGGCGGCGAAGCAGAAGTGGGAAGCCGAGGGGCGCCCTGGCTTGGTGAAGGAAACGGTCGCGCCCCCCGCCCCGGTCACGATGAAGCACGCCTCCCCCTCGAAGGGGAAGCCGCACACGCAGATCGATCTCACGGCGACGCTCGACGATCCGCAGTCGCGCATCACCGCGGTGAAGCTCTTCTACCGGGCGGGCTCGAGCGGGACGTTCGAGGAGACCGAGGCGTCGCTCGACGGCGCGCACGTGAGCGGGAGGATCCCGCCGGACGCGGTGATCCCTCCGATCGTCGAGTACTACCTGCAGGGGCTCGACAAGGGGGGGATCCCGATCGTGTCGCGCGGCGACGCCGCCGCACCGCTGCGGATCGCGATCCCGGAAGAGGCGCGCGGCTGGGTCCTCCCGGTCGTGATCGCGGGGGCCGCCGCCGTCGTCGCGGGGGGGATCCTCGGGGGGCTCGCGGCCGGAGGGGTCTTCAACAAGTCGTCGGCGAGCCCGGCAGGGACGAAGCCGGGGAGCAATCCCCCGCAGTCCACCGTGAGCGTCGGGGTCGGCTCGTCCAGCCTGGGTGTTCGCTGGTGAGCGAGCCGCGCTTTCCGTTCGTGGCGGTCGACGTCGACGCGGCCGACGCCGACGTCCTCAGCGCGACCCTCTTCGAGCTCGGCGCGCAGGGGGTCGAAGAGCGCGACGAGACGACGCTCGCCAAGGGGGCGCCGGGGAAGGTCACGCTCGTCGCGAGCTTCGCGTCGCACGAAGAGGCGCACGCCGCCCTCGCTGAGCTCGACGAAGCGCTGAGCCCGCGCTTCGAGGAGATCGTCGGCGACGCCTGGCGCGACGCCTGGAAGGAGCACTTTCGTCCGTTCGCGATCAGCGCGTCGATCGTGATCCGCCCCCCCTGGCAGTCGTACGAGGAGAAGCCGGGCGAGCGGGTCCTCGTCCTCGAGCCGGGGCGCGCCTTCGGGACGGGGCTGCACGAGACGACGTCGCTCGTCTCGGGGGCGCTCGAGAGCCACACGAAGGAGCTCGACGGGGTCACCGTGCTCGACGTCGGCTGCGGGAGCGGGATCCTCGCGCTCATCGCGATCACGCTCGGCGCGTCACGCGCGCGGGCGATCGACACGGACCCCGACGCCGCCGAGGTGACGCGCGAGAACGCGACCCGGAACGGCCTCGACGAGCGGGTCGTCGTGGACACGACCCCCGTCGAGGCGATCGCCGAGCGCTTTGCCGTGGTGGTGGCGAACATCGAGGCGCGCGTCCTCGTCCCCATGGCGCCGGTGCTCGGCGCGCGCGTGAAGCCGGGGGGGCTGCTGGTCCTTTCCGGGATCCTCGCGCCGCAGAAGGACGAGGTCCGCGCCGCGTATGCGCGCTTCGCGCTCGAGGGCGCGCCGGGCAAGGGGGAGTGGGTGGCGCTGGTGCTTCGAGCGCCGGCGGCCGGGTGAGCGATGCGCAAGGTGCGCGCGCCGATCGCGGGGCTCGCCGCCGGAGAGCGAACGCTCGACGCGGCGAGCGCACACTACCTCACGCGCGTGCTCCGGCTCGGCGAGGGGGACTCGTTCGTCGCGTTCGATCCGGAGCGCGCGACGGAGGCGGACGCGCAGATCGTGTCCGGATCGGCGAAGGGGGTCGTCGTCCGCGCGGGGGAGGCTCGCGCGATCGCGGCGCGCGCCGACGTGACCTGGATTCACGGGATCGCGAAGGGGGACAAGCTCGACGCGATCGTCCGCGACGCGACGGAGCTCGGGGTGACGCGCTTCGTCGTGGCCGCGACAGAGCGCGCGGTCGTAAAGCTCGGGAAGGAACGGAGTGACGCGCGGCGTAACCGGTGGGAGAGGATCGCCCGCGAGGCCGCTCGCCAGTCGGGCCGCGCCGACGCCCCCCGCATCGAGGGCCCGGTCCCGTGGAATGACGCGATCTTGAGCGTCGACGACTCCGTGGTCCGCTTCGTCCTCTGGGAAGAGTCACGGGCGCCCCTGGCCCCGCTCCTCGCCATCGAGCTCGCCACGGGCCGCGGCCTCGCCTTCGCCGCAGGCCCGGAGGGGGGACTGACGCAGAGCGAAGCCCGGTTCGCAGAGTCCCAGGGCTGGGCGCTCGCGTCGCTCGGGACGCTCATTCTCCGCACGGAGACGGTCCCCGCCGCCGTCCTCGGCGCCGTGCGGATCCTCGGAATGAGGTGACTCGGGAGCGGTTCGTGGTACGCGTTCGGGCCAGGAAGCCACGGAAGCAACAGGAGAACGCGAAAAATGCTCGCTCACCACGCTCGTCTCGTCTCGCTCGCGCTCACGCTCGGCCTCGTCGCATGCAGCGGCAGCACCCCGTCTGGGACCACCGGCGGAGGGAGCAGCGGCGGAAGCAGCGGGGGGAGCAGCGGAAGCAGCAGTGGCAGCAGCAGCGGAGGGAGCAGCGGCGGCAGCAGCGGGAGTAGCAGCGGAAGCAGCAGCGGGAGTAGCAGCGGAAGCAGCAGCGGGAGCAGCAGCGGGAGCAGCAGCGGGGGCGACGGCGGGAACGGGAGCGACGACGCGGGGACGGATGCGGGCTTCGGCTGTACGTCCCCGACGAGCTGCAGCAGCTCAACGCCGATCTGCTGCCAGACCGTTCAGATCACCGGCGGCTCCGTCCCGAACTGCACGACAGGCACGATCACCAACACGTGCGACACGAGTGCACAGTGCGCGACCAACGTGGGAGGCCTCAGCTGCTCGGGCACCAAGGTCTTTCGACTCTGCAACGTGGACAGCGACTGCACCGAGTCGGGCTACACGCAGTGCTGCACCTTCGGAAAAGATGCCGCCTCGGAGAGCTTCTGCGCGAACGATATCGTCGCCAGTGCAGGCGGCGGGACGTGCCACTAGAGCGGCTGCTTCCGGGCTCTCCCCCAGATCTCGCGGGGAGGTGCTAGGAAGCGTCCCGCAGTGATCGACGTCACCAACCTCGAAAAGTCGTACGGCGCGCGGGTCCTTTTCGAGGGGGTCTCGCTCAAGCTCGTCCCCGGCGCGCGCTACGGTCTGGTCGGAGCGAACGGGTCCGGCAAGACGACCTTCCTCGAGATCCTGGCAGGTGACGAGCCTGCGACGAGCGGAAGCGCCTCGCTCGGCAAGGGGGCGCGGGTCGGAGTCCTCCGCCAGGATCGCTTCCTCCGCGACGAGGATCTCATCCTCGACGTCGCGACGGCGGGGGACGAGGTCGTCACCCTCGCGCTCGCCGAGCAGAAGAAGCTCATCGCGGAGGGGGTCCCCGACCCGGCGCGCCTCTCGGAGCTCGAGGACCGGATCGCGGCGCACGACGGGTACACGCTCGAAGCGCGCGCGAGCGCCATCCTCGAGGGGCTCGGGATCCCGGTCGCCTCCCATCGGAAGCCGCTGGCGACGCTCTCCGGCGGATTCAAGCTGCGCGTCCTCCTCGCGCAGGTGCTCGTCGGCGGCCCGGACGTGCTGCTGCTCGACGAGCCGACGAACCACCTCGACATCCTGTCGATCCGCTGGCTCGAGAAGTTCCTCGGCGGCTACCAGGGGTGCGCGCTGGTGATCTCGCACGACGAGCGCTTCCTCGACAACGTCGCCACGCACATCCTCGACGTCGACTACGGCACGATCACCCTCTACCCCGGCAACTACTCCTCCTTCGTCGCGGAGAAGGCGGCCGTCCGCGAGCGCAAAGAGGCGGAGATCGCGCGGGCCGAGGCGACGATCGCCGAGAAGCGCGCATGGGTGGAGCGCTTCGGCGCGAAGGCCACGAAGGCGAGGCAGGCGCAGAGCCGCCTGAAGCAGATCGAGAAGATCGAAGTGGCCGAGCTCGAGGACACGTCGCGCCGCGCGCCGCTCTTCCAGTTCACGCCGCTGCGACAGAGCGGCCGCGACGTGCTCGAGATCGACGGCGTGTCGAAGGCGTACGGGGCGAAGCAGGTCCTGCTCAACGTCTCGATCCTCGTGAGGCGCGGGGAGCGTGTGGCGATCATCGGCCCGAACGGCCTCGGCAAGTCCACGCTGGTGAAGATCGCCACCGGGAACCTCGAGGCGGACGCAGGGAAGGTGAAGTGGGGGCACGAGACGCGCGTCGGCTACTTCCCCCAGGACCATCGCGAGCTGCTCCTCGATCCGGCGGCGACTCCGCTCGACGTCATCTGGAACCTCGTCCCGACCGAGGGGACCAGCTACGTGCGAGGGCAGCTCGGCCGGGTGCTCTTCTCGGGGGACGACGTCGGCAAACGCGTCGAGTCGCTCTCCGGGGGCGAAGCCGCGCGCCTCGTGTTCTGCATGCTCATGGTCGGGCGCCCGAACGTGCTCGTCCTCGACGAGCCGACGAACCACCTCGACCTCGAGTCGATCCACGCACTCGTGGGCGCACTGCGATCGTTCGAGGGGACCCTCGTGTTCGTCTCGCACGATCGCGCGTTCGTCTCGGCGCTGGCGACGCGGATCCTCGAGGTGACGGAGGACGGCTTCCGCGATTTTCCGGGCACGTACGAGGAGTACCTGGCGAAGAGCGGCGACGATCACCTCGACGCGGAGGTGGTCGTCCTGCGGGCGAAGAAGCAAGCCGCGGGCGGGAACGGAAAGAACGACAAGCCCGACAAGCCCGAGAAGACCGGTCCGTCCTGGGAGGAACAGAAGCGCGAAGCCAACCGGCAGAAGCAGCTCCCCGCGCGCCGCGACAAGGTCATGGCCGCGATCGAGGCGGCCGAAGCGCGGAAGGCCGAGATCCACGCCATCTGGTGCGCCCCCGGCTACGCAGAGAAGACGCTGAAGTCGCAGAAGATGGCGCTCGAGGAGGAAGAGAAGAGCCTCGGGCCGAAGATCGAGGCGCTCGTCGCGGAGTGGGAGGCGATCGAGAAGGAGATCGAGCAGCGATCGAGCGGTTAAGCGAGTCGAGGCGTTACCCACTGCGCGGTCAGCCACTCGATCGACACGACCCCCTTGTCGCGGAGCACGTTGTCCACTTCGCGAACCCGCGCGTCCGGAGCGAGCGCGTCGCTCGCGTAGGCGCGCGCGTAGAGAACCCAGTTCGACAGCTCGTAGCGGTGAAGAAGCGACGCGAACCGGTGATCGTCGAACGCGGCCAACGCGACGAGCGCATCGTCCGCGCTGGTGCACGTGACGAGCGCCCGCGTTGCGTCCACGAGGAGCGCGCGCAAGTCTTCGAACGCGCGCTCTGGATCCCGGGCGACGCCGTCCATCATCGACTCGAACGCATCGTCGGAGAGCCCGGCCGCTTGCGCCGCTTCGGCCATCGCGGGGACCTGCGTGACGAGGAAGGAGGACTCCGGCGAGTGCCCGAGGAGCCGCCCGACGAGGTAGACGTCGAACGCGCTCGCGATCGCCTCGCCCAGGAAGAGCGCTTCGGCGGACTGAGACGGCCCCTCGAAAGCGCGCGCGGCGAGGTGGTGCCACGCGGCGTGCGCGAGGACGTCGGCGGGGAGCTCGTCCCCCTCGAGGATGTCTCCCCCCTCCCCTGCCCCCCAGAAGGTGAGGTTCAGGAAGAGCGCCCGATCCCACCGCCCGGCGAGCGCTTCGGGAAGGACGCGGACTTTGTAACCGTCGCGGCGAAGGATCTCCTTCAGGTCGGCGTAAAGGCCGACGTGCCGGAACGAACGCTCGTCCTCGATTTCCAGCTCGTCGATCGTGCGCGTGCGGAAAGCCAGCTTCGCCATCGGCGGACCGTAGCGCGTCTTGCCGCCGCGCGCCCCGTCCGGAACCCGCGTATACTCTGCGGCCAAACATGCCCCCCCTCGTCGGCATCATCATGGGCTCGAAATCCGACTGGGAGACGATGACCCACGCCGCCGACACGCTCGAAAAGCTCGGCGTCCCGTTCGAGGTCCGCGTCGTCAGCGCCCACCGCACGCCGGATCTCCTCTTCGAGTACGCCTCGACCGCCGAGAAGCGCGGCCTCGAGGTCATCATCGCCGGCGCGGGGGGCGCGGCACACCTTCCGGGGATGACCGCCGCGAAGACCCCCCTCCCCGTCCTCGGCGTCCCGATCCAGTCGAAGTCCCTCAACGGAATCGACTCCCTTCTCTCCATCGCGCAAATGCCCGCGGGCATCCCCGTCGGGACGCTCGCCATCGGTCGCGCCGGGGCGATCAACGCCGCCCTCCTCGCGACGGCGATCCTCGCGCGGAAGCACACGTCGCACCGCGCCGCGCTCGCGAAGTTCCGCGAAGAGCAGACGAGCGACGTCCTCGCGCATCCGGATCCGCGGGAGAAGGCGTGACCGTCGGCGTCCTCGGCGGCGGCCAGCTCGGAAGGATGCTGGCGCTCGCGGGCGTGCCGCTCGGGGAGCGCTTCCTGTTCCTCGATCCGAGCCCGGAGAGCCCCGCCGGCCACGTCGGGGAGCTCCTCGTCGGTGCGTACGACGAACGCGCCTCGCTCGCGGCGCTCGCGTCCCGGTGCAGCGTCGTGACGTACGAGTTCGAGAGCGTCCCCGTCGCCGCGGTCCGAACGCTCGAGGAGCTCGGCGCAAAGGTCTTCCCCCCGGCCGCAGCGCTCGAGACCGCGCAGGACCGCTTCCTCGAGAAGTCGTTCTTCGAGCGGCTCGAGATCCCGACCGCCCCGTTCGCCCGCGTCGACTCGAAGGACGAGCTCGTGCGCGCGCTCGCGCGCATCGGGCTCCCCGCGGTCCTGAAGACGCGCCGCTTCGGGTACGACGGGAAGGGGCAGGCCGTGCTTCGCGCGGAGGGCGACCTCGACGCGGCGTGGACCGCCGTCGGTGGGGCGCCGAGCATCGTCGAGCGGTTCGTGCAGTTCGATCGCGAGCTGTCGATCCTTGCCGTGCGCGGTGGGACGAGCAGCTCGGCGACCTACGCGCTCACCGAGAACCACCACGAAGGGGGGATCCTCCGCGTCTCCTACGCCCCCGCCCCGAACGTCAGCGATGCCCTCCAGGCAAAGGCCGCCGCCTACGCCGAGCGCGTCGCGCGCGAGCTCTCGTACGTGGGGGTGCTGGCGCTCGAGCTCTTCGCGGCCGGCGACGAGCTCGTCGCGAACGAGATGGCGCCGCGCGTCCACAACTCCGGGCACTGGACGATCGAAGGGGCCGTCACGAGCCAGTTCGAGAACCACCTGCGCGCGATCCTCGACCTGCCGCTAGGGGCAACGGCGTGCGTCGGGGTCTCTGCGATGGTGAACGTGATCGGACGCGCGCCGGACCGCGCGGCGCTCCTCGCGGTGGAGGGGGCGCACGTGCACCTGTATGGCAAGGAGGCCGCACCGGGGCGGAAGCTCGGTCACGTCACGGTGTGCGGCGAATCGCGCGCCGCGGTCATCGCGCGCTCGAACCAGGTGCGGCAGCTCGTGGGCTAAGCATGCTCGACCGCATTGCCCTCCACCAGACGCGGCTGCGCACTCCGGGGCTCGGCCTCGATTCGAAGGGGGTCGCGCTCGGCGCGAAGGGGCTCGTGCTCCTCCCTTCGCTCGACCGCCTCGTCGCGTGGCTCTCGGTGTACACGCGCGAGCGATCGCTCGAGGACCTCCTCCCGAGCCTCGAGATCCACCTCGTCCGATCGAAGCTCGGAACGCGCGAGATCGCGCTCGAGATCGCGGCCGAGTCGAGCGACCGCATGGATCGCATCGCGGACGTCGCGCGCCTCGTGGGGGGGTTCACGTTCACGGGAACGAGCCGCCACTTCGTGCAGTACCGCGACGCCGCGGCCCCCTTTGGCTACGACGCGCCCGATCTGCTGGCGACCGACGCGCGCCTCGCCCTTTACCATGAGCGGTTCACGCAGCTCTACGAAGTGGACCGCGCCATCGAGCCGAAGGCGCTCCTCCTCCGGTTGATGCCGCACGTCGATCCCGCGACGGCGGAGGAGGCGGGGCCGCGCTGGGTCGTCGCCGAGCAGGGGATCGGCCCCGCGCTCGTGCATTACCTCGTCCGCTCGCGCGTGGAGGGGGAGGTCACCGTCGGCGAGTGGCCCCCCGCGAGCGCGTTCGAAGAGGAGCCCGTGCGCCGTTACGTGCTCCGCATCCCCGAGCTCCCCGAGCGGATGCGCCCGCTCGTGCGCGACACGCCGGGGATCACGGCGTTCCTCCCGGCGGGGCCTGGGATCGCCGTGCAGATCGGCTACCGCCACCCCGTGAGCCTCCGCGCGTGCCCGGTGTTCGATCCCAACGGGCTCGTCCTCTTGCGCGGCGGCGGCGCGGAACCCTGGTCGCTCCCGCGCGTCCCTCCGCTCGGGGATCTCCGCGCCTTCGCGCAGGTGCAGCTCCGCGGAGACGACAGCCGCGTCGTGTCGATCGCGTCGGCCACGAACGCGCCCCCCGAGATTCGCGTCGCGCTCCGCCTGATGCCGTCGCTCGCGCCTTGGCGCGGGGTGACCGCGTCGTGGATCGCACGCGATCAGCTCCCGCTGCTCCGGCGCCTTTCGTACGCCCTCCCTCGATCGACGATCGCGCGCACGACGATCGCGATCACGGAGAGCGGCGTGTTCCTCCGCGCGCCCGGGGGCATCGAGGCGATCCCCCTCGGGACATTCTTCGTCGAGATTCACCCGGCGCTCTTCGTCCCCGCTGGCTACGAGATCATGCCCGCCGTCGCGCCCGACGTGCTGCACCGCGCGCTCGGTTCCCCGGTGGGGAAGATCCTGTTTCTCGCATCGACCGGGCGCACGATCGGGGTCAGCGAAGATGCGTTCGTCCCGCTCGAAGCGGCGATCCTCGAGGCGCCGGCCTGGGAACCGGCGATCGCCCTCGAGATCGAGCGCACGCTCGAACAGGCGGCGATCGAGCTCGAGCCCGGTCCGCTCGGCGCGTTCCCCCTCTCCGGCGTCGAGCCGCCGGCCGACGGTGAGAGCGCCTGACATGGCCGAAGATCCGACGGAGCTCGCCGACCGCCTCTTCGCGTCCGTCCTGGCGCCGCTCGTCCTCGGCGGCGTGATGAAACCGGCGCACCCGATCGGGGCGCGGGCGGCGCTCGCGCTCCTCGCCTCGGCCCCGCGCCCGAGCGATGCCGACGTGGCGTCGCGAGTGGACCTCGCGCGCGTCGTTCAGGCCCGACGGCTCGCCCCGCTCGATACGGTCGACGACCCAAGCGGCGCGGAGTGGGCGCTCGGCGCGGTGCTCCACGATCTCCTCCAGGTGACGAACCCGAGCTGGATCCGGAGGTCCGCGCCGAAGCGGCTCCTCGACCTCGCCTCCCTCACGCTCGAGCGAATTCCCCCTCCGAGCTCCGCGCGGGAAGCGCTCGCGCGCCACACGTGGTTCGCGCGCCTCTTCGACTTGCATCGGCAAGACACGGCGGTCTCGTGGTGGGTCGGCTCGAGTAAGTTTCGCGGGAAGGCGCCGCCGTCGAGGCTCTTTTTGTGGCCCGAGCTGCGGCGGGTCAACGTCGCAAAGACGGAGCGCGGGCTCATGGAGCTCCTCGAAAACGGCGGCCCGGTAGAGAACGCGCCCGCGTTCGCGGCAACGCTGGGGAGCCTACTCCGCGCGACTCCGCTGACCGACTTCGCCTCGTGCATCCGCGAGGCTCCACCGTTCACGTGGACGCCGGAGAGCCTCGCGCTCGTCCGCGCACCGATCGCGCGAACGCTCGCCCTACGCGCCGTGGCTCTTGCTCCAATGGACCAAGCGGATGCCGCGCTCGGACGAGCCACGCGCGGGCTCTTCGCGGCCAAGGACTGGAAGGGGGCTTCGACCGCCCTCGATTTCCTCGGTCACCGTGCGATGGCCGTTGCCCAGGGGCCGACCTCCTGGCCGTCTCAGGACAGCACCGACGACACCGCGTTCACCCGCGCTGCCGGCGCGATGGTCGCGCGGCGCTGGCTCGACGAGCCTTCGATCGGGCTCCCCGACGCAGAGCGACGCCGTCTCGTGACGATCTTCGACGCCGCCTCGCGCGCGAGCGCCGCGCGTGAGATCGCCGCTCTGACCGGGACGGCGTGACCGCCGCTACTTCTGCAGGTTCTTTTTCAGAAGATCGCCGAACGTCCCGAACTTCGCTTCGCGCGTCACCTGCTCGCGGTACTGCCGGTACGCCGTCCGCTCGGTGTCCTCGCTGAGCGCCTTCACGGAGAGCTTCAGCTCCCCCTTGCGCGGGTCCATCTCGGTGACTTTCGCGTCGAGCTGCTTGCCGAGCGGGAACTCGCGCCGCAGATCCGTCCCTCGCGGTGTGCCGGTCGACGCCGCGCTGATGAAGCCGCGCGCGTGCCGCCCCGTCGCGCCGAGCACCCGGACGATGAGCCCGGTCGCTTCGTACCCAACGACCGCCACCTTGACGGGCTTGTTGAGCATGACCCGCTGAGGCGTCTCGTTCGCCGCGTCCCCCGTGGGAGCGGGGTGGAGACCGATCTTGTGATTTCCGACCTCGAGGTGGACGACGACCACTTCGATCGGGTCCCCCTCCTTCACGACCTCGCTCGGGTGCTCGATCCGCTTCAGCGATAGGTCCGCCGTATGGATCAACCCGTCGATGCCGGGCTCGAGCTCCACGAACGCGCCGAACGGCTGGAGCCGGACGACCTTCCCGGTGAGCTTCGTCCCCATCGCATACTTCTTCGCGACCTCGAGCCACGGATCGGGGATGGCGGCGCGGCGTGAGAGCCACACCTTGCCTCGATCGTCGATCTTCAGGATCTTCACCGGCGTCTTC
This sequence comes from Polyangiaceae bacterium, assembly GCA_052147435.1. GTDB lineage: Bacteria > Myxococcota_A > Polyangia > Polyangiales > Polyangiaceae > JBKQKP01. The sequence continues at coordinate 16,304 of JBKQKP010000073.1, read as the reverse complement.
TCGCCGACCTTGAAGACGTCGTGCGGCCCGTCGCCGCGGTTGTGGCTCATCTCGGCGAGCGGGACGAGCCCCTCGATCCCGCCGACGTCGACGAACGCGCCAAAGCCGACCACGCTGCGGACGGTCCCTTCGACGATCGTCCCGATCGGGAGCGTCTTGAGCGCCTCCTCGCGGGCGATCTTCGCCTCCGCCTCGAGGAACGGCCGCCGCGACAGGACGACGTCCCTCCCACGCTTCGCGTACTGCGTGACGACGAACAGCATCCGCTTGCCGATGAGCGGATGCAGGTCCACCCCCAGCCGCAGGTCCATGTGCGAGCCCGGCGCGAACGCGCGGAGCCCGTCGATGTCGACCTCGACGCCCCCTTTGATGACACCGGTGACGAGCCCGAGGATCTCCCCCTTCTCCTTGAAGGCCCCACCCGTCACGAGCTTCGCCCGCTGCTGGCGCTTCGGATGGCGCGTCAGCACGACGAGCCCGCCCCGTCCGCCATCGTTGTGCACGATGCCGACGAAGGGGGCGCCGATCTCGAGGGTCACGATCGGGAAGTCGCTGCGCGGCTCGTGGGTCGGGGGGACTTCGATCGGAGCTTCGGCGACAGGCGTCGTGGCGGGTTCCGGTGCCGTTTCGGTCGCCGTCGCCGCTTCCGTTGCCGTCGCCGCTTCCGTTGCCGTCGCCGCTTCCGTCGCCGTCGCCGTTTCCGTTGCCGTCGCCGTCGCCGTTTCCGGCGCCGTCGCCGTCGCCGGCGCCGTGTCCGTCGCCGCTTCCGCGGTCGTCTCGGTCGCCCCTTCGGCTGTCGCCGTTTCCGTCGCGGGGGCCCCCTCTGCCGGGAGCGGCTCCTCGTCCATCTGCTCGGGGTCGGCGCCGTATTCGAGGTCGTCCGGAAGATCGAGCTCGCGGCGATCGAAGATGCCGCGCCCCTTGCCGGACAGATCGACGAACAGCGCGTCGTCGGTGATCTCGATGATCTTTCCGAAGACGATGTCCCCGAGATTGAACGCCGGGCGCTCGCGCGGCTCGCGAGGGCGGTCCTTCTTGCGCGGCTTCTCCTTCTTGACGATCTCGATGACCTGTCCGTCCCGGTGCTCCACGGGGGTCCCTTCACCCGTCGCGCCGGCCTCTCCGTCGCCGCCGCCGGCGGCGTTCGCCTCGCCTGCTACCGCGCCTACGCCGTCCCCCTTCTTCTTGCGGCGGCGGCGGCGCTTCTTCTTCGCTCCGGGCGTGCCAGGCGCTCCGCCCGGCCCAGCCGCGGCGCCCGCGTGCTCGGGGGACTTCTCGTTCCCCGGCGCGGGGCCGTCGTCCTCCTCGCCGTCGTCGTCCCCCTCGGCCGGACGCTCGTTCCCCGGTTGCGGGCCGTCCTCGTGCTCGACCTTCGCCGCATGCGCGGGCTCGGGGGCGCGCGCTTCAGGCTGCGGAGAGGGGGCTACTTGAGGAGGCGCGGGCTCGACTTCCGGCGCGCGGGCCGGCTCGTCGGGGTGCTGATCGGAGCTCGTCATGGCTGTGGCTTTTGGGACGCCGGCCCGGAAATCGAGGGCTGGCTGGGTTCCGAGGGGCGCGAACCATAGCGAAAACCCCGCCCGTCGTCACGCGGCGACGGGCGATTTCGCCGCCGTAGGATGCGCGCGATGCCTGGCATTCAGGGGAGGTGGCGCGATCGCGTCGAAGGCCAGCCCATGAGCCGCCAGGCGGTTCTGGTAATAAAAGAGGAGCCGGGTGTCCCGCAGGACCAGATCGGCGCCGCGCGGCGCCAGCACCTCGTGCGTGTGGTACCCCGCGAAGGCGCGAACCGCCTGGTCCAGGACCAGCGCCCCGTCGGCCTTCTTCAGGCCATGCGCGAGGACGAGCTCCCCTTTCGCCTCCATCCCGCGCGCGCGATCCAGGAGGATGTCGAGGTCCGCCGCGAGACGCGCGCGGGGGACCGAGACGTCGTCAGTGTGCCGCAGGAGGGCGAAGAGATCGGCGTGCCCGAACGTCCGCCGCAAGTGGTCGAACGCCGCCGCGGCGGCGAGGTGCGTCGACATCGCGACGGTGTCGCGTTTGTATGCCGCGCAGATGACCTCGCCCAGCTCGCGCGTGTACTGCGCCTCGCGCGCAGCGTCGCGACCAGGATGGTCATCCCGGTCGAGCACGTACGACACGGGATCGATCGCCCGCCCTCGGGTATCGCGCGATACGCCGTCCTCGTCGACCGCGTTGCCGAAGCAGTCGACCGGCTGCGAAAACCGGACGACGCACCCTGCGTCGAGCCCGAGGAGCTTGTTCAAGAACGCCGCGATCCGCGACACCTTCGCCGACTCGTCGTCCTCGATGATGTACCGGGCCTTCCCCTCCTCGGTGAGAAAGTCGTCGATGAGCGTCTCCGCCTCGAGAGTCAGTAGGTAGTTGATCGTCGACGGAACGAAGAACACAGGCTGCGTCTTCCCGCGCACGGTCGACCGCGTGAACGCCTCGATGCCCGTCCCCGCGAGCCCGAGCTTCAGCTTCCGCTCGACGCCGCCGCTCCGCGAGCGCGTCCCACCTGGGAAGAAGAGCGAGTGAAACCCCCGCTCGATGAGGACGCACGAGTACGTCTTGAGGACGTCCTTGTAGAGGCCGTGCTTGAGCCTCCGGTCGACCCGGTACGCCCCCAGGTTGTGCATGAAGTAGCTGAGGACCGGGTTCGTGAAGAGGTTCTTGCCGGCGCCGTACGTCGCGGGGGGGAGCCCCGCCCGCTCGAGAGCGAACCCGAAGACGACCGAGTCGAGGTTCGACAGGTGCGTGGGGACGTGGATGACCGTGCCTATCTCGGCGAGCTTCCGGACCTGCTCGCGCGGCCCTTGCACGTCGATCCGGTCGTCGAGCGACGTGAGATCGAACGAGTGGACCAGGTTCTTCAACGTCGTCTTGGGCGACAGGAGAACCCCGATGAGCGGCGCGACCGCCTTGGACGCAAACTTGTACACGCGAGGGTCGAAATTCCCCGCCACGTCCCAGGCGTACGTCCGGGCGAGGTCCTCGAGCTTCCGTCGCTGCTCCCCCTCGCTCATCCGGCCGAGCCCCCCAGCCAGGGCGCGCCACTCCGCGAGCTCGGCGCCGCCCGACGGCCCGAGCCGTCGGGTCTCGTGGTAGGCGGCGTCGTTCAGGACGAGGAGCGGGTCGCGCACCGCGGCGCACACGCGCGCCACGACTTCGTCGACGATCGCGCTCCGCGCGACGTTGAAGTCGAAGATGGGGGTGGGTTGGCCTCGCACGACTCGAGCATAGCCGCGCCGGGCGATCTCGAGGGGGCCTCAGCGCGTAGATCCCGTGGAAGGGCGAATTTGACCCGCCCGGGGCCAAGCCGTAGTTCCATGGTGACCGTGAGCGACAGGCAGAAGGACGAGAAGGAAGAGCAGATCGCGGACGTCGTCGCCGCGGTCCTGTCCGGTCGCCCCGAACGGCTGACGGGGCCGCTGTTTGCCATGGAATCGCCCGAGGTCCGCGCGAGCGTCCGCCAGGTGACCGAGACGATCGCGGCATTCGGGCTCGCCTTGGACCCCACGGCCCCCCCCGCGGTCGTCCGGAGCCGGATCCTCGCCAGCGTGCGGGCACGGCGGAGCGCCAGCGTCCGCAAGGCCGTCCTCGTCCTCGACATGATCAAGGAGCACCTGACCCCGGGCAATCCGCTCGAGGTCCCTCGCGCGCGAGCCATCGTCCCGGCGCTTCGCGAGCGCCTCGCCGCCGCGCGTGCGAGCGGAGTCCCGATCGTCTACCTCGTCGACGAGCACGACCCCGCCGACGCGGACATGGACGGCATCGAAGGGTGGGGAGCACACGCGATTCGTGGGAGCGAAGGGCCGGACGTCTGGCCGGAGATCGCTCCGGACACGCGCGACCACGTCATCAAGAAGGCGACCTACAGCGCCTTCACCGGCTCGGAGCTCGGACCGGTGCTCGACGCCTTGAAGGTCGACACGATCGTCCTCACGGGCTGCCTGACCGAGATCGGGATCCTCGCGACGGCCACGGAGGCCCTCCAGCGTGGATTCGCGGTGGAAGTCCCCGCGGACGCTCAGGCGGGGGCGAACGAGACGGCCGAGCGCGTCGTCCTCGGCGTCTTGGGGATTATGCCCCCCTACGGCCCCGCGCGTCGCGCGCGACTCGAAGCCGCGCAGGCGGCGCGCTAGGCCTCGCGGCAGGACGAGGCGCGCGAGGATACATATCGCGCAGTTTTTTCGGGCCCGTGATCCGTCCGCAGGCTCCTCCTGTTCACTACAGAGTCATTGAATCGTCACGATGAGCGACGAAGGTCGCGCCGCCGTCGCGCTCGAGCGCGCGCCGCGCGAAAGGATCGCTCTTCCAATGAACCGCTCTCACCGCGCTCCGCTCATTTCGGTCGCCTCGCTCCTCACTCTCGCTGGAATCTGCACCCCCGCCTTCGCGCAGACGGCGCCTCCCCCCGCGGATGCCGCCCCTGCCGCCCCCGCAGCTCCCCCCGCCATGGGCGGAGGCTACGACGCGCCTGCAGCCCCCCCCGCCGCGCCGGCGTCGGCGCCGCTCATCGACCTCACGACGCTGCGGATCCTCAAGGAGAAGGGGATCATCACGCAGGCGGAGCTCGACAGCGCGATACGCGATCTGACGGAGTCGATCGGTCAGAAGGGGGCCAACGATCAGGGAACCGTCGTCATCGGGAAGTGGGCGACGACGCTCTACGGCTTCGTCGAAGCCGACTCCATCTGGGACTCGACGCAGAGCTTCAACGATCTGGCCGGTAACGGCCAGGTGGCTCGCGGCGGCACGTACGCTGGGAACAACGCGCGCGTGCAGTTCGGCGCGCGCAACTCGCGCCTCGGCTTCCGCCTGAAGGCCCCCGAGATCAGTGGCATCCGGACGAGCGCGATGGTCGAGATGGACTTCCTCGGCAACCAGCTGCCGATCGGCCCGAACAACGCCGCCCCCGCCGGCACGGGCACCGCCAACGGCTCGACGGGCAACGGGACGGATACGGAGGCGCAGTACTTCACGAACCCGGCGATGCGCATCCGCCACATGAACCTGAAGATCGAGACGCCGATCGTCGATCTCCTCTTCGGCCAGTACTGGGACCTCTACGGGTGGCAGCAGGTCTACGCCCCCAACACGGTCGAGATTCAGGGGCTCCCGGGGCAGATCTATTCGCGCACGCCGCAGATCCGGATCTCAAAGAGCATCCGGAACGACAGCTTCATCTTCGAGATCGCCGCCGCCGCGATGCGCCCGCCGCAGCGTGACTCGGGCATGCCCGAGGGGCAGGCAGGTATCCGCTTCGGCCTCCCGGGTTGGTCGGGCCTCACCACCGGCGGCGCGACGGGCACGGGCATCCAGCCGGCCTCGATCGCAGTCACCGGCGACGCGCGCACGTTCACCCTCCCGCCGTACACGAACACGGCCACGCCGACCGCGGCGGGTCCGTCGAAGCTCGGGACGTCGATCGCGGTCGACGCGTTCATCCCGATCATCCCCGCGAAGCAGCGTCAGGGGAACGCGATGTCGATCACCGGCGAGTTCTCGACCGGCTACGGCAACGCGGACCTTTACACCGGCCTCTCGGGCGGCGCCCCCGCGCCGAACTACACGGTCACGACCACGACCAAGGGGGTCGCCTCGACGGCGGTCGACTCCGCGGACGTCGACCCGGGTCTCGTGATGTACGACAACCTCGGGAACCTCCACCTCGTCCAGTGGACCTCGTGGATCGTCGGCCTCCAGTATTACCTCCCCGGTCTCGACGGGAAGGTCTGGATCTCCGGCAACCTCTCGGGCATCTCGTCGTCGAACCTCCAGAACGGCTTCGGCAACACGACCACCGGCAACGCCTTCAACAACACGAAGGTCCGCCTGAGCGAGCTGTGGGGCGACGGCAACGTCTTCTGGGCTGCCACCGACGCCGTCCGCTTCGGCTTCGAGACCGCGATGTTCGACGACGAATACACCGACCGGACCCACGCGCAGAACATCCGCGCGCAGTTCTCGGCGTACTTCATCTACTGAGCGCTCTCAGAACTGCACCCCGACGCGAGCTGCCACCTCGTGCATCAGATTGCCGATGATCGGCGATCCGGCGCTCCCGTCGGGGAACGTGTTGAGCACATAGTTGACGGTCGCGCGCACGTGCTTCGTGGCCCAGTAGTTCACGCCGAGCGAGAACGCCTCGACCTCCGTCGTTCCGTTCGGCGTCTTCTTGTCGTTGACGCCGCCGCGCGACGCCCCCTCGTAGTCGACCGCGAGGTGCTCCCACTTCGCGAGGATCTCCACGCCGTTTCCTGGAACGACCGTCGACGGCTTCGTGAGATCGATGTGCAGCGGCTTGCCCGTGCCGGGGAACCCGACGATCGATCGATCGCCCAGGACCCACACGCCGACCTGTACGTACGAGCTGAATCCGTAGAGTGCGCCGGTCCGCTGCGTGTACGGCGAGAGCTGCGCGCCGTCGATGGCTTCCCGCGTCTGGAGGTTCGCGAGGATCGCTTCCGCGGTGATGTCGAAGCGGTCTAGCGGGAGGAACATGTCCGCGCCCGCGGCGGACTGCCATTCGCTCGGAATGATGTGGTTGATCCGACCATACGAATCCTTGTAATTGGGCTTCCAGAAGACGTATCCGCTCTGGGTAGTGAGCGAGGGGAGGTCGTAGCCGATCAGCTTCGGGTCGCGGCTGCCGATGCGCCCCGAGAGACCGAACTGCGTCCAGCGCGCGTCGCCGTCGCCGACGAACGGGTGGAGCACGACGCGCGCGTAGCCGTCGAAGCGGTCGTCCTGATTCGGACGGTTGGGGCCGTCGCCGTTGTAGATGCCCAGGCTGTAACCGACGAGGCCACCGGCGAGGTCTCCCCACACCATCGCTCCGATGTCGCGCTGCGTGGGGGCACCGAGGTTGCGGACGGGAAGCGAGCGCTCCATGAACGGCGTCGTGTTGTCGCTGATCCGGTTCTCGAACGAGAAGGGGAGCAGGTACTGGCCGACCTGGATGTTGAAGGCAGGGTCGGCGGCATAGTTGACGAAGTTGTCCGTGGGGATTGGGTTGACGGTCGCTGCCTCAACCGGCGACGACTGGTTCACGCACGTCTCGACGCCGCTCGCGTTGTAGCCGCACGTCGGCGAGACGTTCTGCGCGCCGACGTCGGACGTCGTCGATGCGGAGCTCATCTCGGCCGACAGCTGCCACTGCCACCGCTGAAAGAACTCGCCCGCCATCTCGAGCCGGACGCGCCGGAGGAAGAAGCCGTCCTTGAGAGCGTTGGCCGGCGCGAGCGAGTTGACCCCCGGACCGTAAAAGCTCGTGTAGTCCACGTGGACTCGCCCTTGTACGTAGAGGCGGAAGTTGTCGTCCGGGTCGCGGAGGAAGAACGTCCCGCTGTGCCACCCCGACGTCGGAGCAGAAGGGGGGGCAGCGACCGACTTTGCGGTGACGAGCTCCGTGTCCTCGGCAGGGAGCGGGGGGGACGCCGGCGGCGGGGGGGGCGGGGCGGGAGGCGAGGGGTCGGCTGCCGCCGCTGCGCGGGGGCCTACGAGCGAGGCGACGACGAGGGGGACGACGAGGAGGTGACGGTGGCGCGGCATGGGGTTTCGCCTGATGTGGAGTTCATTGATACTGTGTCTAGTATAACGAACATCACGAGGCAACCAGAGAGCGCTCCGCGCTGAATACTCTCCTCCTACCCACATATTTCAGTGTTCCAGCACCGAACGACGGCGGAATAACCGTCTCTTTTAGCGTCGAAGTGCGGAGATAGAACGACGGGATCCGTCCTCGATGCGCCGGTGGTACACAGGCCGCTATGCGCATCGCAGTCCTGGGCGGCGGCCCGGCCGGGCTCTATTTCGCGACCCTCTGGAAGGGGCGCCACCCCGACGCCGAAGTGCGCCTCTTCGAGCAGAACCCTGGCGACGTGACCTGGGGATTCGGCGTCGTGTTCTCCGAGCGGGCCCTTGAGTTTCTCCGAGAGGACGACGAGAAGACCTACGCCCTCATCACGCCGAAGATGGAGGCGTGGCGTGACATCACGCTCGTGCATCGGGGAGAGCGGATCCGGATCGACGGGATCGGGTTCTCCGCCATCGGGCGGCTCACCCTGCTCCAACTCCTTCAAGAACGGGCGCGGGCGGCCGGCGTGGAGATGGAGTTCGGCCGGATGGTGCGGAGCGTCGACGAGCTCGCGGGGTTCGACGTCATCGTCGCGGCCGACGGGTTGAACTCGCTCGTGCGGCGGAGCTTCGAGGGGGACTTCGGGGGCTCGCTCTCGTACCTCGACAACAAGTTCGGCTGGTACGGGACGACGAAGCGGTTCGACAGCCTGACGCTGACGTTCGTGCGCACCCCCGAGGGGACGTTCACGGCGCATCACTACCGGTACTCGCCGACGATGAGCACGTTCATCGTCGAGTGCGACCGCCCGACGTGGGAGCGGGTGGGGTTCGACCGGATGAAGGCGGACGAGACCATCGCGTACTGCGAGCGGGCCTTCGAGGCGACGCTCGAAGGGCATTCGCTGGTCTCGAACAACACATATTGGCGAACGTTCCCCCAGGTGTCGTGCCGGCGGTGGTCGTTCCGCAACATGGTCCTCGTGGGAGATGCGCTGCACACGGCGCACTTCTCGATCGGATCGGGGACGCGCCTGGCGATGGAGGACGTCGTCGCCCTCGTGAAGGGGCTCGAAGCCGCGCCGGGAGACGTCCGCGAGGGGCTCGCTCGCTACGAGGCGCTGCGCAGGCCGATCCTCGACAAGCTGGTGAACGCGGCCAACGCGAGCGCGGCGTGGCACGAGCACTTCCCGGAGCACATGGCGCTCGCGCCGAAAGAGTTCGCGATGAGTTACATCACGCGGTCGGGGCGTGTGGACATGGAGCGGCTGCGCGAGATGTCGCCGGAGTTCGTGAAGTACGTGCAGGGGGGGTGACGCGGTCGCTCGCGTCGCCGCTTGCGTGTGCGCGGCCTCAGCGCTCCGTGTCGCGAGGACCAACCGTCGCGATCGTCACCGCAGCGCGCTCCGCTCCGGAGGGGGAAACGTGCGCGCCCCCCGCGAGCTTCTCGACGACCGCCGCCAGCTCCGCCGCCGAGAAGGGCTTCGCGAGGAACGCATCGAGGAGCGCGGGCGCGGGCGCGGCGTCCATCGGCACGTACCCGGAGCACAGGATCACGCGCGTCTCGGGATGTGCTTCGCGAACCCCTTCGACGAGCTGGCGCACGGAGAGCCCCGGCATCACGCAGTCGGTGCAGAGCACGTGAATCGGACCGTGGTAGCGCCGCGCGAGGAGAAGACCATCCGCGCCGTTCGCCGCGTCCATCACCCTGTATCCTCGGTACGCGAGCGCCTGCGTGACCGTTCGCCGCGCCGCTTCGTCGTCGTCCACCAGGAGCACGGTGAGCGCTCCCGGCGAGCGCGGCGGGGGGCGCGCGGACGGGATCCCGGTGGCCCCCTCGTCGAGCGGCCAGAAGACGGTGAACGTCGCTCCGCGACCGGCCCCGCTGGCCACGCTCACGCCGCCGCCGTTCTCCCTCACCACGTCCTTGACCGACGCCAGCCCCAGGCCCGAGCCACCGCTCCCCTTCGTCGTGAAGAAAGGCTCGAACACCCGCTCGAGCGTCTCGGGGGACATTCCCGTCCCTTCGTCGACGACCTCCATCGCCGCGAACGATCCGGCCAGCCCCGCGGCGGCGACCTCCTCGGCGGACGCGGCGCGAAGGCCGAGCGAGAGTCGCCCCCCCTCGGGCATCGCGTCGCGCGCGTTGAGCGCGAGGTTCGTGATGACTCCGAGCACCTGCCCCTCGTCCGCGCGGATCGTCCCGCTCTCGGCGATCGAGACCTCGAATCGAATGTTCTTCGGGAGGATGCGCTCGAGGAGGCCCGCCGAACGCTTGACCACCTCGTCGAGCGCGAGGAGACGCGCCCCTTGCGCGCGCTGCGGCCCGAAGGCGCGGAGCTGTCGCGTCGTCGCGGCAGCCTGCCGGACGGCCCCCTCGATCTCGGTGAAGGCGCGCTCGACGTTCCCGTCGTGGCGCGCCAGATCGACGCTCGCCTGGATGATGAGGAGCGCGTTGTTGAAGTCGTGCGTGATGCTCCCCGCGAGCCGGCCGAGGATCTCGAGCTCGCGCGCCTTCTGGAGCGCGCTCTCGCGCGCGCGCAGATCGTTGGCGATCCGCGTCTTGTCGCGCTGTTCGCGCTCGAGCGCAGCCAAGGCCGCCACCTTCTCGCCCAGGAGACGCTCCGCCCGATCGAGGAGATAGGCCACGCTGAGGAGACCGACGGTCGCGAGGATGACGTAGTCGATCGTCGTTCGGACGAGCCCGGTGAAGGACATCTCGAGCGACGGAGGGACGATCCCGACGCGATGAAGCTGCGTCACCGTGGCGAACGCGATCGCGCTGAGCACCGTCGCCGCGACGCCCCAGCGTCGTCCCAGGAGGAGCGTCGCCTGGAGGACGAGCAGGCTCATGAGGCCGAGCGTGTTCGGGCTGTAGCGATCCACGACGAGGAGGACCGTGTTCGCGGCGAAGATGCCGCCGAGCAGAAGGCGTGCGCGCGTGCGGTAGCCGAGGTTCGGGCGGAGCGCGGCGAAGAGCTCGAGCCCGCCGACCACGGCCACCGTGAGCCCTATGCCCGGCGACCGCACGTCCACCAAGCTCACGGCCCCGCCGACGAAGGCGACGGCGACCGCCATCCACAGGAAGGCCGTGAGCACGCGCCCGCGCCACTCGGCGAGATCGAGCTCGAGACGGTCGCTGCCGGAGGGCGAGCTCATTGGAGACGAGAGCCTAGGCAGACGTCGGAGGCGTGGCAACCGTCGGAGCGACGGCGCTAGACCCGCCCCAGCGCCTCCAGCACCTCCGTCGCGATCATCGCGGCGAGGCGTCCATAGAGCGCCTCCCCCTCCTCGCGCGTCGCGTCCGCCGGCGAGCCCGTGTACGCGCGGTCGAGCCCCATCGCGCGGAAGGTCGCCTGCCCCGCGCGGATGCCGTCCGAGAGGCTCACCTCGATCGTCGGCAAGCTCGCGCGTTCGTCTCGGGCCTCTCCCCCGGCCGCGAGGACGAGCGAGGTCTCGTATTGCCCCGCGTGGCAGTTGCCGCGCTTGAACTCGTCCGAGAGGGTCCTCCCCCAGCGCTTCGTGAGAGGGCACGCGACCGACGCGCGCCCCTTCGCGAGCCCCGCGATCGCCCCGCGCACCGCCTGATCGTGCGCCGGCTCGAGGTGGTTGTTCACGAGGCAGACGTGCGACCACCCGTCGTCGAGGAACCGAGCCACGATCGCAGAGAGGAACGCCGTGAGCGCGGCGGCGTCGACTCCTATCGCGCCCGAAAAGCCCGCGGCGAAGTCGGTCACGCCGTAGGGGACGCTCGGCGCGATCCACGTCGCCACGCCGCTCCCCCTCAACATCGACGCCGCACGACGCGAGCTCTCTTCGCTCAGGAGCGTATCGGTCCCGAGCGGCAGATGCGGGCCGTGCGGCTCGACGCTCCCTACCGGAAGGAGCACCGCGGACGGCGGCTTGGCGACGACGGCCGCGACCTCCTCGGTCGTGAGCTCCGCGAGGTGAACGCGCTCGGTCATGGACGCTTGGGCACCTGGCCGCTGCGGAGCGTCCTTGCCTCGTCCTCGCGAGCCCGAAGCGCCTTGCGGTCGACCTTCCCCCGGTCGTTCTTCGGCACGTCGGTCACGAACTCGATGAGGCGCGGGTACTTGTGCTTCGAGAGCCGCTGCTTCACCCACTCCTTGAGCTCGTTCTCGAGCTCGTGCTGGTTTCGCTGCACCCCCACGCGGAGCACGATGAACGCCTTGGGCTTCAAGAGCCCCTCATCCTCGACGCCGATGACCGCGGCGAGAGCGACGGCGTGATGGCCCATCAGGCACTCCTCGACCTCGACGGGGGCGACCCACAGGCCGCTCACCTTCAGGAGCTCGTCGGCGCGACCCGCGAAGTAGAGGTACCCGTCTTCGTCGACCTTGAAGAGATCGCCCGTCCTGCACCAGTGGCCGTGGAACGTCTTCCAGCTCTTGTCGCGATCGAGCCAGTAAGCGTGGCTCACGCTGTCCCCCTTCACCCAGAGGACGCCGATCTCTCCGGGGGGGCACGTCGCGGCGCCGGGCCCCTCGGCCTCTTCCGGAAGCACCCGCAGCTCGTACCCCTCCACCGCTTTTCCGAGCGAACCGGGCTTGATGTCGCCCGGCCGATTCGAGGCGTAGATGTGGAACATCTCCGCGGAGCCGATGCCGTCGTAGACGTCGCTCCCGAAGCGCTCGAGCCAGCGCTTGAGAAGCGCCTCGGGGAGCGCCTCGCCGGCCGAGAGGGAGAAGCGTATCGACGAGAGGTCGAGCGTCGGCTCCTTCCGTTCGGATAGCGCCTGATCGTGCTCGATGAGCTTGCCGAGCATCGTCGGGACGTTCGTGACGACGGTGGGGCGGTACATCGCGATCGCGTTGGCGACGCTCTCGGGGGTGGGGCGCTCGCTGAAGAGGGCGGCGGTGGCGCCGACGGCGAACGGGAACATGAGGTTCGTCCCGGTGGCGTAGCCGAAGTAGAGGCGAGGGACGCTGATCGTGACGTCGTCCCGGCGGTAGCCGACGGTGCGCTTCGCATAGACCTCCGTGTTGAACGCGAAGTCGCGGTGCGAGTGGATGTTCGCCTTCGGCTCGCCGGTGGAGCCGCTCGTGAAGAGCCAGATCGCGGGCTCGTCGCGGTGGATGGGGATCGGCTCCCAGAGAGGGGCGCTGGCGAGATCGGCGGCGAGATCGACGAAGCGATCGCCCAGCTCGAGGCCGCTCGGCACCTCCGGGTCGTCGCCGGTGTTGGTCTCGGGGACGGTCCAGATGCACTGGACCTCGCTGCCGATCCCTTTGGCCAGCATGGCCTCGCCGAGCAGGGCGGCGACGCGGGGGACGGTGACGACGGCCGTGGCCCGGGTGTAGCCGACGAGGTACTCGATCTGCGTCGCGGGGACGTCGGGGTTCCCCATGGCGACGACGGCGCCGCGCGCGAGCGTCCCGAAGAAGACCCACGCGAACGGCGGGGTGTCGGGGAGAATGATGAGCACGCGCTCCCCCCGGCGAATCCCCCGCTTCGCCAGGACGGACGCGAAGGCGCGGGAGCGCTGCGCGACGAGCTCGTACGTGTAGTCGCGCTGTCCGTAACGAACGGCCGACTTGCCGCCGAGCCCCTCGGCGATGCGGTCGAAGAGGTAGTAGTCGGCGAGGTGAAAATCCTCGGGAAAAGTCACGGGCGTGCGAGCATTCACGAGCGGACGATACCGCTCGCGACGCCGGCGGACACGCTAGATCGTGGCTTTGCGGGTCACGAAGAGCATCACGTAGACCGCGATGACCGCCGCGACGGTTTCAATGGAGCTCATGCCGCCTCCTGCCAGGTTTCCGGGGATGACTCGTCGTCGCTCTGCTCGAATTCGTCGCCGAACGTCCCGAGGACGAAGCGGCCAGACGTGGGGGGGGCGGCCTCTTCTTCCGGCACGCCGGCAAGGACCGGGAGCGCCGGGGGGACCGCGCTCGTCATCGTCCGGACGAGCTCCGCCCCCTCCACGGCGGCACGGGCCGCCGCGAGCGGGGCGGCGAGCTTCGTCAGCTCGCGAAGGGGGGCGCACCAGGAGCCGAAGAGCTGGAGCGCCAGGCCCCGCGCGTGGGCCGAGGTGGCGCGGCCGAGGAGCATCGCGGCGGAGCGGAGGGCGCGGGGATCGCCGGAGCGGACGCGGCAAACGACCTCGACCGCGTGGGCGGCGAGCGGGGCGTTCTTCTCGTCGGCCGCCGTTCGCGATGCTCGCGAAAGCACCTGGCGCGCGCAGAGCCCGCGCTCACGGGCGGTCTCTTCGACGGCGCGCACGGCGACTCCGGCCGTCGCGAGCGCCGCGGCCAGGTCGAAAGCGGTCGCCCAGAGCGGGCCCGCAGCCGCGCCGCAGATGACCGCGCTCCCGCTGATCGCCCCCGCAAGCGCCTGATGACCGTGGTTCGCACGCATGTTTGCCCGTCCAGAATCCACTGGACAAGTGGCAAGCGTGTGGAGGCCCTGTGGAAAGCGGGCGAAATTCGAGTCTTCTCTTCACTCTCGCGTGTCGCAGGTGTCCTTCTCGATCACGTCTGTTCCACAAGGCACTCGAACGTCACGGAAAAGTCGCACCAGCCCACTACACGCTACTTCCCGTGGCCCGTGTCCTCGTGATCGACGACGAGCTCGACCTGCGCGAGGTGCTTCGTTACAACCTCGCCCAAGCAGGGCATCAAGTCAGCGTGGCCGAGACCGGCCTGAGCGGCCTCGAGCTCACCCGGAACGAGCTCCCTGACGTCGTCCTCCTCGATCTCATGCTTCCGGACATCACCGGGCTGGAGGTCTGCAAGGCGCTCAAGCGCGACCAGGCGACCCAGCACATCCCGATCGTGATGGTCACGGCGAAGGGAGAGGAGATCGACCGCGTCGTCGGGTTCGAGCTCGGGGCGGACGACTACATCGTCAAGCCGTTCAGCATCCGTGAAGTGATGCTCCGGGTGCAGGCGGTCGTGCGGCGGCATTCGTTCGAGCGAGCCCCCACGCCGGTCCTCAAGTTCGGGGCCCTGCGGATCGACAGGGACGCCCACCGCGCGTGGGTGAACGAAGAGCCGGTCGATCTGACGGCGCTCGAGTTCAAGCTCCTCGTCACGATGTGCGACCGGCGCGACCGCGTTCAGCCGCGGGCGCAGCTCCTGCGCGACGTGTGGCAGATCGACGGCGACATCCCGACGCGCACCGTGGACACGCACGTGAAGCGGCTCCGGGAGAAGCTCGGGGCGGCGGCGCGGTGTATCGAGACGGTGCGCGGCGTGGGGTATCGCTTCACCGCCACGCCGGACATGTCGGGGGACGGGACGTTCGACGAGGTGGACTGAGCGACTCGCGCAGCGAACGGTCGAGCAGCGTCGGCGACTTCGTCAGACCGGCTTGCGAAGCTCGAAGTGGGTCACCACGGGGAACATCGGCTCAGAGGCCACGACCTCGAAGCCGGCCTCGCGGAAGTGCTCTTGGAGCACCGGGACGGGGTGATAGACGGCCATGCCACGGAGCGACGCCACTCCGCCGAGCCGGGAAGTCACCGCCGCGCAAAAGAACCGTCCGCCTGGGACGAGGACGCGGCAGATCTCGCGAAAGGCCCGCACCTGCTCGAGATAGAAGTGGCAGGAAATGCAGTTGAGCGCGACGTCGAAGGCACCGTCGGCGAAGGGCATCTCGTAGACCGAGCCCTGCACGAACACGGGGGCGGCGCTGCGCGCATCTCTCGCATTCTGTCGCGCGCGCGCGAGCATGTGCTCCGAGAGATCGAGGCCGGTGAGCCCGAGCCCGTCGTAGCGCGCCGCGAGGTCGTTGAGGAACAGCCCCGTGCCGCAGCCGACGTCGAGCACGCGCTCGCCGGCCCTTGGCCGCCAGCGGTCCACGATGCGACGGTGGACTCGACGGTAGAAGAGCCGCTGGGGGAGCGGATTGTCGTAGAAGCGGCTCCACAGACGGAACAGAGAGGAGACCCGTCGCGCGTTCTCCGGCTCGTTCGTCATGGCGGCGCGATCCGGATCGCTATGCGCGCACCATCTTGAACGCGCGCACGCCCCAGTCGTTCCGCAGCATCCCTGGGATGCACCAGAGCATGCAGAGCGGCTCGATGGCGCGCGCCGCTTCGACGCTCCCCATGTCCTCGGTCTCCCAGCCGAAGCGATCGAGGATCGCGCGCGCCTGCTCCTTGGCGGCGCTGTCGTTGCCGCAGATGAACATCGACGGCTTCGCGGGCAGCTTCGGGTTGACCATGGCCGCGTTGCCGACGCACGAGAACGCTTTGACGAAGCGCGCCTTGGGGGCCTTCTTCTGAAGGCGCTCGAGGAGCGAGTCGTTCGGGCCGGTGAAGAAGGAGAGGACGCCGTTGACGGGAGGCGCGGCGGCGATGGGGTTCGTCGCGTCGAGGACGATCTTGCCGTTCAACGCGTCCCCACACTGCGCGACCGCGTCCTCCGCGGCGGTGCCTTTCACCGCGAGCACGACGATATTGCCGAAGCGCGCCGTGTCCGCGAGCGTCCCTGTCGACGCTTTCGCGCCCGCGCCCTTTTTCCAGTCCGCGAGCTTCGCGGGCTCGCGCGAGCCGCGCATGACCTCGTAGCCGTGCTTGAGAAACCCGTCCGCGAGGACCTGACCCACCTGCCCCGAGCCAATCACGCCGATCTTGTCGCTCATGATGAGATGTCTCCTCTTCTTGCGATCAACCCACCCCCGGCCCCTCCCTGCGAGCAGGGAGGGGAGATCCCTCGCGACGCGTTACACCCCTTCCCTGCTTGCAGGGAAGGGGCCGG
>JBKQKP010000072.1:0-22699 GCA_052147435.1 Polyangiaceae bacterium | reverse complement strand
ACACCGGCAAGTCCTCCGGCGGACCACCCGGCTCCCTCACCATCCGGCGCGGCCTCGACTTCATCAGACCCGCCGCTATCGCCATCGAAGCCCTAGAAAGCGAGGGGAAGCTGAGATGAATGGTCAGCGCCGGCGGGGCGGGGGGCCGGGGGGGTGGGGTTAGAGCGTCAGCCGGTACACCGGGTACATCGTCGTCGTGAGCCCCTCGGCGATCCGCGTGTAGCCGCGCGCCGTGAACAGCGACTCGGGCCCCATGAGCATCTCGTCGTCGTGGAAGCGGGCGTGCTCGGTCTCGTGCGCGTGGCGCGGGTAGGCTTCGATGGCGTGGCCGCCGAGGGAGCGGACGTACGAGGGGGCGGCGTCGAGGAGCGCGGAGGCCACCCGCTGGCGGCGATGGCGCGGGTCGACGAGAAAGCAGCCGATCGACCAGATGCCGGCGTCGGGTCCGAGGTCGAGCGCGCGGTAGATCGGCAAGCCGCGGAGCTTCGGGACGGTGGCGCGCGGGGTCAGCTTCATCCAGCCGATGACCTCGGAAGCCTCCAGCGCCACGAGCCCACTCGCGTCGTTCGAGCCAGCCCGAACCGAATCTTCGCCCTCGGTGCGGTTCGACGCAGACTCCGTCGCGCACTTCGCGAGCCAGTCGCTCTTCGTCCCGCCGAAGTGCCACCAGCGACAGAAGCACGGCGAGGAGGCGCGCTCGAAGAGCTCCCCCCACGCCCGCACGTTGCTCTCGCCGAGCGGCTCGACGCGAACGTGAAGCATCACGACGCGAGCGCCGGCGCTCTGCCCCGCGCTGGCGACAGCGCCTCCCACGCCGCGCCGATCGCGAAGAGACGCTCCTCGGTCATCGCGGGGGTCGTGAGCTGGAGGCCGATCGGGAGCCCGCTCTTCGTCGGCGCGCACGGGACGCTCATCGAGGGGAGCCCGGCGAGGCTCGCGGGGAGCGTGTAGATGTCGGAGAGGTACATCGAGAGCGGGTCGCTGGCTTTTTCGCCCAGCTTGAACGCGGGGGTGGGCGACGTCGGGGAGGCGATGACGTCGACGTCGCGGAACGCCTCTTCGAAGTCGCGGCAGAGGAGCGTCCGCACCTTCTGCGCCTTCAGGTAGTACGCGTCGTAGTACCCCGCGCTGAGGACGAACGTCCCGAGCAGGATCCGCCGCTTCACCTCCGCGCCGAACCCCGCGTCGCGCGTCGCGCCGTACATTTCGCGAAGATCGCGCCGGTCTTCCACGCGCAGGCCGTAGCGGACGCCGTCGAAGCGGGCGAGGTTGCTCGAGGCCTCCGCCGTGGCGATCACGTAGTACGTCGCGACGGCGAAGCGGGTGTGCGCGAGCTTCACGGGCTTCACGACGCAGCCGTCCTTCGCGAGCGCGCCGATCGCCCCTCTGACGCTCGCGGCGACCTCCGGATCGAGCCCCTCGCCGAAGTACTCCTCCGGCACGCCGATCCGGAGCCCCTTCACGCTCTTGTCGCACGCGCGCTCGATGTCGGAGAGGGGAGCGTCGAGGGAGGTCGCGTCGAGCGGGTCTTTGCCCGCGATGACCGACAGGATTCGCGCCGCGCCCCGCACGTCGTTCGCGAAGGGGCCGATCTGATCCAGGCTCGACGCGAACGCGATCAGCCCGTACCGCGAGACGCGCCCGTACGTCGGCTTCACGCCGACGACACCGGAGAGCGCGGCCGGCTGCCGGATCGATCCCCCCGTGTCGCTCCCGAGCGATCCGTGGGTCATCCGCGCCGCGACCGAGACCGCGCTCCCCCCGGAAGATCCCCCCGGTGCCCGCGTCACGTCCCACGGGTTCTTGACCGGACCGTACGCGCTGTTCTCGTTCGACGAGCCCATCGCGAACTCGTCCATGTTCGTCTTGCCCGGGAGGAGCGCGTCGGCTGCCTTGAGTCGCGCGACGACGGTGGCGTCGTACGGGGGGATGTACCCTTCGAGGATCTTCGAGCCGGAGGTCGTCTTCACGCCGCGGGTGCAGATCGCGTCCTTGAGCGCGATGGGGACTCCGGCGAGCGGTCCGAGCGCTTCGCCGCGAGCGCGCTTGGCGTCGATCGCCTTCGCTTGCTCCAGCACATGGCTGCGCGCCACTTCGAGGAATGCGTGGAGCGCGGGATCGCGCGCGTCGATCGAGGCAAGCGTAGCTTCGGCGATCTCGACCGCGCGGAGCTCCCCCTTCCGGACTTTCTCCGCGAGAGCGACGACCCCGAGCGATTCGATCGCGTTCACGAGGAACCCTCGACGAACCCGGGAACCGCGAATCCCCCATGCGACTCGCGCGGCGCCTGCGCCACGGCATCCTCGTGCGAAAGCCCAGGCCGAACCTCGTCGGCCCGCAGCGCGCTCGCGTCGGGTCCCGCCCCCACTTGCGCCGTCGGAGGGACGTTCGACGTATCGAGCGTCGCGAGCTCTCCCACGTATTTCAGAATGCCTGCGACTTCGCCGGTGAGCTTGTCTGCCTCAGCCTCGGTGAGGGAGAGCGAGGCCAGCTGCGCGACGTGGTCGATGAGCGCGCGATCGATGCCTTCGGCCTTGGCCATGGTGGTAGACACTGTATCCCCATGCTCTTCGGTGCACACGAGTCGGTCGCGGGTGGAGTCTCTTCGGTCTTCGCCCGCGCGGCGATCGACGGGTGCCACGCCATCCAGATCTTCACGAAGAACTCGAACCAGTGGAAAGAGCCGTCGCTCACGCCCGAAGCGATCGCGGCGTTCAAGGAGGGGCGGGCGGAGTACCGCGAGAAGGTATCGATCCTGGCGCACGCGAGCTACCTCATCAATTTGGGGACCGACGACGGGCTGATCTTGCAGCGGTCGATTGACGCGCTCGTGGCCGAGGTGGAGCGATCGAGCTCGCTCGGGATCGACTACGTCGTCCTGCACCCGGGGGCGCACTTGGGGGCGGGGGAGGACGTGGGGCTCGCTCGGGTCTGCGGGGCGATCGACACCGTTCACGAGCGGACGCCGAATGCGTCGACGCGGATTTTGCTCGAGAACACGGCGGGGCAGGGGACGTGTGTGGGGCACAAGATCGAGCACCTCCAGGCGATCTTCGAGGGGGCGAAGACGGCGTCCCGTCTCGGGGTCTGCTTCGACACGCAGCACGCGTTCGCCGCGGGGTACGACCTGTCGACGGACGAGGGGTACGAGAAGACGTGGAGCGCGTTCGGCGCGTTCGTCGGGTTCCCGAGGCTTCGCGCGTTCCACTTGAACGACTCGAAGAAGCCGCTCGGCGCGCGGGTCGATCGGCACGAGCACCTCGGGGAGGGGGAGATAGGCCTGCCGGCGTTCTGGCGTCTGGCGAACGATGCGCGGTTCGCGACGATCCCGGCCGTGCTCGAGACGGAGCCGCGGGAGGGGGCGGAGCCGTTCAAGGCGGAGGTGCAGCTGCTCGAGGGGCTGGTGGGGGCGGAGCGGCCGAAGGGGAAGCCGGCGTTCGCGCTGGAGGTGGTGGAGGCGAAGGGGGGGAAGAAGAAGGCGCGGAGGGGGTGAGGGCGGCTGGCGGCGGGTCCTCGTATTCGGGGGGAGGGCCGGCAGGACGGACTTTGGCCCCTCCGCACCCCGCCGTCGTGGCGATCACAGCCAAAACAAGCGCGATTTGGCGCATTGAGGGCGACCGTACCACGCTCTTTCGCTTGACTCGAACGCCCCCGCGCTGCACCTTTCGCGCCCCCGCGGGAATCTCCTCGCGGGAAAGCTACTCAACCAGGGCTTCGGCCCAATCCACACGCCCCCCCGCGCAAACCCACGATCCGGTGCGCTCTCTTCCTGCCAACGAGGCGGGACCGAGCGCTGGTCGAGGAGGGGGGCGGAGGCCCAACCGAAAGGAATCGCGCCATGACCCAGTCCGTGACCGCTCAAGGAGTCCCGCAGATTCGCGGCGACTTCCCCCTCCCGCTCAAGTCCCTCCTCGACGCCGGCGTCCACTTCGGCCACCAGACCAAGCGCTGGAACCCGAAGATGCGGCCGTTCATCTACGGCGCCCGGAACGGGATCCACATCATCGACCTCGACCAGACGGCGCGCCTCTTCCAGCGCGCGTTCAACTTCGTGACGGAGACCGTCGCGCGCGGCGGGCACCTCCTCATGATCGGGACGAAGCGCCAGGCGCAGGAGATCGTGCAAGAGGAGGCGGCCCGCAGCGGCTCGTACTTCATCGTGAACCGCTGGCTCGGCGGCACGCTCACGAACTTCCGCACCATCAAGGGCGGCCTCGAGCGGATGCGCATGCTCGAGCGCATGAAGGACGACGGGACGTACCTCCAGCTCCCGAAGAAGGAAGTGTCGCGCCTCGAGAAGGAGCGCGCGCGCCTCGAGAAGTACCTCGGCGGTTTGAAGACGATGTCGTCGCTCCCGAGCGCCGTGTTCGTCATCGACCCGGCGATGGAGACGATCGCGGTGCAGGAAGCGCACAAGCTCAGCATCCCGATCATCGCGATCACCGACACGAACTGCGACCCGGACGTGATCGACTACGTCATCCCGGGGAACGACGACGCGATCCGGAGCATCCGGCTCATCACGCAGCGCCTTGCCGACGCCGTCGTCGAAGGGGCGCAGCGCCGCAAGGAGACCGTGGGTCGCGACGAAGGGTCGCGCGGTCCGTCGGCCGATGTGTACACGCAGCGTCGCGGCGGCGGTGGCGACCGCGGCGGCGAGGGCGGCCCGCGCCGCGGCGGCCCGAGCGAACCGGCGCCGAACTGAATTTGGAGAGGAACAGGAAGGCGGGAAGTCGGGAAGATTTTGGGGGGGGGAGAGCTCTCGATCCCAACTCTACCTTCCTTTCCGCCTTCGTTCTTCCCGTCTTCCTGTGATCTCTCTCTCCCAACCTGACGAAAAGGTACGAGTCATGGCCGACATCACTGCAAGCATGGTCAAGGAGCTCCGCGAGCGGACCCAGGCGGGAATGAGCGACTGCAAAGCCGCGCTCGTCGAGGCAGGCGGAGACATGGAGAAAGCCGTCGAGGTCATCCTGAAGAAGGGGATCGTCAAGGCGGCGGCGCGCGCCGGTCGCGTGGCGACCGAAGGCGAAGTGCGGACGTCGGTGTCGAACGACGGCAAGCACGGGACGATCGTCGAGGTGAACAGCCAGACCGACTTCGTCTCGCGCGGAGACGACTTCCGGGCGTTCGTCCACGGCGTGCTCGAGTCGGCCAAGACGCTCCAGAAAGGGACCGATCTCGCGGCCCACAAGTTCCACGGCACCGCGAAGACCGTCGAGCAGATGCGCCAGGAGATCGTCGGCAAGATCGGCGAGAACATCGTCGTCCGCCGCTGGGCGCACCTCGAGACGAAGAACCAGTTCGGCCTCGTGCACGCCTACGTGCACATGGGGGGCAAGCTCGCCGTCCTCGTCGAGGCCGACGCGCCGAACGCCGCCGCGCGCGCGAACCCGGATTTCACCACGTTCGTGGACAACGCCGCGATGCAGATCGCGGCGATGAGCCCGATCGCCGTCCGTCGAGAGGAGATCGCGAAGGGGGACCTCGACAAGCAGCGCGAGATCCTCACGGCGCAGTTCAAGGAAGAGCAGGACGCGCTCCCGAAGGAGAAGCAGAAGCCCGAGGCGATCTGGGGGAAGATCATCGACGGCAAGGTCTCCAAGTGGCTCGACGAGGTCACCCTCCTCGGCCAGGACTCGGTGACCGATCCGGGCAAGACGGTGGAGACGGTCCGCAAGGAAGTCTCGACGAAGGTGGGGGGCGACGTGAAGCTCATCTCCTTCGTCCGCTTCGCGCTCGGCGAGGGGATCGAGAAGAAGTCCGACGATCTCGCGGCGGAAGTTGCGAAGATGACGGCGGGCGCCTAGCGCTTTCGGGCTCCGGGACCGTTAAGGGGCTGGAGTCACCATGAGACTCTGCGCCATCAGCGTCGATCTCGACGAGATCCCGAATTATTTCGGGATCCACGGGCTCGAGCCGGACAAGGCGACGAGCACGGCCGTCTACGACGTGGCGATCGATCGCCTGGAGGCGTTCGCGGAGGGGGCGCGAATTCCTCTGACGCTCTTCGCCGTGGGGAGCGATCTGTCCCGTGATGCTTCGGCGAAGCGGCTCGCGGAGGCGCACGGGCACGGACACGAGATCGCCAACCACTCCCTCGACCACCGCTACGACCTCGTGCGTCTCGGCGCGCAGGCGATCGCCGAGCAGATCGAGCGGGGCGCCGAGATGATCACGCGAGCGACGGGAGAGGCTCCCGTCGGCTTCCGCGCCCCGGGGTACACGATCACCGACGAAGTCTTCGGCGCGCTCACCGAGCTCGGGGTCGCCTACGACTCGTCGGTCTTCCCTTGCCCGTCGTACTGGGCGGCCAAGGCGGCCAAGATCGGGATGATCTCGCTCGGCGGCCGAACCAGTCGCTCGATCGTCGATAACCCCGCCGTCCTCCTCGCGCCGACGCGCCCATACTTCGTCGGCACTCCGTACTGGACCCGCGGCTCCGGCCTCCTCGAGCTCCCGATCCAGGTCACCCGCGGCGCGCGCCTCCCGTTCATCGGCACGACGGTGACGCTCGCCGGCCCGACGCGCGCCGGTCTCCTCGCGCGGATGTGCATCGGCGATCCGCTCGTGAACCTCGAGCTCCACGGAATCGACGTCCTCGACGAGCACGACGGCCTCGCGCCTCTCCGCCCGCACCAGCCCGACGTCCGCGTCCCCCGCGCCCGCAAGCTAGAGGCGCTCCACGTCGTGGTCGAGGTCCTCCGAGGAGCCGGCTACTCCTTCGTCACCCTCCGCGAAGCCGCGAAGGCATTTGCATAGAGGGGGGAGATTGATTGAACGTGGCGCTAGAGAAGCGTCCCACCGCTCGCCAGCGGATCGCGCCGGTCCCCCAGCGTTCCGTCGAGGAACGACTTCAGCACGGGGGCCATGTTCTGCGGCACGTTCTCGTCCCACTCACCGGCGCTGATCGCATCGGTGGGGTGGAGGTTCGCGTCGACCTTGTAGAACCACGGCAACGTGTTCTCGAGCATCCCCGCCGAGAGCAGCTCGGAGTCGAAGTCGTCGATGTCCACGCGAATGAGGTCCACGTTCGCGAGCGCTGCCTGCATGCGCGCGTCGGGGAGGGCCGCCTGGATCTCGCTGCAGACCTGGCACCACTTCGCGGTCGTCATCACGACGACGGTCTGGTGGGCGCTCGTCGCGCGGCGAACCTCCTTCGCGAGCTGCTGGTGAAAGCCGATCTGCGCGGTCGGATCGAGGTCCATCACGTGAATCGAGCCGACGAACATCGGCGCCGCGGGGACGGATGGCGCGGCGGGGGCCCACGCGGTCGTCGACTCGGGCGACGGCGTGAAGAGGGGCCTCGTGTGGAGACTCGCGCCGTGCGAGACGAAGAACACCCCGGCGACGAACGCGGCTGCGGAGACGACCGCCATCATCGTCCCCGCGATGCCGAGCGCGACTCCGATCGCGAGCCCAGCGTTACGGACCGGCGGCGCCGGAGGAGAGCGGGGCGGAGGCAAGGGCCTTTCGCCGTAGGCGGGATCCACACCAGGCGGCCGGGGCCCAAACACCGACATACCAAAACCATAGCGACCGGGATCCCGACGCGCCACCCGTCGCCGTGCGATGCGTCGCTAGACCCGCTTCGCAACTCGCGAGATTCGCTCGATATCCACTTCGGACTTCGCGATGAAATCGCGCGCGACCTCGTTGCCCCCATGCGCCAGCTCGTCCGGTGTCCCGTGTGCCACGACCTTCCCCTCGATGAGGAGGATGGCCTGGTGCGCGATCCCGAAGCAGCTCGCGATGTCGTGGGAAATCACGAGGCTGGTCACCCCGAACTTCTCGCGCGTTTCCTCGATGAGACCGTCGACCATCCGGCTCGTCAGCGGGTCGAGGCCGCTCGTCGGCTCGTCGTACACGAGGATGATCGGCTCGAGCATGAGCGCGCGCGCGATCCCGACCCGTTTTCTCATCCCGCCCGAGAGCTCGCTCGGGAACTTCTTGGCGACCTCGCCCGGCTCCAGCCCGAGATCCTTCAAGCGCGCGAAGACCTTCTCCTTGCGCTCCTTGGCCGAGAGCTTCGTGTGCTCGACCAGCGGAAACGCGACGTTCTCGAGGACGTTGATCGAGTCGAGGAGCGCCGCGTACTGGTAGACCATCCCGAAGCGGGTCCGCACGCGGTTGAGCGCGCTCTCGCTGAGCTTGGAGATCTCTTCGCCGGCGATCCACAGCTCGCCGCTCGTGGGCCTCTCGAGCGCGACGATGCACCGCAGCAGCGTCGTCTTCCCGGCTCCCGATCCGCCGATGACTACGGTGGTCTCGTTCTTCCTCGCGACGAGATCGATCCCTTTCAGGACCTCCTGGTCTCCGTAGCGCTTGCGCAGGTCGCGCAGGACGACGATCTCGTCCTCGCGAGGCTTCCCCACGGGGTTACTCGGGCCGATCCCGGCTTCGGTTCCCCGGCTGTGCTCGTTCGCGGCTGCCACGCGGGGATGTTTCTCCCTTCCGCCGCGGGCGAACGCAAGGTATTCGTGACCGTCATGACCGGCGAGCACCTCGAAGCAATCCTGAAGAGCGCGCAGGCGAAGGCGGAGAAGGACGGCTACATCGTCGTCCCGGAGGGGGCGACGATGACCCTCTACGGGGGGCACGAAGGCGTTCCCCTCACGGTGCCGCGCGTCGAGGCGATCAAGATCGACGGGGAGCTCGTCTACGCGCGGACCGCGCGCCGCGAGACGTTCGCGTTGAACCGGGGGGACCTCTTCGCCGTTGCGCTCGAAGGGGCCGTGGGGCAGCCGGCTCGCCGTGCAGGCTTCGGCTGACAGCGCGGCTTCGCTAGGGAACGCTTCCTCGACGAGCGCTGCCGAGGGGGTTCGCGGCTTCGGCGGCCTCCTCGCGCGTGCTGTCGGGCTCTTCCCGCGAAGGGCAATCCCCATCCTGGGTGCCGTCCTGGGCTGGCTCGTGGGATCCGTTCTTCGCGTCCGGCGGAGCCACGTCGAGAGCTCGATGAAGCTCGCGGGGATCTCCGGCTCACGCGCCGCTCCGCTCGCGTCGATGATGTACCGCTCGCTCGGCGCGAGCTTCGTCGAGATGCTCTGGCTCGCCGCCAACCCCGAGGTCCCGGCGTCCCAGATGGCGTCGATCGACGAATGGTCTCGCGCGATTCTCGGCGAGGCGCGGGAGCGTGGGCGCGGCGTCGTCCTCGCGACGGCGCACGCGGGGAACTGGGAGCTCGCGGCGGCCGCGATCGCGGAGAAGTACCCGCTCACAGTGGTCGTGAAACCGATGAGCGTGGGCTGGGTGGACCGCTTCTGCGGGAGGGCGCGCACAGCGCGCGGAATCGGTCTCTCGAGGCCTCACGACGCGCTCCGGCACGCGCGCGACCTGCTCGCGCGAGGTGAGCTCGTCGCGATGCTCATCGACCAGGTTCCCGACCACGCCAGCCACTCCGTGCTCACCGACTTCCTGAGCGGTCGTGCCGACGTTGACCGCGCTCCCGCCGCATTGGCCGCCGCGATGCGCGTCCCGCTCGTCGTCGCCGTCTCACGGCGGCGGGAAGAACCATCCACCGAGCCCTCGCACGTCCTCGAGGTTCTGGCCGTACTCGACCCCCCCGAGCGCGATCGCCGGGCGTGGGCCGTGGAGGCGACGCGGACCGCGACGCGTCTTCTGGAGCGGTGGGTTCATGCGCATCCGAGCGAATGGCTCTGGATGCATCGTCGCTGGCGGGCCGCCCCGGGATACGAATCGGCCCGCAAGAGAGCCCCTGGATCCTCCATGCACCAACCTCTTGTGTGACCCCCCCCTGTGACACGCGGGCCTGCGGTGTAGATCCGCCGATCCACCGGCGGCCGCCCGCTCTGTGAAAAGGTCATCCGTTGGACCGCGGACTCTCGGGGCTTTTCCACTCCGGGGGCTCAAAACGCGGGTGGCCCCGCCTATGCAATCACCCCGAGGCGGAGGCCGTCATGGCGAGGATGGAATCGGGACAGCATCGAACGGCGAGCGGGGGCGCGCTCGCGCGCGTGCTGGTCATGCGGGGGTCGCGAGCGTCGATCGTCGATCTGCGCCGCCTCTACGCCAGCAACCTGAACGGGGCGCGGGTGGTGAGCCTCGCCGACGTATGGGTCGCTGCCCAGCTCCCGGGGGACCTCTTCGCGCTCTCGTTCGACTTCATCGACGACGACGGCTCGCGCGCCTCGCAGGGGGGGAGCCCGAAGCTCGAGAACGGGCAGTTCGTGAAAGGGTGGCTCGACCTCGACTCCCGCGACCTCGTCTGGGACACCGCCACGGAGCTCCCGGATCACTGGCGGATGAAGGCCGTCTCGACGATCGTCGTCGAGGACGCCGAGGCGGCCGCGATCCCCTACGAAGCGGCGGGAATGGGGCGGGGGGGCTGACCCCTCCGCGATCTCCGTCGCGGACAGCGCGCTCCGATTGACCATCGGCGCGGGACAGGGCAGTTATGCCCCCCGCCATGGCCTGCACTGCTGGTTCCATTCGCCCCGCTCGCGCCGCGCTCGTCGTCTGTCTCCTCCTCGCGACCGTCCTCGCCTCCCCGAACGCTGCCTTCGCGTCGCCCGGGGGGCGGCGCAGCCTCGACGTGCTGGTTCCCGAAGCGGGGAACCTGGAGATACTCGCGTTCTGGGTCGCGCTGGGCGGCGGCTACTTCGCGCGGGAAGGGTTGGACGTCCACGCCGTGGCCCCCGACGCGCCGGAGCACCTGATGCGCTCCTTTGCCGGCGGCGCGGCCCAAGCCGCCGTGCTCCCGGGACCAACCTACGAGCGGTTGATCGCCGACGGATTCCCGTTCGTCCTCGTGGCAAATCTCCTCCAGAACGAGCCGCTCGTGCTCGTCATGCGGCGCGAGGTCGCCAATCGCGTCAAGCTTCACTCCGGACAGTCAGTTCAGCGTCGCTTGGATGCCCTGCGCAGCGTTCCGCTCGGGGTCTCCATGCAGGACCGGGCGCGCCTCTACCAGCTGTTCCGCGCGGAGGGGCTCGACGCGAACATCGCGCAGATTGAGGTCCGCAAGGGGGAGGAGCTCCTCGCGGGCTTCGCGGCGGGTCAGCTCGACGCCGTGTTCGTAGGAACCCCGTACGCGGAGCGCGCCCTCGTGGAGATGGACGGGGTCGTCCTCGTCGATACGCCCGGGGGCGACGTCCCGAAGTTCACCGAGCGCATGATCCAGGCGCTCGCGCTCACGCGCGTGTTCGCCGACGGGCACCCCGACGACGTCAGGGCGCTCGTTCGCGGAATGGCGAGGGCCGAGCGCGCCATTCACGCCGAGCCGGCAGAGGCGGTGAAGGCGAT
The DNA here is from genome assembly GCA_052147435.1 of Polyangiaceae bacterium. GTDB lineage: Bacteria > Myxococcota_A > Polyangia > Polyangiales > Polyangiaceae > JBKQKP01. Next base: position 11,437 of record JBKQKP010000072.1, on the reverse strand, counting down.
CACGGGCGCGCTCCCGAAGCTCGACCCTCGGCGTGTCGCACGCGCGGTCTCGCTCTACTCGCGCGCCGTGCCGATGACTCCCCACGTCGAGGCGGAGCTCATCAAGCGTGAGGCTGTCTTTTATCCGGCAGGGGGCGAGCCGCTCGATCTCTCGGCCGTCAACCTCGACTCCTACGTGATCACCGAAGCGGCTGGCGGCGCCAAGAGCGCTCCGCCCTCCGCCGAGTCCGCGCCGCGCTCGAGTTTCCTCCTTCTGGCGGCGTTTGCATTGGCGCTCGGGATCGGTCTCTTGTTCGTCTTTCTCGACCAGCGCGAAGGGGGCGGGGAGGGGGGCGCGGGCGATGAGCGGGAGCGTGTCTCGCGTGGCGCCGCGGGCTGAGCGTGCGAAGATAGGCGTCACGATGGAGGGAGCCGAGCGCGCGCGTGGGAGGTTCGTCGTGTGTCTCCTCGTGGGCGCGGGGTTCGGGGTCTTCGGGGCGTGCTCGTCGGGCGACGACAGCAGCACCGGCACGACGCCGACGGGCCCCGTCCTGAGCGGATCGCCTGACACCGGGAGCTTTGCGTTCCCCGGCGACGGCGGGAACGACGCGGACGACCTGTCCTGTGATGGCGGGACGCCGGGCGACCTTCTGGCCGCGTGCGATCCTGCGAACCCGTCTTCGTGCCCCGCGGGCTTCACCTGCTACGGACAGCACACCTCCGCGACCTGGTGGGTCGACCTCTACGGAACGTGCACGTTCGATTGCACCAGCCTGACCTACGCCCTCTGCGACTGCCTCGACGGCGTCTGCGGCTGCCCGGTGCCGCAAGGGAGCACGACCGCGAGCTGCTCGGTCGACGGCGGCGCTTCCCTCGTCTGCGTCCCTGCGTTGAAACCGGGGACCCAGCCCGGCGCGAACGACGGGGATGGCGGGTGCGGAACGCCTGGTTGCTCCGGGGGACCCCCGCTCGACGGCGCCACCCCTCCGACGGATAGCGGCTCAGACTAGCCAGGGGATTAGGTAGAGGACTAGGCGCCCCTCGCGCGCCTGCAAGTCGGTGCTAAGACTCGTGGCTACCGTGGACCCGCACGCCCGACTTCGCGACCTCTACGCGCGCCGACCGGCCATCCTCGCCCCGCTCGAGGACGTGAGCGACGTCGTGTTCCGGCGTCTTTGCCGGGCGCGCGGCGCGGAGATCTGCCTCACGGAGTTCGTCAACGTCGAAGGGCTCCTGCGTGGATGCCGGAACGCGCGGCGCAAGATCAACCTCGCGGACGACGAGACGCTCACCGCGATCCAGATCTATGGCGCCGATCCGGCCCGTCTCGCCGAGGCTGCCCGCGTCGCCGAGTCGGCGAGCCCCCTCTTTCTGGATATCAACTGCGGGTGCTGGGTTCCGAAGATCGCGGGACGCGGCGCCGGCGCGGGGTGGCTGCGCGATCCGGTCGCGATGGTCGAGATGGCGAAGATGGTCGTGAAGAGCGTCTCGCTCCCGGTCACGGTGAAGACGCGAATCGGCTACGGGCCCGAGTCGGACATGCCGATCGTCGATCTCGCGCGCCGGCTCGAGGACGCGGGGGTCGCCGCGCTGACGATTCACTGCCGGACGGCGCAGATGGGGCACTCCGGGGCCGCCGATTGGACGTGGGCCGCGCGCGCGCGCGAGGTCGTGTCGATCCCGGTCATCGTCAACGGCGACGTGAAGAGCGCGGCCGACGCGGCGCGGGCGCTGGAGGTCACCGGGTGCGCGGGGGTCATGATTGGGCGGCGCGCGATCGAGCACCCTTGGGTCTTCCGCGAGTGCCGCGCGAAGCTGGATCGCGGCGTCGACCTCCCTGGCCCGACGGCCGAGGAGCGGATCGACCTCTGCCTCGAGCACCTCGCCGCCAACTGCGCCGCTCGAGGCGAGCGCTTCGGCTGTCACGTCACGCGCCGCCACCTGAGCGGCTACCTGAGCGGCCTCCCCGGCGCCGGGCAGGTCCGTCGCCGGCTCATGGAGTGCGAGACGTACGACGCCTGCGCGGCGATCCTCAACGAGGCTCGCGAGCGGATCGCGGCCTAGGAGCCCGTTCCCGAAACGAATGTTTCGGGGACAGGCTCCTAGCTACAGCTTCACGCTGTAGACGAAGTACTCCTTCGGGTCGCGCAGGACGCGCTCCGTGATGAGCTTCTGCGGAACGACCGTCCCGTCGACGTACTTCTTCGCCATCGCCTCCGCGGCGGCACGGTCCGCGGTCGCCTTGATGCCGCCGACGATCTTCAGCATCTTCTCGGCGGCAGCGGGCATCTTCTCGTAGTGGATCGTGAACGCGCCTGTGTCCTTGCCGTTCGCGGCCGTCGCCTTGGGGTCGAACGTCATCGCGCCCGCGTCGAGGAGGATGCCGATCTGCACCGCGGAGAGCTGCGTGTACGCCTTGCGCTGGCCGGTGTCCGTGTACATCCCCTCCGAGATGTGGCGAAACGCCCAGATGACGTTGTCGAGGTACGTCCGCTTCGCCATCGCGTCGTCGATGAGCCCTTTCTTCCGGAGGAGCTCGACGTAGTAGTACGCGCCCGTGTTCGCCTTGAGCTCCTCCATCATGCTCGAGAGCCCGCCGCCGAACGCCTGACTGTCGTTCTTCCCCTTGTACTTGTACTCGCGCGTCGGGCCGAGGTTGTGGGTGGCCTCGTGGAGGATCGTGTTGAGGAGGCCCGGGTCGGGGGAGTCGTCGAAGAGGGCCATCGTCTCGGCAGTCAGGAGGGACCGGGCCTCGTTTCGGCGGTCCTGGAGGCTGTCGGCGTCGGAGTCGAGGTTGCTCATCGCGATCGTGCGACCGCGCCCCTCGCTCGCGACGGGGCCCCAGTTCGGGAGCGACTGGCCGACCGTCGCGCCGCTGTCTTTCCGGTCGTCGCCCGCGTTGAGGATGATGTCGATGAAGTCGGGGAGGTGGAACGTGACCTTGCGCGCCGCATACGGCTTGCCGAGCTGCTTCGCGAGCAGCTGTTCCATCTCCTGCTCGATCGGAACGAGCTTCGCTTGCCACGCCAGCGAGGCCTTGTTGATCCGCGCGAACGTGACGTGGAAGCCCGCCTTCAGCGCGCACGGGTCCCAATAGACCTCGTCGGGTGCGACCCGGAGGTACCACGCCGAGTTCGTCGTGCTCATCTTCGCCCACGCTTCGTCCGCGGGGGTCCAGTTGTTGTCGAGGAAGCTCTGCGCCGCGGCGAGGAGGTACGTCTTGAGCGCGGTCTCGTTCGGGTCCTTCACGGAGTCCGCGGCTGCGCGGAGCTCTTTCGAGATCGGATCCATCGTGGACTTGTAGGCTTCGGAGTAGGGGACGGACTCGTAGTCGCCCGCCTTCTCCCGCACGACGGCGAACGGATCGAGGAGCGCCTTGGCGTTCGGGAGCTTCTCGAGCGCCTCGCAGAACATCGGACGCTTCTGGATGACGGCGGGGTACGCGTCGCAGATCGGCTTCGGTGCGCCCGGGATCGCGGAGCAGGCGGGGTTGTGCTCCGTCTTCGCCTGGAGGCACTTGGGGCCCCAGTTGCGGCGGAAGAGGCTCTGGCTCGCCGTGTCGTCGGCGGGGACCTGCGCGGCCAGGGCCGCCGAGCCCGTCTGGATTGCGTAGAGCTTGTCGATGAGGTCGGACGCCGCGAGCACGTGACCGACGAAGGCCTTGTCGTCGGCGCCGAGGCCGCTGAGGTCCGTGCTCACGAGCGTGGTCCGCGCCTGATCGAGATCGAGCGTGACGAGCTTGCGTCGCTCGGTCTCTTCCTGGCTCGAGCCGGTCGCTTCCTCGGACTTCGCCGCGACGATCCGCTTGTAGGCCGCTTCGAACGCGGGGGTAAACGCGCCGCCGGACACCCACGCGGCGTCGCTCGACGAGGGGTAGAAGAGCAAAGGCGCGACCTCACCCGGATCGATCACGCCGTCCTTGTCCGGATCGGAGACCCAGTAGACGGGGAGATTCAGCCACGTCGCGACGCGGTTGAACGCCGCGCGATCGATCTGGTCGTAGTGAAGGGGAGCGGGGGGCGGGGTCGTCGCGACTTCCGCGGCCGTTGGCGCGGGAGGGGGGGGTGGCGGGGGCGCCGGGGCCGGAGGGGGGGAGCTGCCGCAGCCGGCCAGCGAGAAGAGACCCAGGGCGACGAAGGGGGCGAGGATCGATCGGCTTTTCATGCAGGCCGGCTTCATAGCTCGACCAGCGCCAGAAACAAGCCGGCGCCCCCGCGACTCTTGTTCTCGCCGACTTCGCTGAGTAGACCCTTCCCATGCAAGTCCCTCGCGATCCGCACGATCCGCTCCTCCTCGCCGGCCGGAGCTTCGAGAGTCGTCTCATCGTCGGTACGGGCAAGTACAAGAGCACCGAAGAGACCGAGCAGGCCATCGACGCCTCCGGCGCGCAGATCGTGACCGTCGCGATCCGGCGGATCGACCTCGCCGACCGCTCCGCCGGCTCGCTCATGACGCTTCTGTCGAAGAAGAAGTGGCTGATTCTCCCGAACACGGCGGGTTGTTACACGGCGGACGACGCCGTCCGGACGTTGCGCCTCGCGCGGGAGCTCGGCCTCGGCGGCGAGGAGACAGGCGGAACGGGCGGGGAAGCGAGCCGTGGGCCCATGGTGAAGCTCGAGGTCATCGGCGATCCCAAGACCCTCTATCCCGACAACGAGCAGACGCTCGAGGCCGCCAAGATCCTCGTGAAAGAGGGGTTCGCCGTCCTCCCCTACTGCATCGACGACCCGATCGTGTGCCGCAAGCTCGAGGACATCGGGTGCGCCGCGGTGATGCCGCTCGCCGCACCGATCGGCAGTGGGTTGGGGATTCGCAACACGCACAACCTGTCGATCATCCTCGAGCATGCGAAGGTGCCCGTCCTGGTCGACGCCGGTGTCGGAACGGCGAGCGACTGCGCCGTGGCGATGGAGCTCGGGTGCCACGGGCTCCTCGTGAACAGCGCCATCGCGCTCGCCCGCGATCCGGTGCGGATGGCGGAGGCGATGCGCGAGGGGGTTTCGGCGGGGCGCAAGGCGTTCCTGGCGGGGAGGATGCCGAAATCGAGGTACGCGAACGCGTCGAGCCCCACAGCCAATCTCATCGAGTGATCGGACGGCCCGTCCGTGTGATAATCGCCCGCTGTCCACAGCAGGGGCCGAGGCGATGGCGGACAAGAAGGCGAGCAAGGCGAAGCACCCGGAGATCATCCTGGTGACGGATCCGACCTACACGGACGAGCGGATCGTCGAGGTGGTCGAGGCTTGCGCTCGCGCGCTCCCTCCGGGGTCTTTCGCGGTGCAGCTCCGCGACAAGAAGAAGGAGCCTGGGGCGCTCCGCGCGTTCGCGCAGAAGCTCCGCGAGGCGACGAAGCCTTCGGATGGCGGCGGCGGCGCGCTCCTGATCATCAACGGGAATCCCTCCCTCGCCAAGGACGTGGGGGCCGATGGCGTCCATCTCGGCGGTCTCGAGGTGAAGGTCGCCGATGCGCGCAAGGTTCTCGGCGACGGGGCGTTCGTCACGATCGCCGCGCACTCCGATCAGGCCGTGAAGCTCGGCGCGCGGGACGGGGCGGACGGCGCGCTCGTGAGCACCATCTTCGCGTCGCCGGGGAAAGCCGTGGGGCGCGGCGTCGACGCCCTCCGGACGGCGCGCGCCGTGAGCGGAGAGGACTTCCTCATCTACGCGCTCGGCGGCGTCGACCGCGAGAATGCGGCAGAGTGCGTCTTGGCCGGCGCCGATGGCGTCGCCGCGATTCGTGCGCTACTCCTGGCTTCGGATCCCGGCGCCGAGGCGCGCGCCATTTACGATCGAATGCACGCAACCTGAGCCGAAACATGCCGACGTACAACGAGACGCTCCTCATCACGACCGAGATCCTCACGACGCACGTCGAGCTCGATCGCCCCATTCGCCCGAACGACCACATCCAGAACGATCTCGGGCTCGATAGCCTCGGCGTGATGGAGGTGGTGGCGGACATCGAGGATCGCTTCAACGTGACCATCCCGGTCGACATGCTCACGAACCTGACCACGGTCGAAGACGTGGCGAAGGCGTTGACGAAGCTCGGAGCGTGACGTGACGTCCACGAATGACCTCGTGCCGGCTGCACGAGGATCGGCCGGCTCGCACGCCGTCGTCTGCCGCGGGCTGGTGAAACGGTATCCGGGTGGACGTGGGGGCGGGGGAGGAGGGGGGGTCGTCGCGGTCGATGGCCTCGACCTGGACGTCCGGACGGGGGAGTGCTTCGGGCTCCTCGGGCCGAACGGCGCCGGGAAGTCGACGACGTTCGAGATCCTCGAGGGGCTCCTCGAGCCGACGGCGGGGGACGTCGAGATCCTCGGAATGCGCTGGGGCAAGGACGAACGCGCACTTCGCGAGCGCCTTGGCGTCTCGCTCCAGCAGACGCTCCTCCCCGACAACCTCTCCGTCGGAGAGATCCTGACTCTCTTCCGTTCGTTCTTCGCGCGCGGTCGCGACCCGGACGTCGTCTTGCGCTCCGTCTCCCTCGAGGAGAAGAAGGACGCCTGGTTCGGCAAGCTGTCGGGGGGACAGAAGCAGCGGCTCGCCGTCGCGTGCGCGCTCGTGGGGGATCCCGATCTGCTCTTCCTGGACGAGCCGACGACGGGGCTCGATCCGCAGTCGCGCCTCCAGCTCTGGGACGTCGTCGAGGGGTACAAGCGCGCGGGGCGCACGGCGATGCTGAGCACGCACTACATGGACGAGGCGGAGCGCCTCTGCGACCGCGTCGGCGTCGTAGACCACGGCAAGCTGATCGCGATCGGGACGCCGCGTGAGCTCATCTCCTCGCTGGGAGGCAAGGAGGTCATCGAGGTGACCCTGGCTGGCGGAGGGGCGGGAGGGGAGGCGACGCTCGACGAGGCGCAGGTCTCCGCGCTCCCGGGTATTCACGGCTTCCGGCGCGTGGGGGACGGCTATGCCCTCGCGGCCGATCCACTCCACGTTGCCCTCCCCGCGCTGGTCGATCACCTGCGCGCTCACGGGCTCGTGCTCGAGCGCCTCGCGACCCGGCGCGCGACGCTCGAGGACGTCTTCGTCGCGCTCACCGGGCGAGGGCTCCGTGACTGAGCCGCGCGCCGCGATCGTCGAGCTCACGCTCGCGCGCTTCCGGATGTTCTTCCGGGAGCCGAGCGCCGTCTTCTGGACGTTCGGCTTCCCGGTCATTCTCTCCATCGCGCTCGGCGCCGCGTTCCGCAACCGCCCTCCGGAGGCCGCGCACGTCGCGATCGAGGCGGGTCCGGGGGCGGAGCGCCTCCTCGCGGAGATGCAGTGCGATCAGGTGAGAGCCGTGATCGAGGACGCCGCGGCGGCGCACCGCGACCTGCGCGTCGGGAAGGTGACCCTCGTGGTCGTTCCCGGCGAGCCGCGCACGTATCGCTTCGACGAGACGCGCCCCGAAGCGCGCCTCGCCCGCGCGATGGTGGACGACCGGCTCCAGCGCGCCGAGGGGCGGCAAGACCCGACCCACGCGGTAGACGAGCGCGTCACGGAGCGCGGGACTCGCTACATCGACTTTCTGATCCCGGGGCTCATCGGCATGAATCTCATGTCGAGCAGCATGTGGGGGATCGGCTACCTCATCGTCGACATGCGGACGAGGAAGCTCATCAAGCGGATGCTCGCGACGCCGATGCGCCGCGGCGACTTTCTCCTCTCGTTCGTCCTGATGCGCGCGATCTTCGTTCTCTGCGAGGTCCCGATCCTCCTCGCGTTCGGGTGGTTCGCGTTCGGCGTGCAGGTGACGGGGTCACCGCTGTTGATCCTCGCCTTGTCTGTCCTGGGGGCGCTCACGTTCGCTGGCCTCGGGCTCCTCGTCGCGTCGCGCGCGCAGAACACGCAGACCGTGGGAGGCCTCATGAACGTCGTCATGATGCCGATGTTCATCGGCTCGGGGGTCTTCTTCTCCGCGTCGAACTTCCCTGCGAGCGTTCAGCCGGCGCTCCGGGCGCTCCCCCTCACGATGCTCAACGACGCCCTGCGCGCCGTGATCAACGAAGGGGCGACGATGGCGGACGTCGCTCGCCCGATGGTGCTTCTCACGGTCTGGGCGGCCGTGTCGTTCGCCGTGGCGCTGCGGTTCTTTCGGTGGCTGTGAGGCGGCGAAGCCGGGGCCTCAGAGCAGCCAGAGGAGCACGAGCGAGACGGTGAGCGTCGGCAGGAGGACGAGCGTCCCGAGGCGGACGAACTTCCCGATCGAGATCTCGACGCCCGAGCGACGAAGGAGATCCATCCAGAGGAGGCCGGCGAGCGAGCCGATCGGCAAGAGCCGCGGCCCGATGTCGCCGCCGACGAGCGCGGCCAGGAGCGGGCGGCTGCCGTGGTGGGACCCGATCGCGAGCATGTTGAGGATCGACATCGGGTGGTTGTCGACGAGGGCGGAGCCGAGCGCCGCGACGACACCAACCGTGCCGAGCTCGCGCGCGCTCCCCGCGGGCGCCGCGCCGTAGAACGCCGATAGATGCTCGACGACGCCGACCTTGCCGAGCGCCACGACGACGAGGAAAACGCCCCACAGGAAGACGAGGATGTCGGGCGACACGTGCCCGAGCACCTTGCGTGGCGTCGCGATCCGGTAGCGCCACGCGAGCCCCGAGCAGGAGAGCGCGCCGGCGACCGCGACCATCCAGATCTGCCCTCCGAGCGCCGCGGTGATCGGGTACGCGGCGAAGACCGCGAGGAGAAGCGCGACCGCGGGGCGCTCCGCGGGGTGGCGGGGGGGGATCGCGACGTGCGACGGGGGCGACGCCGTGCGGTCGAGGAGCGGGCCGTAGTGCATCCGGAGCACCGCGTACGTGAGGAGCGCCCCGGCGATCGAGATCGGCACCATGATCATCGCGTACGCGTTGAAGCCGATCCCGGCGAACTCGGCGACGATCATGTTCATCGGGTTCGAGATGATGAAGGGCGCGACCCCCGGTGCGAGGAAGACCGCGAACGCGAACGCCTCGGTCACGCCAGGGCGACCCGGATAGAGCCTGCGGGTCAGCGCGATCACGAGCGGCGTGAGGAGGAGGATCGCGGCGTCGTTGTTCAAGAACGACGGCGTGATCACGCTGAGGAGGAACACGAGCGCGAACGCGCGGCGCGCCGACGTGTGCCTCGCGTGGGCCTCGAGCCAGCGCGCGATCCGCTCGAAGGCGCCGATCTCCTGGACCACGCCGGTCATGATCATGATGCACGTGAGCGACAGGAGCGGGCGCCACTGGATGCGCGCGGACGTGGCCATGTCGTCGAAACCGAGGAGCCCCGCCATGAGGAGGATCGTCACGCCGAAAAGCGCGGCGCTGCCGGGGGTCACGCGCAGCTCGCGCAGGCCTAGACGAGGGCGCGAGACGGCCAGGGTGACCGTCACTGCGAGGGTGGAGTATGCGACCGCCTCGTCCATTCGTCGTCTAGCGTTTGCACCGTCTACGCCAGGCTCGTACCGGGCCGGGCCGCTCGAAAAACCTAGCAGAGTCCTCGCGTATCCAGCGGAGCACCCGCGCGCGCGGCGACCGATCATGACACCTGCATGACAAGCGTCGCCCCGAGGAGTCGTCACCGAGGGTCCGTCGATCCACCGCTCGGTGCGTCACGAGGCGCGCACGGTCGCCGAACGCGTGTGGGCTACTTCGTGCCGGCAAAATAACGCTGCCTGTAGAAACTATGTGTATCGACTCGCGAAAAGGACGGTTCCTCTCCTTGTTAGGGCCGCGCTCTGCGTACAGGATACATGCGCTCGGAGGGTCATCCATGCGCAGGTCGTCGATTGGGATCTCTGTGGTCGTTGGCAGCTTGCTCGGTGGGCTCTGCTTGGTGCCCGCCTGCGGGGGAGCCAACAACAACGGCGGGTTCACCGGCTCGAGCTCGGGCGGCGGAAGCAGCGGCGGCAGCGGCGGCAGCAGCGGCGGCAGCGGCGGTAGCAGCAGCGGCGTCCCTTCGCTCGGGGGGAGCAGCGGCGGCGGGAGCAGCAGCGGCGGGAGCAGCAGCGGCGGCGGCGGCCTCACGTGTCCCACCGGCTTGCAGTGCAACGTCTCGTGCTCGGGGGGCGGAACGACGACCGTCACCGGCACGGTCTACGACCCCGCGCAGAAGAACCCTCTCTACAACGTCGCGGTCTACGTCCCCGCGGTCCCGCTCACGCCATTGCCGAGAGGCGTCCCCACCGGCGCTGACGCCTGCTCGTGCGGCGCGCTCTACGAGAGCGGCTCGCTCACCAACACCCTGACCGCGGTCGACGGAACGTTCACGCTGTCGAACGTCCCGGTTGGCAGTGCGGTGCCGCTCGTACTTCAGATCGGCAAGTGGCGCCGCCAGGTCACGATCGACGTGAAGGAGTGCACGACCAACGCGCAGCCCGACAAGTCGCTCTCGCTCCCGGGCACAGTCGCCGCGAGCGACACGACCGACAACATGCCTGACATCGCCGTCTCCACCGGCGAGGCGGACACGCTCGAGTGTCTCATGCTGCGCATCGGCATTCCCGCGGCCGAATACGTCGCCGGCGCGGCGACGACGGGCCACGTGCACGTGTTCTCGGGCGGGGACCCGAGCGGAGGAGGGGGCATCGGCGGTGGCGGTGGAGCCGGCACCGGAAGGCCCGAGACGCCCGCGATGACCGGCGCGCCCGAGAGCGACACGAACCTCTGGAACACCGTCGCCAACCTGATGCCGTACGACGTGCTCCTCCTCTCCTGCGAAGGGGGAGAGACGTACAACGCGAATCCGCAAAACCTCGAGTCGTACCTCAACGCCGGGGGGCGCGCGTTCGGGTCGCACTTCCACTACGCCTGGTTCAGCGGACCGCTCGGCTCCGGGCAGAGCTACACGGCGCCGGCCGACTGGGGGACCAACCTCGCCACGTGGACGGCAGACGGCACGACCGGCGGCGGCGGGCTCGGCGGCGGCGCCGCGATCGGCGGCGTGATCGATCAGACGCTCAACGGCAGCACGGCCCCGTTCCAGAAGGGACAGATTCTCTCTCAGTGGCTCGGCAAGGTGGGCGCGCTCGGCCAGAACGGCGTCCCCGCGGCGGAGCTGTCGATCTACCAGCCGCGCTACAACGCGGTCGTGTCCGCGTCGAACAAGCCTTCGCAGCCGTGGATCACCTCGGACTCGTCGGCGAGCAGCCCGAACCAGACGATGTTCTTCTCGTTCGACACGCCGGTGAACGCCCCCATCACCGACGCGGGGACCCCCGCGTACTGCGGCCGCGCGGTCTTCAGCGACCTGCACGTCGGCGGTGACCCCACGACGACGGACACGCCGCCCCCTCCCGGAGGCTGCGACAACACGGATCTGTCGCCGCAGGAGAAGGCCCTCGAGTTCATGCTCTTCGACCTCTCGTCCTGCGTCATCCCCGACACGGTCACCGTGCCGCCGGACGCCGGGATCCCGCCGCCGCCGCCGAAGTGAGCCCACGCCCGGCCCCTCCCTGCAGAACCCACCCCCGGCCCCTCCCTGCAAGCAGGGAGGG
>JBKQKP010000071.1:0-4439 GCA_052147435.1 Polyangiaceae bacterium | reverse complement strand
TCGATCAGTCCTTCGCGAGAAGCTCACCGGCGCGGAGAAGCAGAAACGCGAGCCCTTCGTCCCTCGTCTCGACGACGAGCATCTCGAGCACATCTGCCTCGGGGGCGCCGCATCCAATCAGGTTGGCTGCCCGCACAATGAGTTCGTCCACTGTCTCCTCCTGCATCTCGCGTGTCCCGTACGGGGACCGCGTGTTGCGTGACGTGTGCCACCCATGGACGACGGGAAGACCGTGGAGTCGAGGCCGCCGCCGAAGCGCGGCGGGATTCTTCATCGCAGGTCGTGATTGGAACCAGAGGCTCCACGCGAGTTCTTCGGCAACTGGCCCGGATGCTCTTGCGCCTCAACGGGACGGTTCATCGCGATACTTCGGACGCGAGGCGACTCCCGCGAGCGATCAGCAATGTTGTGCGAGACCGTGATGGGAGAATCATAGGAGCAACCCTGCGAATTCTTGGGAGATGCCGCCCTGTGGCGACATGACCCCGATTCCTGCGTCAGTCACCCGCGCCGGGTGGCATGCCAGTAGTCCCGGGATTCTGGGGACGCGAAAGAAGGCACGACTGTCGCAACGCCAGAGTCCCGCGGTCGCCCTCCGAGAGAGTCGAGGTGGAGCGAGAACTGCGCAACGCGGAGGACGGAATGTCGAAGGGAATCACCGTGAGCACCAAGAACGTGGAGAAACAGATCAAGAGCCTCGGGCGCATGAACGTCGCGACGCTGCGCGCGACCTACAAGCGGGCGTTCGGAAAGGAGACGAGCTCTCAGAACCGTGAGTTTCTGCGCAAGCGCCTCGTCGCCCACTTCCGGCAGCTCGGAAGCGCGGAACCGGGAGCCTCTCGACCCCGTGACGAGCGCCTTCCGCCCGTGGGCACAGTTCTCGAGCGGGAGCACGGCGGCGCCGTGCACAAGGTGACCGTGCTCGAGGAGGGCTTCCGCTACGCGGGTGAGACCCACGGCAGTCTCTCGACCATCGCCAAGGCGATCACGGGAGTCATCTGGAACGGTTACGTCTTCTTCGGGCGCGCTCTCAAGGAGGCGCGCACGTGATCGATTTCTACCGGACCCCGGGCGGGAGACGCTTCATCGACGCTACGATTCCGGACCTGGCTCTGCAGCTGAAGCGGGTCGCCGACGCGCTCGACCGGCTCGCCGACGGGCGCGGGAAGGCGCCACGGGCGGAGGAGCCGTCGAAGCCGAGGGGGGGCGCGTGAAGCGGCCTCGGACGCCGCGTCTTGCCGCTCTACCGCACGCGCAGCGCGTTGCCCTCCGCGAGTGCATCCTGCGGGGCGCGGCGCGCAACTACGCAGTCGACGCGGGCACGACCGAGGAGGAGGGCGCGGCCGAGGAGCTACGCGACGCCGCGATCGACTACGCCGTGGCCGTTTACCGACGAGCGGCCTTCGAGGCGGGACTGGCTCCGACGCGCGGCCCGCGGAGCCCGAGGAAGGGGAATGCGTCGTCGTAGGAATGATCGCCCACGTGCGTGAGGTGTGCCTGATCGCGAAGAGGGAACGTGCCCTCAGCAGAATGGTTCTTGGACTGATGCAGGAATCATAGCGAGTCCTTCGAAGAACCTGGGAGTCCGGGAATCGAGGCTGACAGAGGAATCATAGTGCGGGTCGCAAACCCGCGTTCACTGGGAGTCACTATTCCAGGCACACCACACGCATTCGTTCCTCCGCACAAGGCGAAGAGGGACGACGATGAAGACGCTCAAGTTTGGGATCGAGATCGAAACGGTGGGCCTCGGGTGGGCGGAGCTGGCGGCGGCGATCCAGCGCGTCGTCGGCGGCTCCACGCAGCACATCGCGGGTGGGACCGCGGTGACGGCCCCCGACGGGCGCACCTGGAGCGTCGTCCGCGACGGCAGCCTCTCGGGCTCGGTCAACGGCGAGATCGTCTCGCCGATCCTCGCGTACGCCGACCTTGAGGTGTTGCAGAACGTCGTCCGCGAGGTCCGCAAGGCCGGCGCGCGCGTCGACGCCTCCTGCGGGATTCACGTCCACGTCGGCGGCGAGAGCTTCGACGCGCGCGCGGTTTCGAACCTGGTCAAGATGATGAACAAGCACGAACTGATCATCGAGAAGGCCCTCGGCGTCTCGGAGTCGCGCCTCGGCCGGTTCTGCAAGCGCGTCGATCCGGCGATGATGCAGCGCCTCGAAGCGCAGCGCCCCCGCACCCTCTCGGAGATGAATCGCGTGTGGTACGGCCAGGAGAACCACCGCCCGCAGCGCTACGATTCGTCGCGCTACCATGCCCTCAACCTGAACAGCTTCTTCGTTCGAAAGACGGTCGAGTTCCGACTCTTCAACGGTTCGCTGCACGCAGGCGAGGTCAAGTCGTACGTTCAGCTCTGCCTCGCGCTCGCGGCCAAGGCGATGAAGGCGAAGACCACCAGCGGCAAGAAGCGCCCGTACACGCCCGCGAGCGGTCGCTACGACATGCGCGTCATCCTCCTCGGCCTCGGCCTCATCGGCGACGAGTTCGCGACCGCGCGGCATCACCTGACCAAGCGCCTCGACGGCTCGTCTTCCTGGAAGAACGGGCGCCCCGCGCGCGCAGCGACCGCTGCGGACCCGACCGCGGAAGCGGTGGCCTGAGAGAGCGCGGGGGAGGGGCTGCCCGAGGCGGCCCCTTCCTCGCACCTGGAGCAACGACCATGAACCCCGTCTACTTCGCCTTTGGTTCGAACCTCTCGCAGGAGCAAATGCTGGAGCGCTGCCCGAGCGCGGTCCTCCTGGGCGCGGCGAGCCTCTGCGGCTACCGCCTGGCGTTCGCCGGCTACTCCTGGGCATGGAGCGGCGCCGTCGCGACCGTCGTCCCCGCGCGCGGCGAGCGCGTCCCGGGGCTCCTCTACGGCATGTCGCCGAGCGACCTCGCGCGCCTCGACAGCTTTGAGGGGGCGCCGCTCGTCTACGCCCGGCGGCAGCGGCGTGTGCTGGACAGCGCGCGCGCGGTGCGGCGCGCGCAGGTCTACGAGCTCGCGGTCGCACGCCCTCCTGGCGCCCCCTCGCTCGAGTACTTCCTCACGATCCTCCGCGCGTACCGCCAGCACGGACTCGCGAGAGGCGCGCTCTTCTCCGCGCTTGCAAACAGCCGTGAGGCATCGCAATGAACCGTCACGTCATGGTCTACGGAACACTGCTTCGAGGTGAGCCGAACCACACGCGCATGGGGGGCGCTCGGTTCGTGCGCGACGTGCGCACCAAAGCGAGCTTCACACTCGTGGACCTCGGTCCGTTCCCCGCCCTGCGCGAAGGGGGCTGCACGTCCGTCGTCGGCGAGGTCTACGACGTGACCACCGAGCACCTCGCCGCTCTCGATCGGTTCGAAGGTGTCCCGCATCTCTACGAGCGCGTGCCGGTCCAGCTCGCGGACGGCGGAGTCGTGAACGCATACGTTCAACGAGGGGCGTCGCATCGCACGCGCGACGTCATCGCCTCTGGAGATTGGCGTGCGCACCGGAAGGAGAGAAGCCGTGCGCGTGAAACTGCGTGACGAAGGGCGAATTTTCGAGGGGACCGCGACGCAGGTCGTGCAGCAGATGCAGCGCACGGCGATCTTCGCCGCGCACCTGAGCCTCGGCGAGTACGTCGACTGGTGCGTCCAGAACGCCGGGCAGATGGGCCTGGGCGTGAAGGTCACCGGCGACACGACGGACGAGCGGTGTGCTTCGCTCCTCGACGAGATGATCGCGACCGGCTTCGCCGAGAGACTCTAGCGACCGCGCGGAGGGGAAGGTCAGCTCGGGTTGCTGACGCCCTACAATGCGTGCCGCCCAGCATGCGGAGGCGTCGCGCGATTCGCCTCGAGACCCTTGATCAACGAGCGGAGGCCGAGCTCGAACACGGCGTCGAAACTCCACACGCCAAACACCGGCAGCGCGGCGTCAACGCCAGGAAATGCGCCAGCGGGCAGCTTCGGGACCATGTCTCGTACGAGCGCGAGCTGCTGTACCGGGACGGGCGGTTGGTGGTGCGCGCTCATCATGCGCTCGACGAGGACTTCGCCGAGCGTGAAGCTGAGCATCGTGGAGAAGGCGTGCATCGCGGCATCCGGCGCGAACCCGTCCCTGCACATTCCTTCGAGCAGGCGATCGTAGAAATGGAGCGACGGTGGCGGCATGGTCACCCTCGCGAGCAAAGGGACCCAGTGGGGATGCGCGAGGAGGACGCCGCGCGCATGACGGCACGCTCCCTCGAGGTCCTGCTTCCACGTCGGCCGTCGCTCGGTCTCGAGGAGCCGCTCGATCACGCCTTCGAACAGGTGATCCAGGAGCTGTTCCTTTCCAGCGAAGTGCGTGTAGAGCGTCATCGGCGGAGCCCCGAGCTCGTCGGCGAGCGCGCGCATCGTCAGCCGACGGAGGCCCCCTCCGTCCACGAGGCGCAGGGCCGCGTCGATCACGCTGTGACGGGATAGTTTTCCTGCTGACTGGC
>JBKQKP010000070.1:0-3373 GCA_052147435.1 Polyangiaceae bacterium | reverse complement strand
TCTCTCTGCTCGGTTGTTTAGTACATCCGTCAAGGCGCGCGGAGCGTGATCCCGATGACGAGGATGCCGTCCTTGTAGCTCTGCCCGGCGATGAACACCGGCTCGTTCCCCGGCGCGTCCCACCGGACCACGTCAGGCGCGTCCTTCCCGATCGTGGCCCCCATGTGAAAGCGCTTGTCGGCGAGCTGCTCGATCATCGCGATGCGGATCGGCTTCCCGTTCACGAGCGAGTACACGGCGCTCGCCTTCCCTTTCCAGGGATCGTCGGGCTTCGGCTGATCGAGCGTGAGCGTCGTCTGCCCGACGAGAGCGAACGTGTTGTACGCGTTGAACGGCGGCTGCGTGAGCTGCGGGAGCTGCGGCACTCCCGGCCCCATGTGCCCCCCCTTCGGGTCCGCCTTCGCGTAGAGCACGACGATCTCGACGCGCGGCTTCGGCCCTTGCGCGCTCGCTTGCCGCGAGAGCGCTCCAAACGCAACCGCGATCGTCAAGCATGCGAGCGCGAGCATCCGCCGCCGAGTGAGCATTCGCTAGTGGCCTCCGGGACGATCGTCGATCCAAACGACGACGCTTGCTCCCGCGGCAGGTGTCGTCGGCGTGAAGAAGACGTTAACCTTGTTTCGGATCGAGCGGACCTCTTCCAGATCCACGCCGTGCCCTTCGCTCTCTGCCAGCGTCTCGGCCGAGGCCGAAGGGGACTCCGGCGCGCGCGAAGATCCCGCACGCTCCACCGGCGAAGAGGAAGGGGCGATCGGTTCGTCCTTCGCCACCGGCGCGGGCGCCTTGCTGGTAACGAGGAACGCGACTCCGGCGGCCAGCGCGAGCACGGCAACGACCGCCGAGGTCACGCCGGCCCGCGAGCGACGCGCTCGCCCCGACGCCAACTCGACGACGCGCGCAGACCGCGACGCGGACGCACCGTCCTTCGCCTCGGCCCCCCGCGCTTCGCGCGCGATCGCCGCCATCACGCCGTCGGCGATCCCGTCCGCCACGCCGCTCTTGCCGACGCGCTGGTCGATCCCTTCGCGCACGACCTCACCGAGTGTCCCCATCGCGTCGACCACGCGGCGCGCCTCTTCGTTCGTCCGTAGGAGTGCCTCGACCCGCGCGCGAGCGTCGGCGTCGAGCGCGTCGTCTCCGTCGGCGTAGCGCATGAGATCGAGCATCGTCTCGTACGGAAGGCTCATGGCGACGTCCCCGATTCTTTGCCGTCCGAGGACGGAGGGGGACCGATCTGCTCCGCGTAGCAATCCGCGAGCGCTCGTTGCAGCTTCTGCCGCGCGTGGAAGAGGCGGCTCATGATCGTCCCCTTGGAGACCCCCATCGCCTCGGCCATCTCTTCGTAGCTGAGCCCCTCGATCTCGCGCATCACGATGACGCCTCGGTGGTAACTCGGGAGCGCGTCGAGCGCAGCTTGCACGCGCGCGGCGATCTCTTTTCTTCTCACCACGTCGGCGGGGTCGGCGCCGTCCACGCGCGCGAGAAGAGGAAAGTCCGACTCCCTCGATTCGTCGAGGTCGCCACGGCCAAGGTCGAGCTCCGTCGTCTGCCGCCCCGGCTTCCGGATGAGATCGATGCTCAGGTTCGTGATGATGCGGTACAGCCAGGTAAAGAAGCTCGATCCCCCCTGAAACCCGGGGAGCGACTTGTGCACGCGGAGGAAGGCGTCTTGAACGAGGTCGCGCGCGTCGTTCTCGTCGCGTACGAGCGCGAGCGCGATCGCGAAGGCGCGCCGCTGATGGCGCTCGACGAGCTGGCGGAAGGCCGCCGGGTCGCCAGCCTGTGCCTTCGCGATGAACACACGATCCTCCTCGGCCTCGCGCACTCGCGCTTCCTTCGTGTTTGACGCGGCAGAAGGGCGAGTATTCACGGCGGGAAGCGCGGGTCGGCGTGGCGCGGCGTCCCCAGAGGAAGGGGGTGCCCCGTCGGACGACGACCGCGCCCCCGGCTGTGGTCGCAAGGCGGGCATCAGGGGTGGCGCCCGCGCGCCTGCGGGAGCTCCGCGAGCAACCCGAGCGTGACCTTCTGGTCGAAGGCCTTCCCGCCACGCTCTACGCGCAAGGTCACCTGGCGGCCGACCCCCCCGATGCTCGCGAGCCACTTCAACCGCTCCTCGTGGTCGACCGGCTCCCCGTCGAAGGTGAGGATCACGTCTCCCACAGTGAGCCCGGCGTTGTCGGCCCCCCCGTGAGGCACGATTCTCTCGATCACGAGCCCCTTGTCGTCGGGGACCTTGAGGCGCGCGCGGACCTCCTGGGGCAGCTTCCGGACGGGGGCGATCCCGACGCCGAGCGCGCTGCGGGTCACGTGCCCCTCGCGGAGGAGCATCGGCAAGAGCTGCTTCACCATGTTGATCGGGATCGCGAAGCCGATGTTGTTCGCTCCCCCCCCGCGGATCGCCGTGTTCATCCCGACGACCTCCCCCTTGAGGTTGAGGAGCGGGCCGCCGCTGTTTCCCGGATTGATCGCCGCGTCGGTCTGGAGAAAGTTGTAGTAGCCGGACGGATCGAGCGGAACGTCCTCTCGCGTTCGCCCCTTCGCGCTGATGATCCCCGCGCTCACCGTGTGGGAGAGGCTGAAGGGGTTGCCTATCGCGACGACCCAGTCTCCAACGTCGATGGCGTCGGAGTCTCCGAGTGGGAGCGGCGTGAAGCCGGACGCGGCGATGCGGATCACCGCGACGTCGGTGAGCGGATCGACGCCGACGACCTTCGCCGGAAATGTCCGCTCGTCGGAGAGCTCGACGGTGATCTCGTCGGCCCCATCGACGACGTGGTTGTTCGTGACGATGATGCCGTCCTTGTCGACGATGAACCCGGTGCCGAGCCCCTTCTGCTCCCGCAGACGGGTGCCACCGAAGAACAGCGGCGAGACCTCCTCCGTCGATTCGATCGTGCTGACGGTGACGACGCTCGGGTCCGCGCGATGCGCGATCGGCGCGAACGACATCGGCGTCTGGCCGCGCACCTGGAACGGCGCCTCCCCAGGGGCGTCGACCACGCGAGACGTCGGTGCGACGCTCGGCGCAGGAGCCACGGGCACGGCGCCCGGCGGGAGGTCACCCGCGCCGTCGCCACCGGTCAAACGCTTGCAGCCGAGCCCCGAGGAAGCGAGCGGAACGAGGGCGGCGAGCGCGAGCGCAGCGAACGCCGTCGTTCGGCGCGGTCCCCCCATGGCTACTTCTTCGCGGCAGGCGCGGACGCGTTGTCCGCCTTCTTCTGCTCTTCGACGAAGCGCATCCGGAGATCGAAGAGCACCTGCGTGAGGAGCCGCTCTTCGTCTCCGGTGAGATTCCCTTTCGTCTTCTCTTCCAAGACGCCGAGCAGATCGATCGTCTGGCGCGCGAGCGTCAGGTTCCGCTCGATCTTGTTCG
>JBKQKP010000069.1:0-4857 GCA_052147435.1 Polyangiaceae bacterium | reverse complement strand
GCGGTGGGGGAGAGGTTCGCGACGGAGACGACCGTCGGAGCGGTCGCGCGGGAGGGGGGGGCGAAGGGGCAAAGAGGCGGGCGCGCGGTCGTGATCGGCGCGGGGGCGATCGCGATCGTCGTGATGGGCGCCGTCGCGGTCGTACGATCGCGCGCGGGACACGCCTCGTCCACGGAGGTGACGTCGAGCCCCTCCTCGGCGCTATCGCCCCCGGGAGCCGCGTCGACCGCCCCTCTTCCCGTTGCGTCTTCGATCGCGATGCCTTCGCCGTCGGCATCGGCGAGCACGCCGGCCGAGATCGCCACCCCCCCGGCGCCCGCCGCGCCGACGCACGCCCCGAAGCGCCATCACTCACCGAGCCCGCCGCGCACCGAGCCTAGCGTCCCCACTCCGAAAGCGCCGCCGCCGAACCCGTACGCGCCGTGAGGGCGACGTGCGACGGGGATGACGCCGCGCAGGGATGAGCGGAGCGCGTCGCGGGTGACGCAGGTCATCCGCGTGGAGCGCGCGAAACAGGGCGTTTCTGCCGCGCGGCGCGTCTGGCGCGGTCGGTGCTTAGGGGCGCGAAGACGCTTCCTCTGCTGCTGTTGACCGACCCTGTCGCGGACGTGCCGTCCGAGAAGGAACCACGCCATCATGTCTTCGCGCATCCTCCGACGCTCCACGCGGCTCGCGTTCCTGCCGCTCCTCCGCTTGTCGCTCCTCGCGCTCCCCGCGTTCGTCGCCGGGTGTGGCGAGAATCTCGCGTCCGACGCACCGGCCGCGTCCGACGACGCGGGCGCGGCTGCGGCGACCGACGACGGAGGGGGCAACGGCGGCGCGGGGGGCGACAGCGGCGGCGGCCTGAACGACGACGGCGGCACCCCGAGCGCGGCCGACAGCGGCGCCCCCACGCCGGCGAGCGACGGCGGAGCGCTTCCGTTCGGCGACGGAGGCCCCCGCACCGCCGCGCCGTGCGTCGCGAACGGGACCTTCGGCAGCACCTCCACGACGAGCGTTCTGCCTAGCGGACCCATCACGATGTACGAGTGTGACCCGACCGGCATGGAGGGGAAGACGTCGCAAGCAGCTCCGCTCGTTCTCGCGCTGCACGGGTACACGCAAGGGGCCTACGAGGCACCCGCGCAAGGTTGGACCCCTTCGGCCGGTGAGCCGAACTCCTGGGGGTACATCGACACGACGCAGTGGGCGACGCTCGCACAGGCCTATGGCTTCTACGTCATCTTCCCTTCGACCGGGAACGCCACGAGCACGACGACGCCCGACACCACCGCGCGCTCGTTTCACTGGTACGCGAGCTACAACCTCTCCGGCACGATCACCGAGCCGACGACCTTCATCGAGAAAGGCAACGACGACGAAGTCGCGATCATGGACATGGTCACGCAGATGCAGCAGACGCACAACATCGACCCGACCAAGATCTTCATCAGCGGCCTGTCGGCGGGCGCGGGGATGGCCAACTTGATGCTCGCCGCCTATCCGGACGTCTTCGCGGGGGGCGCGTCGTTCGAAGGGCTCGCGGTGGGTTGCGGCGAGAACTGCGCCGCGCTCGGACAGGCCCCCCCCAACGGGACCTGGACGTGGCCGGGCAACCACGCCTCGAGCATCATCACCGGCTTGAGCTCCGTCTGGAGCGATGCCAGCGCACCGAAGCCCAAGTTGCTCGTTTTTCAGGGGCTCGAGGACGGCGCGGTGACCCCCGACAACGAGGCGGACATCGTCCAGCAGTTTGCCGGCGCGTACGGGATCTCGACGACGCCTACGACCGCCACCACGACGTACAAGGGGCAGAACTACACCGTGTACGGCAACGGGATCCTGGCGACGATGGAGATGCCGGGCATCGGTCACGGGACTCCGGTACAGCCCGGGCCGGTCCAGTCCGCGACGCCATTCTTCGTCGTTGGCGCCCCCCCGGGCCCCGATCAAGGGGGGTGGGACCCGATGCCGAGCAAGACGATGAGCGACAATGCGAACATCGTGCAGGACTGGACGAACACCGTGGGTATCTGGGGCATGTACGAGGCGGCCAAGTTCTGGGGCATCGTCCCTTGAGCGTCCTCGGCGCGCGCGCGCGCGTGCGGCGGGCCCACACGGGAGGGTAAGACGCTATCTTGAGGGACCATGGTTCCTCACGATTTCGAAGAGGATGCGACCACTCGCATCTCCGCCGCCCACCGAGGCCTCCGCGTTCCGTCAGCGGAGCTCGTCGTCCTCGAAGGGCCGGCGCGAGGCACGCGCGTCCCGTTGCGCGGCGGGAGCGCGAAGGTCGGCACGGCGCCCGGGATGGATCTGCGCCTCGTCGACTCGACCGTCTCGCGTGTCCACTGCGAGCTGCGCGTCAGGGGGGACGCGATCACGCTCCGCGACGGCGGGAGCACGAACGGCACGTACGTCGAGGGGGTGTGTCTGCGCGACGGGGACATCCCGCCCGGGGCGACCGTGCGCGTCGGGCACACGGTGTTCCGCGTCGAGGTAGGTGAGGAGCCGGCGTTCGTGGAAGTATCCGACAAAGACTCGTTCGGCGAGCTCGTCGGGGCGAGCATCGAGATGCGGCGCCTCTACGCGATCCTCGAGCGGATCGCGCCGACGACGACGACGCTGCTCATCCAGGGGGAGACGGGGACGGGGAAGGACGTCGTCGCGCGGTCCCTCCACGCCGCGTCGAAGCGCGCGAGCGAGCCGTTCGTCGGCGTCGACTGCGGAGCCATCCCCGAGAGCCTCATCGAGAGTGAGCTCTTCGGACACGTGAGGGGAGCCTTCAGCGGTGCGGTGTCGGACAGGAAGGGGGTCTTCGAAGAGGCGAACGGAGGGACGATCTTCCTCGACGAGATCGGCGAGATGCCGCTGTCTCTGCAGCCGAAGCTCCTTCGCGCGATCGAGACGCGCACGATACGGCGCGTCGGCGCGAACACCGAGCGGCCGATCGACGTGCGAATCGTCGCCGCGACGAACCGCCCCTTGTCGCGGTGCGTGAACGAAGGGACGTTCCGCGAGGACCTCTATTACCGGCTCGCGGTCGTGGAAGCGCAGCTGCCGCCGCTTCGCTCGCGGCGCGAGGACATCCCGCTCCTCGCTCGGCATTTCTATCGACGCTTCGCGGCGGCGTCGGGCGCGGCCGCGGAGCTCCCCGCCGAGTTCGTGAAGATGCTCGCGGCGCGCAGCTGGCCCGGCAACGTGCGCGAGCTGAGAAATTTCATCGAGCGGAGCGTTCTGCTCGGGTTCGTGACCGGTCCCGCGCGCCGCACCGCGCAGCCGCTCCCGCGGGGAGGGGGTCTCGAAGCGATGGTGCCGGTGCACTTGCCCCTCAAGGACGCACGGCAAGCGTGGACGGAGAGCTTCGAGAACGTCTACGTGCGGAGCCTCCTCGAGAAGACCGAGGGGAACGTGACCCACGCCGCGGAGCTGGCCGGGGTGAACCGGAGGTTCTTGCAGAGGCTCATCGCGCGACTCGGGATCCGGGCGGGGGACGTCGGCGCGGATCCGAAGGAGTTCGAAGGGGACGGCGAGGGGGACGGCGACGCGGGGGGCGACCCGGCCTGACTGCGACAGGCGTGACGCAGCCGCGCGCGTGAGGGCGCGCGTCGCGCGCGACGCAGGTCAGCGGGGGCGAAGGGACGACAGACCGGGATTTCGGCTGCGCCAAGCGTTGGCGCGCCCGGTGCTTTGGTGGGCGCGGACGACCCTCGAAGGTCCCCGACGGGGGACCTACTTCCGCGAAAGGAACCGCCCCCCATGATGTTTTCCCTCTCACCGTGTCGGTCAGCGCCAGTCGCGCTCCTGCCGCTCCTGCTCCTCGCGGGGTGCGCGGAGGGGCTCGCGTCAGATGAGACAACCGGGGCGGCGTCGGAGGATTCGGGGGGGGCGACGGGAGGCGGAAACGGGAACGGGAACGGGACCGGCAACGGAAACGGGAACGGGAACGGCAACGGAAACGGCAACGGCAGCGGAAACGGCAACGGGCTGACGGACGGCGGCTCGTCGGGGACGGGCGCTTACAACATCGACATCTCGCACACGTCAGTCTCGGGGTTCTCGTCCGGCGGGTTCTTCGCCGTGCAGTTCCACGTCGCCTTCTCGTCGATCATGAGCGGCGCCGCGATCTTCGCGGGGGGGCCTTTCTACTGCGCGCAGGGCTCGGAGACGACCGCGCTCACCTCGTGCACGTCGGCGACGACGGCTCCCTCCGTCACGCCGCTCGTCACGGCGACGCAGACGATGGCGTCCTCCGGTCTCATCGACGCGACGAGCAACCTCTCGGGGCAGCGCGTGTACCTCTTCGGCGGCGCCCAGGACACGACCGTGAACCCCGTCGTGATGGACGCGCTGAACACGTACTACACGTCGTTCCTGAGCGCGTCGGCGATCGACTACGACAGCCGGTACAGCGGCGCGACGCACACGTTCCCGACGCTCTCGTACGGCAACTCGTGCAGCGTCTCGGAGACGCCGTGGGTGAGCAACTGCTCGTACGACGGCGCCGGGAAGGCGCTCGCGCAGATCTACGGCACGCTCAATCCCGCGGCGACGTCGCTCAGCGGCACGTTCGTCTCGCTCCCGCAGGGGAACTTCATCTCGAACCCTTCGTCGCACAGCCTCGCCGACACGGCGTACGCCTACGTCCCCGCCTCGTGCGCCTCCGGCGCGCAGTGCCGCGTACACATCTCCTTTCACGGCTGCGATCAGGACGAGGCCAGCGTCAGCGACGCCTACTACAAGCACGCCGGCTTCAACGAGTGGGCGGACACGAACGACATCATCGTCCTTTACCCGCAGACGATCGCGTCGGACCTGTCGCCGTCGAACCCGAGCGCTTGTTGGGATTGGTGGGGCTACGACGACTCGAACTACGCG
>JBKQKP010000068.1:0-24939 GCA_052147435.1 Polyangiaceae bacterium | reverse complement strand
GCTGCGACGAGCTGCGCTCCGCTCTTGGACGACGCAGCCCACGGGAGGCTCCCCGCGAAGAGCTCCCACGCCATCACCCCCCACGCGAACTGATCTGCTCGCCCGTCGATCGGCGCCCCCTGAAGCTGCTCGGGCGCCATGTACTGCGGCGTCCCGATCATGAGCCCCTCGGCCGTGAGCGACGGCAAGTTGGCGGCCGCCGTCGGTGCATCGCCCTCCACGAGGCTCTCCGAGCGGCGCGCGATCCCGAAGTCGAGGATCTTCACCACGCCGTCGGTGGTGATCATGACGTTGTCCGGCTTCACGTCGCGGTGGACGAGCCCTGCGCGATGGGCGGCGCCGAGGCCGCGAGCGACGTCGAGGAGCCAGGCGAGCTTCTGCTCGTTGGTCACTGCGTCGTTGCCGATGAATTCGCGGAGCGTCGATCCGCTCACCAGCTCCATGGCAATGAAGGGGTTGCCATCCGTCTCGCCTACGTCGTGGATCGCGACGACGTTGGGGTGATTGAACGCGGCCGCGGCGCGTGCTTCGCGCATCATCCGGGCCGCCGCGTCCGCGTGGGCCCGCTCGCTCCGCTCGTTCCCGTTCGCGGCCAGCAGCACCTTCAGCGCCACGCGCCGGCCTAGGCGGGGGTCGAGCGCGCGATACACGCGCCCCATTCCCCCTTCGCCGATGACCGCTTCGATGACGTAGCGATCGACGGTGTCTCCGAGGTTCGGCATCGCTCAACCGTGTCTAACATCCCGGGACGACGCCGCAAACGTGCGCGCCCTCGCGTCAGGTGCATCGAGCTTAGGGTGCGCGCGGGCTCGAGCCAGTCACCCGAACGGATGACGTGCCCCTCACGTCGCCAGCGCGCGCCTTCTGCGCGTGGCGCAAACCGCGCGCCTCCGGAGCCCCTCATCGCAGCGCTCGGCGTCAGGGGAATCGGCGGATACCGGCGCGCGAACGTTGGCTCGGAGATCGCATCAGTCCGGCGCCGTGCCCTGGCAAACTCTGGACGGAAACGAAGCGGTCGCGCGGGTGGCGCACCGTGTGAGCGAAGTCATCGCGATCTACCCGATCACGCCGAGCTCCGGGATGGGGGAGCTGTCGGACGAGTGGTCTTCGAAGGGGAAGACGAACGTTTGGGGAGACGTCCCGCTCGTCGTGGAGATGCAGTCCGAGGGGGGGGCCGCGGGGGCGCTGCACGGCGCGCTCGCCGGCGGCGCGCTGGCGACCACCTTTACTGCGTCGCAAGGGCTCCTCCTGATGATCCCCGACATGTACAAGATCGCAGGCGAGCTGACGCCGTGCGTGATGCACGTCGCGGCGCGCACGATCGCCACGCATGCGCTGTCGATCTTCGGGGACCACGCCGACGTGATGGCCTGTCGCCAGACAGGCTTCGCGCTCTTGAGCTCGACGTCCGTGCAGGAGGCGCAGGACCTCGCGGCGATCGCCCACGCCGCGACGCTGGAGGCGCGCGTCCCGTTTCTCCACTTCTTCGACGGCTTTCGCACGTCCCACGAGGTCGCGAAGATCGAGGTCCTCCCGGACGATGCGCTCCGCGCGATGCTGAGACCCGAGGCGATCGGCGCGCACCGCGCGCGCGCCTTGTCTCCCGACCATCCTACCCTTCGAGGGACCGCCCACAACCCGGACACGTACTTCCAGGCTCGCGAAGCCGTGAACCCGTTCTACGACGCGTGCCCGGCGATCGTCCGCGCGGCGATGGATCGCTTCGCGACGCTGACCGGGCGGCGCTACTCGCTCTTCGACTACGTCGGGCACCCCGAGGCAGACCGGGTGATCGTCGTGATGGGCTCCGCGGCCGAGGCCGTGCACGAGACGGTCGAGTGGCTCCTCGCGCGAGGCGAGCGCGTCGGCGTGCTCAAGGTCCGCCTGTATCGCCCATTCGACGTCGCTGCATTTCTCGAGGCACTCCCCAAAAGCGCCAAGCGCGTCGCGGTTCTCGACCGGACAAAAGAGGCCGGGGCGATCGGTGATCCGCTCTGGCTCGACGTCGTAGCGGCTCTCGCCGAGGGGCGTCGCCGCGGGATGCGCGCCGGGATGCCGGAGCCGATCGTCGTGGCGGGCCGCTACGGGCTCTCCTCGAAGGAGTTCACCCCCGGTATGGTGAAGGGGATCCTCGACGACCTCGAACGGAGCGAGCCGCGGTCCCATTACACGGTCGGAATCAAGGACGACGTCTCGCACCGGTCCCTCGACTACGACCCCGACTTCGAGGTCGAGCCCCCCGACGTCGTACGCGCCGTCTTCTTCGGGCTTGGCTCCGACGGGACGGTGGGCTCGAACAAGAACACGATCAAGATCATCGGCGAGGACACGGCGCTCTTCGCGCAAGGCTACTTCGTCTACGACTCACGAAAGTCGGGATCCACGACGGTTTCTCACCTGCGGTTCGGGCCGCGCCCGATCCGGTCGACGTACCTGGTGAGAGACGCGTCGTTCATCGGCTGCCACCACCCGCAGTTTCTCGAGCGCTACGACGTCCTCGAGCTCGCGCGGCACGGCGCCACGCTCCTGCTCAACGCCCCCTGGAAGCCCGAAGAGGTGTGGGACCATCTGCCGAGCGAGGTCCAGAGCTCGATCCTAGAGAAGAAGCTCCGCGTCGTCGTCGTCGATGCAAATAGCGTCGCCGAAGAGGCCGGGCTCGCCGGCACGCTCGGGACCGTGATGCAGGCCTGCTTCTTCGCCCTCTCGGAGGTCCTCCCCAAGGATGCGGCGCTCGACGCGATCAAAGGGGCAATCAAGAAGACGTACGGCAAGCGGGGAGACGTCGTCGTCCAGAGGAACTTCGTCGCCGTGGACCTCGCTGTCCGGCGAATGAGCGAAGTGCCGATCCCCGCGCGAGTCACCTCGACACGCGCGCGTCCCCCCGTGCTCACCGATCTCGGTCGAAAGCCGCCGAGCTTCGTCGAGCGCGTGACCGCTGCCATGATCGCAGGCAAGGGGGACCTCCTCCCGGTGTCTGCCTTCCCGGTCGACGGAACTTGGCCGGTGGGGACGGCGGAGTGGGAGAAGCGGAGCACGGCGCTCGAGCTCCCGGCCTGGGACCCCGTCGTCTGCATCCAGTGCAACAAGTGCGCGCTCATCTGTCCGCACGCCGCGATCCGCACCCAGGTCTTCGACCCCGCTCGCCTCGCGGCCGCCCCCGAGGGCTTCGTCTCGTCGACGTACAAGGCGAAGGACCACGCCGGGCAGGCGTACGTCGTCCAGGTCGCTCCCGACGACTGCACCGGGTGCGGGCTCTGCGTCGCGTTCTGTCCAGCCAAGGACAAATCGAACCCGCGCCACAAAGCGATCGACATGGTCGACGCGGCGGCGCGCAAGCCCGTTGAGCGCGAGCGCTTCAAGTTCGTGAGCGCTCTGCCGGCCGTGGATCGCCGGACCGTGCACCTCGATGTGAAGGGGAGCCAGCTCCTCGAGCCGCTCTTCGAGTTCTCCGGCGCGTGTGCGGGCTGCGGCGAGACCCCCTACCTGAAGCTCCTATCGCAGCTCTTCGGCGATCGTGCGGTCATCGCCAATGCGACCGGCTGCTCGTCGATCTACGGGGGCAACCTCCCGACCACGCCTTGGCGCACCGACGCCAACGGGCGAGGCCCCGCGTGGGCCAACTCGCTCTTCGAGGACAACGCCGAGTTCGGCCTCGGTCTACGCCTGGGGCTCGATGCGCAGCGCGTTCAAGCGCAGCGGCTTCTTCGCACCCTCGGGAGCCGCGTGGGCGACGACCTGGTCGGCGCGATTCTCGGCGCGTCGCAGGAAGACGACGCGGGGATCGAGGCGCAGCGCGGGCGCGTGATCGCGCTCCGCGAGAAGCTGCGCTCTGTCGAGGGTCCCGAGGCCGCCACCCTGGAGCGGCTCGCGGACGCGCTCGTGGTGAAGAGCGTCTGGATCGTCGGCGGCGACGGATGGGCCTACGACATCGGCTTCGGTGGGCTGGATCACGTGCTCGCGAGCGGCGCCAACGTCAACGTCCTGGTCCTCGACACGGAGGTCTACAGCAACACCGGCGGCCAGCAGTCGAAGGCGACGCCGACCGGCGCCGCGGCGAAGTTCGCGGCGGCCGGAAAGGAGGTCCCGAAGAAGGACCTCGGGCTCCTCGCGACCGTCTACGGGCACGTCTACGTCGCGCGCGTGGCGATGGGGGCAAAGGACAAGCAGACGATCGACGCGTTCCGCGAGGCGGAGAGCTGGCACGGTCCGTCCTTGATCATCGCGTACAGCCACTGCATCGCGCACGGCTATGACCTTGCCCACGGGGCCGATCAGCAGCGCCTCGCGGTCGACTCCGGCGTGTGGCCCCTCTTCCGCTATGACCCACGACGGACCGAGCGCGGGGAGGCGCCTCTGGTGCTCGACTCGACGGCGACGCCGGGCAAGGGGCGCGTGAGCGAGTACATGCGGAACGAGGGGCGCTTCCGCGTCGTCGAGCTGCAGGATCCGAAGCGCTTCGAGCGGCTCGTCCGATCCTCCGAGCAGCAAGCCGAGCGGCGCGTGTCGTTCTACCAGCAGCTGGCCGGGATCAAGGTCCCGGTGGCAGGTCCCGGAGAAGCCGAATGACCTCGCTCGCCACGACCTACCTGGGACTGTCTCTCGCCCATCCGATCGTCCCGGGCGCCTCTCCGCTCGGCGACGACATCGACAAAGTCCTGGCCCTCGAGGACGCCGGGGCTTCGGCGATCGTCATGCGATCGATCTTCGAAGAGCAGATCGCCCGCGAGCAGCTCGCCGCACACCGGCACTTCGACGTCCACGCCGACGCCGAGGCGCGTAGCGTGTTCCCGGAGACGAGCGTCTTTGCCCTCGGCCTCGACACCTACCTCGATCAGATCCGCCGCATCCGCGAGCGAACCTCGCTCAAAGTGATCGCCTCGCTGAACGGCACCTCGCGCGGCGGGTGGATCGACTACGCCCGTCGGATCGAGCAGGCGGGGGCGGAGGCGCTTGAGCTGAATCTCTACGCCGTGGTCGCCGACCCGAAGCGCAATGCCCTCGAGGTCGAGCGGGAGGAGCTCGGGATCGTTCGTGACGTGCGCGAGGCCGTCCGGCTGCCGCTCGCCGTCAAGCTCTCGCCTTTCTACACGGCCCTCCCGCACTTCGTTCGCTCGCTCGACGACTTCGGGGTCCGCGGGGCGGTGCTCTTCAACCGGTTCTACCAGTCGGACATCGACCCCGTGCACCTCGAGTCGGTGCGCCAGCTTCACCTCTCGACGCCCGACGAGCTCCTCCTCCGTCTCCGCTGGCTGGCGATTCTCTCGCCCCAGGCGAAGCTCCAGCTCGCCGTGAGCGGCGGCGTCCACGCGCCTCGGGACGCCGTGAAGGCGATCATGGCGGGGGCGCACGTCGTGCAGGTCGTCTCGACGCTCCTGCGCCATGGCCCGAGCCAGCTACGACTCCTCATCGAAGGGGTGCGCGCATTTCTCGAAGAGCAGGAGTACCCGTCGCTCGACGCGATGCGGGGCAACATGAACGCCGCGCGCTCCCCCGACCCGGGCGCCTACGAACGTACCGACTACATGCAGCTCCTTCAGAGCTGGCACGGGCGGTTCGGCAGCTGGGTGCGGACGAAGTAGCGCGCATTCCGTGCGTGCGACACGGGAGAATTTTGCGTTTCCGACTCCGCGCATCGACCGTTGAGCGGGAAAACCGGCGGCATGACGGTTGCGAGGGATCGCGCCGATGGACGACCTCGTAATCGGGATGGCGGGCTCGGGCGGTGACGGGATCGTGAGCGCGGGGGAGTCGCTGATCGCCGCGGCGGCCTACGAGGGGTACTCGGCGATGATGACCAAGAGCTTCGGCTCGCAGGTCCGCGGCGGAGAGTCCTCGTGCCGCGTGCGCCTCTCGACGCACCGTGTGAACAACCCGGGCGGGCTGCTCGACGTCGCGGTCGCCTTGAACTGGGAGGACTTCCTGAAGTTCGGCGCCGAGCTCCCCGTCTCGGGGGCCACGGTCATCATCTACGAGTCGAAGACCGGCGTCGCACCGGGCGCGATTCCGCTCGTGGGAGTATCACCCAAAGAGGTGTTTGCCGTTCCGATCGGCGACATCGCCAAACAGGCGACCGGCACCGACAAGGCGAAGAACACGGTCGTCCTGGGGCTCATCGCCGGCTGGTTCGGCATCGCGCGGCTGTCGATACTCCGCGGGCTGGAGAAGAGGTTCGCCAAGAAGGGGGCCGCCCTGGTGCAGGCGAACGAGAAGGCCTTCGTGCTGGGTGAGCTGTTCGCGAAGGAGCACCCGCTCGCGACCCCGCGCGCGATGGATCGGCCGATCGGCACCGTTGGAAAGAAGATGCTCGTCGACGGCAACGACATGTGCGCCGCTGCGGCAATCTTCGGCGGGTGCGACTTCTTCGCGGGCTACCCGATCACCCCTTCCACGGAGGTGATGCAGTTCTTCACGCGCGAGGTTTGGAAGTACGGCGGCGCGGCGCTCCAGGCGGAGGACGAGATCGCGGGGATCGGCGCAGCTCTCGGGGCGTCGTTCGCTGGAAAGAAGGCGATGACGGCGACGTCCGGCCCCGGCATGGCGCTGAAGACGGAGATGATGGGGCTGGCGAGCATCGCCGAGATCCCGCTGGTCATCCTCGACGTCCAGCGCGGCGGCCCCTCGACCGGGCTCCCCACCAAGCCGGAGCAGTCCGACCTCTTCATGGCAGCCTTCTCGGCCCCCGGCGACGTTCTGCGCCCGATCCTGGCCCCCACGTCGGTGAGCGACACGTTCGACGTCACGGTGGAGGCGTTCAACATCGCCGAGCGCTACCAGACGCCGGTCATCATCCTCTCGGACCAGGAGATCGCGCAGCGGAAGGAGACGGTCGATCCGATCGACACGTCGCGCTTCACCATCGAAGAGCGCCGCCGGCCTACGGAGGCCGACCTCCAGGACTACGCGCGCTTCCGCCTCACCGAGGACGGGGTGAGCCCGATAAGCCACCCCGGCATGAAGGGGGGGAACTACCAGGGGGCCGGCATCGAGCACAACGAGCACGCCAACCCCACCGCCAGCGGCAAGGTCCACGCGGCGATGAACGAGAAGCGCTTCCGGAAGCTCGCGCCGCTCAAGGGGAGGCGCGATCTGTTCCACATCGACGGGAACCCGAACGCGAAGCTGGCGCTCGTCGGATGGGGCTCGGTGGCCGGCGTCTGTCGCGAGGCCTTCGCGCGCGCGCAGGGGGAGGGGCTCGACGTAAAGCTCCTCGTCCCCTGGCTCGTGTACCCCGTCGCCGAGGATGTCTACCGCGACTTCTTCGCGTCGGTCCGAGCGGGGTTCGTCGTGGAGCTCTCGCACCAGGGGCAGCTCTATCGAATCCTCCGGATGTTCACCGACGTCCCCGCGCGAGTCGTCTCGCTCGCCCGGAGCGGCGCGAACCCGTTCCAACCCGCGGAGCTCCTCTCCCAGCTGCGCAATGCCGCTGTGTCTCTCCAACAGCCCAACGTCTCTGTCTCCTCGGAGGAATGAAGTGAGATCTTCCGCCGCGCCGGCGCTGCCGACTCTCCAGGCCAAGGACTTCAAGAGTGACCTCAAGCCGATCTGGTGCCCCGGGTGCGGCGACTTCGGGGTCCTTCAAGCGATCTACCGCGCCCTCGCCGGAATCGGGCGGCCGCCGCACGAGATCGCGTTCGTCTCCGGGATCGGCTGCTCGAGCCGCATTCCGGGGTACACGACGGCCTACGGCTTCAACAGCGTGCACGGCCGCGCCCTGCCGATCGCGCAGGGGATCAAGCTCGCGAGCCCGGAGCTCCTGGTCCTCGTCGCGGGCGGCGACGGAGACGGCTTCTCGATCGGAGGGGGACACGTCCCTCATACGATCCGTCGGAACCCGGACATCACGTACATCGTGATGGACAACCAGATCTACGGCCTCACCAAGGGGCAGCTGTCGCCAACCTCGCCGCGCGGGCTCAAGACCGTGACGTCCGAGTACGGAAGCGTCGAGGCACCGGTGAACCCCCTCCTCTACGTGCTCGCCTACGGCGCGAACTTCGTGGCTCAGGGGACCCCGGCCGACATGGCGGGTCTCGCGCAGGTCATCGAGGAGGCGATCCGCTACCCGGGCTTCTCCTTCGTCAACGTGCAATCGCCGTGCGTGACGTTCGGCGGCGAGGAGGCTCAGGTGAAGGTGCACAGGGCGCACATGAAGGCGCTTTCGAGCCTCGGGCACGACGCGACCGATCGCCTCGCGGCGATGGGGCTCGCCCAGCAGTACGGGCAGGAGCTCCACACCGGCGTCTTCTACCGAAACCCGGCCCCACCGCCGACGCTCGAGGCGCTCTTCCGGGAACGGAAAGAGGCGTTCGCCGGCAAGGCGCTGCCCCGTGAACGGATCCTCGAGGCATTCCTCCAAAAGTGAAGGTGTCTTTCATGACGCGCGGGATCGATTTCAGCAAGCTCACGCTACGCGACGCGCTCGACCTCTCGATCCTCGTCGAGGAAGAGGCGAAGGACCGCTACGAGGAGCTCGCCGATCAGATGACGCTCCACCACAACGAAGAGGCGGCGCGCTTCTTCCTGAGGATGGTGCAGATCGAGCTGACTCATGAGCACTCCCTCTCGAAGCGGCGGCGAGAGCTCTTCGGCGACCAGCCGCGCACGGTCACGCGCGCCATGATCTTCGACGTGGAGGCGCCGGACTATGGCGAGGCGCGGGCGACGATGAACGTCCGCCAGGCGTTCGGCATGGCGCTCAGCGGAGAGACGAAGGCGTACGAGTTCTTCGACGCTGCGCTGAAGCACATCGACAACTCGGAGGTGCGAGACTTCTTCGCGCACCTCCGGGGCGAGGAGCAGGAGCACCAGAGGCTCGTGGAAGCTCAGATCGCGAAGCTCCCCCCGGAGCCCGTGATCACGGCGGAGGACGTGTCCGACGAACCTGTCGCTCATTGATGCGGGGACACGCCGAGGGGAGAGCGAGGCAGCGATGACACCGAGCCAGATACGGGCAGAGCTTCTTGCGCAGCACCAAGGGTTGCGGGGCCTGATCGGAGAAGCGCGGGCGGTGGTCGCAGCGCTCCAGGGAACGAGCCAACGGCGCGAGGAGCTACGGGCGGGCGTAGCGCGGATCACGACGGCGCTGCGCTCGCATAACCACCGGGAGGAGGTGGTCCTACGGACGATCTTCCCGGCCGGGGGGGAGACGCGCGCCGAGCTCATGGACAAGAGTCACATCGAGGAGCACACGGCTCTCCTCGCCGCGCTCTTCGCCACGAGTGCGGCTACCGACGCCGAGATCGCGGGCAAAGGGGTCTTGAGCGTCATCGACCGCATCTCTCTCCACATGGCCCACGAGGAGGAGACTCTGTTCGGGAGCGTCCCCTCCGACTTGCGTGCGGACCTGCTCGCGCAGCATGAAGGGGTACGGGTCTTGATCGGAGGGGCGCGCAGCGTGGCCGAACGGCTCTGCGGCGCGGCCCGACAGCGGGAGGCGCTCACCGCGTCGATCGAGCTCCTCGCGACGGCGCTGCGCATGCACAACCAGCGCGAGGAGGCCGTGCTCCGGCACATCCTCAAGAACGCCGACGCCTGGGGGCCGGCGCGCGTCGAGATTATGGACGAGAGCCACGCCGAGGAGCACACCATGCTCCTGGCGGCGCTCTTCGGCTCGAGTGGCGTGTCCGACGACGAGACCGCGTGCTCCGGCGTGTCGCACGTGCTCGACCGGCTCGAGGCGCACATGGCGCGCGAGGAAGAAGTCCTCCTCGACGATAGAGTGCTGAGGGACGACGACGTCGTCATCGAGTACTTCGGCGGCTGACGGAGGCTGACGGCTCAGCGCTGCGCGAACGAGGCAACGCCCGCCGCCACGACGGGCGCGCGAGTCATCAGTTCGTGCCCGGCGCGCATCGCGTCGTCCACCAGCGGTCCGGGCCAGAGCCCGACTCCCACGACGCCAACCACGCATAGCGCGATCGCGATGCGCAGCGCAGGGGCTGGCTTCGGAGAGGGGAGGTCGCCGCCGTCGGTCATGTACGCCGCGCGCAAGATCCGCAGGTAGTAGAAGAGCCCCGGCACGGCGAGCACGATCCCACAGACGACCCAGCCGACGAGCCCCGCGCGCCACGCCGCGAGGAACACGTAGAGCTTCCCCCAGAAGCCGACCATGAACGGGATTCCGGCGAGCGACAGGAGGAAGCAGAGGAGCGATGCGGCGAGCGAAGGGGAGCGCTTTGCCAGCCCGGCGAGCCCCTCGAACCCGAACCCGCCGGCGCGTGAGGCCGCGTGGACGATGAGGAACGCCCCGAGGTTGGTCACGACGTATCCGGCGAGGAAGAAGAGCGCCATCCCCAGGCCGTAGGCGTTCGCCGCGGCCATCGCGAGGAGGAGGTACCCCATCTGGGCGATCCCCGAGTAGCCGAGGACGCGTCGAAGATCGGTCTGCGGCAGGGCGAGCAGGTTGCCGACCGCCATCGAGAGGAGAGCGACGATGGCCACGAGCGGCACCCAGATCGGCCGCTCGGCGCCGAGGCCCGAGGTGAACACGACGGCGAGGAACGAGATCCCCGCGGCCTTGGGCGCAACGGACAGGAACGCGACGAAAGGGGTCGAGGCCCCCTGGTAGGTGTCCGGAACCCAGTGATGGAACGGCACCATGCCGAGTTTGTACCCGATGCCCGCGAGCACGAGGACCAGGCCCACGGCGCCGAGCGGCGTCATCGGTGCGGCGCCGAGGGAGTCGATTTGCGAGGTGCCCGCCATTCCCGTGAGGAGCGCGAGGCCGAAGAGGGTGATGGCGGAGCTCGTCGCCCCGACCAGGTAAAGCTTGAGCGAGGCCTCGGCGGCGAGGCCTTTGGTCGTCGGGGCGTCCGGTGGGGGATCGGTCTTGGCGTAGGCGGCGAGCACGTAGAGCGGGACGCTGACGAGCTCGAAGGCCACCACAGCGAGCACGAGGTCGCGCGCTCCGGGGAGGATCGTCATCCCGAGGATGCTCGCCAGGAAGCTGAGCCAGTACTCCCCCTGGCGGAGCGGCATGCGCTCGGCCACGTCGTCGAGCGCGCCGAGCGCCCCGAGGATCCCGGCTCCGACGAAGAGCCGTCCGAGGAAGGTTGCCCAGGCGCTGCCGCGGAACGCGCCGTACGCCGCCGTGCCCGTGGAGTCG
The DNA here is from genome assembly GCA_052147435.1 of Polyangiaceae bacterium. Classification (GTDB taxonomy): domain Bacteria; phylum Myxococcota_A; class Polyangia; order Polyangiales; family Polyangiaceae; genus JBKQKP01. The sequence goes on along the minus strand of JBKQKP010000068.1, from coordinate 13,835 downwards.
ACGACGAACGTCGCGGCGAAGATCGCCGTGAGCCCCGCGACGACGACCCAGCCGAGCCGGCGCCCGGGCGCGGGCGAAGGGGGCGACAGAACATCGAGGAGGAGGACCACGACGGCGAGCGCCGACGTGGCCAAGGGGAGCCAGAGGACGCGCAGATCGTTCATCTTGCCCCCACGAGGATCGGGACGAAGGAACTAAGATGAGCGACGCTCCCCGGCCCGATGTGATCGAGAAGGAGCCGAGGCCATACGCCGAGCACGATCAAGCACGTGCCGAGGAGCACCAGCGCACCCCACTCGGTCCTTCGCGCGTCCGAGAGCTCGTGGAACGTCTCGCTGGGGCCCGGTCCCCAGAAGATCGCGCGCGTCGCCTTGAGGACGTAGATCGCCGTCACGAACGCTCCGATGACGGCGGGGATCGCCCAGAGGAAATGCCCGCTCTTCCAGGCGCCGAGGAACACCATGAACTCCGACACGAAGCCGGCCGTTCCGGGGAGGCCGAGCGACGAGAGGCAGGCGAGGGTGAAGAACGCGGCGACGCCAGGCATCACGGTAGCGAAGCCCCCCATCGTCGGCACGGCGCGCGTATGCGCTCGCTCGTAGACGAGACCGACGAGCGCGAAGAAGAGCCCGGTCATGATCCCGTGCGCGACCATCTGGAAGATGGCGCCGTCCCAGCCGACGGCGGTGAGCGTGGCCGCGCCGAGGAGGACGACCCCCATGTGGCTCACGGAGCTATAGGCAACGATGTACTTCAGGTCCGTCTGGCTCATCGCGCAGAACGCGCCGTAGAGAATGTTGATCGCCGCCACCGCGCCGACGACGGGGACCCAGAAGCGCGTCCCCTCCGGGAGGAGCACCATGCCCACCCGCATGACGCCGAAGGCGCCGAGCTTCATGAGCACCCCCGCGTGGAGCATCGAGACGGCGGTCGGCGCCGAGGCGTGGCCGTCGGGGGACCACGTGTGGAACGGGAAAACCCCCGCGAGCGTGCCGAAGCCGAGCCAGAGGAGCGGGAACAGGACGATCTGGAGGTGCTCGTCGTACTTCGTGGCCGCGAGGTGCCCGAGGTCGAAGCTCTCCGCGCCGGACCGGACGTAGAGGGCGAAGATGGCCGCCAGGATCGCCGCCGAGCCGACGAGGAGCATGAGCGTGAGCTTCATCGCGGCGTACTCCTTGTCGCCGACCGCGAAGCGCTTCCAGACGATGCGAAACGGCCCTTTCGCCGGGACCGCGTGGCTCGCCCCCCAGATGCCGATGAGGAGGTACATCGGCAGAACGGCGATCTCGTAGAACAGGAAGAAGACGAGAAGGTCCTGGGAGACGAAGACGCCGAAGACCCCCGAGACCAGGACGAGGAGAAGGACGAAGTACTCCTTCGGCCGGTTCTGGAGCTTCCAGCTCGCGAGGACGCCGGCGACGATGATCGTGCCGGTCAGGAGAAGGAGAGGGCCAGTCCAGCCGTCCATCGCGAACGACAGACGCACGCCGAGCGTCGGAGCGAGCGGGTAGCTCTCCGCGCGCTGGAGCCCACCGGCGATCTTGTCGTAGGTCGCGAACGCCGCGACGCTCCCGGCGAGGCTTGTCGTCGCGCCGGCGAGAGACACCAGGCGGATCGCGGCATGCGCCGTCGCCGGGAGGAGCATGACGACCAGCGCAGCGAGCGCCGGAGCGGCGACGATGAACGTCAGGAGATGCTCGCTCATCGCACCACCGCCCACGCCGCGAAGCACACCGCCCCGAGGACGACCGCTGTGACGTAGTCCGACGGGAGACCTGTCTGGATTGGGCGCGCCTGGGCGCCGGCCTCGAGCGTCGAGTAGCCGAGCATGTTGATCACGCCGTCGACGACGTAGCGATCGACCCACGCGAGCCCGTCGGCCAGGACGAGCGTGACACGCCGGTAGCCGACCTCGTAGATGCGATTGACGAGGCGCGTGCGGGCGAGGCGCTCGACCCACGCCATCACGGAGGGCACGGCTTCGCGCCTTCCTCGCCCGAAGACGAGATAAGCCGCCACGAACCCGCCGATCCCGAGCGCCGCGCCGAGGACGGGCCCGAGTCCGAGCTCGAAGCGGTACGCCTCGCCGTGCAGCCGCGCGAAGGGGGCCGCGAAGAACCCGACCCCGATCGACAGTACCGCCAGAACGACGAGCGGCCCGCGCATCGACCACCCCGGCTCGTGCGCGTGCTTCGCGCTCTCTCCCGACGGCTCGCCGAAGAACGCCACGAAGACGACCTTCCCCATGTAGAAGGCGGTGAGAAACGCCGTCGCAAGGAGAACGGCCCACGGCACCGAGCCGAGCTTCCCCTCGACCCCTTCGAGCACGAGGTCCTTGCTGAAGAACCCAGAGAAGCCGGGGATCCCGGCGAGCGAGAACGCGCCGACGAGGAACGCCCCCGCGGTTAGCGGCATTCTCTTCGCCAGCCCCCCCATGGCGCCGATCTCGTTCGAGTGCACGGCATGGATCGCGCTTCCGGCCGCCAGGAAGAGGAGCGCCTTGAAGAAGGCGTGCGTGGTGAGATGGAAGAAACCTCCGAGGAGGGAGCCCGCGCCGAGCGCCGCGATCATGTAGCCGAGCTGGGAGCAGGTCGAGTAGGCGAGGACCTTCTTGATGTCGGTCTGCACCAGGGCGAGAAGCGCCGCGAAGAACGCGGTACCGGCGCCGAGCGCCAGCATGAGGTCGCGTGTCGTCTCCGACTGCGCGAAGAGCGGGTTGGCCCGCACGACCAGAAAGACGCCCGCGGCGACCATCGTCGCCGCGTGGAGGAGCGCGGAGACGGGCGTGGGCCCTTCCATCGCGTCGGGGAGCCAGACGTGGAGCGGGAACTGCGCCGATTTTCCGACGACCGCGAGGAAGAACAGGAGCGTCACGAGCGTGGCCGTCTCGGGGGCGAGATGCGCGTCCCAGGCGAAGCTCCCCGTAGCGACGTAGAGGGCCAGGAGCCCGAAGAGAAACCCCATGTCGGCGAACTTCGTCACCCAGAACGCCTTGACCGCGGCGTGCGCGGCGCTCGGCTTGCGGAAGTAGAAGCCGATGAGCAGGTAGCTCGTCACCCCGACGAGCTCCCAGCCGATGAAGAGCTGCAGGAGGTTCGGCGCCACGACGAGCGCGTTCATGCTGAAGAGGAAGAGCGCGTGGTAGGCGAAGTAGCGCCCGAACGCGGGGGGGGCTTCGTCGTGCATGTAGCCGAGCGAGAAGACCTGAACGCACAGCGCGACGAGGGTGACCACGGCGAGCATCGACGCCGCGATCCCGTCAACGTGCACCCCCACCTCGGCGATCACCGAGGAGCCCGAGCGAAGCCACGGGATGGCGAGCGTCTGCGCCGCCGGGTCGTTCAGGCGATCGGCGAGGAGGGCGATCGCGGCGGCGAAGGAGACGACCGATCCAAGGATGCACACCGTCGCCGCCGGCCAGCCGCGCCGCCGCGCCGCCGGCGGTACGAGGAGGAGCGCCGCGAGGACGGGTGCGAGGAGCGCCACCAGCGCGAGCTCGATCGGGCGGGTCATCGCTTCATCTCGCTTGCGAGGTCGAGGAGAGTGTCGCCGTAGCGGCGATAGAGGAGGATCACGATGGCGAGGCCCACGGCGACCTCGGCGACGGTCAGGGCGATCGAGAACGCCGCGAAGACCTGGCCCGTGATCCCCCCGCGGAAGCTCCCGAAGGCGACGAAGCAGACGTTTGCGGCGTTCGCCATGAGCTCGACGCAGAGGAGGACCGCGATCGCTTGCCGCCGCGTGACGAGCCCGTAAAGGCCGATCGCGAAGAGCGCCGTCGCCAGAAGAAGGCACGACGAGAGGGTCACGGCGACACCTCCCCCGGAGCGGCGCTTGCGGCGGGGCCGGCGATGCTGCCGCCGAGCTCGCGCCGACGAGCCCCGGGATCGCGCCGTCGCGCGATCACGATCGCGCCGACGATCGCGCCGAGAAGCAGGAAGGAGAGTGTCTCGAACGCGAGTACCTGCTCCCGCAGGAAGACGCGTCCGAGGTCCGCCGGGGACGTCGCGTTCGGGACCAGCCCGACGTCGAGCCCCGGGGTCGAGTGGATCGCCGCTGCGACCACGGCGAAGAATGCGCCCGCGACGAAGATCCCCCGCGCGGGGGGCGACGACTCTGCGCCGGCGACGATCCCGTCGTGTCGTCGGGTGATCATGACGCCGAAGATCATGAGGGTGATCACGCCGCCGACATAGACGAGCACCTGCACGCCGGCGAGGAACGACGCCCCCAGCATCGCGTAGAGCACGGCCGTCGTGAGAAGCGTTACGCCGAGCCAGAGCGCCGCGTGGATCAGGTTCGTGCTCCGTACGACGAAGATCGCAGAGAGGAGCGCGCAGAACGCCGCGACGCCGAAGGCCACCGCTTCCATCACGCGCTCTCCTTCTCGAGCGGCGCAGCTGCCGGCTTGGTCTCGAGCAGCGCGGGTGCCGGCTTGTTCTCCGGCGGTGCGATCACCGGCTTGTTCTCCTGCGTCGGAGCCGCCGGCTTGGCCGGAGCTTTCTCTACCTTGGGGGGCTCCTGCGCCTCCTGGAGCGTAGTGCCTCGCCCCCACGCCGGCGTCTTCTCGCGCGCGTTGGCGCGGAGCCGGACGATGTCGAGCACCAGGTCCTCGCGCGAGAAGCCAGGGACCTCCGGCTCGCGTGTCATGAAGATCGCGTCGCTGTTGCAGACCTGGACGCAGAGCTCGCACTGGATGCAGGCCGACAGATCGAGCACGAACTCTTCGACGTAGGCGCGCTTCTTCCCCGTGACCGGCGACTCGCGCTTGCCTCCGCTCTTCATCTTGATCACCTGCGACGGGCAGATCCGCTCGCAGGCGAGGCAGCCGATGCAGGCGATCTCGCCGTGCTCGTCGTCGGGGAGGGCGAAGCTCGCGCGGTAGCGCTCCGCGCGGGGGCGGATCACGGACGGGAACTCCACGGTCGTCGGACGCCGGAAGACGTTCTTCAGCGTCGTCCGGAGCGCCTTCGCGGCATCGACGAGGTAGCTCATCAGCGCGCTCCTTCCGGGCCGTATTGGACCCAGGCGGCGGCCAGGACGACGAGCGCGACGCCGAGAGGCGTCAGGCGCTTCCAGCAGAGGTCCATCAGCTGATCGGCGCGGAAGCGCAGAAGAGACCAGCGCACCCAGTAGACGGCGACGAAGATCGCGAGCGTCTTGGCGACCATCCAGTGCAGGCCGGGGGCGAAGGGGCCGTCCCAGCCGCCGAAGAAGAGCGCCGCCCCCAGCGCCGAGCCGACGAGCGTGTGGACGTACTCGGCCATGTAGAAGAGGACGAACTTCGCCCCGGTGTATTCGGTCGTCACTCCCGCCACGAGCTCGCTCTCGGCCTCCGGGATGTCGAACGGGATGCGGTTCGACTCGGCGAGCATCGCGAGGAAGAAGAGGAGGAACGCGGGGAGCCCGGGGATGACGGGCCAGACGGCGATCCAGTGGTGCGCGGCCTGCCACGCCACGATCGTCGACACGCTCATCGACCCGGCGAGGATCACGGGGACCATCACGCCGAGGACCAAGGGGACTCCGTACGACACGGACTGGGCGATCGCCCGCATGGCGCCGAGCAGCGCGAACTTGTTGTTGCTCGCCCACCCGGCGCAGAACGTCGGGATCACCATGAGGCCGCCGATTCCGAGGACGTAGAGGACGCCGACGTCGAGGTCCGCGGCGACCATCGTGCTGGAGAGCGGGACGACGGCGGCGGCTCCCAGGGAGCAGAAGGCGGCGAGCACGGGGGCGAGGTCGAAGAGGTGGCGGTCTGCGTCCTGGGGGACGATGTCCTCTTTCTGGAGAAGCTTGATGACGTCGGCGATCGGCTGAAATAGCCCTATCGGACCGACGATCGTGGGGCCGAGGCGCGACTGCATCCGCCCGGCGAACTTGCGCTCGAACCAGATCCCGATCGCGACGACGCTGAGGAGCACCGAGACCAGGACCACGCCGTAGACCGCGCCATGGACGAGGGGGCTCATCTGTCCACCTCCCCCATGATCGGGTCGAGCGATCCGAGGATCGCGACGGCGTCACTCACCGTGTGCCCGGGGAGGATGTACGGGATCGCCGACAGCGCGTGCAGGCTCGGGGGGCGGATCTTGAGTCGGTAGGGTGACGTGGGGCTGTCCCCGCCGGCGATAACGAACGTCCCCAGCTCTCCGCGGGGGGACTCGATCGCAACGTAGACCTGCCCGGCCGTCAGTTTGACCTGCGTCGGCTGCCGGACGGGTTTGAAGCCGCAGATCGGCCCCTCCGGGACGCCGTCGATCGCCGCCCGAACGAGCCGGATGCTCTCGCGTATCTCGGCGAAGCGGACCTCCGAGCGCGCGAAGCAGTCGCCGGCGCTCGCGACGGCGACCCGCACGGGGAGCTCGTCGTAGGCGCTGTAGGGAGCGTCTCTCCGAAGGTCGTGGTCCACGCCGCTCGCCCGGAGGATCGGCCCGGTGATCCCGAGCTCGAGGGCGAGGGGGCCGTCGAGCCGTCCGACCCCCTTGGTTCGCGCGGCGAAGATCGAATTGCCGAGACTCAGGTCTTCGTACTCGCTCAGGCGGGACTCGATTGTCGTGAGCGCCGCCTTCACGTGGGCCCCCCAGCCTGCGGGGAGATCGTGCCGGTTACCGCCGATCGTGTGCGTGTTGTAGTGAAAGCGGGCCCCGCTCACCTCTTCGAAGAGATCGAGCACGAGCTCACGCTCGCGGAAGCAGTGGAGGAAGAGCGTCGATCCGCCGCCGAGCGCGCCGCCGAGGTCGAGCGCGAAGGTTCCGAGCCACAGGAGATGCGAGGCGATCCGCTGGAGCTCGGCGAAGATGGTGCGGATCCAGCGTGCGCGCCGCGGCACCTCGACCCCGAGCAGCTTCTCGAAGGCCATGTTGAGCGCCTGCTCGTTGCACATCGGCGAGACGTAGTCGTTCTTGTCGACGATGGGGGTCGCCTGGACGTACGTGAGCTTCTCGCAGAGCTTCTCGACGGCACGGTGCAGGTACCCCACGTGCGGCGTCGCCTTCACGATGAGCTCACCGTCGAGGTGGAGGTCCATCCGGAAGACGCCGTGCGTGGATGGGTGCTGCGGCCCGTAGTGAAGGAGCATCAGATCCGCTTCCGGGTCGTACGCGTTGACCGATGCGTGCGGGTCGACGCCCCCTCGGCTGGCGCTCTGCAGGTGCACGGTCATCTCCATGGCGGGCAGGCCGTGTCGGCCGGGTAGTCTTTGCGCAGCGGGTGCCCCGTCCACGAGTCCGGGAGCATGATGCGGCGCAGGTCGGGGTGGCCATCGAAGCGGATGCCCACGAGGTCGTACTGCTCGCGCTCCTGCCAGTCGGCTCCGGCGAATACGCCGACGAGCGTGGGGATCCCTTCGCCCGGCGCGAGGGCGACGCGCCACGAGGCGATGCGCGAGCCTTTCCCCACCGTGCGGAGCGCGTAGGCCACTTCGAACCGCTCCGGCTGCGGCTTCGCGCCGGTCTTCGCCGCAAAGTGCGTCGCTGCGATGTAGACGAGCTGTTCGTACCCTCCGTCGCGGAGGCGGCGGGCGAGGGGGACGTGCCGCTCCACAGGGACGACGGGCGCAGCGTCCTTGGGGATCTCCGTGACCCCGTGCCCACGGAACAGCGCCTCGAGATCTCCTGCGGGCTCCGTCGTCCGAGGGGCAGGCTCGTCCTGCACGCTCCCGGCCTCGGGCTCGGCGCTCCGCTCGAGGGAGGTCACCGTCATGGCCGAGGACACCTGCGCCGCGTCGAGCGCGCCGTCGCGCGCGGCGTCACCGAAGCGAGGGATCGACGGACGGGTGAGCTCGAGCGCGTTGGGTTTTTCCTCGCGCGGGGGGAGCTTCCCTGCGCGTCGCAGGCGGACCTTCTCCTGAAGCCGGAGAAGGCCATGCATGAGCGCCTCCGGATTGGGAGGGCAACCCGGAACGTAGACATCCACCGGGAGCACGGTGTCGATGCCCGGAATGACGGAGTAGAGGTTGCGATAAAAATCCCCCGAGATCGCGCACGACCCCATCGCGATCGCCCACTTCGGCTCGGGCATCTGGTCCCAGAGGGCCTTCACGCGCGGCGCCATCTTCACGGTGATCGTTCCGGCGATGACCATCACGTCCGACTGCCGGGGGGTCGCCCGGACGATCGTCCCCATGCGATCGAGATCGACGCGGCTCGCAGCGGCCGACATGAGCTCGATGCCGCAGCAGCTCGTGGCCATCGGGAAGACCCAGAGGCTGTTCGTGGCTCCCCACTCGAGGAGCCGATCGATCGCCGTCGTCGCCACCGAGAGACCCGGCGCGGAGAGCAACCGTCCGTAGAGCGGGTGCTCGTACGCGCGGTTCCCCTCGTCGACCACCGGCAGGCGACGCGGCTCGGTCATTGCCATTCGAGCGCCCCCTTCCGGACCGCGTAGAGCCACCCGAGCATGAGCACCGCGATGAAGCCGACGGCGGCGAAGAAGCCGGCCGACCCGAGCTCGCGCTGAACGACGCTCCACGGGAAGAGGAACACGGCTTCGACGTCGAAGAGCACGAAGAGGAGCGCGACGACGTAGTAGCGCGCGTGGAACTGCATCCACGCCATTCCGGCCGGCTCCTCGCCGCACTCGTACGTCCGTCGCTTCAGGGGGGAGTCGTGGCGCGCGCGCACCCTGAGCAGGCGTGCGGCCGCGAGGATGCCGACGCCGACGAGCGCCGACACGACCAGAAACGCGAAGAGGGAGATCCAAAGCGAGTGCAATTCACGCATCTCTTCCCACCCGTAGCTCCGGGGCCAACGCGGCCTCGAACGGTTTGCTTACGCATTTCCCGCGCCATGATCCGGGACCGGGAAGGGGGCGGCGTCGCGGGAGACGCGAGAGTGGCGCGCTGCAAGACCTGCGTCGCGGTGCACCTCGTTCGCGCCAGGACTGCGGCGCTCGCGCACTCTTCAGGCGCGCAGCCGAGAGGGGAAGTCTCCGGCCTTCGCGTGCCCCTTCAGCTCCTCGTCGTCGGGATGCAGCGCCACGGCTCGGGCGATGAGCTGGCTTTCGGTCTCCGGGTGCGCCGGATCGGGGAGGCAGCATTCGACGGGGCAAACGGCCTGACAGGCCTCTTTCTCGTGGAACCCGACGCACTCCGTGCAGCGCTCTTGATCGATGACGTAAAGCTCCGCCCCTTGGGAGATCGCGTCGTTCGGGCACTCCGGCTCGCAGGCTCCGCAGCTGATGCAGTCGCTCGTGATGTAGGTCGCCATGGCGGAGGAACACCGCAAGCAAGGCGCCTGCCACGAGAGGTAACATCCCCGGTCGATGGGAGACGACCCCACCTCCGCACGGGCGCAGGCGCAGGCGCCAAGCGCAGGCGCGCGCCGGGTGCTCTCTGTCGGCCGGGCCCTTCGTCACCGCAACTTCCGGCTCTTCTTCACCGGGCAGGGCATCTCTCTCATCGGCACGTGGCTGACGAAGGTGGCCACGTCGTGGCTCGTCTATCGCCTCACCGGCTCGGCATGGCTCCTCGGTGTGGTCGCCTTCGCCGGCCAGGTCCCCACCTTCCTCCTCGCCCCGCTCGCCGGCGTTCTCGTCGATCGCTGGAACCGGTACCGCGTCCTCCTCGCCACGCAGACGCTCGCGATGGTCCAGTCCACCCTGCTCGCGTCGCTCGCCCTCGGTGGGGTCATCCGCGTCTGGGAGGTCATCGCGTTGAACGTGCTGCAAGGGCTCATCGACGCCTTCGACATGCCGGTGCGCCAGTCGATGCTCGCCTCCATGGTGGAGGACCGCGCCGATCTCCCCAACGCCATCGCGCTCAACTCGTCGATGGTGAACTCCGCGCGCCTGCTCGGACCGGCGATCGCCGGCGTCCTCATCGCCGCGGTCGGCGAGGGGTGGTGCTTCTTCCTCGACGCGGTCAGCTACGGCGCTGTGATCCTCTCGGTGCTCCTCATGCGTCTCGACGTCCGGCCGCGCGCGCCGAAGTCCACGCACGTCCTCCACGAGATGGCCGAGGGGTTCCGCTACGTGAGCGGATTCGCTCCGATCCGCGCGCTGCTGCTGCTGCTCGCCTTGTCGGGCCTCGCGGGGAGGCCTTTCGCCGTGCTCCTGCCGGTCATCGCGCGGGAGGTGATGCACGGCGGAGCCGGGACCCTCGGGGCTCTCCAGGCCACCGCCGGCGTCGGCGCGCTCGCCGGCGCGATCTACCTCGCCTCGCGTACGAGCGTCCTCGGGCTGGGCCGCGTGGTCGTGATCTCCGCGGCCCTCTTCGGCCTCGGTCTCATCGCGTTCTCGCGATCGCACGTCCTCTGGCTCGCGATGCCGCTGCTGCTGCTCGCGGGGGCCGGGATGATGCTGCAGACCGCCGCGAGCAACACGATCATCCAGACGATCGTCGACGAGGACAAGCGCGGGCGGGTGATGAGCATCCTCGCGATGTCGCTCTTCGGGACCGTGCCGCTCGGCAGCTTGATCGCCGGCGCGCTCGCGACCCGCATCGGCGCGGAGAACACGATCCTCGCCGGAGGGGCGATCTGCGTCGTCGCCGCGGGGCTCTTTCTTCGCGCGCTCCCGGAGGTGCGCCGAGCGGTGCGCCCGATCTACGAGCGCATGGGAATTTTACCGAGGACCGCGGAGCCCGCCGAGGTCGTCCTCTCCGACAGCTGACTGCGTACGCCGAGCACGCCCTTGGCGCGCGTCTGTCACACGAATGCCTCGACACGCTGGCACCGTGCCCGCGACATGAACCAATTCTTCGACACGCCGATCGGCGCGGGGCAGTTGGCGCTTCTCCTCCTGGCGCTCACGGTGGCCTACGGCTTCGAGTTCGTGAACGGGTTCCACGACACGGCCAACGCGGTGGCGACGGTCATCTACACGAAGTCGCTGAAGCCTTGGTACGCCGTGATCATCTCCGGCACCTTCAACTTCCTGGGCGTTTACGTCGGCGGCATCGCGGTCGCGATGAGCATCATCAAGCTCCTCCCCGTCGAGCTCCTCGCGACGAGCGGCGGAGCGGGCATTGCCATGGTGCTCGCTCTGCTTTCTGCGTCGATCGTCTGGAACATCGGCACCTGGTACCTCGGCCTCCCCGCGTCTAGCTCGCATACTCTCATCGGCGCGATCGTCGGCGTGGGCCTGGCGAACTCGATGCTCCCTGGGCACGCGTTCGGCTCGGGGGTGAATTGGGCGAAGGTGAGGGAGATCGGTACGTCGCTGGTCCTCTCGCCGCTCTTCGGCCTGACGGTCGCCGCGCTCTTGCTCATACTCCTCAAGAGGGTCCTTACCTCGCCTAGGCTGCACACGTCGCCCGACGGCACGAAGCCGCCGCCGTGGTGGGTGCGGGGCGTGCTCATCTCGACGTGCAGCGGCGTGAGCTTCGCGCACGGCTCGAACGACGGGCAGAAGGGGGTCGGGCTCGTCATGCTGATCCTCATCGGCATCCTCCCCGCGGATTACGCGCTCAACCGCGCGCTCAACCACGAGCAGATCAGCGCGATGGTTCAGAGCACCGACAAGATCGAGATGCTCGCCCAGAACCTCGGCGAGGCTCCGATGCTGGCGGCCAACAACGACGTCGCACCCGCGTCGGCCCCCCCGCCGCAGCTCGCGGCGGATCTCGAGGAGCTTCGGACCACGCTCCAGGGGCGCAACTCCCTCACCGAGATTCCGCCCGATCAGCGCTTCGACGTGCGAAAGCGCATCATGCGCGTCGACGCGGCGCTCGGTGCGCTCGAGAAGTCGAACGCGAAGGCCCTCTCCCCGGATGAATGGAGCTCCCTGAAGAAGGAACGGAGCAACCTGCGCACGGCGGTCGAGTTCGCGCCGTCGTGGGTGCTCATCGGGGTCGCGCTCGCGCTCGGCATCGGCACGATGGTCGGGTGGAAGCGGATCGTCGTGACGATCGGGGAGAAGATCGGCAAGACGCACATGACGTACTCGCAGGGCGCCTCCGCCGAGATCGTGGCGGCGACGACGATCGGCCTCTCGGGGTGGTTCGGCCTCCCGGTGAGCACGACGCACGTGCTCTCGTCGGGGATCGCAGGGACGATGCTCGCGAACAAGTCGGGGCTGCAGTCGTCGACCGTGCGCAATATCGCGATCGCGTGGGTGCTCACGTTGCCCGTGGCGATGCTCCTCGGCGGAGTGTTCTTCGTGACCTTCCGCGGGCTGATCCCCAACGCGAACGCGGCGACGCCCACGGTCCGGTTCGACCCGCACACGGAGGAGCCGTCGGTCGTGGTGCCTGCGTCGGCGACACCGCTCCGGCTCCACGGCTCGAACACGATCGGCGCCGAGCTCGCGCCGGCGCTCGCCCAGGCGTTTCTCGATCAGCGCGACGCCAAGGACGTCCACGTTCAGAAGAACGCCGATGGTCTCGGCTGGGTGGTCACGGGGACGCTCCCCGGAGAGAAGGCGCCGATGCGGTTCGAGATCGACGCTTCGGGGTCGGAGGCCGCCTTCGACGACCTCGCGAACGGCAGCGCGGATCTTGGCATGTCGTCCCGCCCGATCACGACCGCCGAGGTCGAGAAGCTCCGGCAAGTCGGTGCCGGCGATCTCACTGCGCAGGGGGCGGAGAACGTGATCGGCCTCGATGGTCTCGCCGTGATCGTCAGCTCGAGCAACCAGCCGGCTCCCCTCAGCGTCGACACGCTCGGTGGGGTGTTCAGCGGGCAGATCGCGAGCTGGCCCCCCGACTGGCACGTAACCGGTCCCGTCCACCTCTTCGCCCGCGACGAACGCTCGGGGACGTACGCGACCTTCAAGGCAGCGGTGCTCGGGCAGCGCGCGCTCGCGCCGTCCGCCGTGAGGTTCGCAGACAGCGAGAAGCTGTCCGACGCCGTCGCGGCCGACCCGCTGGGTATCGGCTTCGTCGGCATGCCCCACATCCGCAAGGCGCGGGCCGTTCCCATCTCGGAGAGCCAGGCGGCGCCCGTGAGCCCGACGCCGTTCACCGTTGCGACGGAAGACTACCCCCTGTCGCGGCGCCTCTATCTCTATGCACCGACGCCGCGGCGCCATCCGCTGAGCCAGGACTTCGTTGCGTTCGCGCTGTCGCCCCACGGTCAAGGCGTCGTCGCGGCCCACGGCTTCGTCGACCTCGGCGCGCGCGCCGCTGACGCGGCGCCATCGTGTGAAGCGTGTCCGCCCGCGTACGTTGCGGCGACCCGAGGGGCGAAGCGCCTTTCGCTCGACTTCCGTTTTGCGTCCGGAACGACGAAGCTCGATGCGCGCGGCCAGCGCGATCTCGGGCGACTCATCACGTACCTCCACTCGGTGCGCTCGCCGAAGGTAACGCTTCTCGGATTCTCCGACCCCGCAGGAGACCAGGCCGCAAACGTCGCGCTGTCGCGGGATCGCGCGAAGGCGGTCGCCGACCTGCTCACGGCGCGCGGTGTCGACGTCGGCGCCGTCGACGGCTTCGGTGGGATCATGCCCATCGCGGGGAACGACGCCACGGACGCGCGAGAGCGCGATCGACGAGTCGAGGTGTGGGTCTCGGGACCGTGACTGAAGTCTCGGCGCCACCGCAGCGAAGTCCACGCAGTCGCTGCGCGTGAGGCGCAGGACATGCGCCCATGAAGCCGTGACAGGGACGCGATCCGCCGCGTGCGCTCGGCTGGCTTCGCGCTTGCTCGGCGGCCACCCATGGCCCGCCCGATCATCGAACCGTTCCGCATCAAGACCGTCGAGCCGATCCGCATGACCACGGTCGCCGAGCGCCGTCGCATCCTCGATGCCGCGCGCTACAACCTCTTCGCCGTGCGCGCCGAGGACGTCATCATCGATCTCCTCACCGACTCGGGCACCGGCGCGATGAGCGCCGAGCAGTGGGCGGGCATCATGCGCGGCGACGAGTCGTACGCCGGCGCCCGGAGCTATTA
>JBKQKP010000067.1:0-44429 GCA_052147435.1 Polyangiaceae bacterium | reverse complement strand
ATCGAGCGCGGCGGCGCCCTGGATCACGGCCGCGTTGCGACCCGAATTGAACTGTGGACGCGAGGTCCGGGCGTACCGACGCGAGGTCCGGGCGTACCGACGGTAGGTTCGCGCGTGTGGACGCGAGGTCCGGGCGTACCGACGCGAGGTCCGGGCGTACCGACGGTAGGTTCGGGCGTACCGACGCGAGGTCCGGGCGTACCGACGGTAAGTTCGGGCGTACCGACGCGAGGTCCGGGCGTACCGACGCGAGGTCCGGGCGTACCGACGGTAGGTTCGCGCGGTCGGGCGCTAGGTTCGGTCGGTCGGGAGGGGCCGACCGGCGTACCGACGGTAGGTTCGCGCGGTCGGAGGGTAGGTTCGGGGGGAACGTGCGCCGAAGCTCGTCGCGAGCACGACAGCCCCGATAGATGTACGATAGTCGATTCGGATGCGGGTGAGGGGTGGGAGGGGGAATGCCCGGCGATAGGAGGCCGCGAGCGCCCGAGGCATCGTTGCAGCCCGGGTCCGTCGTGGCGGACAAATACGTTGTGGACGAGGTGCTCGGGAGCGGAGCGATGGGCCTCGTCGTGTCGGCGACGCACAAGCTGATCGGACAGAAGGTCGCGATCAAGTTCGTCAAGTCGGACTACCTCGACAGTGACGATGCCATCGGCCGATTCAAGCGCGAGGCACGTGCCCTGGTCGCCGTGCAGAGCGAGAACGTCGTTCGGGTGCTCGACTACGGCACCCTCCAGGACGAGAGCCCCTATCTCGTCATGGAATACCTGACCGGGCGCGACCTCCAACAAGAGCTCAAAGCGCGAGGGACGATCCCTCTCGCGGAGGTCGCGGAGATCATCGTTCAAGCGTGCGAGGGGCTCGCCGCGGCGCACGCACGCGGGATCGTTCATCGCGACATCAAGCCCGCGAACCTCTTCCTCACACAGCGGGCGAACGGGACCCGCCTCGTGAAGATCGTCGACTTCGGCATCTCCAAGGCGCCCATCGCGACCGAGGAGGAGCTGTCGATGACGCGAGGCTCCATCGGCTCGCCTCACTACATGGCGCCCGAACAGCTGCGCAACGCGAGCAGGGTCGACGCGCGCAGCGACGTATGGTCGCTGGGGGTAACGCTCTTTCGCGCGCTCACCGGTGAGCTCCCGTTCACCGGAGACAGCGTGGCCGCGTTGCTCGCGGCGGTGGCCTCGGGGGAGCCGCGGCGGTTGAGCGAGGAGCGGCCTGATCTTCCCCCGGAGATCGACGCCATCATCACCCGGTGCCTGCACAAGAATCCCGACGAACGCTTCGGGAGCGCGCAGGAGCTGGCCGATGCGCTGGCTCCTTTCGCAATGCCGAGCGCTCGCATTACCTCGACTCCTCGTGTCGCGCAGGCGCAAGGGCAGCCGCACGCGGATGGCGGCGTGCTCCACGAGTCGACCTCGAAGGCACATGTGTCCCATGTATCGGGGAACTTGAAGGCCTCTCCGGAGTGGAAGGCCCGGCTCGCGCTTGCAGTCGCGATCGGGGTGCCCCTCGCTGCGGTCTCGCTCGCATTGAGGCTTACGTCGCCGGGAGGGACTGGCGCCGCCAGGAGCGTTGATGCAGCAGCGTCAGCGTCTCGCGTCGTGGTGATCACCGATCTCCCCGCTCCGAAGTCGGCGAACGCGGAGGCCGCGGCGGCGTACCAGGCTGGACTGCAGGCGGTGCGCGATGGGTCGCTGGTGGAGGCCATGCGCAGGTTCGATCGGGCTGCGGCGCTCGATCCTACGATGGCGGCCGCGGAGCTCCGGGGGGCGGTGCACGGCGACTGGCTCGCCGGAGCCGAAACGCGGCGACACGCGCGGGCGGCGCTCTCGCTCCGCGCGTCGCTCTCGGAGAGCGACCGAGAGCTCCTCGACGCTGTCGCGCCGCTCTACATATCTCCGCAGCCCGAGCTCGAGGACTCCCTGCGGCGCATCGACAAGCTGGTCGCGTCGCGGCCGCGCGACACGGAGCTCCTCTTCCTGTCGGCGCGCCTGTTCCTGACTCGGCGGCCGCACGCCGAGCTCCTCAAGATCTCCGATCGGTTGCTCGAGCTGGATCCGCACTTTGCCTCGGCCCTCTGGTTGCGAGGGCTCGTACAGGAGCTCGAGCTCGATCACACCGCGGCGATGCGCTCGGTGGACCAGTGCATGGAGATATCCCCCTCGGCCGCGAGCTGCCTGCGGGTGCGCGCGACGCTCGAAGACCTGCAGGGGGACTGTGTGGGGCTCGAGGCCGACGCGCAGCGCATGGTGGCGATGGAGGATGGGAGCGATCGGGCGCACGATTTTCTCGCGCGGGCCCTCTTCGCGCTAGGCCGGCCGATCGACTCCGTTCGGGAAGCGCTCTCGAGGAAGTGGCAAGCGTGTCCAGAGTCGACGCGCGCTGCGACCACGCTCACGGACGAGGCACATCTTGCCATCCTCCGCGGTGACTTCGCGGAAGCGCTCAAGGACGCGGAGGAGCTGGATCGAACGGTGCGGCTGGAAGGCACCGAGAAGGACCGCGCCGCGGCGACGCTGCTCCGCATCGATCTGGACACCGAGGTGGGCGATGTCGCGGGGGCGGCGCAGGTCGCGGACGCCCATCTGCGACGGGTCCCGGTCTGGTCCACGGACGTGATCGAAGAAGATCCGCGACCTCGGCTCTACGCTGCTGCCGTGCGCGGTGGTCTGAGGACGCCGCAGGAGCGGGACCAAGCGCGGGCGGAGTGGCGCACGATCTGGGACGCCAAGATTCAACCTTACGATCGCCCCCGTGTCTGGCTCGAAGGGTACGCCGCCCCCGCGGAGACGCGAGAAGAGGCTGTGGAGGCGCTCGCCGTGCTCTCCGACTACGAGCCGATGCCGCCGCTCGTGGTCACCGGCTCGACGGTGCCTGCGATGGCGAAGGTGCACGCGCTCGCGGGGCGCTCTCATGAGGCGCTGCCGGAGCTGGTCTCCGTGACCTGGAGCTGCCGGGCCCTCGCCGAGCCGATCGGCGTTACACGCGCCCAGCTGCAGCTGGGGCAGGTGCTCGAGGCAACGGGCGACGTGGCGGGCGCGTGCGCCGCCTACGGTGCGGTCATCGATCGGTGGGGCCCGGCGAAGCGAACGGCGACGAGCGTGACCGCGGCGGCGGCGCTCGCGCGCGTCAAGCTGCTCGCGTGCCGGCGGTGAGCGCGGCTGTCTCCACCAGGCAGCTCGGAGGGAAGACGAACCGGAACAGCGCGCCTTTCTGCGTCGTCGACTCGATCTCCATTCGACCGCCCATCCCCTGAACGACCTCGCGCACGACGCTCAGCCCCATCCCCCGCCCCGACGTCTCGGTGACGACGTCTCGCGTCGTGAAGGCGTCGGCAAAGAGGGCGTTGACGAGATCCTCGTGCGTCGATGAGGGGAGCTTCGCCGAGCGCGCCTTCGCGGCGACGGCCGTCCAGTCGATCCCGCGTCCGTCGTCTTGGACGACGACGCACACCGCGTCGGAGGTCGCGTAGCCGTGCATCCGGAGCTTGGCTTTGAGCGGCTTGCCCGCTGCCGCCCGCTCCTCGGTCGTCTCGATCCCGTGGTCGACCGCGTTGCGCACGACGTGCGTGAAGGCTGACCAGAACGGACCGAACCGCTTCGGTGGAAGGCGCAGAGGACTCGGCTGGACGACGACATCGACCTCGGCGCGCTCCAGCTTGGCCGCGAGCGCGTGGACCCGTTCGGTGAAGCGGTCGAGGCTGAGTACGACGGACTCGCTCCGAAACGACGCGACCATCCGGACCAGTGACTCCCCCTTGGTCCCCTGGCGGATCGCCTCGAGGAGCGCTTCGTACTCCGATTCTTCGAGGGTCACGTGCGTTCGTCCGCGCCGGCCGAGCGTGTCGTACCTCTTCTCGATGACGCCCCATACGGAGGAGAGGGCTGCGATCTCCTCGGGGCTGGGATGAGAAGGGCTCTCCTCGATGCGCGTCTCGATGGTGTGGCAGACCCGCGCGACGCTCGCGAGCCCGAAGAGGCCGCAGTTCCCCTTCAGCGTATGGAGCGCCCGCTTGACGACGACGAGCTCGGCGACCCCGTCCTTCGCCGTCGCTAGCAGCTGGATGCACTCGTCGAAGAAGCTCGAGAATCCCTTCGGGTCGCGCAGGATGCGCTGGAACATCGCGATCATCTCGCGCTGCGATTCCTCCGCCCTCTCCGCCTCGAGGCGATCGGTGATGTCGGAGATGACGAGGACGAGCTTCGACCAGCTCCCGTCTACCTCGACGGGGCGATAGGCGAGATCGAACGTTCGATCCCCGCTCCGCATGCGGCGTGGCATCTGGTGGAGGCACACCTCGACCGGCATGATGTCCTCGATGATCGCCTCCCAGGACATGCGGAGCATCTCGCTCGCGGACGAGTCGACCGTATGAAGGTAGGTCCAGATCGGCGCCCCCGGAGTCGGCGCGCCAAACCAGCGGTCTACCGTCCCGGATCTCTCTTCGGCCATCGAACCGTCGCGGTGCACGGTCATGAGCCCCTGCTCGAGGTTGTCGAGGACGAGACGCATGTCGGCGTTGCGCGCCTTGATCCTCTCCTCGCGCTGCGCGATCGCCTCCGCCATCGCGCGGAATCCGGACGAGAGGACGCCGATCTCGTCCGCCGACTGCACGTCGATCACGACCTTCTCGCCGCGCTCGAGCTGCTTGGCGGCGTCGGCCACGCGGCGCAGGGGGCGGACGATCACGACGCGCGCGAACACCATCAAGAGGGCGGCAGTGACGAATGCGACGCCGAACGAGTCGCGGAGGCTCTCGCTCTCGACCTTGGCGATCGCCTCGTTCTCTCGAGCGAGAGAGAAAATCACGCAGACCGCTCCCACGGGCCTCCCCCCTTTCGGGTCCGGGATTCGCGCGACGACCACGAGATGATCCTTCGCCCGCCGCGTTCGAGTGAGGAGCGGGATCGATGCGAGGTCGTCGGGCTCCGGGGTGTCGCCGCGCGCGAGCACCCCCGACGCCGCGCCGAGCTTCTCCGGAGAGTCCTTCGACGCGGGGTAGATCCCGGCGAAGGTGACCTCGGGGTTCTGGGCGAGTCCGGCGATCGCGTCTTCTACTCCGCTCTTGTCCTCGAAGATCAGCGGAGCTTGCGACGTTGCCGCGAAGAGGCTGACGACCATCTCGGCTGCAGTCTCTTTCGCGCGCAGGAGGCTCGCGCGCTCGTATCGGCTGAGCCCCACGTAGACGAGGAGCGCGACCACCGTGAGAAGGAGCGTCGTGGCCGCGACGAGGCGCGTGCCAATCGAGACGAATCGCGTGGGCTGTGCCATCGCTAGACCTCGAAGGGGAGATGCCGGTTCTGAGCAGTCATGCGTCCTCTTTGGGAGACGACGCGGTGAGCTTGATCGTTCCGTTCTTTCGCAAGTCGTCGAGAAGCTCCAGGCCGCTCTTGCTCGGCATGTTCACGTCGAGAATGACGATGGCCGCGTCCGGAGTCTGCGCGATGACCTTGGCGCCTTCGATGGCGTCTTCGGCCTCGAGCATCTCGAAGCCCGCTTCGCGGAGAGCTGCGCCGACCTGTTCTCGGATCGTTCGCGAGTCGTCGATGACGATGACCTTCTTACCCATGACGGCTCCCCCGTTCCCTCAAGAAGCACGAGGCCTCGAGTTGCAAACCCCACGCCGCATGGGATCTCGCGCACACCGGCGGTCGTCGTTCGGATACCGAACGCCCGCAGCGTCGCTCTCGTACGAATCCCGAACGAACGGAGGACCGACTGCGCGGATTGCGCGGAAACGGCCCCGACGATTCGTTGGCGCGTCGCTTGCTGAAACCGCTCCCCGCTACCTCGACGACTCGGGGTGGAAGGGGAGAGACGATGCGCAATCGAAGGTGGGTTCGATGGGGGATTGGTTCTGCGGCTCTCGCTGTCGCCGGAGCCGGGGCTTGGGGTACGGGCTGCAGCAGCAGCACTCCCAACCTCACGGGTCCCGGCGACTCCGGCGCCGGTGCCGACACGGCCGCGCCTCCGGTGATCGATAGCGGCACGCCGATTCCTGGTGTCGACAGTGGCTCGCCCAACGATGACGCGGGGGTCGATTCGGGCAGCGTCGCCGACGCCGGAGCTCCTCCGATGATCGCTCTCGTGCACGCGGCGCCTGACTTCCCCCCGGCGCGCTTCTGCTTCGGCCTCAGTCCGGCTGGCGCTCTCGCCGGGACCGAGGCCAAGCCGCTCCTTCCGAGTGGTCTCCCGTTTGGTGCAGGCGGTGCGTTGCCGATCGCTGCCGCGAACGTCGGGCTCCTCACCAGCGTCGATCTCTACGTCTGGGCAATCCCCGCGAGCTCGATCAACAGCGCGAACGACGCGGGCCAGGACCCCGCTGCTTGCACCGTGGCCGTCACCTGGCCGGGCTCGGTCCTCTTCGCGATGATTCCGAAGGGCACCATCCAGTACAACCACTCGTACATCGTCGTCATGGACGGTTGCGCGAATCCGGGGGTCGACGGCGGCGCGACAATTTGCGGCTCCGCCGCGACGAATGGCGGGACCATCGCCTACTCGGACGCGGGCACTACACCCTCCGGTACTCCCCTCGGCAGTCTGCGTCTCGAGATCATCGGCGTCGACAACACGACAGTGGTGCCCGCCGACGCGATCGGCGCGCAGTTTCTCCAGTTGTCACCGAGTCTCCAAGCGTTGCTTCCGGCGGGAGTCATTCCCGGCATCACCTCGCCGGAGGACGCGGGTGCCGACGACGCCGGTGACGACGCCGCGCCGCCGCCGCCCGTCTACGACTACGCGAACATCACGACGACGCCGGTCATGTACAACGGCGCGTACGCCGGTCCGCCAGGGTCCACCGTCGCGGTGCCCGCGCAGACCTTCACCGGAACCACGGTGGCTGCGGCGAGCCTGTCCACCGCAGGCATCGGCATCCGGACGAGCACCCTTGCAGTGCCGGCGCCGTCGCTCGCCTCGATCCCGTTCGCGAAGGTTGCCACTGCGACCCTCGGCCTCACGGACGCCGGCACCCCGCAAAGCGCCTCCGCCCTCTTCGCGACCGGCCAGTCCTACACCTTCATCGCCGTCGGCAACGTGGGCCAGACACCCGCAGACAGCTCGACCTTCTTCCGCGTGATCGCCCTCCCGTCGGCGCCGTGAGGCGCTGAGGCTCGGAACGCGAGGCGCACCGAATGAAACGCCAACGCCGCAATCGTCGAAGGGGGACGGCCGACGTGCACCTATCTGCGAGATACATCGCGCCGATTTGCGGCGTCATTCTCTGGGCGTCGTTGGCCCTCGCCGACGCGGTGGCCGTTCCGGCGTCGCTCCAGGCGAAACTGACGGGGAAGCTCGCGCTCTTCGATCGCGCGTTCGCCGGGCGAGCGGGCGACCGAGCGCACGTGCTCATCGTGATTCGTCCGGGGGACGCCTCGTCCACTCGCTTCGCAGAGGAATTCAGCGGCGCGCTTAAGCAGATCGACACGATCGGCGGCTTACCCCACGAGGAGGCGACGACGTCCTATGCCGGCGCCGAGTCGCTCGCCTCGGCGGTGAAGGCCCAGCATCCGGCGATTGTCTACCTCTCGGCGGGACTGACGAACGAGGCGCACGCCATCGGCGAGGCGTTGACGGGCGTCGATGTGCTCACGATCAGCGCCGAGCCGGAGGCCGTCGTGAAGGGAATCGTGGCCGGCTTCGACCTGATCTCGAACCAGCCGAAGATCGTGCTCAACCTCAAACAGGCCGAGAGCCAGAAGGTGCAATTCACGAGCACCCTCTTGAAGCTCGCCATCATCACGGGGGGCTGACGAAGATGCGTGCCGCTCTCTCCTCTTCTCTCGCGCTCGTGCTGGGCCTGTTGCCGGCAGTAGCGTTCGGCCAGACCGTCACGCCGCCGCCAACGCCTGCAGCACCGGCTCCCCCCCCGGCGACACAGACGGTCGCGGCGCCGACCGCCCCAGCCGCGCCGGCGAGCGACTCGGGAGAAGACCTCGCCGCCGTCTTGAACGAGCAAGTGGTCTCCGGCGCAAGCCGCGTCACCGAGAGCATCGAAAAGGCCCCCGTGACGGCGTCGACCATCCGGGCCGAAGACATGCGCAAGTACGGCATCCGCACTCTGGCGGAAGCGCTCCGCTACTTATCCATCGGCGTCTTCACGTTCGACGGATCCCAGGCCGTGAATGGTGTCAGCGGAGCTCGGGGCGTCGGCATCAACGGCGATACGAACCGCCACTTCCTCTTCATCATCGACGGCAACGTCGCAAACTCCGACATGGGCATCACGACTGGCTGGTCGTTCGGGTTGCCCCTCGAGATGATCGACACCATCGAGGTCATCCTCGGCCCCGGCTCCGTGCTCTACGGCGGCAACGCCATGCTCGGCGTCATCAACATCAAGACGAAGAGCGCCCGGCACATGAGCGGCGTGCACGTCTACGCCGAATACGGAGTCTCCCCCTCCGCGAATGCGAGCGGGCACTTCAGCAGCTTCGGCCCGAATGGCGACGGAACGAGCCCCCGAGTCTCCGCCAGCCTCGGCCATACGTTCACCCTCTTCGGTCAGGACGCGGAAGTCACCGGCCAAGCAGAGTGGGCGCAGAACACACTGGCGAATACGCCGATTGCCAATCAGACGCCGACTCCGGCGACGGTCAACGGCCAAGCGGTTCCGCCGTTCGGCGGCACGCTGAGCAACGTCGTCATCGACTCCACGGCCGGTGGATATGCGCGCATGCGCGTCGGCCGGCTCGTGCTCGACGGCCAGCTGAACAAGGGGACGCAAGCCGGGGTCTTCGCCCTGGGCGGCATGACATTCCCCGACGCGACGATCCCCCAGCAATGGGACATCACGAACGCCCGGCTCGCGGGGCAGTACTCGTTCGACGTCGGTCCGAGGCTCTCGGGTTTCCTACGGCCCTACGTGCTGGGAACCTCCTACGTGTCCAGCCGGGTGGGCGAGGTCGGCGCGGTCAACACCTGCCCCGCCGGCGGCACCCCGGGGTCGCGCTGCCTCCTCACCAACGACTTCGTCATGAGTCACGAAGGGCTGGAGCTTCAGGGGACGTGGGACATGTTCGGGGACGGCCTCTGGCAGCTCATGGTCGGTGCCGACGGTCGCGCACAGCAAGCGGGCAACGTCAGCCGCGCCCAGGACCTCGCCTCGTCGAAGTACTTTGCGCCCATCGGGTCGTTCGACGCCAAGGGGGCCACCCTCGGAGGCTACGCCCAGCTACGGGCTCAGCCCTGGAGGTGGCTCGGTCTCAACGCCGGCGTCCGCGGCGACTGGTACCACAACGACGCGACCGGCATCGTGTCGCCTCCCGCGAGCAATCCCGTGACCAGCGGACCGTTGCCGAGCATGGACGGCTCCGCGGTGTCGCCCCGAGGCGGGATCGTTCTGTCGCCGACGGACACCACGACCATCCACGCATCCCTCAGCCGCGCATTCCGCCCCCCCTCCACCGTCGAGCAGTACACGACCACGGCGGCCGTCGAGGTGGCCGGTGAGCTCAAGCCGGAGACCGTGACCTCCTTCGAGCTCGGCATCAAACAGAAGTTCGGGGCTCAGCGGGCTCTCCTCACGGGCTACTACTCCGAGTGGGACGACATGATCGGCCTCGGCCAGGGGAGCGCCCTCGGGAAGGTGCGCTTTCAGGACACCGGCAACATCCAGAACTACGGCATCAACGCGGCGCTGGAGGGCTCGCTTGATCTGCAGCGCTTCCAGTACGCCGCGAGCTTCACGTGGGGCTACGCGCGGCAGATGTACCCCGCGCCGGATCTGAGCGGACTGCCGCCGGCCCTCGCGGCCATCGCCCAGAAAGAGGCCCCCTACGCCGTCAACAACATCCCGCTGGTGGGGGCGCCGCAGCTATCCGGCAATGCGCGCGTCTCGTACGACTTCCAGGGCCTATGGCCTGTAGCGGCGCTGGCCGCCTCCGTGTACGGCCCCACGCTGACGTCGTTCGCTTACACGAACGTCCTCGCTGTCGCCCCCGGCACCAACATCCCGGTCTACGGCTACAACTGGCAGAGCAACATCAGCCCGAAGTACACGGACCCGATGGTGGAGGTGCGGCTCACGCTCGCCGGGCCAATTCCCAAGATGCCCGCGGTGCACTACCGGCTGATGGGCAGCTACCTCTTCTCCTCCGCGTTCTCGCCGAACGCGTATGGCGGTCAGCCCGGCGGCTCGGTGCCCACCGTCGCGAACGTCCCTGGCTTGACCTACGTCCCCCAGAGCACCGGCCAGCTCTGGCCGACCACCGTGGCGACCGTCATGGCGGGACTCGAATTCACGCTCGATCCCTGAGAGGAGACACCATGCGCCCCGCCCACTCAGTCATCACTGCCTTCGTCTCGGCTTGCGCAGTCTGCATCCTCGGCGCGGGCTGCACCATCCCCACCCCCAACAATGCCGAGATCGGCTGCACGTACAACCAGCAGTCGAGCACCGCATGTCCGGGGTATGACGCGGCGGTTCCGCTCGTCGACTCAGGCCCCGCTTCGGATGCTGGGATGTCCGATGGTGCGGCGCCGGAAGGGGGTGGCGAGGCGGGGGGCGCTGTGTCTGGCCTGGGCACGTCGTGCGTCAGCTCCGCTGACTGCGCGAGCTTCGAGGCCAACTACTGCCTCGTCTCCCCCAACGGCGGGTTTCCTTCCTTTTGCACGTACACGCACTGCACGGTTGCCATCTGCGGCGCGAGCTACGGTTGCTGCGACTGTTCGGCGAGCCCGCTCTCGGAGGTCAATACGTATCCACCGGGCGTCTGCGTCCTGCCCACGACCGCGGCCGCTCTCCCGTCGTACGGCTGCACCTGCGAGAGCACGGGGTGAGCTGCGAGCCGCCCCGTGAGGTGCGAGCGCCTCATCTGCGCTCGGGACGGCGGATCTTGAGCAGCGCCGTCCCCTCCGGCGCGGCGGGCTCGGGCGCGTCGGCGGGCTCGGTGATCAGCTCGAAGAGCGCGTGATCGAACGGCGCCCCCGGTGCGGCAGACTTCAGCACGAGCCTCTCGCGCAGGCCGCGTGCCGCGTGCGCCCTGGCGCGGTAGTGACAGTACGGGTTGTTCCCCGTGCGGCCGAAGAACGCGTGCGCCGTGAAGCTGCATCCGCCGCCGCACGGCTCCGCGAAATCGCACGTTCGGCAGAACCCCCACAGATGCTCTTGCCCACGCTCGCGCGTGAAGCCCACCTCGTTCTTCCCACGCCAGATCGCCTCGAGGCTCGACGCGCGCAAATTCCCGCCGACGTAGTGCGACGTTTGCAGCGAAGGGCACCCCTTCACCGCGCCGTTGGACTCGATGCCCATGACGTAGCGCCCCGCCTGACATCCCTGGAAGTGGTCCGCCCCGTCGCGCGTCTGCGACCGCAAGAGCGCCTCCTCGGGGCCGAAGTAGCCGAGGTTGTTTCCTGGCATGAGGAGGATCCCATCGTCGAACGCGCGCTCCTTGAGCGCGGCGATGCGTGGCACGACGCGCAGGAGATCGTACGGCTGTAGGATCATGTCCGGGCGATCGGCAGCCCGCCCGAGCGGCGTCGTCAGCTGGACTTGCCAGCTCCGGATCCCGCTGGACTTCAGGTGATCGTAGAGGGGCTCGAGGTCTCGCTCGTTCCAGCGGTTGACGTTCGTGTTCGCGGCGATGGCGATGCTCGCGTTCTTCATGTGCGCGAGCGCCTCCGTCGCGGAGACGAAGCTGCCGGGCGCAGCGCGCATCTTGTCGTGCGTGTCGCGGAGCCCGTCGATGCTGACGGATGCCGCCGCGAGCCCTGCTTCCGCCATCGCGCGCGCGAGCTCCGCGGTCAGGCCGCGGCCGCCGGTCGTCATCACCGGGCGCACCCCCGCGGCGCGCAGCGCGGCGACCACCTGGAGAAAGCCGGGGTGCAGGTACGCCTCGCCACCGATGAGGACGACCTCGCGCGCGCGCGCCCGGGCGAGCTCGCCCACGACGCGCAGCGCTTCTTCCGTGGACAGCTCGTCGTCCCTCGCGTCTCCCGCGCGCGAGCCGCAATGGGTACACGGTTGGTTACACCGCAGCGTCAGCTCCCACACAACGTAGGACGGGTGGAAGTCGTGAACAGCGAGTGCAAGCCTGCGCGACATGGGTGTCACGGATCTCGGCGAGCTACTAGCTCGTGTCGCGGGGATCGGAAGACTCGCGCGCTCGAAAAAGCACGGAGTGTCGGGGCGGAGCAAGGGCGCGCGCGGCTGGCGGGGAACATGCTAGGTGGTCTGACTATCTTGCAATAGGCGGTGCACGCCGCCTCATCTAAAGGAAGAAAGATGGCGCTTCGTCGTTGCCCCCGTTGTGAAGGGTTCGTCCCGGCCAAAGTCGATGCTTGCCCGAACTGCTCGGCGGTCGTCGCCGGTCGCGCGCTGCTTTCGCGACTGGGGCTCGCCGGCGGCATCCTCGGCGGGAGCGCGCTCGCGGTCACGCTGATGGCCTGCTACGGCATGGCCCCGTGCGCCGACGGGGGCGACAGTTGCTACAACCCCCCCGCGGGAGACGCCGGCGACGCCGCCGCGGCGCCCGACTCCGCGAGTCCGGACAGCGCCGTCGACGCTGCGGGGGACGGAGCCGCCGAGGCGGAGTCGCAGGACAGCGGCGCCTCCGTAGACGCGGGCGACGCGGGCGCCACGGACGGCGGCGACTCGAGCGAGCCATCGGACGGCGAGGCGGATTCGGCCGGCTGAGGTGCACGGGGCGGCGCGCCTCGTGCCAGGAGCCGTTGCGCTACTTCCGGGCGAGCCACGCTGTCACTTCGATTGCGAAGCGCTCCATCCCGTTCGTCGCTCGCAGCGCATCGAGGGCTTGCGTCGCCAGATCCCGCGCCCGCGCCGGGTCGCGCTTGCCCGCACGCAGCGCCTTCGCGAGCGCGAAGCGTGCGAGCGCAAGGTCGGTCGGCGTCACGCGCTTCGTCAGCGTGAGACCGCGTTCGAGATGCGCGATCGCGTCGTCGATCCGTCCGAGCTCCGTCTCCGCCCGCCCAAGGCAAGTCAACGCGTCGTCGGCATAGACCTGCTCCGGCCGCACGACCTCTTGCTTCTCTTGCTCGGCGAGCGCCCGCGCGCACGTCGTTCGCGCCGAAGCGGCGTCCCCCTTCGAAAGAAGCGCCCGCCCATGCTCCACGAGCAGCGACGGCAAGAACACGGCCGCCTTGTCCCCCGTCGCATCGACGATCGCGATCCCCTGCCCGGTCTCCGCGAGCGCCTCCTCCACGCGCCCTACGCGGTTGTCGAGCACCCCCATCGACGCGAGCGTCACGGCGGCGTTCGGGTTGGAAGGGTCGAGCGGCCCGACCATTTTCAACGACTGGTCGAGCGCGGCGCGCGCCTCGACGTAACGGCCGAGCAGCGTGAGCGAGCCCCCGAGGTTGCTCCAGTCCGGGGCGAGCGCAGGCGAGTCGGGGCCTACGACCTCCTCTTCGATCAGCATGCTCCGTCGATACTCGGCGACGGAGAGCTCGAGCCGCCCGAAGGAGTACAGATCGACCGCCTTGTTGTTGATCGCGGCCGCCACGCGCGGGTGGACGGGGCCGTACATCCGGATCAAGAGCGCGATGAGCTTGTCGTGCATCGTGATCGCCCGATCGAGCTGTCCCGCGACCCCCGTCACGGCGATCTCGCCCTCAAGCACCCAGGACTCGACGCGCTCGTCGTCGCTCCCCTCGCGCTCGAAGATCGCGCGCGCGATGGCGAGCCAGCGCTCCGCGTCATGGGGCTTCGCCATGAGGTCGTCCATTTCGAAGGCGATCCTCGCTGCGATCACGGCCGCGAGCGAGTCGTCCCCGGCAGCCTCGGCGGCGGCGAACGCGCTCTGCCACGTCGCGGTCGCCGTCTGCGGGTCGCCGAGCTCCAGCTGCGAATGGCCCAGGGACATCAGCAGTTGCGCCTCCGATCGGCGGTGCGGGATCGCTCGCGCCTCGGCGAGCGCGCGAGTCGCCGCAGCGATCGCGTCTTCGTACTTCGTGGCCGCGTCCAGCTGTGTCACCTCGGCGACCTTGCTGCGTAGCGCGAGCACCCTGGCGCGCGCCTCCGGGGCGTCGGGGAGGCTGAGACCGGCGCGGGCCACGTTCTTCTCGAGGCACGCGCGCGGCTGCGGCAGGTCGTACGCCGCCGCGACCGCGTGGCTGGCGACCCGCGCGTCGGTGCGGGAGAGGATCCCCACGAGCGACGCTAGCTCCTCGCGCTCTGCCTCGCGGCAGAGCGCGCGGTCGTTCATGGTGGCGGCGCTCTCGTCGCCGCGCAGGAGGGTCGCCTCGAGCGCCTCGCGGTGCGCTCGCGCCCAGGCGGCGGACCACTCTTCGAGCACGCGCGTCGTGCGCGACGCTACGCCCGTTGCCCCGGGGATACCCGTGGAGTCGATCGCGGCCTCGACCTCCCCGCGCGCCGCAGGGCCCCATGTGCCGAGGATGACCGCCTCGCCGGCGCGGCACTCCTCGCGGACGGCGCGCGCATGGCGGACGAACGAAGCGCCGCCCAAGCCGGCCAGCGCGATCGCGCACGCTCCGAGCACCCAGCCGCGCCGCCGTCGCGTCGGGTCGCGTTCGAGGGCGCCGAGGAGCTCCGTCATCGACCCGAAGCGTTTGCTCGCGTCGTAGGAGATCGCGCGGCGCACGACGTCGTGGATCCAACCGGGCACCGGTGTCCCGCCGGGGGGCGGGCGCGGTGCGTCGAGGAGCGCGTTCAAGTAGGAGGGGAGGTCGGCGTGGGCGAACGGCGCCTGGCCGTAGAGGGCGCGGTAGAGGGTCACGCCGAAGCTGAACTGATCGGTTCGGGCGTCGTCGCGGTCCTCGAACGCTCGCTCGGGCGCCATGTAGCCGGCTGTGCCGATCATGGCCCCCTCCTGGGTCAGCGGCGTCCCCAGCGACCCGGAGGTCGTCGGGCTGGACTCGACGCTCGTAGCGTCGGCCGCGAGGGGGGCTCCAGTCGCGGGTCGCGTCAGTGACGACGCCGGCGCCGACGCCAGCGACAACGCCGGCGCAGACAGTGGCCCGCTCGCGGTTTCGATTGCGCTCTCGCCGCCGTTCGTCGAAGGCTCGAGGGCCCGCGCGATGCCGAAGTCCGCGACGACGACTCGCCCGTCGCGCCCGATGAGCACGTTCTCGGGCTTGAAGTCGCGGTGGACGATCCCGGCGGCATGAGCCGCGGCGAGCCCGCGCCCCGCCTCCTTGAGGACCGAGAGGGCTTCCTTCCACGAATGCTCTTCGCGGAGCCACTCCCGCAGGTCCTTGCCGTCGATGAACTCCATCGCGATGAACACGCTGCTGCCGAAGGTACCGACGTCGTGCACCACCAGCACGTTCGGGTGGGCGAGGCGCGCCATCGCCTGCGCCTCGCGGAGCAGGCGCGCCTGCGCGTCGTTCGTCGCCGCCTCGGCGCGCAACACTTTGATCGCGACTCGCCGCCCGAGCTGCGCGTCGTAGGCGGCGTAGACCGTTCCCATCCCGCCTGCACCGACGCGGTCGATGACGAGGTAGCGCCCGATCAGCGTTCCGGTGGCAACGCTCGAGGTCGCGTCGACGGAGCCAGGCTCGGTCTCCGACGCCGCGGTCGCTTCGGAGGCGGTTGCATCGCGCGTCGAGGCCATCGAGACGATCAAGTGTAGCGCAGCGGTCCGCTGATGTAGGCAAATGGGCCGATTGTCCGCGGGCTCAACTCCCGCCGTCGCGAGCCGTTCCAACGAGCGAGGGGACCCCCGGAGGCAGCTTTGAAGCAATGCATTTGCGGCCGATCGATCTCGCCAGATTCGTGGAAGCGCCTCCCGCTCGTCGGGACGATGGACAACGGGCGGGAGAAGGGTGAGCTCATCGAGCTCCGGAACTGTTCGTGCGGCTCGACGCTCGGGGAGGAGATCGGCGAGCACGAGCCCCCCTCGGATCCGATCGTCGGCCCGCAGAAGAAGGCGGCCTGACTCGACGCCACGACGGAGCGTGCTAGGCCCGTCTCACTCCAGACACTTCACCAGATCGTCCGCCGTCCCCGCCTTCATCGCGCAGGCGTAGTCCTCGGTCGAGAGCTCGGTCGTGCAGTTCCTGAAGTCGTCGTCGTTGCGTGCTTCCTCGCGGATCTTCTCCTCCGTGAGATCGTCGGGCGCCGCGTCCTTGGGCTTCGATTGCATGAGGAGCGAAGCGTAGCGGTCGAGGAGCTCGTTGCACTGCGTCTGCGTGACCTTCTTCTTGCAACCGGCCGCGCTGCTCCCGAGCACGGCGACCGCCGCGAGCACCAGCATCGCGCGCGCGCGCGTCGTCGCGCACATCCTCGATCGGCTCACTCGTCGCATGCGATCTTCAACGCATGCACTCATCGATCGCTTCCGCCGTCTGCGCGCGCGCGACGCACGCGAGCATCCCGTCGGTGATCCGCTTCCCGATGCACCCCTGAAGCTGCGCCTTGAGCTCCGTCTGAATCTCCGTCTTCCGCTTGTCGATCAGCACGGGGTCGGTGATGTGCATCGACTTCATCTGGACCTCGACGTTCCGGTCGAGGATGAAGGCGCAATCGGCGTCGTTCGCCTTGTGGCCGCAGCCGGCGAGCGCGGCGAGCATGGCGGCCGCGGCGAGCGTGAAAGGCGCCCGGGGGCGAGCCGAAGGGGAGGGGGGGAAGGGCGGGGAACGCCGGCGCATCGGTGGAAGGGCTTTTGGCCCAGATCCTGGCGGAATGCTACGTTTTTGGTCGTGTCGGCCCGCCCGACTACCGCGACGCCGGAAGACTTCCTCCGCAGAGCCATGGCCGCGAGGACGGCGGGGATGCGTGCGCGGTGGGCGCAGCGGGGCCTCTCGTCCCGGGCGCCGCTCGACAAGACCACGCAGGCGATGCTGCTCCGGCAGCTCTACCTGTCGCGGTTCGAGACGCGGCGCTTTCACGAGGCGCACGACGTCGCCCTCCAGGCGGCGACGCTCGAAGTGATGACGGACGTGATGCTCCAGGATGCCGCGCGGGCTGCGCTCGCGGGGGGGGACCTCGACTCGGCGCTCGCTCACTTGCGGGCCGCGTCGAGGCGAAGCCCGGCGTCGCGCCGGCCGTTTCACCTGTGGACGCTCGGGAGCACGCTGTTCCTGTCGCACATGTATCCCGAGGCGATCGCGGCGCTGACGCGCGCATGGCGATGGGGGACGCGGGACAAGCCACTTTACCGGGCTCACCTGGCGCTCGCGCGGATCGCCGGAGGGGAGCCGGTCGACGACCTTCAAGAGGTCATCGACGAGCTGGCGAAAGCGCCCTGCGGGCAGGGGTACGGGCGGTTCGTGCTCGGGCATCTGGCGTACGCGGGGGGTGAGTGGGGGATCGCCAAGCGCTACCTGGAGGCGTTCGTGCGGCGGACGGCGGCGTCGCGGCCTGCGATGAGCGTCGCGCTCGAGCCCGAGGTAAGGATGGCGAAGGCGACGCTCTCGAAGATGTCGGCCAATTAGTCAGGGCGGTCACCAGCCGCTCTCACCCGGGGATCGGGGGATCCAGTGCTTCCCGATCGCAGCCCCCCGCGTACCCTCCAACCCCAACCCGTCGCTCTCGTCTCGGGGGGAAGGGAGGAAACGGCTTGTTTTCACGACCGTTCCCCCCGAAATCCGCGTGAGACCGGGTGGGGGGCAGGCTCTAGCGAGCCGAGCCGCACGAGCGGGTTCGGGCCGAATCCGGACGAGAAGCGAAGCGGTCCGCCGGTTGCTAGACTCCGAAGCGTGAACCCCAGAACCCATCGCACCCTGTGGTCGTTAAGCGTGTTTGCCGTCTTCGTTGCCGTGCTCTTCGCCCCGCTCGTCGCGTTCGCCGACGGCGGTGGAGGCTCGCCGGCCGACAAGTTCTCCGCGGCTCTCGCCGGGAGCGGACCGCTCGTCGCCGCCGGGATCGCCTTCGCGAGCGGCCTCGCGACGAGCGCCACGCCTTGCGTCTGGCCGATGATCGGGATCACCGTCAGCGTCTTCGGCGCGCAGGAGGCGAAGTCGCGCGCACAGGGGGCGGCGCTGTCGGCGGCGTTCGTCCTCGGGATGGCGGTGCTCTTCACGGTGCTCGGGGTCGGTGCGGCGAAGTCCGGAGCGCTCTTCGGGAGCCTCCTGTCGAACAAGCTGGTCGTCGGGTTCATCGCCGCCGTCCTCCTCGCCCTCGCGGCGTCAATGTTCGGCGCGTACGAGCTGGGCCTCCCGTCGAGCCTGAACAACCGCCTCGCGACCGTCGGCGGTATCGGCTACGGCGGCGCGTTCACGCTCGGGCTCGTCACGTCGCTGATCGCGGCGCCGTGCACTGGTCCCGTGATGAGCGCGCTCCTCATCTACATCGCGACGACCGGGAACGTGGTGGTCGGCTCCGCGATGATGTTCACCTTCGCGCTCGGGCTCGGGGTTCCGTTCTTCCTCGTGGGGACGTTCGCCGTGAGCTTGCCGAAGGGGGGCTCGTGGATGCTCGGGGTGAAGTGGTTCTTCGGCGTGATGCTCACCGTCCTCGCGCTGTACTTCCTCCGGACGGCGTTCCCGTCGATCTCGAAGCTCGTACATCGCGACACGACGTTCCTCTTCGCCAGCCTCGCGCTGCTCGGAATCGGGCTCGTCCTCGCGGGGGTGCACGTTGCGGCCGAGCGGCGAAAGTCGCCTATCGCGCACCTTTCGAAGCCGATGAAGCTGACGTCGGCGCCCCTGGCGATCGTCGGCGGGTTCGTCCTCGTGGCGTGGTTCCTGACGCCGAAGGCGCAGCTGCAGTGGCTCGAGTCGGAGCAGCTCGCCGTGCAGCAGGCGCACGCAAATCACCGGCCGATGATCGTGGACTTCGGCGCGACCTGGTGCGGCGCCTGCAACGAGCTCGCGACGCACACGTTCGCCGACAATCAGGTTCGCGAAGAGGCGGGGCGCTTCGTGGCGGTGCGGGTGGACGCGACGGACGACGACAACGAGCAGGTGACGAAGATCAAGGACAAGTACCGCGTGGTCGGTCTGCCCACGGTCGTCGTGCTGGATAGCACCGGCGAGGAGAAGGTGCGGTTCAACGAGTTCGTGCCGCCGGATCGGTTCTTGAGCGCGATCAAAGCGGTGAATTGATCGAGAGCCGCCCGACTCGCCTCTTCGGGCAACGGCCCTAGCGAACGAGCGCGCGAAACGCCGCCCAGTCGGCGCCCGGTTCCGCGCTTCGCACGCGCAGCGCGGCTGCCTGCATGGCGGCGGCCGGGGAGAGGGGCGGCGAGCGCGTGAGGCCTGCGTAGAAGGAAGCGGCGACATCGCGGGCGAGCGCGTCGTCGACCGGGCGCGAAGTGGCGATGACCGTCTCGGCGCCGGCCGCGAGGAAAGCGTTCGCGAGGCCGAGCGTCTCGAGCTTCCCGCTCGCGGACTCGCGCCCCGTGTCGCAACCGAAGAGCGACACGAGGGGGGGGACCCGAGGCAGGGCGAGAATGTCGGTCGGCGTCAGCTCTCCTGCCCCTGCGAGCGCGAGCGAGCTCTCGACGCCGTCGGGACCTCCGAAGCTGGCGTGTCCGGCGTAATGAAGGAGCGCCGCGCTCGCGAGCGACGCGCGTACAGCCTCTCCGGTGGCGGCTCCGCCGCGCAGGACGTCGAGGCGCCACGCGGTGTCCGCCGAAAGATCACGCTCGACGACGTCCGCTTCGGCGCGCGCCGACGGGAGATCGCCGCGCGGGTCAGCGACGAGCAGCGCGTGCCCGGGGACGATGGGGCCCGACAGGGCGTCTGCCCCGCCGCTCAGCTCGATCGCGTATTCGACGCTCGCATGGGCGAGGAGCGGCTCGCCGTGCCACGGGAGCGCGTGAACGTCGACGCCGCGCATCGCGCCATACAGGCGCACGCGTACGTCAGCGGCGTGCACGAGGGTGTCGTCGAACGGCGTGAGCAGCTCGCGAGCCAGCTCGTCGGGGGGCGCGTGCGGATCGACGAGGCCGAGCCGCCGGGCGCGCCAGGACCCGTTCCCCTCGCGCGCGAAACCGAGCCACGCCTGGGCCCGGGGTACCGTCGCGGGAAACGCCGGGAAGTAGAGCAGCTCGACGGTACCGGGCGGAGCGGGGGGAGATGCGGCGGGGGGCGCATTCACCGGGAGCGCGAGGACGGCGAGGGCCTCGTCCAGCGACGCGCGCGCGCGCACGTCGTTCTCCTTGCGCTTCGCGATCGCCGCCGCAAGCTTGTCGGCGGGGAGCTCCCAGTCGTTTGCTGCGTCGTCTTCGCTCGTGTCGCGCGCGGTCCGATAGCGACCGATGGCGCCGTCCCACCGCGCCCGCGCGTCGGGGCTCAGCGCCGCGACCGCCGCCTGTACGCGCAGCCCCGCGAGCAGGCGAGAGCCGACGCGGCTCGCCGCCGCCACCGCCTCGTCGGTGCGCCCGAGCTGGGTGAGCAGGTCCACCTCGAGCATGGCAGCAACGTCGCGCGACCCGAGGAACGTGTCCTTCCCCTCGCCGAGCGGGATGAGCGCGGCGTTCGCCTCGACGATCGCGTCGGCGGCCTGGACCGCCGCGAGCGCGTCGCGCGACCTGCCCAGCGCGACGAGCGCGCGGGCCCGATCCTCGGCGGCGAGACGCTGGTCGTCAGTCGTACCGAGCGCTGCGGCGAAAGCGTCCTCGCGCTCGAACGCGGCGAGCGCCGGCACCGGCGTATGGGCAGCGAGGTCGACCATCCCCTCGAGGTGCAATGACTCGAGGATCACGTCGGACTTCGGGTCGCGCGCGACTCTTCGTGCCTCGGCGAGAGAGGCGCGCGCGGCATCGACGTGCCCGCGTGCGAGCTCGACGTGCGCGACGTCGTGGAGGGCATTGGCGAGCTGGTTCGCGTTGTTGCACGTCCGATAGAGGTCGATAGCGGCGTGAAGAGGTTCGAGTGGGTCGAGTCTCGTGTCGGCCGCGGCCTCCTCCGGCTCTTGGTCAGCGAGCTGCTCTTCGGCGTAGCCGAGCCCCTCGAGGTAGTCGGCGTGTACACATGGACGCAGGGTGATGGTGCCTGCCGCGTCGAGCAACTGGCGGTAGGCCTCTACTGTCTCGCGCGTCCGCCCCAGATCGCTGAGGAGCAGAGCGACGCCCAAGCGCGCGGAGAGGAGGAGTGTCGTGGAGCCCAGGCGCATGTGGAGCCGCTCGGCGTCACGGGTTCGTCGGAGCGCGAGGCGGAGGTCGCCGCTCCTCCATGCAATGCGCCCTTCGTAGTGCGCCACCTCGGCGCGCCCCTCGGCGTCGTTGCTCGAGAGCTCCGCGGCGTGGGCTATGGCCGCTCTCGCCTCGCCGAGGCGGTTGCGCTCGATGAGGAGGAAGGCGAGCGAGAAGAGATCGTTGGCGGCCCTCGAATTGCGCCCCAGGCTCTCCCGGAGCGCCGTCGCCTGGTGGTAGTGGTCGACCGCTTCTTCGATGTGGCCGCCCAGGTAGTCTAGGTTCGCGAGGGCCGAGAGCACGTCGTCACGCCCGTCGGTGGTCGCGTCGAGCGCTCGAGTCAGCACGGCGATCGCCTCGTCGAGCTTCCCCTGGCCGCGAAGGGCGATGGCCGCTCCAACGGCCTCGGAGCCACGCCGAGGGGCTACGATCGGGATCCGCCAGGAGGCGACGTGCCCGGCGCGTGCGGCGCGGACGCCGAGGACGTGCCCCCCATTCGGCCACTTCACACGGAGCGCCACTCCATCGGGCCATGGCGTCGTCGTCGCCTTCAGCGCTCGCCCGTCGGCCGTGATGGTCACCGGCGCGGTCGTCGAGCCCGGCACCCACAGCCGTAACTCGGAGCCGGGGGCCACCGCGCAGGCCGGGCCGCGGAGGAGCTCTCGGCACCCCGCGAGATCGACCGCGAGGTCACCGGTCGTGCCCTCGTGCCTCGCATGGTGCCCGAGAGCTGGCGCGTTTCGATGCGCATGCGCGTGCGAGAGGCCCGCCAGAACGACGACCGTGACGCCGAGTGCGAGGAAGACGGGCCACGGAACGAGTGAACGGCCGCTCAATTCGCGTTCACCGTCACCCGCGTGCGGAGAAGCTGCCACGAGCGGCCGTTCGAAGGCGATCCGAGCGCGGTCGCGACGACGTGTGGATCGGTGGGGACCGCTTCTGCGCTCCCGATGGCGAAGACGACGTCCCACGTCCCGACTCCGAGACCGAGGGTGTCGGCGGTCCCCACGACGCGAACGGGGCCGTCAGCAGAGCGCTGCATCGACGGCGCCCAAGTGCGTACGTCGTTCCCCTGCACGAGGAACCCCCGCACGGTCACGGGCGTGCTCGACGGTGTCGCGGGGCGGAGCACGAGCTCGAGCCTCGAGTCTCGCTGCAGCGTGATCGGCCCCGTGGCAGCCTGCGTCGAGCGCTGCGCCCGATCGCCACCGCTGACTTCGAGCGCGTACGTCGGGACGCGCACGTCGAGAGACGCCACAGGGGTGGACGCGGGGCGGGAGGTCCAGACGACGAAAGCCGCCGCTGCTGCAAGCGGGAGCGCGATGACCGCGATGCGCCGCCACGGGCGGAGCGGGATCAGCTTGGCCCCCGCCGGGTTCGCGATCCGCGCGACGATCTTCTCCTTCGCCTCCGCGCTCAGTGGCCGGTACGCCTCGTAGAGGAGCGCCACTTCGGGATCTTTCGCGGCCAGGGTGCGCAGCTCTGCCTCCTCGGCGGGCGACAGGTCTCCGCGCGCGAGCTTCTCCCAGCGCGGATCGTCGGCGGACGAGTCTTCCTCGCGCTTTCGCTTCGCCAGCTCGTTCAGGAGGTCATCGCTGTTCATCGAGGGGCTCCCCTGATGGACTACGCCGTGAGCGTTGCCGTTCCGACGCAGGGTCTGCGTTTATCTCTGCCGCGAGCCGGAGGACGAGCTTCCTGAGGCGGCTTCGCCAAGCGTACACGGCGTCGGCGTTCAGCGCGGTCTGCCGGCAGACGTCCTCGATCGGGCGCTCCTCGACGAGCAGGAGCTGGAAGAGGATTGCGCCGCGGGGGGTGAGCTCGGCGCGGAGTCGTTCGTGGAGGGCGCCCAGGACCTCGCGCGAGTAGACGCGCTCGTCGGCGTCCGCGGCCGTCCCCGCGGCCTTCTGCAGATCGTCGTCGCCCACAGGCTCGTCTGTCCACGGGCTGCGCCGTCCGCTCCGGAGCAGCGACGCGACCTGATGCTCCGCGATCAACCCGACGAAGTTCGCGAGCGACAGGCCGCGAGTCGGCTCCCACGCGCGGAGCGCCTTGCCTCCGTCGGCGAACAGGAACGCGAAGACCTCCTGCGTGAAGTCCTCGACATCCTGTCGCAAGTCGCGCCCCTGCTTTCTCCGCGCACCGCTCCGGAGAATCGATCGGGCGACGCGCGCCTGGACCACGGGGGCGAGCGAATCGACGAGGATGCGGACGGCAACCGAGTCTCCGGCGAGCGCCGCCTGCAGGGGGAGGGGGGCTCGCGGGTCGTTGGGACCGGAGGGGGCTGCGCTCATTTCGGGCTCGAAGACTGCGCGCGAGGCGCACACGCCGGCTCGTCGCCTATACGGGTGACAGGCGGGACCAAGGGGGGGGTGCTAACCACCCTTCCGTAGGGAGCCGTCGTCCAGGAGAGCTCTTTCGCCACGCGTCGTTCATTACCACTGGTCGCTGTCAGGTTCGAACCACTCGCGGCGCAGACCAAGTGAAACCGGCCCCGTCCCCGCCCCGTCAAGGAACCTCGGAGTCACTCATGAAGCACTCACGGTTGATCGTCGCAGCCGCGGTCCTCGCCCTCGGACTCGTCCCCGCGGCCTGTAGCTCGAGCCCGGACGCGGAGAACGTGGGGGTATCGACGAGCGAGGCTCTCGTCAAGCAAGCCTGTCCGAACGGGGAGGAGGCGAGGTGCATGGGGACCGTCTGTTCTTGCGTCCCCGTCGGGTCGTCCGAGCCGACGTCGGTATGCTCCCCCTTGCCGCTGACGTTCGGAGCAAAGTTCGTGGTCGCGTGGGCCGTCGTCCCGCGCAACGGGACGTGCGCGGACATCCCTGGGCTAAACGGGGTGTGGGCCGAGATCGACACGGTGCCCGCGGGGTTCCCGTCGTTCCCTCTCGAGACCCAGGCTCAGGTGCCCAACGCCGAGGACGGGATCCCGCCGAACTGCGCGGACGTGTTCCCGCACGCCACGTATCCGACGTGCTGCACGTACGTGTGGTGGCCAGACGGCTTCCCGACGGCGGCCGACATGGCGATGCAGGACAACATCGCCATCTGCACGCAGAACACCGCCGAAGAGGAGCAGATCGGCGAGAATCTGGGTGATGGCGGTTGCGAGTACGACGGTGGCAGCTGCAGGAAAGGCACCGACAGCTGCCCGACGTGCGAGCCGATCCAGTAGAGACTCGTCTAGAGCTCTCCGAAGTCGGCCCATGCCCCGATCCGACGCACGAGGGCTGCGACGTCGAAGGGTTTGCGGACGAAGTCGTCGAACTGGTGGAGCACGGCAACGGAGAGCGCAGATGGATCGCTCCACACGGCGAGCCTCAACAAGTTGGGCACTGCCGCAAGGTGAAGCGCGACATGAACGCGAACGTCGGTGAGCGCAGGATCGCAGATGAAGACGTTCGGCCGCTGCACACCTATCTCACGCACTGCCGCCGCTGCCGCACAGACCGTGTGAACGCACGCGCCCTCCATGCGCAGGAGCAGCTTCAGCACGTCGACATAGTCGTCGTCGCAGTCGAGGAGCAGGATCGAAGCG
The DNA here is from genome assembly GCA_052147435.1 of Polyangiaceae bacterium. Taxonomy (GTDB): domain Bacteria; phylum Myxococcota_A; class Polyangia; order Polyangiales; family Polyangiaceae; genus JBKQKP01. Next base: position 19,889 of record JBKQKP010000067.1, on the reverse strand, counting down.
TGCTCGAGCGGCATTGCGTGCTCGAGTAGGACCGACGAAGCGGACCTCTGTGAGCTCCAGGCGACCTCGCGCGCGTCGTCGTTCCCCGGGCGCAGCTCGTGGTCGGCAGGGGCGCGCATAGTGGAAGGGATCGTGCAGAGCGCGTGCCACGCGCGGCTTCGTGCGTTTCTGGCGTCGACGAGTGCTCGAGGCGCAGGCGCCGCGTCGACGCAGCGGTCTTTACGCAAGACTCGCGGTTGGGGCGCAATTCGCGCAGTGCGCGCCGAACGCGTTAGGACGCGCTCAGGGATGCTTCTTGGGCGGGGGCGGATCCGCGGGCGAGCTGTCCTCGCGCGAGTGCAGCGTGCTCGTCGGCGCGTGCGGCGCCGAGTCTCTCGCGGCGGGCTGCTCCGGGGGGACCACTCCCAGCGCGATCCTCCTTTCCGTCGAGTAGGCGATCGAGAGGGGCGGCGGCTCGATCGTGCGCGTGGCGATGAGGCCGAATGACGGCGCGCTGACCTCGCCGTCGTCTTCGTCTTCGTCTCTCGCGGGTCGCGCCGAGGCTTGCTTCATCTTCGCGTACACCATCCGCACCGCTCGCCGCATCGTCTTCGCGTTCGGCCAGCGCGCCGCCGTCTCGAGCGACAACGCGTAGTCGACGAGCTCCGTGAGGTCGCTGGGGAGCTCCGGCGCGGCCTCCCGTAGTGACGGGACCTTGGACTGTCCCGCCTCCAGGAGCAGCCTTCCCACGTCGGCGTCGTCGCGCACGAGGCGCCCCGAGAGCAGCGTGAACATCGTCGCCCCCACGGACCAGAGATCGCTGCGCACGCCGACGGCGGCCACGTCGCCGCGCGCCTGCTCGGGCGCCATGAACGCCAGCGTCCCAAGGACGGTTCCGGCCCTCGTCCTCTCGACCGAATCGGCGATTCGCGCGATGCCGAAGTCGAGCACTTTCAGGCTTCGGTCGCTCGTCAGAAACAAGTTCTCCGGCTTGATGTCGCGGTGGACGACTCCTTTCTTGTGCGCTGCTTCGAGCACCCTGAGCGTGCGGTCGGTCGCCCAGAGGACCTCGAAGACGGGCAGCCGCCCCCCTTTCCGGGAGAGGCGCGCCTCGAGCGTCTCCCCTTCGAGCAGCTCCATGACGAGGAACGGCACCCCGTCCTCGTCGACGCCGTCCTCGATGACGCGCACGACGCCAGGGCTCTCTATTTTGTTCGCCAGGTAGGCTTCGTGGACGAATCGAGCGCGGACCGCTTTCTCGACGGCAAGCTCGGGGTGGAGCATCTTGACCGCGACGAACTGGTCGCCCGGCCCGACGGCACGGTACACCGCACCGGCGCTCCCCGCGCCGAGCATGTCGACGAGGCACCACTTGCCTGCGAGCACGCGCCCGACGCGAGCGGACGACAGGACTTCGAGATCGACGGAGCTGCTCTCGTCCATTTGCGCTTGCCGATTAGTCGCGCTCACTCGGGGCGACGTCAATGACGGTCGCTCGATGGCTGCGCTTCTTCACGACGGGATGGGGAGCTTCCCGCCGACCTCGAACACGTCGCGACGGAACGAGTAGGCCTCGCGCGCGCGGCTCAAGAGGTCTTTCCGGGCGATGTCGACGATGTCGCGGCTCGCGGTGCACACGTACGTCCGCGGAAGCGTGGGGCGCGGGCGGGCGAAGCACGGAGTGAGGAGCGCGACGTTCAGTCCGCGCCCCGGATCGCGCGCGCTCCTGAACGTGAACGCCTCGATGCCCGCCGCACGCATGTCGCTCCCGAGCGGCTGGGACTCGGCGTAGCTCTTCTTGGAGCAAAACCTCGCCTCGTAGGCGGCGAACGGCGGGCGCGAGAGATCGACCCCCCGCTTCGCATCGACGGATGCCGTAAAGGCCGAGAGCTCCACGGTGACGGGCGCGAGGTCCGCCTTCGTCCCCTCGAGGAAGACCAGGCGGTAGTACGCGACCTCGGCGAACGCCGTGGGGAGCGTGATGGCCCCGTACCAGATGCCACGCTCGGCTCGTGTCCCGAAGCGGGAGCCCCACCTGAGCGGGGGATGGCGAAACGGCGTGAAGAGGAGCGGATGGAGGTGATCCATTCCCGCGGGGATGGGGGGCTTGACCTTGTCGATGAGGGATTCGAGGAGCTGTTGCTCGTCGTCCGTGGTCACCAGCTTTCGGGTCGAGATGACGTACTGCGACTCGACGACCCGATTGGCCTTGAGCTTCAGCCTCCGCGGCTTAGAGCTTGCCGCGCAGCGCGTCCAGATACTGGGCGACATGAACGAGTCCTTCGGCGGAGAGCACGCGCTCGGCGGGGATGCCCCCCACGTGATCGTTTTGCGCCTGGAACCATGCGCGCGCCTTGGTGTCGTCGCCGCCGACGAGCGCGTCCAGGCTCCGGAAGATGCGTACGAGGAGGAGCGCGAGCTCGCCGCTCTTGTCCTTTGGATCGAGCGGTCCCTTTCCGGAGGCGAGGCGCGAGACGCTTGCCGCGCTCAGGCCGATCGTGCGGCCGAGATCTTTCTGCGTCATTCCGAGGAGCTCGGCGACGCGGAGGACCGCGCGGCTGAGAACGGCGCCGGCGCGAGCGTCGTCCTCGACCGGAACGGGCGAAACATGAGCCGTCATGGGTTGCTGCCGTTCTCGTGCATGCGTTCAGTTGGAACTATGGCCGCACTTTGTTTCAGGTGCAAGTAGCGCACGCGAGGAATCGCGACGCCCTACGTTTCCCCCCCGCTGCGGGTCTCTCGCGCGATCACCGTCTTGGCCACGCTCGGCAAGAGGTGCCGCATCTTCGCCATCGAGCCGTACACGTCGGCCTCGGGTCCGGCGCTCTAGAAGCCGAGGTCCCCTGCGGCGACTGCCGCTTGGGGTGGATACGGGTTCGGCGGCGGCATCGTGACGGGCTCGCGCGGCATCGGCAGCACGTCGAACCCGCCGCCGAACGACGCCGCGCGCATCCTCGCTCCCGGTCGCTCGTCAGCGTTGAAGACTTCGAAGACGCCCCCCGACGCGTCGCTCGAGAGCTTCGCGATGACTCGCCCGTTCGGCGCACGAAACACGAGACCGCCGGCGCTCACGTTGATCGACGACATCGCCGCACGTTCCTGCGCTTGCGCTTCCGGAACCCTGAAAACGTGACCCGAGACGAGCCCTCCGCCGAAGCCGGACACGGCGACGATCGCCGCGAGCACTGAAAACTGTCCGCGCCCAATCGGAAATGCTCGGGACATCTGTGTCACTCCTTTCCACTAAGCGTAGTGCGGGGGGAGGGCCGCTTCAACCCGCGCTAGGACACTCCCTTCGTCTCGCAAGCCCTCGCTCGCGCCCATAGAAGCTCACGCTCACGCGCGTTCTGCGCCTGCGCTGCTGCGCGCTCGAACTGTACGCGCGCCTCGTCGTTGCGGCCGAGCCTCGCGAGGAGATCGCCGCGCACGCTTGGAAGCAGGTGGTACGACGCGAGCGCAGGCTCGTCGGCGAGAGCGTCCACGAGCTCGAGCCCCGCGGCAGGTCCGAACGCCATCGCGACGGCCACCGCGCGGTTGAGCGCTACCACGGGCGACTGCGTGACCTCGACGAGAGCGTCGTAGAGCGCGACGATTCGGGTCCAGTCCGTTTCTGCGGCAGTGCGCGCGCGACCGTGGCAGCCGGCGATCGCGGCCTGCAGCGCGTACGGGCCGAGCGGTTGCTCGAGGCTCTCGGCGCGCGCGAGCGCGGCGAGCCCGCGGTGCACGAGGAGCTGGTCCCAGCGAGAGCGGTCCTGATCCAGGAGGAGGATCGGCTCGCCTGAAGGACCGACGCGGGCTCGCAGGCGCGACGAATGGATCTCCATCAGCGCGACGAGCCCGTGCACCTCGGCCTCTTGCGGGACGAGCTCGGCGAGGATGCGCCCGAGTCGTAGCGCCTCCTCGCATAGCTCGGGACGGGTCCAGTCGTCCCCCTTCGTCGCCGCGTACCCCTCGTTGAAGATCAGGTAGATCGCTTCGAGCACCGAGGACAGGCGCGCCGACAACTCCGACCCGCGCGGCACCTCGAACGGGACGCGTGCCTCGGCGAGGGTTCGCTTCGCCCTGACGACTCGCTGCGCGATCGTCGGCTCCGACACGAGGAAGGCGCGGGCGATCTCGTCGGTCGTTAGTCCACCGAGGAGGCGGAGCGTCAGCGCCACGCGCGCCTCCTTCGAGAGGACCGGGTGGCAAGCGACGAGCATCAGCCGGAGCAGGTCGTCTCCGACGCTCTCGTCGATCGCCGTCTCGAGATCGGGGCCCGTCGCGGGGAGCCCCGCCGCATCTTCCTCGATCTCGCCGTGTTTGCGGTCGTGCATCTGCCGCTGCCGGAGCTGGTCGACCGCGCGGTTCTTGGCCGTCGCCATCAGCCAGGCGCCGGGGTTCTCCGGAATGCCCCCCGAGGGCCATCGCTCCATGGCCACGACGAAAGCCCCCTGCGCGAGGTCCTCGGCGAGCCCGACGTCGCGCACCAACCGGACGAGACCGCCGATCAGCCGAGCAGATTCGATCCGCCAGACGGCTTCGATGGCCCTGCGCGTGGCGCCGGCGCTCTCACCGCTCACGCGCCCGCCTCACGTGCGCTGCCGCTCCACGTCGGTACGCAGCCGCTCTCCCTTCGCGCGAAGCTCCGGCGTGAGCTCCTTGCCGAAGTCGTCTGGTTCGAAGACGGGGCGCAGCGTGACCTCGACTCCGCCGTCGAACGGCGCGCGCTTCAGCCACTCGACCGCCTCCTCCATCGACTTCACCTGCCAGATCCAGTAGCCGGCGACGATCTCCTTCGACTCCGCGAACGGCCCGTCGATGACGGTCCGCTCCGAGCCCAAGAACCTCACCCGCTTGGCCTTCGACGTAGAAGTGAGTCCGTCGGCCGCGAGCATGACACCGGCCTTCACGAGCTCCTCGTTGAACGTCATCATCCGGCCGATCATCTCTTGGCTCGGAATCTTTCCCGCTTCGGAGTCCTTGTCTCCAGGTACGAACACCATGACGCGCATCGGTCTGTTTCCTTTCTTTCTACGGGCCCATGCTGGGATCGAACATCGGGCGTACTTCGCACTCCCCCTCGAAGCCGGGCCAGTGCTTTCGGTGAAGATCCATGAACTCGGTCGCGATCCGGAGCACGTCGGCCTTCGAGTCTGCCTTCAGGATCGCCCAGCCGCCGATGATCTCTTTGCTCTCGGAGAACGGGCCGTCGGTCACGGTGACCTTGCCGTCGGCGAGCCGCAAGCGGAGCCCCTCCTTGCTCGGCAGTAGTCCCCCGGTATCGACGAGGCTCCCTTCTTGCCGCGATTTCTGCACGAACTTGCCCATCGCGTCCATCAACGCAGGGGGGGGCGGTGATGAGCGATACGATTCGGAATGGCGAATGAACGTCAGATACTTCATGGGTCCTCCTGTGGGGGGTTCAAGCAGGCGACGAACGAGCCTGGCCTGGATCGACAGCGCGAGCGATCTTTTTTTGGCCAGCACGCGAGCAGTGCGCCTCGGCGAGGAGGAATCTCAGCCGCCGGTCATGACCTCGGCCCCGTCCCTCGTCACGACGATGGTGTGCTCGAATTGCGCGGACAGACCGCCGTCCGCCGTCACGACGGTCCACCCGTCGTCGAGCACCCGGACCTCTCTCCCCCCGGCGTTGATCATCGGCTCGATCGTGAACGCCATCCCCGCCCGCAGCCGGACCCCCGCGCCCCGCACGCCGTAGTGTGGGACGTGCGGATCCATGTGCATTCTCCTGCCGATCCCGTGTCCTCCCAGCTCGCGGACCACGGAGCAGCCTTCTCTCCGCGCGAGCTCGTCGATCGCCGGGCCGCGGAGAGAGCCGTGAAGGGGAGCGGGTAGGGGTTCTGCCCGTCGGCGCGGGCCGTGATTGCTGCAATTTTCCTGGAGGGATCGTCGGCCTGGATCGGGCGTATGACGAGGGTATGAAGCACCCCTCCGCTGCCTTCGCGGGCACTCTCGCCTTCGGTCTCGTTGCCTGCGCCGCCACCGCGCCGCCACCCGCCGCGAGCGTGGCGCAGACGTCGTCCGCGAGGGTGCAAGCCGCGCCTCGCGCCCCCACTCTGTTCGTCGGGCAGAACGACACCGTCTGCGCGGTGCTCGGCGGGTCGCTCACGTGCTCGACGGGGTTGCGCTTGCCACCGAACGCGATCGGCATCGCGACGAGCCTCATGCACTATTGCGCCTGGACCGGCGACGGGAAGACCTATTGCGCCGGCTACAACAAGGACGGCCGCGTGGGGACGGGGACGCGGAGCGACCACGAGGAGCTCGCGCTCGTCCAGGGGGTGCCAAGCGTCGCGCGCGTCGCCGTGGCCGCCCGGTCGACGTGCGCCGTCACGACCGGCGGCGAGGTCTGGTGCTGGGGCGACGACGTGAGCCTCGCGCCTCGGCGCATCGACGGGATCGATCACGTCGCCGCCGTGAGCGCCGGCGCCGAGCCCTATTGCTTCTTGGGCGACGACGGCTCTGTCGCGCGGATGGGGTACCACGCTCCGTCGCCTGCGCCGTTCAACGGGCTCTCGTCGCTCGCCGGCCTCGCGGGGTGCTGGCCCACGTCGGTCTGCGGCGCGCGGAGGGACGGCACGGCGGCGTGTGTGTCCACCGGGGAATTCAAGAGAGAGTTTCCGATCACGACGACCGACGTGAGCTCGCTCCGCGGCGTCGTCCAGGTCGCGTCGACCGCGGAGAGCGGTTGCGCGCTCCTCGGCGACTCCAGCGTGCGTTGCTGGGGTGCGGCGAGCACCCCCGCGGCGACGGCGCCGTTCGCGGTCGAAGGTTTCACGCATGTGCGTGAGATCGCCGCCGGCGCGCGGCGCGTCTGTGCGCTGCGGGACGACGCTACCGTGTGGTGCATCGACGACAAGGCGCCTGGGCACGCGATGCGGGTGCTTCCCGACGCGCCGAAGTAGATCGTCAGGGGAAGTTTCCGCCCTCGCGCCTCACGATCGCCGGAACCCCGCCGCGCGGTCGAAGCGTCGCGAACGTCTCGGCTTCGATCGGGCGCGAGGGGTCGACCTCGAAGCGCGCGTTGCGCATCAACGTGGCGAGCACGATCGGCCCCTCCATGAGGGCGAAGTGGTTGCCGATGCACACGCGCGGGCCCACGCCGAACGGGAGCCAGGCCGACTTGTGACGCGTCGCCTCGCGCTCGGGGGTGAAGCGGTCGGGATCGAAGCGCTCTGGGTCGTTCCACACGCGCGGGTTCATGTGGACGCCGTACGAGTTGACGGCGACGAGCGTGTGCCGCGGGTAGGAGCGCCCCTGAAGCTCGAAGGGCTCGAGGCTGCGGCGGACGAGGATGACGAGCGGCGGGTAGAGCCGTAGCGCCTCCTTGAAGACGCGCGTCGTGTACGCGAGCCTCTCGGGGGCGAACGAGGTGGGGCCCTCGGGTCCGAAGGCATCGGCTTCGGCCTGCACTCTGGCGCGCGCTTCGGGGTGACGCGCGAGGAGGTAGAAGGCCCAGGCGAGCGCGTTGGCGGTCGTCTCGTGGCCGGCGACGAAGAGCGTGTTCGCCTCGTCACGAACCTGCGCGTCGCTCATTCCTTCGCCGCGGCCGTCCACGTCGCGGACGAGGAGCAGCTTGGTCAGCAAATCGATGCGTTCCTGAGGGTGGGCGCGGCGCTCCGCGATCATGCTGGCCATCATCGCGTCGAGCTTGCGAACGGCGCCGCGGAACTCGTCGTCGTTGCGACCCGGGAGGAGCACGGGAGTGTGCACGACCTCGTCAATCGCGCGATGGAGCTCGGCGAGGCGGGCCGGAATGCGCGGCTCGATCGCCTCGAACGCCTCGATGAGCGCGACCTGCAAGACGAGGGGGGTCGATGCGAGCGCGTCGTCCACCCACTTGAGGGCGATCGTGAGCGCTTCGCCGATCTCGTCGGCCTTGTCGAGCGTGTCGGCGCCGAAGAGCGTCGCGCTCACGATCGTCATCGTGATGCGCGTCATCTCGTGGGCGAGGTCGATCGTGTCGCCGTCCTTCCACCGCGCGAGGACGCGCCGCGTGACGTCGCTCATGGAGGAGGCGAACTTCGCCACGGCGCCCTGGTGGAAGAGGGGGGCCATCAGTCGCCGCTGCCGCTGCCACAGCTCCCCTTCGGCCGAAAAGAGCCCCTGCCCCGCGAGGTCGTGCAGCACGAGGCGCAGCCCGGGCGACTTCTCGAAGGACTTGGCTCGCTCGACGAGGATTTCGTGCGCCCCCTCGGGCGAGCTCACGACGAGGAGCCACCGGTGGAGCATCCGCATGCGCGTGAGGTCCCCTTCGATCGCGGCGCGGCGGAGGAACTCCATACGCTGGTGCTTGAAGAGGTGGCCGTGACCGAGCGCGCGGGCGCCCGGGAGCTCGGGGACGTGCGCCATCGACATGGGGGTCGACTCTGGGGAAGAACCCGTCGTCCGGCAAGCGTAAGGGGCGAGATACGCGGGATCTCGGGTGAGCTTCAGGGGCGGTGGGTGGCGTCGGGATCGAGCGGCAAGGCCTCGACGGCTTCCTCCACCGGGACGCGATTGTAGAATGCTTCCCTGATGCGTTCGGGGCGCGGCATCTTCCGGCCCTGCTCGTTGACTAGCTCACGGAATCGGCTGACGTAGTCCTTGAACGACGGATCGTCTCCCATGGTGGTGATCATCTATCCGTCGCGTGAAGGCGTCCAGAGCTCACTGGCACCCTAGCGCCCCGCGCGCCGCCCCTCTCCCGTCGTCTTCACCTCCGTGCCCGCGACCACCTCGTCGGGCCCCAGGTCCGACGTCTGGACGCGCACTTGTGGAGAAGCCTCCTTCGCATCGACGCGCAGGCCTGCCCGCCTGGACTCCCTGCGCTCCGCCCCCTCTCCTCTTACTTGCTGCACGAGGACACGCAGCAGCGCCCCCTGGTGCCAGCCCATGATCAGGTTCGCCGCCAGCCATCCGAACATGACGATCGGAATCCACTCCGGCCGGTTGAGCATCTCGCCAAAGATCATCGGGACGATGATCCAGCCAACCCCCCAGAGCGCCCAGAGGAGCTTGCGCAGGCTCTTGACCAAAGCGTCCTCGCTCGACCGGTCCGCAAGAGGCGCAGCGGTCTCGCGCGGAGCCGCTCGGACGGCCGGTGTAGCCGTTGGGGCGGAGGGGGCCTCGAGCGCCGCACCGATGCTCTGGGCCCGCAGATCGGGATCCGGCTCGAGCATGCGCTCGAGCGACTGAATGAGCCCGTCGCTCACGCGCCCCTGAAGCGCAGCGCGGATGTCGACCCGCAGCCCCCGATGCGGCAGCGTCTCGGGCTCGACGCCCGTGAGCGCCGCGAGCGCCGTTGCCCCCACGGCGTACACGTCTGTCGCCGGGAGCGCGCGCCCCTGGAGCTGCTCCGGCGCCATGTACCCCATGGTCCCGACGATCGTGCTCGAGCCGCGCCGGACGAGCAGCTCGCTCACGGCGCCGAAGTCGAGGAAGACGTAGCTGCCGTCGGGCCGCCGGACGACGTTGCGAGGCTTCACGTCACGATGCACGACGGGCGAGCCACGCCCATGCAGGTACGTGAAGGCGCGGTCGGCGCAGGACAGGAAGCGGCGCACCTCGGCTTCGGGCAGCACGCCGTCGCGCTTGCGGAGGGCCTCGAGGGTGTCGCCCTCTACCTTCTCCATGACGAGATAGAGCGCCCCGTCCTCCTCGAAGTTCTCGAAGTAGCGAGGCACGAGCGGGTGATCGAGCGTCGCCAGGACGCGCGCCTCGCGCTCGGCGAGCTCGACGTCCTTCCAGCTGTGCGCGCCGCGGACGTCGAAGCGCTTGATGGCAACAGTACGGCCGGTCTGCGAGTCGACGGCTTCGTAGGTCGCCCCCTGCGAGCCCTCGCCGAGGAGGCCCTTCACGACATATTGTCCGCCCCGTAGGCGCACTTCGGGGTTCATGAGTCCCTTGGTCGTAGCACGCTGCCGGGTATCGGCCGCGGCAGAGGCGTCTCGACCTTCCGCGCCGTGATAGCGTCATCGGGTGGGGACGGAGCAGGACGCGCTGTTTCCGGGGATGGAGGTCACGCACTCCCTCAGGCTGGTCCGTCCGCTGGGCAAAGGGGGGATGGGGAGCGTGTGGATCGCCGAGCACTCCGGCCTCCACACGCGGGTCGTGGTCAAGTTCATGGCGGACGCGCTGGCGGCGAACGCAGAGGCCGCGTCGCGATTCTCCCGCGAAGCGGCGGCGGCAGCGCTCGTGAAGAGCCCGCACGTGGTCCACATGATCGACCACGGAGTCCTTCCGTCGGGCGTCCCGTTCATCGCGATGGAATATCTGGAGGGGCAAGACCTCCGGACGCGACTGGAGCTCGAGGGGACGCTGCCGCCGCGCCAGGTGGCGACGCTTCTCTCGCACGTCGCGAAGGCCCTCGCGCGAGCGCACGAGCGAGGCGTGGTGCACCGCGACATCAAACCCGACAACATCTTCCTGTGCGATGGAGGTGGCGGCGAGTCGTTCATCAAGGTGCTCGACTTCGGCGTCGCCAAGATCGACGACCCGCAACAGCTGTCGCAGACGAAGACGGGCGTCTCGGTCGGGACCCCGTACTACATGAGCCCCGAGCAGATGCTCGGCACGAAGGGGATCGACTACCGCACCGACCTCTGGTCGCTCGGCGTCGTCGCCCTCGAAGCGCTCACGGGGAGGCGCCCCTTCGATGCGGAGACCGTGGGGGCGCTCGCGATGGTCATATGCAATCAGCCGCTCCCCGTTCCTTCGAAGCTCGAGCCCGCGCTACCGGTGGGCGTCGATGCGTGGTTCGCGCGCGCGTGCGCCCGCGATGTCGAGGGGCGCTTCGCCAGCGCGAAGGAGCTGGCCGACGCGTTCGAGCTCGCCGTGGGCGGGCAGGAAGCGGTTCCGTTCAAGGTGGAGAGCGAAGACCAAATCGCCCGAGCGCCGACGGAGGTTGGACCGTCGGGGAAGGTGATCGCAGCGGCTCCGATGGCCCTCGCGTCCGTTCGGCCCCGAGCGTCCGCCGCGGCTCCTTCGCTCTCGACGTTGGGCGCGGTGAGCGAGTCGGCGCGCAGGGTCGGCGCGTCGGGCCGGAGCGGGCAACGGCGTGGCCTCGGACGCGCCGTGGCCGGCGTCCTCGCGACCGCCCTGGTCGCTGGTCTCGGCGTCGTCCTGTGGACGGCACTTCGGGCAAAGCCCGCCGTCGTCTCCGCGTCGTCGGTCCTGCCAGCACGCGATCGCCGAGTCGCCTTCGTCGCGGAGAACCGCGGAGGGGCTGACGACGCTTGGATGGCGCCGGTGATCCAGCGCATGGCCGCGCGCCGGCTCGAGGAGACGGACCTGCGCGTGCGGGGCGTCGCCGATCCGGCGGCGGCGAACGTGATCGTGCATGTCGGCTACCGGCGCGAGGGTGAAGGCGTCGCCCTCGACGCTACGATCGCTCCGAAAGGGGGGGCGGCGGCTCCGCTCGGGGATTCGCAAGGCGTGCGCGGCGACTCGATCGGCTCCGCGCTCGAGATCGTGCGAGCGGCTCTTCTCGATGTCGCGGCCGCCGGGCAGGCGGAACGGGCGCCCGACGAGCGCGAGCAGAGAGAGATGAAGAGCCTCGGCGCGCCGTCCTTCGCCGCGTACCGAAGCTACCAGGCGCTGGTGCGCGACGAGTTCGGCACGGTGCATCTCGATATCGACAAGGTGCTCGCCGAGGCGCGCGAGCTCGTCAGGCTCTTCCCCGGCTGGGCGCGCGCGCAGCTCGTACTGCTGTTCACGCTCCACGCCACCGACATCGCAGGCTTCGACCCGGCGCTCGCGGAGGCGCGCGCCAGCGTCCACGGCGAGGATGGGGTGCGCCTCCTCGACGCCGTCGAGAACTTTCACCGCAGGCGCAGCGAGGAGCTCCTCAAGACCCTCCAGGCGGAGGGGACGGCGAACCCGGACGATCCGGTGTCCGGATTTCTCTTGTTCGCTGCGCTCGGGCGCCAGGAGAGAACGCAGGAGGCGATCGCCGTCATCCAGCGCCTGCACGAGAAGTTTCCGGAGCTTCAGTTCGGATCGGATCTCGAGGAGAGCTTGAGGTCCTCCGGGCGCGCGCAGGAAGCGGCGGAAGCTCAGGCGGCGTGGCTCCGGGAGGCGCCCGACAACGAGCAGGCGCTGACGTCGCAGATCCCGATCGACATGGAGCGCGATGACCTCGACGCCGCCGTGCAGCACGCCGAGAGGCTCGTGATCCTGTTCGGGGCGTCGGGTCGCCTCGCCCAGCTCGCCGACGTCGAGACCGTCGCCAGGCGCCTCCATGATGCCTCGAAGATCGCGAACCGGATGCTCGCCTCCGCGGGGCAAGAGCGGGCCGAAGGGTGGCAGCGGCTAGGACGGATCGCGATCCTCGAAGGGCGCTTCTCGGATGCGTTGCAGGCGTTCACCGCCGCAGCGAGCGAAGGGCGACCGTACGGCGAGAACGGGCCCACGCTCGGGGCGCTCTCCGAGATGCTCGGGATGGCGCGGGTCGTGGGGACCGCGAGCGACGTCGACGCGCGGTTCGAAGCGCTCCTCGGGTACGAGAGCTCGGTCGGTCCGCAACCGGTCAATCGCGGGGAAACCCCCGACCAGCTCGAGCGGCGCCTCCTTGCCCGCACGGGGGCATGCCCGGATCTGTCCGCACTGAGAAAGCGAGCGAGTGAGCATCCAAACTCCCCCACGCGCAATTCGCTCCGGGTCGCCGCTGCGGCGGGCTGCATCCCCTGCGCCGACGTGCTCCGGGCCGGCCTCGGGCCCGAAGACTGGGACCAGCGGGTTCTCTTCGACTACGGCATGTGCGCGGAGACCGAAGGGGCCCTCGAGCTCGCGCGCGACACATTTCGCCGCGTGGAGCGTGTGGAGACCCTCGCGACGAGCACGGGCGAGTCCCACCCTTCCACGAGCCACGCAGTGCTCGCACGCCTGCACCTTGCGCGCGTTCTCGTCCGGCTCGGCAAGCGGAGCGAGGCGAGAGGAGCGTATGAGGATTTCCTCAAGGGGTGGGGGCACGCGGAGCGGCCGCTGACGCAGGTCGACGAGGCGCGCAGAGAGCTGGCCGCGCTGGGCGACGCCGGGCCGTAGCAGCAGAAGGCGCGGCTTTTGCGCCTTTTGCGTGTCGCGAGTGCGAGCGATTTGTCCCCCGGGTGAGGAGGCCGGTATCGTTCTTGATTGGGAACATGCACATCGCGAACCTACAGACCAAGGTTGCGTTGCAGGTGAGCGAGCTCGCCGAGCAGTTCCGGAAGGTGCTGAGCGGCGTACGAGTCCAGCCCGGCGACTACTCACCCGAGCTGACCGCGCCCGAGGGGCCTTCGACGGGCAACGGCGCGCAGGCGCTCCAGCACGTTCGTCTCGTCCCCGGCCCGGGGCACGCCGGGCTGCCCACGATCGTCGCCGGCCACGCGAATCGCGTCGTGCGGACCGCGGAGCTTCGCACGTACGCGCACGTCGATCGCAACCACAGGGAGCGCTTCGGGACGCCGCTGCCGCTGGACCGGGAGCAGTACGACCGCTTCCTCGAGATGGCGAAGAACTTCTTCGACGGAGCGCAGCTCAAGACGACGATCGCGGATCCCCCCGCGCCCGACGTCCCCAGCATCGCCCCGCCGGCGCTGCGCCGACGCGGGCTCACGATTGGGTTGGTCGCGGGGGGGATCCTCGCTGTGATCGTCGTTATCGCGATCCTGGCGATGAAGCGATAGTCAGAACTGAGGGGGCGACGCGGCGAGATTGATCTTCGACGCCGGCACGGCGGCTGCGACGGCGGCGGCAAGCACCGCCTGGCCCGCGGTGGACGGGTGCTCGTCGCACGTACCGTCGCCCAACGAGTAGAGCAGACCCGCCTTGCAGGAGTCGCCACCGCCGATCGCATTCGCGACCACGGCGAAGGCGCTGAAGCCCTTCGCGATGCTCAGGCCGAGCTGCGGATAGGCTTGCGCAAGCTCGACGATCCCCTCGTCGAGGCCGACGCCCGCCTCGTAGGTCGGGTCGCTCGTGTTGGAGTACTGGAGCGCGTAATAGGTCACGAGCACGAGCTGGCCGGCATAGCCGCTCTCGCGGATCGCCGTGACGATGTACCCGATGTTGCCGATGGCCGCTTCGATCGCGGCCGGCACTTGCGGCAGCTCGCAGTTGGCCACATCGGTCGCGAAGGCCGGGCTCGAGGGGGAGACGCCCGATTCGGCGACCGAGACCTCGCATGCGTCGCGGATTACGAGCAGGTCGTCGGCGCCGATGCCGAGAGACACGGTGGTCGTCTTCGGGTTCGCGGCGAGGTAGGCGAGCGCGAACTGCAGCTGCGACTCGCTGGTGGACGCGTAGGTCACGTGCATCGCGTCTCCGGCGACGCGCCACGCATGACAGCCGTTATCGGGGTTGCTGGTGCTGATGAAGCTGCCGCTCGTTTCACCCTGGCACGCTGCGTTTGCGATCGGGCCCGGCGAGAGCTTCCCCAGATCGCCAATCAGCTCGGGGTAACCGACGAAGTCGTTCAGGTCAGTCGGCGCGCTGACCGCGTCGACGGGGTTGTACCCGAAGGCCACCGAGTCCCCGAGTGCCAAGTACGGCGTTCCCGAAGTGAGGTCCTGCCCCTTGGTGGATACCGACTCTGGTGCGGATTCCATCGCGCAGCCTGCGAGGCCGACGAAGCTGGCGGCGAGGCCGATCGGAATGATTCGGAACATGGGAGTACCTCCGGCAGAGTGAGAGATTCGCGAGAGCCCCCTGCGCTCTGCATAAGCCGTGCAGTCCGCGCACTCTACGAAATCACCGCGAAGCGACTCGTTCCCTACACGCGAGGTTGCAACGGAACATTTCTTGAGCGAAAGCGGGTGGATTCCGGCCGATCCTGGTCACGTCTCTGACCGCGAGCGTGCGCGTCCTAGCCTCCGGTGCAGCACTGGATGTCGTCAGGCCCGGGGCATTCGTCGGGTGTCGATGTTCCCCCTTGTGCCGCGCACGCCGCCGTATCGATGCACGCGCCGGACTGTCCGGTCGCCGCGACCGTGCAGGAACCGTAGCCGGCGTCCGCGCTCCCTGTGTCCTGCCCAGCGTCGACCGCGTACGGCGGAGGTGGAGCGCTCGACGGGACGAGTATGCCGGCCGCGACGGCCTGGTCGACGTAGCTCGTGACGACGTGGCGCCCCGTTCCGGTGAAGTCGGTGTAGTCGTCGTCGAGGTCGTACGTCGTCGGGTTGTGCGGGCGCGTCGTGATCAGCGTGTCGTGGAGGCACCACACCGCTCCGACGTCGCAGCCCGATCCGTCGGCGTCGACCATGAAGAGGTTCGAGGCCGAGAGCTCGGCGTGCAGGCTCATCATCGACGAGGCGTTGGCCGACTCGCCTGCCACCGCGTCCTTCGCGTAGACGAACGACACCGCCTTCATCTTGGCGATGAGCGCGTCGGTGAGCGCCCACGTGCCGCCGTCGAGCGCGAAGTAGACGATCTTCGCGAGGATGTCGTCGGACGCCTCGGTGAAGAATTCGTCGGCGACGAACGCGCCGCTCGAGTGCGCGATGATGAGGATGTAATCGGCCGCCGCCGCCTGCGGCTCGACCGCCGCCACGACCTCCGAGTTGCCGATCTCGCGGTCCGAGTATTCGGCGTTGTCCGGTCCGCGCGACGCGTAGATCGACCCGATGTCGAGATCACCGAAGCTCGCCGACGCGTTGAGCGTCAGCGCGAGCGTGCGGGAGTCGGTGTCCGTCGCCGTGTAACCACCGTAGACGATGAGGATGTTGTTGCCGGAGCCGACGCTCGTGCCGCCGACGCCGAAGCCGACCGTCGTCCATGTGGGGGCCGTGTTCGAGACGGCGCTCGACGAGGAGGAGGCCGTTGGAGCCGCCGAGCCGCAGCCGGAGGCGCATGCCGCGAGGATTGCCGTCATGGCAGCAAAGAGCGCTGGCGTTCGAGGTCGTGTCATCGGTGCTCCCAGTCCGCCCGCTCACCGAGCAACGAATGGGCCGACATGAACCCTCCTCGACCCCCTCCGTGCGACCAGGGAGGGGGGGGGCGCGCGTCGCCAATTTCGTGACCGCGGGACGCCCCGCGGCGAGCGGAGTGTCATGCGACGACAGCCACGGGTGAGGAGGGCTGTCGTGCGATGACACCTGGATCACAACATCCACTTCCCCGCACGGATCGCGCCGTAGACCTCGCGGCTGAGCGGCACGTACGACCTCGTCGTGTCGTCGCGGGCGAAGAGCGGCTCGCCGACGGCGTCCGGGTCGAATCCTTGTTTCTGCAAGTCCACCTTGCGCAGCTTGAACGTCCCGGTGAGGTCCGCTTCCAACTGGATGCGCACGAACGCCGGGCAAGCGTAGCGAGGGAGCCGCTCGCTCACGAACGCGTAGAAGCGCTCGCCGTCGAAGCGCGCCCCCTCGTGCAAGAGCAGCGCGACCATCCCGGCCCGCCCCTCGGCCCCCTCGACGCTCGCCCCGTACACGTTCGCCATGTGCACTCCCGGGAACGGTGCGAGAAGCTCCGCGACCTCTTGCGTGGAAACGTTCTCCCCTTTCCAGCGGTAGGTGTCGCCGATCCGGTCGACGAAGTAGAAGTAGCCCTGCGCGTCCTGGCGCATCAGGTCTCCGCTGCGAAACCACGCGTCCCCTTTTCGGAAGACGTTCCGCAGGAGCTTCTTCTCCGTCGCCGCGCTCGACGTGTACCCCTCGAACCGCCCGAGGGCCATCCGCTTCGAGAGCGGGAGTCGCCCGATGATCTCGCCGACCTCGCCTCGCTCCGCTTCGATGCAGAAGCCCTTGGAGTCGCGCGGGTGGGTGTCGCGCTCGACGTCGTACCGGATGATGCGCGCGTTGCTCATCGGCTTGAGCAGCACCCGTCCGACCGCGCCGACGCGATTGTCGAGGTTCATCAGGATGACGTTCCCCTCCGTCGACGCGTAGAACTCGTGGATGCGAGGGATGGCGAAGCGGTCGCGAAAGGTTGGCCAGACGTCCGGACGCAGACCGTTGCCGACGACGAACCGGATGCGGTGGTCGCGGTCATTCGCGCTCGGCGGGTGGGCGATGAGATAGCGACACAGCTCGCCGATGTACTGGAAGCCGGTCACGTTGTAGCGGCGCACGTCGTCCCAGAAGGCGCTCGCGCTGAACCTCCGGCGAATGACGAGCGTCGCCGCGGAGAAGAGCGCGATCGCCGGGAGCATCACGCCGCCGGCCGTATGATAGAGGGGGAGCACGTCGTAGAGGACGTCGACGGGCGTCGTGTCGGTGAAGAAGGAGAGCGCGTCGCCGACGATGAGGAAGCGAAGGTGGCTGAAGCGCGCAGCCTTCGGCGCGCCCGTCGTGCCGGACGTGTAGATGTAAAGGAGGTCGTCGCCCGCGCGGAGCCCCGCCCGCCAGCGCGGATCCGGGTTCGAAGTGGGGGAGCGCTCGAGCGCGTCGTCGAGCGGCTGCGCGCGTGCTCCCGCGGGCAGCTCGTAGGGGGCCCGGTCCCGAAGCACGTGCGTCGGTAGCGAGTGCGAGGCGGTGGCGAGCTGCGCGAGGCACTCGGCGCCGACGATCACGCGGACAGGCTTGGCCGAGGTGAGGGCATGCTCGAGCGCGCTGCCGGAGACGTTCGTGTTGACGAGGGCGGTCACCACGCCAAGCTTCGCTAACCCGCTCCACACGAAGAGGTACTCCGGGCGATTCTCCATCAGAAGGGCGACGACGTCCCCCCGCTTCAACCCCTGAGCGTGCGCCCAATGCGCGACGCGATTGGCGCGCGCGTTCCAGTCGCTGAACGTGAAGCGCTCGTCCATGAAGCGGAGCGCCGTCCGCAACCCGTCCTCGGCGTCGCGCGTCTCGAGGAGCTCCGCGAAGTTGCGCCCGCTCGTGGGGCCGTAGCGCGTGACACGCCGCAGGAGCGAGCCCAGCGCGCGCGCTTCGGCGACGTACTCGTCGAGCGCGACGCGGTCGTCGTCGGGGAGGGGCACCATGGTCTCCGACGATAGCAGTGTCGGAAGGGACCATGACAACGGCACCCAGGTGCCGTCACGACTGCACCCAGGTGCCGTCACGACTGCACCCGGGTGCCGTCACGACTGCACCCAGGTGCCGTCACGACTATACCCAGGTGCCGTCACGACTACACCGGGGTGGGATGACAATAGCACCCGGGTGCGATTGCGACTGCACCCAGGTGCCGTGACGACTGCACCCAGGTGCGATCGCGACTGCACTCAGGTGCCATGACCAGGGCACCCGGGTGCGATCGCGACTGCACGAGGTGCCGTCACGACTACACCCGGGTGCGATCGCAACTGCAGCCAGGTGCCGTGACGACTGCACCCAGGTGCGATCGCGACTGCACCCAGGTGCCGTGTCGGCGCTCGGCGACTTAGAGGATCCGCCCGAGTGCGACGGTCGTCCTCCGGAGCGTCGCTCGCGGGGATTCCCCCGAGCGGTACCCCACGAGCGAGCCTCCTTCGAAGACCAGAACGATCGTCCCTCGGCCAAGACCAGTGACCTCCGGATACCGCCGACCGTCACTGCCACCGTGTCCGAGCGAAGAGTCGATGACCGGAACGACCCACTCGCCCGGAGAGCGCTCGCGCGGCGATCCGTCGACGATCATCACGTGTCCCGTGTTGATCTGGCCCCACGGGTCCGGCTTCCTTGCAGCAGCGAGCCAGGCCACGACGTCGCCGGGGACGAGCTCGGCCGCCTCCTTCAAGTGCATCCACCGCCCCCGGCTGCGACCCTCGGGGATCGCGGTCAGCAGGGTGACGTACGTACTCGCCGCGGGCCGGCGCTTGCTGTCCGCATGGAAGAGCGCGTCGAGGGCAGCCGGTGCAACGTTGCTGATGGCGTAGTCGACGAACCCGGAGCAGTCGTACTCGAAGATGCCTTGCGCTTCGTCCACCCAGATCTTGTGCCGATACTCGGTGCTCTTCACGGCGCTCAGCTCGCGCAGGGCTTCGTCGTGCAGGGCAGGACCACCGGGGCCGCTCACTCCTCCGGGCGTGTGAGGGGGCGGTAGCGGAGAGACGGGCTCGCACGAGGCGAGCACGGTCGCAAGGAGAGCGCCGAGGAAGGGGCGGCGCGCCGAACGCGCGAAGCGCATGGCCGGAGCGTAGAGGCCGGTCTTCTCGACCGCCAGCCCGACGCCCCTTGTCGCCACTGAGGATTGCTTGGCCCAGGGATCTCCCGTTCCCCAGCCCCCCGCACCACTGCCCATTTCCGCTCGGAGAAGCTCGAGGAAGCTCGCGGAAACACGCGTGCTCGCGCGCGGCACACGGGGTGCTTTTACGTCTCCAATGCGCCGAGCTCTCTCTACGGCCCCCGTCGCGCTTCTCGCGTTCGTCGCGCTCGCGTGCTCTTCGGCCGGGAGCGAGGACGTCGGCTCGAGCGCGGCGGCGCTCGCCGTTCACAAGGTCAATGCGATCACGACGATCTCGTACGCCCCAAACTCGTTCGTCATCGGCAACGCCTACCCCGGCTGGACCGATGACGTTCAGGGCAACCCGCAGTTCTCGTCGGGTCCCGGCAATCCGGACGGCGTCTCCTACCGGTGGGGCTTCCTGTTCGGCGAGAGCTTCGACCGATGCGCCTGGATCGCCAACTCGGCCTCGAGCGGCTCGACCGACGAGGACACCAGCGCGTGCGGCGCGCCGCAGCAGATCGACACCCCGTACTTCTTCGCCACGTACACGAACGGCATCCATAACGACAACGCGGGGGACGGCTCGCTCACGCACATGCATTACGCGGGCTCGGGGTGCAGCGACCGAAATGGCTACGGGAACGTCGACCCCTGGAAGGTCCCCGCGACGCCGGACAACGTGCTCGGCGAGGTTCCGGACGGTCACACGCTTCTATGGCGCTACGTATCGCGCGACGGCGACTGGGTGCTCGTGCGCGATCCGTCGAACACCGGCTCGGCCACGGTGCCGAACTGGTACTTCGTGCACAGAGGGTGTGTGAGCCTCGAGAACGTCGACTAGAGCGAACGTCGATTGATCGTGA
>JBKQKP010000066.1:0-34749 GCA_052147435.1 Polyangiaceae bacterium | reverse complement strand
GGCGCAGGGACCCCGGATCGGCGGAGGGCGCGTCGAGCTTCTCGGCGAGGTTGTGCATCCCCAAGCGCTAGCGGGCACCTGTACGGGTGTCAAGGGTGCGCCCGGCCAGGCGGTGGCGCTACGGCCGAGCCCGCGAACGGCCGCTTTTGCACGAAAGTGGCCGTTCGGTCCCCAAGGCTTTGCAGGGTTGCGGCGGGGTACTGAACGCCTCCGGAAAGGGGGGGGCTGCGTATTCCGCCCAGGATGACCGGGCTCCGGGCTCCGTCCTCGTTGCGGGGGCGTAGCCCGCTCCACGCCCGCGAGTCGCCGGCGAGCCATGCGCTCGCTCACGGCGTTGGCCGTCGGTTGGCCGCGGCGCCGACCCCGCGCGCTGGTCACGGCCCTGCCGAGCGGTGGGCGAGCGTCAAATCGCGTCCGCTGCATCTGCGAAGGGCGGCTCCGTCAGCCGCTTCTTACCGTGCACAATCACGGTCGCCGTGATCCGCGCTCGCGTGATCGCGTTATAGAGCCAGCGGCGGCGCATCTCGGATTCCTTCGGTACCTGGTACCCCCAGAGCACGACGACACGATCAAATTCCCGGTTCTTCGCCTGATGGATCGTCAGGGCACGGAGCGCGCCGCCCCGCCGCGGGGATGCGCGGTACGCGGCCTCTGCACGGGCGACGTGGGCCCGGATCTCGGTCGCAGGAAACTCGCTTCGGCCGCGTAGTCTGCGTTCATGCTCTAGCCAGTCGTCGATGAATCGCGCAAGCGGGTTTCCTGTCGGCAGAGCCGCACGGATGGCACTTGCCGTCCGCGGCTCGTCTTCGAGCGCCAGCGCATTGAGAAGATCGTCGCGATGCAGGTCGGGCGATGTTTCCCACGGCACGGTGTACGGTCCTAGGTTCTTGTTCGGACCGTAGCCAACCGTCGCGGCGGCGGCATCGAGCACCTTCTTCGAGAAGTTCCCCGGGATCGGCCGTCCTGCAGAGATCACCGCGGCGGATGCGCCCTTGAGCCCCGCGATGAATTGGCAGACCTTGGACGCTCCGACGTGCTCCGTCGGGACGCCGTCGATCGTTAGCCCCGGCGCGGCAACGAGCGGTGCTCCGTTTCGCAAGGCGACGGCGCCCGCAAGCAGACCCGTCACCTTCGTTCGGTGGACCTGTGCGAGTTCCTCGGTCTGAGCCCCCGCGGCCGCCAGCATGGCCATCGCAGGGTTGCCACCGATGTCCTTCAGGTCCTGAAATGAATCCGCGGCAAGCAGCACGTCGGCAACCTCTGCGAGCCGCTTGACGAGCTGCGGTCGCGAGCCGTAGCAGTCCTGAAACTCATCGACGACGATCAGCGGATGTGTGGCCGCAACCCATCGCGTGACGAGCGGCTCGTCGAGGAGCTTTGCAGCGGCGTCGCACATCGTTTCGTACAGGGCCGGATCATCGTCGCCCGGGAGCGTGACACCGAGCGAGGCCAGACGCGTCCTCCAACGCGTGCAGACCTCGCGCGCGAACCCATCGAACGTGACGCAGTCGAACCGCCCGCGAGCTGCCGAGTCTCGAAGCCTGTCCGACAAGCGAATCCGAGAGCCGTGCATGAAGGTGAGCGCGAGCACCCGCTGCCCCTCGCCGAGCGCATGGTCCGCAAACCAGGCCTCCACGAGCGCTAGCAGACGGGTTGTCTTGCCCGTCCCCGCTGCGCCACTGACGACCCGGAGGCTCACGGCACGAACGCGTAGTGGGGCGGCGTTGTCCCCGCCCCGTTGACTTGCTTGAGCCGCGCGCATCCCGTCGTGTTCCCGAGGGCGACGCGTACCAGGGCCTCGCAGACTTCCGCGGCTCGTGCCCGAACGGCGCTCTCGTGTTCGAGCGTAGCGATTATCACCTCGTGGCACACGTGGTCCTGTTTGAGGCCGATCGTCCCCGTCTTCTGATTGTTCTCGGTGCGGAGCAAGTCGCGAAGAGCGTCCAGCGAGGCAAAGGTCACGTGCGAGAGCTCGCCCTGGAGCGTGGTCAGCAACGGCGTACCGCCGGGGTCCATGATCCAGCGTACGACGTCCTCGATGGCCCAGTTCGCCGGCCACTGAACGACCGCGCTGGGCGGCGAAGGAAGGCTCAGTAAGCTCTTCGCGTAGTCGTCTCCCGCCTTGTCGCCGTCGACGAGGGCGATCACGCGATTGCGCAGCTGACCGACACGTTCGACCGTCTCCGCGACCTTGGCGTCCTCCGTCGGCGCGAGGCCGTACACGCACGCGAACGGCGGAACCTGTGTGAGCTCACGGTCGCCGAGGGACGCTATGCGCGCGAGCCAATCGGTGTCGAGGCGACCCTCGGGCACGAGCACGACGGGGTGCATGAGCGCGCTCACGACCCGGGCTCGGGAGACGCCGTAGAACTTGCGCTCCCACGCCTTCGAAGCAGCGGTGAGAGGCGTCGTGAGGAGGGGGCGACCGACCGCGGTTGCGCCCTCGTTAGACACCACGAGCGTAGCCGTCGGATCGAAGAGGCGCGCTACCTCAGGGGAGTGCGTCGTGCACACGACCTGGTCCGCGAGGCGCAATGCCTCCGCGACAAGGCGGCTCTCGATGCCTGGCGCCAGGTGAAGCTCCGGCTCCTCGAGCGCGAGGATGAACGACTGACCGTTCTTGCGACGACTCCTTCCGACTTCGAGCAGAAGCAGGAGCGTCTGGAGGGAAACAAGGCCGGTGCCGTGCCGATGCGCCGGCAACGAGGGGCCCGCGTCGGTAACATAGTGTGGCAGAAGCGCTTGAAGCACGGCTTCCGAGTCGCCCGCGGTGACGCGCAGCTGGAACTTGGGCGCGCGTAACATGAGTCGGCTGAGCTGCCCATTGATGGACTCGGTCAGAGTAAGGAGCTCCGGGGCCTCCTCGACCTTGCTCTGCGGCTCGCGCAAGTGGTCGCGCTGCGCGAGGATCGTCGACGCCGGAATCCCAGACGAGCTCACGACCGTGCGCCGGAACAAGTCGGAGTTGAACGACGCGACGGCATCCCAAGTGCGGCGGGCCGGGAGGACGAAGTAACCGATGTCGGCGATGAGCTTCTGAGGGACGAGGTCCACGCTGCCCTCGTGGGCAAACGGGTCGTCCATAGTGTCGTCGTGGTGGAAGTAGCGGAGCGTCTCTACCTCCAACGTGTCGTGGTCGAAACGAGCCGCGAACCCGATCGTCACGCACAGCTCGGACCCCTTGGTCAGACTGGCGTGCTCGGTACCGCCGGTGTCGATCCATTTCGCCACGGCGCGCCCCATGCGGAACCACTCGTCGTGAGCTTCCGGGTCCTCGGTCGGAAAACCGACCAACGTGACGAGCACGCGCAGGCGCGATGCAGGGCCGGGACAGCTTCCCGTAAAATCGTGCTCGGTCAGCTGCCGCACCATTTTCGGGCGACCCAACGCGAGTGAGACCGCATCGACGATCGTGCTCTTGCCACACCCGTTGGCGCCAACGAGCGCCGTAGCGCGTGACACGAGGAGATCGGCGGTCATCACGCCGCGAAAGCCGAGCACACGAACACGCCGAATGCGCATGCGCGGACGTTACCAGATCGGTCGTGGGGCCGAGCCCGCGCCTGCGACCCGCAGAGGGCGGCGCGCCGCGCTGCGGAGCCCTGCGGCTGCCCGCGGGTTGGCTGTCTCGCAAGCCCCCATCATCCCAGGCCCATGGCGAGAATCGCAGCCCTGGTCGGCGAGTCATAGAACTGCCACTGGATCGCGGTAAGGATGGCGTCAGGAACTTCGGCCACATCGCGCTTGTTCTCGCTCGGGATGAGAATGCGCTTGGCGCCCGCCTCCACAGCCGCCTGCATTCGCTCAGGAAGCGATGAAACCTTTAGCAACATGCCCTGCACGCTCATCTCCCCGAGCACCACCGTGCGATCGAGCACAGGCTTCCCGAGCAGCGCCGAGACCATCGACAAGAAGAACGCGACGGCCGTCTCAGATCCCTCTTTCGCCTGGTTCAGATTGATAGCCTGGATCGTGAAGTCGTACGCCTTGAGGTCTTGGTCGATGCCGAGGTTCTTCATATTCGCCTTGAGGTAAGCGTCGGCGGTCTTGATCGCCTCCTTCATCTTGCTCGACAAATTCCCGAGCGGGACGATGCGGCCCGAGCCCCGATTCATCTGCGTCTGGAGTAGGAACATCGCGAGGCGGTTGTCCAAGGCGTCGGTGCCGATGGTGTAGATGCTCCCAGGAGGCAATCCGCCCTCGGCGATGATCTTGCCGCTGCCCATCTCCGCGACTGGCACGAACGTCTCCTGGCCGCCCTCGAGATCGATGTACGAGAACGTCGTGTCCCAATACTCGAGGCCGCCCATCTTCTTGAGCTGCTCCTTGACGCGTCGTCGCCCCTCCATCGCGTAGGCCAGGTACTCCTCGACCTCGGACTTCGAGACCTCTCCGTCGGGATGCAGCAGCTTGATGAGGCCGGACACCGTCTTGCGCACGGCCTTCTGGTCCCGGCCGCCGAGGTGCTGCCCGAAGCGGAAGTAGCGCTCAGCGACGTCGCCGTAGCTGCGCTTGCGCACCTCGCGGAAAACTTCCGCGAGGTAGTCGGTGACGAGGCCGAAGTGGTTGGTGTACGCGGCATCCGACGTCTTTTGGAACTCCCAGCCCGGGATGTAGGCGTGGATGCGGTCGTAGAACGCTGTGTCCATCTCCTTCGGCATTGGGTAGAAGAGGTTGGACGTGCGGATGATAGTGTCGATGTCGCCGTCGATATTGCCGACGAAGACGACCGAGCCCTCGGCAGTAATCACGTCGCTTCCACGGCTGAAGGCGCCGTCCTCCATGTAGCCCTTCATGATGTTGAGACCGTTCTTGTCTGTGAACTTGATGCCCGCCGCCTCATCGAAAGCGACCACATCCCAGAGCGCCACGAGCCCTCGCTGGCCCGAGCTCAGGTTCACGAACATCTGCGCGGTCGTTGTCTGGCCGCCCGAGACGAGGTGGCAGTACGGACTGAGCTGTTGGTAGGCGAAGCTCTTGCCCGTGCCTCGGGGCCCAAGCTCGATCGAGTTGTAGTTGCGCTCGACGAGCGGGATGAGACGCTGCATATAGTGAAGCTTCCGGCGCTTCGTGTAGTACGGGTGGCTTGGCTCGTAGCCCATCGAGCGCATGAGCAGGTCGAGCCACTGGTCGCGCGTAAACCGCTTCCGGCCCTCGATGAAGCGCTCGATGTTACGCGTCGAGAGCTGGATGGGGCGGATGCTCTCGACGAAGAACGGGCGGTTCTGCCCTTTGAAGACGTAGGCGTCGTCGTAGCGCAGCTTGATCTCGGCCCATACGCCCCCCATGAGCAGACGGTCGTGCTCGCGCACCTGGCTCTCCTCGACGTTGATGAAGTCAAGGTCGAGGTTCGAGAGGCGCGCCCAGTACTTATCGTGGGTCTCGACGAGCCGCACGGAGATCTTGTCGATGATCTCGTAGGTGTTGTGCTGCTTGATCGCCGACTTCACAGCCTCCCGCTCATCGGGCTTCACGTATTTGCTGCTCAGCGTCTCCCGCACGAACTCGAGCCCCTCGCGGATCGCCTCCTCATCGGTCGATGCGCAGTACTTCCCGAGCAGGAATTCGATCACGAACGCGGGAACGCCGAACGCGCTCCGCATGCGACGAAGCAGGTCCTTGCGCACGACCAGACCGGGGAACGCTTCGTTTGCCAGCCGGTCCAAGTCGTCGAGTTCAATTTCATTGCTCATGAGGCCTCACATGTCTCTTCCGACGGTCAGCTTGATACCGCCCGGGGGGAACTGTTCGGTGGTCTCGACGTCGCGGATGTCGAGCTCGAGCAGCTCTCCCTTCTGAAAGCTTTGCGCCGTGTGGAAGAAGAGCGTCACGCTCTGCTCCTTGTCCTTCGGCTCGATACGGAGTTCCTTCGCTTTGCTGGCCAGCACGGTCGTCGCGGTACCATCCGCAGCTCGGCGAAGCACCTCAAGCGAAAGCGCGCGGCCCGATTCCGAGAACATCGGCAACTGGGCATCCTTCTGCGCGGGCGACTGCGCGACACGCACCGTGAGCTTCACGGCCGGGCGCTGTAGCTCGAAGGTCGGAAGCACGACTTCGATCGCGATACGTTTGCCCTGCGGCGCGTGGCCTCGCGACACAAGGTGCGGGATGACCAGCTCCTGGAGCGCCGCACCGCCGTGAGAGAACGACTTCTCGGCCTTGAAGAAGGCCAGCCCGGGCGGCACCGCGACGCGGTACTCGGAGGACCACGCGAAGGGAAACGACACGAGCGGGATGTCGGCGCTAGCGGGCACGAGAGCGTAGCGCTCCTTCAGTACGTGGCACCACGACTTGTCGCACGGAACCTCGCTCGGGAGCTTCTGCTCGTCGAGCAAGATGAAGCCGTGGTCGGTGACGATGTGGACGCTGGTGTAGCCCCAGCGATGGAGCTTGCGCACGACGCGTGCGAGCCGCTCGATCTCGAGGTGGACGTGACGGATGAGCGTCTCGGCCTGGCCGTGGCCGATGCTGTCGACCTCCTCGTGGCCATAAACGACCAGCAGCTCACCAGCGTCGGGAAGGGACGACGAGGACTCGATCTCGGAGATGTCGCGACAGTCGGCCCCGAACTCGGTCAGGAACGCCAAGCGGGCCGCGCGCGCCGCGAAGTCCTTTCCGCCAACCTTGGGGTGCAGCGAGTTCTGCTTGAATTCGACCTCCACCGTCGTGCCTGAGAGCGGCAGCATCGCCGTCATGCCGACCGGCGTGACCGTGGGGAGCACTGCGAGCACCGGCGTGATCTCGACGCTCTGCCCACGCAGGTGCTCGCCAATCGCGCACGCGCAGTCGTAGCGCAGCGCGTCGACGATGACGACGGCGCGTCGTCCTTGTCCCTTCCAGATCGACTTCTCGAGCTGCTGCGTAACGCCCGGGAGTCCGAGACCGTCGAGGCTCTTCGTCGCCGCGACGTACTTGAAGAACGCCTCGTTGAGGGTGTTGGTGTATGCGGCGTAGGCGCGATCAGCGACCTTCGCGACGGGAGGCAGCCCCGCTTCCTCTGCGGCGTAGCGGATCTCCAGGTGGGCGCCGTCGATCTCACGCGCGTTCTTCACGAAGAGCGCGACGTGAGCGCGGGCGTCGCCGGCGGCGTTCACGTCCTTGCGCGCGCTCGCGCAGGCGGTGACCAAGACGTCCAGCTTTCGCAGGAGTTGCCATTGGCCGATCTCCTGGTCTCGCGCCTTCAGGAACTCGGCTTGCTCGGCAAGCACGGTACGGGTGTTGGCGAAGAACGTCTCGGTGGCCGACTCCTTCGCCGAGGCGGCCTCGAACTCGCGCCACGTCCGTCGCCAGCGCTGCCAGACGAGATGCGGAAACGCGACGGAGCGCCCGGCCGGGTGCCCGTCGGCCCACGCCGTCAGATCCACGTCTTGTTCAGCCTCCTCGACGCGGCGGTCCCACGCGGGCCGATACTCGGCGTCGCGCAGCCAGCGGCGGACGAGCGCGACGTAGTGTTGGCGCACCGGCAGCGCGGGCAGCTTGTTCTTGAGCGGGAAATCGGCGGGCTCGCCATAACCGACGAAGGTCTCGGTAAGCGCCACGGTCGTCACGAAGTCGCGGATCCACTCGGACGGCGCGCGCACCGGCGCCTCGAAGCCGTAGCGCTCCTTCACCATCACCACGAGCTCTTGGTCGAGCCCCTTCTCGTGAAGCGCCGCCCAGGCCGCGTCTGGATCGCTCGCCAGCTCGAAGAGGGTCTGGTCGACGTCGCCGATGAGGCGCGACTGCGCGACGTCGGGCGTGAGCGTCGTCGCCCAGAACACGGGAGGGCGGTCGACGAACTTGGCGCTGTATTTCGCGAGTAGCGAGTCGCTCCCGCCCTCGTAGAGGCGCCGCTGGTCTGAAGGGCCATCCGGCAACGCGATGCCCGCCTGTTTCAGGAAGCTGAACAGCGTCGGCCGCTTGCCGCCGATGCGGAAGAAGACACCGATGGCGCGGAACTCCTCGAGGAGATCGAGACACACCTCGCCGTCGCGGTTCGACGCGTCGAGACGCTCTTCGGGCAGTGGGACGTAGACGACGAAGCGCAGCGACGCGCGCTCGGCGGGGCTTGACGCTTCGAGCCGCTGATGCACCCGGTGCTTCAGCCAGATCTGTCCGCGACGCTGCGCCTTGTCGTAGGCGAGAAGCACGAAGGGCGACTTCGTGCGCGAGGCGACGTGGGCGTCGAGGAGCGGCAGGAGCCGCGCGAACTCGCTGCGCTCGTCGAACCACAGGCAGACGCGCGCACGCTTCTCATGCTGGAAGCGCTGCTCGAGCTGACTGACCAGTGCTTCGAGGATCATCCCGCAACCACCGAGATGCGCAGCACGCCCGCGCGGTCGAGCGGGGCGATGTTGACCTTCACGCCGTCATCGAGGTCGGGGCTCCAGCCTTTGGGCCTCGCGCCGGGCTCCTTCCACGGCGTGAGGATGCGGAGGTCACGGTCGCCGCCCTCAGCGCCCTCGTGGTGACCCTCCTGGATGAGCTGCAGCTTCTTGTCGAGCACCTGCACCTCTTCGAGCTTCGCCTGCAGCTCGACGCGGTCGTCGGTTCGTCCCGCCTTGTCGGCGAGACCGGCGTCGCGGCGCAGCTCCTCGATGGTGTCGCGTACGTAGCTCGCACGCAGCTTGGCCATCCGGTTCTTGTCGAAGCGGTGGTAGTGGACCAGCGCGCCGAACGCGAAGGGCGAGGTCCCCTGCACCGAGGCGACGTGCCAGTAGATGGGGCGGCTCTTGTAGAGCCCCGCGTGGTACTCGAAGTAGGCGTTGGCCAGCCAGTCATCTACGCTCGCGCACTTGCGATAGCCCTTTACGCTGCGCTTCAGCTCGTTGACGATCTCGACCTCGAGATGGCTCTCATCGCGACCACAAAAGAGCGCGGCGAGCTCGTGCCGGACGCGCTCGGCGAGCGACGTCTCACCGGTGGAATGGTTGAAGGGCACGATGCCGTCATCGTCCGCTTCGACCACCCGCTTCACCGCAAACGACAGAAGGCGCCAGAGGTGCTCCATGCGCTTCTGCTCCGCGGTCTTGCCCTCCATCTGCGGCCAGATGACCTCGGGTGGACGCTCGCCGAGGCTCTTCTCGATCTGCGCGCGCGTGACGTCGGGGATGGCGTAGAGCTTATACGCCTCGGTGTTGAGGTCGCTGTAGGATGAGTGGATCTGCTTTTCCGCGTTCGCCTCGGCTTCAAGCACACCATCGAGCGTCTCGGAGAACGACTTCGCATCGGCGCGACGCACCACCCACGGCTGCTCGAACGAGGTCGAGATCTCGTTGCCGCCGTCCCAGTCTCGCTTCGCGTCGTGAATCGTCTTGGCGAGGTTGGCGACGCGCTCGGCCTGCTTGACAGTCGCCTTCGGGACAGGCAGCCGTTTGATGACGCCGACCTCCCACCGCCCGCCCATATCCTTGCGGGACAACAGTGTCCTCAGCAAGAACTCAGCAGGCTCCGAATTTGCGATAGCCAGCAGGTACAGGTCACCCGCATCACTCGTAGGCAGGATTGCAGGACCCTTGTGACCGAACACGCACCCTTCGGGCAACAGTCGAACACTGAGCGCCGACCCCGCCAAAGGCCACGTCAGCCCGCTCTTGAAGTAGTGCTCTTCACTAGGCAGAGCATTGCCGGATGCCTTCAGGTCCGCACGGTGTTCCTCTTTCCAGTCGATGACGAGATCGATGTCTGCATAGAAGCGGCAGAACTCGCCGCCCTTGGCGAATGGAACCCAGCCGGTGTTGGGGAACACTTCCCACCATTGGCGGACCCAGCGCGGGTCATCTCCGGTGGCCTTGCCCTGCCGTGCAATCGCCCACGTCGGCTCCAGCGCAAGGGCCTCTCGGAAAATGGGAGCTACGATGCCGACGCGCTCATAGGCGAGCGGGCTTCCATCGATCGCTGAAAAGTCACGAAGCGCAACGTCGTGTCGAATTCCCTCTGCCTCGCCTCGGAGCACCTTCACGAACATTTCGTGGCGCTTGTCCGTTTCTCCGCGCCGGGCCTTGAAGCGCTCGAGTTCGAAGAAGGCGGCGCGCTCGGTTTCGGTGACGACGTAGTATGCGCGGTCCGCTTGCGCGGGGCTTGTCTCGATGCCTTCGCGCGCTTGCGTGGCCTGAATCGTCGAGACCATCAGCTTTCTGCGAAGGTCAGCATCCGCAAGGATGGCTTTCACGTTCACTCGTCTACTGGCCATTGCCGGCCTCCCATCGTGCCTGCGCGGCCTGCTGCCACTCCGAGATAAGCTTCGCGAGCGGCACGTAATTTCTGTGAACCCGAACGTCCTCACACGCCGCGTAGTATCGAGTCTCGTCCGAGCGCCGGTCGTAGACGTCGAGCGGCAACATGTCGTTCTGCATCAGCAGCAGGTTGCCAACTATGAAGGCCGTGCGGCCATTGCCCTCGCGGAACGGATGCAGCGCGATGAGTTCGCCCATCACCTCGGCGACGAACTCGAAGACTTTGCGGTCGTCGTCCGAGACGAAGGGCGAGCGCGAGAACACGTCGCGCTCCATGACGGCCATCTGCGGCTCGATGCCGCCCGGCGGCAGTGGCCACCTCGTTGGGCCATCTCCCTTGTGCAGTGAGACGGCGCGCCACTGGCCCGCAAAAGGGTAGATGGCGCCCATCAGCTCGGCGTGGACGTGCTGGACGACCGCGGTGGTCACCGCGACGGGCTCCGTGCGATCGAGGTACGATGCGATCAGCTCCATCGCGCGGGCGACTCCCTCGTCCTCGCGGCGGTGGATCTCCTCTCTGTCGAGGCAACCGGCGAAGTTGAGAAGGATGCCGTCGGCGGTGGTGATCCAGTCCCAGTCACGCTCGTACTGCTGCCACGGGATGGGGACGACGCGGGGCGACGTGGGAGGAACGGCGGCGGCCAGCTCCTCGATGCGCTCCTTCGACAGCTTCCGATGCTTGACCGGTATTGTGTAGAACGCGCCCGGTTCACTCGCCTGGTAGAAGTCGGCCTTGGCCTTCCCGCCGCCGCTGCGGAAGCGGAAGCCGAAGTCTTTCTCGGTCCAGCGCCAGTGCACGCGGTTCATCCGACACCCCCGCGAATCACGAGCGCAGCGGCCTCTACCGTCGCGTCGTCCAGGATGCCGAGTCCGACGTCGAGCAGCAGAACAAGCGGGTTGCGCCGCAGAAGAATCTCAGTCCGAAACTTTTCCGCGCTCGACTGGGCTACGAACGTGCGCGACACCAGCGCGCCGACGTACCCCTCCGGCTCGGTGAGCTGGGTGCCGCGATCGATAAACGCGGCGTAGATATCGTTCGAGGTGAGCGGGTACGCCGCCTTCACAAACTCCTTCACCTTCGGCACGAAGGATCCGTACGGCGGGTTCATCACGGCGACGTCGTAGTGGCGACCGAGCATCTGGAGCAGCTTGAGACCGCGCGCGGTGTCCTCGGCGAAGAGGCGTTCGGCAGGTTCGGTGGCGGTTTGCGCAGCGGCCTCCTCGATGGCCACCAGCAGCTCCTGCTGAAGCTGCGCGGCCTCGTTTTCGAGCACCGAGCGTTCGAGCTCAAGCTGCTTGGCCTTGTCGCGGTCGGAGTCGGTGAGGATGCCGCCGAGGTCTAATTGGGCAGCGGACTTCCGGCGAATGAGCTTGGTGAGCCCTTTGTCCTTCGCGCGTGCATCGACCCAGTCGTCGAGCACCTGGCCAACGCCCTCACGCACCTGCACAAGGCTGCCCAGCTCCCCGACGTGCTGGAGATTGTCCCAAAGCGTCTTGAACAGGCGCTCGCGTAGCTCCGGCGAGCCGAGCTTCGAGCCGATGTGGTCGACGAGCTGCTTGAGGCGCTCGGCCCCAAGGTTGACGGCGTTCGCGACGACCAGGTTGCTGCGTCGCACCTTCACGTCGAGTGGCGAGAACCCGTTCTGAAGCGAGGCTTCCTTCGCTGTCAGCATCAACGACAGCGACGCGATCTGAATGGCGCGCGGGTCGATATCGATGCCGAAAAGGTTTCGCTCGAGTATGGTCGCGGGGATCGCGCGCGGGTCCTTCACCGACGGCTCGGCGGGCCAGCCCGGCTTCCCCGCGTTCTCGATCTCGTCGAGGTACATGCGGTGGAAGAGGCCGAAGGCGTATTGGCCGAAGTGCATCGTGCCGCACGCCGGATCGATCAGCGTGATATCGAGCGCGCGCTTGAACTCCTCGACCTGTCCGTCGTCGGTGAGCCGCTGATAGCGGATGCGCTCGCCCGTGCGCGGCACGAGGTAGTCCGCGACTGCCACGTCACTCGTGCGCTGCCCCGGCAGCGGCGGCGCCACCTTCGCGGCCAGCGCCGAGTCCGGGTGCATCTGCAGCCAAAGGCGGCCAAGCGTGTTGTCGACGAGCGCCTTCACCACCCACGAGGGCGTGTAGAACTGGTTGAGAACTGAAAGCTCGTAGGAGGACCGAGGGGTGCCTTTTGTCTCGCGCCGGACTCGGTCCTTTTCGGACTCCTTCTCGCCTGCGGCGGGTCTACCCACGAAGAACTGGTAGACCCAGCCAAGGAAGTCCTGTGCGCGATATGCATCCGCAGGGAGGCCATCGTTGATCATCTTGAGGACGTCGGTGAGCGCCGCGTGGGTCGGCCAGACGCACGCGTACTCGTGGTCGGGATCGAAGAGATTGCGAATCTCGCTCGTGACCTGGCGAAACGCCGACGTGAGGCCATCGCGCTGGAGCGCCTCTTCGGCGTCGTCCTCGTACTTGTAGCGGCTGCCACCGGCGGCGCGGAAGTCACGGAGGTACCGCGAGCGCGCCTGACCGGGGACGGGCGTGATGACCTCAGTCTCCTCGGGAGCTGCACTGGGGTCGCCCGGTGGCGGCAGATAGAGCAGCTTGCGCGCCTCCATCGCCTTGAGGCCGACGAGCCGATTGAGCAGCGTGTAGGTCAGCTCGCGGATGACATTGTCGTAGCCTCGCTCCGGCGTTCCTTCGGAGAGCGACTCGCGCGCGACGAGCGCCTCGACGCGACGCCGAGTGCTCACGGACGAGGCGGGCAGGCTCATCCTGTCGAGCGGGACGTGCTTGCCATCGCGGCGAAGTCCGAGCCGCCCAAGTTGTCCCTTGGCTTCCTTCGGTCGCTCAGGATCGGCCGCGCCGAACTCGTCATCGAGCGCCTTGCGGACCCTGGGTACCCACGACTTGACCGCCTCCTTGAGGCGGTCTGAAAGCGCCTGGGCCGACGCGGGGCCGCTTTCGTTCTGCTCGCTTGGGCTCACTTCACCACCACCGTGAAGCCCTCGCGCACCCGTGCCTTGAGCTCTTTGGACAGGGAATCGAGCGCGCTGTCGATATCCGCCTCCGTCGCGAAGCGCTTCCCGATGAGCACCGAGGCAAGGCGCCACTCGAAGACCTTCTCGCCAGGGGGCGGCGGCGGAAGGACGAGCGCGGCCAACTCGGACTCCACCTGGGAGCGATATGCAGGCAG
The DNA here is from genome assembly GCA_052147435.1 of Polyangiaceae bacterium. GTDB lineage: Bacteria > Myxococcota_A > Polyangia > Polyangiales > Polyangiaceae > JBKQKP01. Next base: position 21,351 of record JBKQKP010000066.1, on the reverse strand, counting down.
CGCGACGAGCGCCTGCTCCAGCGTCGTCAGGCTGCGCTTGCCTGCAGCATCGAGGAGCGAGTCCACTGACGATAGCGACAGCGGGGGGTAGTGACACGCGCGCCCCGTTCCGAACACCTTGGTGACGACCACATCTCGCTGGCCCGCAGGCGCGTTCTTGTAGGCGTCGCTGTCGTGGATGGCGGCGAGCGCCTCCTCAGCGGCCTGACGGACCTCGTCGTAGCTCTGTACAAACGCGTCTCGGTACGCCGCGAACGCCGCGTCGAACGCCGAACGGTAGTCCGACCACCGCGTGAGGACCGCCTTGTCGGCCACGATGGCCGCGAGGTCCTTCGCCGCCCGGTCGAACGCTGGGCGCTTCGGATGCGCGTCGGGCAGAGGGTGGTCGGCCGCGAGAGCCAGCAGCCGCCGCGAGTGCTCAAATTCCCTGTGCCGGTTGGCGTCGAGGAAGTGACGGAGCGCCTCGACGGACTGGTGGAGCGCCTTCCAGACGTCCTCTTTCGCCAGGAACGCGGTCACCACCGCCGTCGGGTCCTTGGCCGTCGTGCGCTCGGACAGCGCGCTCTCCGCACTGAGGATGGCGTCGGGTATGGGGAGCCCCTGCTGCGCACGAAGGCGGGCGTCGTCGATCCTGGACTTCAGCGTGAGCCCGAGGCTCCGCACCGCAGCGGCGATGGCGTTGCCGGACTCCGGCGTGCCGCTCACGCCCATCGCGATGAGCGCCTTGCTCGCCTTCTTGATCTGGTCGACCGACAGGCTCGTCTCGGCGATGCGGAAGGTGGCCTTCTTGAACGAGGTGATCTTCGAGAACAGCTCGTCGGTGCCCTTGTAGTCGTAGAGCGCGGTCGGTCCGGCGGCGCTCTGCTGTTCGAGGTACACGGCCCCCGCGCGGAAGCAGGCCGCGAGGAGCAGGCGAACGAGCTCGTCGGGCCAGCCGAACGGCGCGCGCGAGAAGCCCTTGAAGCCTTTGTCGTCCTTGGCGTCGAGGAGGCGCGTTCCTTCGGCGTCGGCGTCCTCGTCGCGGAGGTCGGTGAGCACTTCGAGGACCTGCGCCACAAGCGCTGACTCGCGCTGCAGGCTTCCTTGCGTGTCGAACAGGCTCAGGTCGGGAGCGACCCTGTGCAGCTCAGAGGTCGTCGGGCTGAGGAGCGCCTTCAGGTTCTTGGCGAATTCGAAGGGGTGGTCCGCGACGGCGAAGCGCGGGTAGACGTTCGGAATGACCGAGGAGAGCGCGCTCTTGATCGGCTCCTTCAGGTCGGAGACGCCCTCGAGGCCGATCTCCTGGCCGCCGTGGAACAGCGTGCCCATGAGGAACGCGCGCTCGAGGTCTTTCACCAGCGCGCTTCTCAGCTCGTCACGTTCTTTGCGCTTCTCGGAGAGCGCATCCTGGGTGTCCGAGGAGCTGTCTTCCGTGAAGCGTTTGTCGCCGGTGACCTTGACGAGCGCCTCGTAGCGCTTGAAGCGGGACTCGAGGTTGTCGGGCGCGTCGGCCACCCACCACACCGTCTTGCCCTTCGCGCCGGCCGCCTGGTTCTGGCGACGCACTTCGTCGAGGTCCGTCTTGCGGCCCGGCGCAAGCGGGCTGGTGAAGACAACCTCCAGTTCGGGCCCGGTCTCGACCGCCTCGCCGTCGAGATGCACGCCGAACGAGAACGGGACCTTGGTCATGCCATGGGTGACGGCGAAGTTCGCCAGCTTCTTCCGCGTGACGACCTCGTCCTTGCAGAGCTGCTGCGCCGTGCGCCGGACCGCCGCGATGCTGATGCTCTTCGGGCCGCCGGGCCGGACCATCTCCTGGATGGCCTGTTCGATGGTGCGCTCACGTTCGTTGAGGAATTTCCATTCGCCGGTCGCCTCGTCGCGCGCGACGTAGCCCGCGTCTTGGAGCGCGGCTAGGGTCGCCTCAACCTGACCTCGGAGAGGGGCGATTTCGGTGGTGAGGTCACGCACGAGCAGTTTGGCGAGCGTCTCGGGGATGCGAGGAACCCAGGTAACGCGCTGAAGCAGCCAGAGCACCTTGAGCACGCGCGACGATTCGACGGGCATGTTGGGGACGCGCTCGTCGGACTCGTAGATCGAACGCACGCCAGAGGCGCCCAGGTACTCCTGGGAGAGCAGGTCATTTTCGACGGCGTCGAAGACCTGATCGAAGCTGACGACGACGCCGAGTTGCTTGTCGGCGAGGTCCTGGAGCGCCTCCATGACCACGGCGATCATCGAGCGGACGCCGCCCGAGATGCGGAAGCCGGAGAGCGCCTCGAAGATGTCCTGCGCGAGGCGAACCTGGTGAGGCAAGAACGGATAGGCGTCGATGAACGAACGCTCCGTGATGCTCGCGAGGCGGCGGCTCGCCTTGATGTCGGCAAGGTCTGCAATGTGACCTTCGTGCTTCGCGTAGAGCGTCTTGAGGCCGCCCTCTTCAGCAGGGCGCTTCTTGAGGATGCGCTCCGAGACGACCTTGTTGATCTCATCGGAGATGAGATGCGGTTTGAGTTCAAAGCGCGCGTTCAGCCGTCCCACGAGCGTCGGCTGGAAGTTCGTGCGGTCGACGACCTTCTCGAGATCCTGCTGGCTGGTGACGACGAGCCAGACCTTGCCCTTGCCCTTGTTGCCGATCATCTCAGCGAGGCTGTTCAGCTCACCGATGCGCTCGTTCGAGTCGCCGATGAACGTGCCCATCTCGTCGATGACGAACACCAGGTGCTGCGACTTGCCTCCGGTCGGCTTCTGCGCGTCGACCCACGCGACAAGCTCGTCGGCGATACCTTCCGCCGTGAGCTTCTCGTGGCGGAACATGTCGGTGAGCGCTTGGAGCGCAGACTGATCATCCGGGTATTCTTTCGGGTCGATCTTGGGCAGTACCTTTGAAAGACGACGGCGAACCGTCATTAGGTCGTCGCGGCCCTGTTCGCTGCGCCAAGGCACGCCGTGAAGCGACTCGAACGTCTCGGCCAACTTATCGAGGAGACCCCGCTTCTGCAGGCGGCGCTCGATGCGAGCGACGACGAAGTTCTCGCCGAAGCCGATGGCCCGATAGAACTCGGAGAGGAGGATCTCGCCGACCGAGTTCGGGTTCGTCAGGGACTGGCGGCTCTTGATCTCGAACGCGATGGTTCGGACCTGCGTGCTCAGCTTGATCTCGCCGAGGCGCAGGCGAACGTCCTTGCCGCGCTGGCTGTCCGAGAGGTGCTTCACGAACGCGTCGATGCAGCGCTCGCTCTCGGAGCCGAGCTCGTCGTTCTCCAGGAGGTAGCCGAGCACCTTTGCGAAGTGCGACTTGCCCGAGCCGAAGAAGCCGGAGACCCAGATCCCGACGACATCGCGTGAGGCGCCGCCGCGTCGGATCGCCTCGCTCACCTGCGTGAAGGTGTCGACGATGCGTTTCAGCTCGTCCTCGATCTTGTCGGTGACGACGTACTCGCGCACCTCGTTGGCCAAGGCCGATCGATCGAACACCTTGACGACGCCTTCGACCTTCACGCCGATGTCGCGTTTGATGATTTCTCGAACGGTCGTCATGTGCTGGTTCTCCCCGGCGGCGCACTCTTGCTCCCACGCACGAACAGCTTGACGGCGAGGTAGTTCGCGCCATCGGCCTGGTTCATGAAATGAAGTTTTCCGCCTCGCTCTTCGCCGGGGAACGCGAGGATGATGCGCGCATCGATGTCTCTCAGTTCGCGAAGGACCTCGCCGAAGCGAACCACGGGATAGAGCGCGACGGTCGCGTAGACGAAGACGTTCCCGCCGGGCACCTTCGACGCCTCGTCGATGAGGCGAGCCTGCAGCGCAGCCTCCGCTCGCTTCGAGAGTCCTTGCTGCATCCAGCGGTAGTCGTCGAACTCGTCCTGTTGCAGGGCTTCGACCTGCTCTTCGGAGAGAACGGTGAACAGGAAGCCGGTGAGGTCGAGAAGGCGGTGCGGGATGCCCTTGGCGTCGAGCTCTGGAACGAACGTGTCGAGCAGATTCTCGCGGAAATCCAGTTCGCGATTAGGCGGATAGATGAGCAAAATCGAGTTGTCGGTCTTGATCCCTCGGTCGTGCCGAAGTGGGGTCTTGATGAGCTCGATCAGCGCAGCGAACATGCTCTCCATCAGGGCCCCCTCACGTCGAGCTCGACGACGTCACCCTGCATCCGGAACCGCAAAGCCCCGATGCGGTTCATCTCTCCGAGCGCGTCGATCACTTCGGTCGTCTCGAGGCACAGGAGCCTGAAGGCAGACGACTGCACAAGGTGGAGTGGCGCGACACCGGCAAGGCGAAGGGCCGCCACGAGTAGGCGAACGGGCGCTCCGTAAAGCGCCGGACGAACGGACGTCTTGCGGACCGCTCCCCGCGCTAGGCCGAAGTCGCGGATACTGGCCGTATATTTCTGCGCGACGGCGTGACGCGTTTCCTCGGACCATGCTTGCGCTTCCGGGTGAGCGAGAAAGGAGCGTTCAATGAACGCGACGACATCGGCAAGGCGAATCTCTGCTGGGGCGCGTCGAAGCAGAGGGTAGAGCCACTCGGTGCCGAGGTCGGCAACGAGGCGGTCGTTGAGGGCGAAGAACACGTAGGCGGTAAGGCTACGCTCCGCTTCCGACCCACAGCGCTGCCACTCGGCCCAGAAAGCGGCAAACAACGGATCCTGGCCGTCGAGCCGATAGCGCGCCTTCAGCTCCTTCCAGAGCTTGGCGCGCGCAGCCATCGACGACCTGGCAAGGCGATTCTCGTCGACGACGCGCTTCCGGTACTCTGCAGACGTGAGGGCGCGATCCTCGGCGTCTAGGAGTTGATGAAGCTCAGTGTAGAGCGCCGAGCGTGCGGACAGCCGTGACGAGTACGGCGCTCCGTCGTCGAGACCGGCCACCGCCCCCCTCTCGCCGTCCGACTTCGGGTGGGAAGGTCGCGCTGTCATCGACCTTCCTTCCTGATCGGGTCGCGTTCTTGACGATCCGAGGCCCCGCCCGACGTTACCCAGACGTCGACTTCCTCCCGTTTGAATTTCCAGAGCCGCCCAACGCGGTGGGCAGGCATGCCCTTCGCGTTGACCCACGTGTAGACCGTGTCCTTGCTCACCCCCAGGTACTCCGAGATTTCGTCCACGGAGAGCCATCGGTCGTCCATTCGCCCTCCTGAGCCATTGCTCGGAGCCCACGATAACATGGGTGATGTCGGCTTCCATCGGGTTAGCTTGGGTTTCGTTGGGCTGTTCGCCGCCCCGTCGAGGCGACGCCACGTCGCAGCGCCGTCCCGTGACGTGTCTTCTGCTCCCGCTGGGCGCTCCTCGTTTCGCAAGTGAGAAGCGGGGGCGCACTCCGCGGCGGACGCTGAATTCCTTCAAATTCCGCCCGACTGACGGCGCCGTTGGTCGGGGCAGCAGGGTCGTGGCGGCGTCCATCCGCTGCGGCGCGCGCGCCGGAGCCGATGCCACGGCAAGCACCGCAGTTTCTTCTGCTTCGAGCATCCATGGCCCTACTCCACGTCTTTTCCGGTCAGGGCCAGCTCGAACCGGTCGCACTCGGCGGCGACGATGCGGACCCACTGCTGGAACTCTCCTGCCGAGAGCCCCGGCTTGGGGACGAGGCTCTCGCCGAGGAGGCGCCCGCGCGGATCGAGCCGAAACCCGGCCAGGATCGTCGCCCGGTTCCGGCGCCAGACGTGGAGGGCGAGGTCAGAGACGCCGGCGGTAACGCTTGCCTTCGCCACGATGCCAATGAGCCGGTAGGCCTCGCCAGCATCCTCGACGGTGAGCATGTGGTGGCGCCCCTGCGTGAACAGGACCTCGATCCGCTCGCCGTCGACGCGAAGATCGCGCGCACCCTTGCAGAAGCTCGTCCACTCAGCGGTCACGGCGCCCCTCCTCCTCTAGCTGTGACCGGAACACGGACAGGGTCTCGTCGTGTCCGGGTAGGTGGCGTTGTTCGAGGGCGTCGGCTTCCTCGGCTACGCGCCTGAGCAGCATCGCTACACGTCGCCCGTCGGTGGTCGGGTCGTCCGAGAGAAGCACGTCGTCTTCAACCGTAAGGTCGTAGGTTTGCTCCTGCTCGGTGGCCGCTATCGCCCCGATGCGCACGTTGCGCCTTGCGACGCTCGCCAAGATCTCCTCATGCGTTTGCTCCGGCCCTACACGACCGACAGGGCTCACGCAGCGAATGAGAAGTCGCTCACCCAGGGACTGCAGGCGAAGCGCGACTGGCTGACGGCGCGACGCAAGGTGCACGGTGCCGAAGAGACTTCCTTTCGGGGCATCCGGCTCCCAGGAAACTTCGACATCGGGGAGCGGCGCTCGAGAGACGGCGACGAAACGCTCCTCCACCGCGATGGCGTCCTCGGCGCACGATGCGAGCTCCCTGACGGAACCCTCGAGTTGCGCGGGTGCGATAGGGAACGCGGTCTTCAGCCGCGCGGAGAACCGGAGGATCGCGCGGCGACCGCGTACGAGCTCCTTCGCAACGTCGATCTTCTTGTTCTCGCTTCCGGCAGTCGTCAGGCCCTCATGCATCAAGCGCAGGAATACGTTCATGCGCTCGAGCACGCGCTGCACCTGGAGGACCTCTACGGTGTCGTCGAGATGAGGGAAGTAGACCTGAAGCATTTCGTCCCCGGCCGCCGGTCGGTCCAACGCCGACAGGCGACGGTCCGTCTGCGAGCGAACGCGGTCGATTCTTCCGATCCGCTGCTCCATCGCGGACGGCGTCCACGAGATGCCGTAGTGGTGGACCGCGGAGCAGAAGGTATGGAGATCCTCGCCTTCCTGGAGAAGGTCTGTGGTGACGAGAACGAGCGGATAGCCGGGCATGCGAAACTGGCGGACGAGCGTCTGATTGACCTGTCCCGACATTCCGCCAACGGGCTGTTGTTGCCGAAGTAGACGCCCGAACTCGGTCGCCGTCGTTGAGAGCGCCTCCTTCAGTGCATCGGGGGCGTTCACGTCAAGAACGAGCTCAAAGTGTTCGGCGACCTCTGCGAGCTCATCGAATGCCCGCCATCCGCGCTCCTTGGGAGCGACCCTTCTCTGGGTCTCCAACAGGTCGAGATACTCTTGGATCTGCGCGACCGCGACGTCCGCCCCCTCATCCTCAGTCTCGTCCTGGGCCCGCAGGTCAAGGCTGCCGATTCGGCGAATGGTCATGACGTAGAGGTCGATCAGCGAGTGTCCAAGACGTGCTACAGACGCGAGTAGGTGTGCGCGCAGCTCCCGCTCGCGGAAGGCCGATCGCTCGTCAGCCGTGGCGGGCGAGGGCCAAATGTGCGTGCGCAGCTCGGTCCGCTGACGCAGCTCCGTAAAAAACGTGCGGAGCCCAAGCCACCCTCCGATGTCGGGCGCCTCGTTGGCATGAGGCGTACGCAGCGACGACTCGAATCGCTCCTGCCAAACCATTCTCGCGCGCGCTTGAACGGGCCCGGGATGGTCCTTCAGCGCCTCGACGGCCGCTGCCTGCACCGCTTCGAAACGATCACCGCGAGCATGACGCTTTGCCCTCGAGAGAAATCTTCGCGACCGTTGGCGAAGCTCATCCCGGAGCGCCGCCGCGCCGAGTGCCTCTGCGAGTCTCGACTCGACTTCCGACGGCTCGCACGCAAGCAGGTCCGCCACGTAGTTGTCTTCGAAGAACGTCGCGTACGTGGCGCCGCGCTGAATGAACCGTTGCTGCACGTTGGCTCCGCTTACGAACCCACGCGGTCCGGTGCCGCGAAAAAACCACGCGAAGAACGTGTCTCTGCCGCCGGTGTCCACGTCTTCCGTTTGGCGCGGTATGAGCCCGTCGACTTTGGCGTTTCGAGCTTCGAGCTTTTCCTCCCGGTACTTCGCGACCGCTGTCGCGAGTCGCGTCTGTACACTCTCGGGAAGCTCCCGCTGGAGGCGAGCGATCAGCCACTGGTCATAGCAGTCGTCGAGTTTTCGCTTGAGCTCGGTGACCGAAGCCACGCGGCGGACGAAGACAAGGGACTTCTCGCCACGCTCCCATGATCGCGCGAGCGAGGACACGAGAGCATCCATCTTCGGGTGGGGTAGTTCTTCGTTGAATCTCTCCCGGTACGAGCGCGCGATGCTGTTGACGTCACGGACGTCGATACCCTCGCGCTCCTCCTGGTCTTCGGTCTGATCGGCGTCGTCGAAGTTCATGACATCGTCGTCTGACTGCTTCACACCAGCGGTCTCCAGAAAACTCTCGAACGACGCGAGCATCCCGATCTGGAATGACGCACCAAAGCGCTCTGATTGCAGCAGTTCGCTCACCTTCTTCTGCACGAGCGCGACCACCAGACGCTGCTTGGGGTCTGTCGTTCTGATCGGCTGGTCGTGCTCGTGAACACCGCCATTGCGCCACTCGCGGCGATACATGTTCTTCGTGTGCTGCTGCCCCGCGACCGATATCGAGGTCACGCGACGGACGAGGAACGCACGGGCCGATTCTTTCTTGGTCTCCTCATCCGCGTCGTTGGACCGAAGGGGACCGAACTTCGCGCTCCTTCCGACGAGGTCGAGCTGGTTCCAAAGGTGCCGGTATGTCTCGTCAATGGGCGTCGCTGAGAGAAACAAAACTCGCTCGGCGCGCGGTCCGAAGTTCGGGAAGAGTTTCTCGTCCGCGCCTCCCGCGCGCCCAAGAACGAGGCTCAACACTCGGTTGCGAGCGGCGCCCTCTTCTGACCAACCGTGCTTCAGGTTGTGAGCCTCATCAATGATGACGAGATCGAACGTGGGGATGCCACAGCAAACGGCGCGCGCTACGTTGTTCTTGAAGGTCTGCTTGCTGCGTAGGTCGAAGATCTCGTCGCGCAACCACGGGAGCGCACCTCGTAGGCGGTCCCGGACCTTGCGGCCGGATTCCGCATCGACGCTGTCGCGGCCGCCGAGCGCCAAGCTGAAACTCGTCAGGCGAAGGAAGAAGTCGCGGTTCGGGTCGACCGTCGCTTCCTCGACGAGTTCCAGGAGGTTGTCGCAGGACACCAGGGCCCGGGCTGGTCGCCCGTCGATCGCCTTCACACGCAGATCCGGATACCGGATGTTGTGGGCCACGAAGCTGCGCAGCTCTTTCATCCACTTCGACTGGATATTTTCCCGAGGCGCGATGAAGAGAACGCGGAACCCGGGGTCGAAGTGTCGGAACAACGCCATTGCCCCGAGTGCGACGTAGGTCTTGCCCATTCCCACTTCGTCGGCGAGGTACGCCACCCCCTGCTGCGAGAGGATGTTGTGCAAGGCGACGGCGCCCTGGAGCTGCTCCTCCGCTCGCGGCCCAGCTCCGATTCGAGCGCCGAAGTCTAGGAGTCTCGCGGCGGCGGAAAGGTCGATCATTCGTCCGCCGTTGCAGTCCCGGCGCGAGCGCGGGCGCGGGCGAGGAAGCGCCGGTCGAACCACTCGAGAAACGCGGGCATTGACTCAGGGTCGGTGGCCGTCAGCAGATCCCTAATTCTCTGCGCGTTCTGAAAGTGCACATCGAGCTCGCGAGCATCGGAACGTCGCTCCGACCAGAACTCGGGAAAGTCTCGAGCAATCTCCCGAGAGAGCTGCTGCGCGCAGAGGACGATGACGTACTGGTCGACTGCGTCGCCGGCACCATCGCCCGCGAGAACCCGTTCGAGAAGGCTACCGAGCGAGTCGTGCTTTCTTCCGAAGAGTCGGTATGTCGCTTCGCGAAAGTTCTCGTCTAGGGCGCCGCGCACGGCTCGTTCAAGGCACCCGAAGGCGTGGAAGAAGCCGGCGAAGCGATCGAAGAAGGTGTCCGTCGTGACCAGCGTTTTCGCTCGCGCGACAAGGTCCGCCCCCTCAGCCGTGAAAGCTATCTCTGGGGCGCGTGCCTCGAGAAAGGCGGAACGCTGCGCCGGCGTGAGCAGGGCCCAGTACCGAAGAATGTCGGCTGCCGAGAGTTGAAGCAGCAGCGACGGCTTGTGGGAGAGCCCCTCCTCTTGAATGAGCAGGAGCCCGGGGACTTCGCCATCCCCATGGACGAGCAAGAGCGCGTGCTCCCCGAGGATCGAACGGAGGGCGTCGGCTACCGCGGCGCCAAGGTCAACCCAGGCTCGTGACGGCACAGGGCCGATGGTTCCGAGCGTGACACCACGACCCTCCAGGCGGAGCTCCGGCGAGTCCGCCGGTGCGTCCCAGAATGCTTGAGCCAGATGCTTGTCCCAGTGGTAGCGAACGTTCAGGCGCGTCCCCCCGGACGCAGCGGCATCGTCGCCTTCACCCTTCGCGTGGAAGGAGTTGGGCTTCCGTTCATCTGGCATGAGCCAGAATTCCGGGCGACGTTCTGGTACCACCTCGACCAAGAACCCGGTCTCGGCATTTCCGCCCGAGGCGTGCGCGGCCGTCGTCAGATTCGCCGAACCAACGAAATAGATCTCGCGCTTGGGATTTTGCGCGAAGAACCGATAGACCTTCGCATGGACGAATCGCTCGCCCGCATCGTTCGCGCGACCGAGTCGAAGAAAGTCCTTTGGAAGCCTCCCCCAAGCCGTATTCGGTAGCGCTCGAACGTCGTCGTACAGTTCCTTCCGACAGAGTGCTTCGCCGGTCGCTGCCCGGGGGAGAAATACGCGGACCTCTTTCGGTGCGAAGCGTTCGACAAGCGCTCGCAGTGGCGCGCACGTTTTCGCATCGTCGAAATACGGAGACAGGATCTCGAGGTAGCACCCGCGCAGTCTCGACTCGGCGACGTCGTGCAAGAACACGTCGAGCGGTTCGCGTCCGGAGTAGAAGTGTGTGTGGAGTGCGCCGTCGGTGGTCCGCTGCTCGCGTTGGGTGGTATTGCGCAAGAACTCGCGAATGAGCCGAAGCGCGGGCTGCTCCGTTTCGGCGCGTGCCTTGACGCGAAGGTTGTCTAGGAAGGAGATCAAGTCGTCGCGGAGTCGTGTTCGAGCGCCCTGACCCAACTCTTCGACGTGGCACGCCTCGACATTCTCCCACCACCCGGCCCGCGTCAGGTTCGCCGACATGCTTGCAACGAGGAGCGCGCGGGCGCGGTGCCCGTCATCGTCGGACTGGACGTCCTCCACGAGGAGGAAGACGTTCTTCGGGTGGAAGATGCCCGTCGCGTGGCGCACTGGGATCCGCCTGACATCGAGCTTTGGCGAGCCCGCGTCGCTCGTCACGATGCCATTCGCGTCGTAGTAGACGGCGATTTGGCCGGGCACGGACCGCAGTGCATCGTCGAGCTGGAGAAGCCGGACCGGCTTTGCGTGGCTGACTGGAATGTCGAGGAGGACGGGGAGCACCTCCTGCTCGAAGAAGCCGGCATCGAACTGGAACGTCGCAAAGACAGCCGCGATGAGCCGCCGGCCTCGAATACGCTGCTCGAAGTGCTCGGAGAGCACGTCTGACGGGAGGGTCGCCGTCACGATGTCGCTCCGATCTGGCCGGTGACGCTCCGAAGGGCATCGAGGAAGTAGGAGTGGCGCCACATCGTCGCGAGATCGTCGCGCTGCGGGAGGTCTCCGCGTTCCTCGTGGAATCGCACGTGAAAGCGGTCGTCCCGCACCTCCACCCAGGACGCGCTGCCTCTGGCTTCCATGATTGCGCGATTCTGTTCGACGAGAGACGTGACGAGGGTCCGGTAGTCCCCCGTCGACGTGGCCTCCGCAATCTGAATCCAGCGTCTTCCTGCTACCGGATCACCTCCGCTGAGTTCACCCTCGAGCTCGCGAATCTCGGCGATGGGCACGAGGGCGACGCGCGCTCCCCATTCTTTTCGCAGCCGATTCACCGCGTCTGTGATCGACTTCCCGTCCATACCGAGAAGGTGAATGAAGAGCGCCGCGCTCGGAGCGATGACAGCTTCGCAGGCGCGGATGCGGTGGAGACAGGCTGCGAGCGAATGCCCGTCGTCTCCCAAGGAGAGACTTCGCCTCTCGAGATCGGCCAGCGCACGCGGAGACCATGCGAAAGAGGCATCCTTCACAGTCTCAGCGAGGAGGCTCGCTAGCTGCGTCTGGCGCCCGAGAGTTCGGTCGTCAGGGCCGCCGAAGAGGAGATGCAGACGGAACACGTCGCGTTCTCTTGTAAGGAGGCGAGGCCTCAGGACGTGCGCGACCGCCTCCAATATCCGTCGATCGGCGCCAGTCGGTTCGATGCGGGTGCTCCGCTGGCGGAGGATCTCGACCAGCCGCTTGGTGACACGCGCCCCTCCTTGCTCGTCGAGGTGCGGGATGTAGAACCCCTCGACGAGTTCACGGGCGGCACTGGTCAGCCGCGTCGGGTCACCATCGAGCAGGCCGGAGGACCGCCCCGGCACCGAGTAGAGACCCCAAAGGCCATAGATCTTCTGGTTCGCCAGAATCTGACTTGCCTGGTCGTCAGAGATCGACACCCGAGCGCCCTCCGACAGAGCCTTCTGCACGCGCTCGGTGCCGCGAAAAGCGAAGTCGTTGTTCACGGCAGCCCTCGCGTACGCGGCGAGCTGCTCCCATTTGAGAAACGTGCCGAGTTCTGAGCCCGGATCGTCGGAGGCGACCTGTTCGGCGAAGTAGTAGCCAAGCAGGAGGGTCGTGAAGTCTCGTACCGACGTGCTGACGGTCGTGAGGTTGCCGACGACGTGGCGTCCGAACCGCGTCCAGATCGACTGGACCCCGAGAGGGTCTCGCGAGCCCTTGATGGCCCCTCGCGGATCCAGCTTGGTGAGAAACGGAACGGTCAACATCCGGGCGGGCTTCGAGAGTAGTTCGATGGCATCGTTGTTGGAGGTCCCGCGCGCATGCTGTGGAAAGCAGGTCGTGATTGTTCCTGTGAGGGCATCGACATAGTGCACCGGACCGCCATCACACGGACTCCGTCGCCGAGCGCACCGCCACGACGCGTGCGCCAAGCGGAAAGTGCACCCACTGGCCGAGGACGCGCTTGCCTGCCGCCTCGAGGACGCGCGTGTAGGCACCGAGCTGCGGTGCGAAGCTGAGCGCTTTGGCGGCGAGGGCGCTCTGTCCGCCCGGAAAGCTCTTGTGGTCGACGAGCACGACGCCATCGGACGTTTCGAGGAGGAGATCGATCGTCCCGGACACCCTCTTGGCGCCGTCCTCTGTCGTCACGACCCCCGTCACCGCCACCTCGCGCCGCCAGACGGCCCTCGGCCAGCGCGTTTCTGCCCAAGCGCGAAGCTGATCCCCCGCCCGAAGGAGCGACTCGGGCTTGAGGAGCTCGCGCAGATCCGCCGCATCGAGGAGCCGCTCGGCCCGGACGAGCCGCTGCTCGCGCGACAACCCGGGAAGATCCGCGGCGAGAAACCCGTGGACGGCCGTTCCGACGACGTCCCAGGCAACTCCCCCGCTTGGGCCGAGGGGGAGTGGCTCGCCGATCGGCTCGGCGTCACCGGCCACGCGCGCGACCCGGGCGACCTCCGGCCACTCCTCCACCGCGCGTGAAGGGGCGATCCAATAGGACGAACGCTCCGTGCGAGGCGCGGCCGGTCGCTCGAACACGCGGTGCTCGTCCTGCGCGACGACGGTGGTCGGCTCGGCTGCCCCGTCGAGCATCCAGTGGCGCACGGCCGCACGCAGAGTCTTGTCCTTACGGCCTCGCAGCTCGACGGGACTCTTGGCCTCGTCCGGACTAGGGAGACGCACGAGAGGCTTCGCGTCGGCGTCCGCGAGCTCGTCCAGCCACGCAGTCGCGTGAACCTTGCGCTTTGCGTTGTACCTCGCGACCAGCACCAGATGGTCGCGCGCTCGCGTGAAGCCTACATAGAGGAGCCGCACACGCTCGCGCTCCTCGCGCAGCGCTACCGCTGTCCCTTCGCGCGACCTCGCGGCAGCCTCGGCCAGCGGCACCTTTTCGTGCAGGCCGAACGGCCAGGCCCAGAAGCGAATCCAACGGCCGGAGAGCGGATCGGCCGGGTCAAACTCGGGCTTGTCGGTTTCGGGGCATACGTCGAAGGCGTCGCGCCTCTCGGGACGATCCAAGCTCCCGAGAACCACCACGGGCCATTCGAGCCCCTTGGCCTTGTGGTAGGTGAGGACGCTCACGGCGTGATCGCCCGCGGTCACATGCTGCGCGTCGACGGCGCGCATCTCATCGCCCGCGAGGCGCTCGTCGGCCGTCTCTTCGAAGAACCGCAGAAGCCCCGCGAGCGTCGCGGCTTCCCGTTGCGCGGCACATCCCTCCTCGTAGGTCGCCGTAAGGGCGCGAAGAGCGTCGAGGTTGGCGACGCGCTGCCGTGGATCCGGCCACCGCGAAACAAATGCCGGCAAGTCGAGCATGCCGATCACGCGATCCACGGCCTCCGCCGGACCAAGCGTCTCTACGTCCCGGGCGAGCGCCCGAGCACGAGCCACGATCTCGCTCTCGCCCGCCGCCGCCCGCGGCTTCCCTGCTTCCTTCGCGACCTTGTCGGCCTCGGTCTTGGCGATGCGCTCCTCGAGCCACGCTTCGGACGCTTGCCCCCCGAAACCCGTCAGCGCGTCGAGGACCGCGCGCGAAAGGGCGTCGCGGGGATCCAGCAGAACCCGCAAAGCCGCCGAGAGCATCGTCCCTTCCGGCGTTCCGAGGAGTCCCACGCGGGCGACGTTGGTGCGGATGCCGAGCGTGGCGAGTGCGTCCGAGATCGCATCCGCTTCGAGATTCGATGCGACCAAGATCGCGATGTCACCCGGCCGAGCGCTCCTTACGCGACCGGTCGTCCGGTCCACGACGGGCGAAGCCGCGGGATCAGAGAGGAAGCGCCGAACGCCCTCGGCGACGGCGGTGGCCTCCTGCGCCTTGTTGCTCGCGGCGATGGACCACACGCCAAAGGGCGGCAACGACGCGAGCTCCGGCGGCTCCTCGCGCTTTGGGGAGACGGTCACCTCGCGAGCGTCGAAGCCGTGCCGCGCGAACGCCCCCGAAAAGAGGTGCGTGCACGCGGTCACGAGCGCGGGACGTGAACGCCAGTTGTGCTCGAGTTGCTGCACGGTCCCGCCGCCTGCAGCCCAGGCCGTGACCGCCTCCATCAGAGCCGGGTCCGAGCCGGCAAACTCGAAGATGCACTGCTTCCGGTCCCCCACCCACGTGGAGCGACCCGCCAGGCTGTGCAAGCGAGCGAAGAGCGCGAGCTGGACGGGGCTCGTGTCCTGGAACTCGTCCACGACGAGAAGCTTGAGACGCGTGCGGAGCTCCCCGGCCACCGCCGGCTCGCCCGTCAGCGTGAGCGCACGGTCGATCATGTCGACGAAGTCGACGACCCGCCTCCGCTTCTTCCATGCGTCGTACGCCTCGAGCCCCACGCGCGCCGCGTCGAAGAGAAGCGTCGTGAACTCCCGAATCTCCGCATGGAGCCGCGGATGGCGCTCGACGCGCGCAGCCACCGCGTGGAGCAGCGCCACGGCATCGAGCGCTTTCTTGCCGGGCGTCACGCGCAGGAGCCCAACCCAATCGTGCCAAGGGAGGCGGCCCTTCTTCGAGTCGCGAAGGGCCTCGTTGATTTGATCGCGCGCCTTGGCCGTGTTGGCCTGGCCATCTTCCACGCGGTCGAGGGCTCGCTTTGCGTCTTCGAGGGCGGCCGCGAGCGCCCGGTCGAGCGCGTCGCCGTCCTTCTCAGGCCGGCCGAGGAGTGCGAGGAGCCCGGCGACCGAGCGCTCCGCCATCGCGGGGAGCGCGCTTGGCGCGATTCGATTGCTCCGCGCGAGGGACATGATCTCCTCGACCGGCGTGAGCCAGTCGGTTCGCCGAACCTTGGGGTCCCAACGGAACTGCCACGCGGTCGCGAGGGTTTGCAGGCGCACGCGGAGGGTGGATGGCAGTCCGGCTTCGAGCGCCTCGCGGAGTAGCTTCGCTTCGTCCATCGCGAGGATGTCCACACGCGGCGACAGGCCGGCGTCGAGGGCAAACTCCTGAACCAGACGAAGGCAGACGGCGTGCACCGTCCCCAGGTACGCAAGCGGCAGCGTCTGCGCGCGTTCGTAGGCGCCTGATTCGATGAGCGTGCGCCGGATGCGTGCTCCGAGCTCAACCGCCGCTTTCCGCGTGTAGGTGACGGCGACGAGTTCCTCGGGCGCGATGGCGCTTTCGGAGTTGGGACCGAGGGCCTCAAGCACTTCCTGCGAGAGGCGGTGCGTCTTGCCGCTCCCGGCGCTCGCACCGACCAGGGTGAGAGTCTTCTTGCGTGAGAGCTTCGGGCTCATGCGAGCGTCTCCCAGTTCCGGCCGCAGAGTGCGCCGTACGTGCAGTATTCGCACGCGTCTCCGCTAGCGATCGCGAGGTACTTGGGGTGCTCGGCGCTGGGAATGCCCAGCTCGTCCACGAGGGGCAGAGACCGCCCGACGCCAGTGACCGCGACACGCCCCTTGGACAGAGCCTTCTCGACCGCGCTCGCGGTGGCCTCGAGCTTGGACCAGGTCTCGGAAAGCGGCGGAGCGGTCATCGCTCGGGCCGTCGGAAACGTCTTTGGATCGGTCGCGATGATCTCGGCGCGGCTGAGCGAGAAGTAGCCGGCGACCGGGAGCTCGGTCGCGCCCGTGGCAAGCTTGCGGATGGCCGCGTAGATCGCGAGCTGAAACGCTTTGCCGTCGCGGAGCTTGTCGTAGTAGCCGCGGTACCCCCACTTCAGATCGAGCACGACGTCGCGACCGCTCTCGCTCCGCAGCAGAAGATCGAGGCGACCCGACACCTCTCCCCCGCGCCAGGGTGCGACGACAGGTTCCTCGACGGCCACCACTGTCAGCTTCGAGGCCGAGAGAACGTCAGCGAGTTGAGCGGCGGCCGTGAGCACCTGGCTCCGAAGCTGCTCCACCTCGAACGCGAGCCCGGCACGAAGAAGCACAGCCGCTTCCTCACGCAGGAGCTTCTCGAGGTGCGTTTCGAACGCGCGCTCGTTACCCGGCGAGAGGACCCCCGCGCTGTGCAGGACTTCGATGAACCGGTGCGCGAGGGTGCCGAAAAGAAGGGGCCCTCGGGGCAACGAAGCGATTCCTCCTTCGCGCAGACCCGCCCGATAGGTGAACACCCACCGGAGCGGACACCCGACCAGCGACTCGATGCTGCTCGCGCTGTGGTTTGCCGAGGCGCGAATGATCCCCTTGGGGATCGTCCACACCGAAAGCGCGGGCGGGAGGAGAAGCGGACCGGCGTTCGAGGTTGCGGGCGATCGCGCGTCTCCGAGAGCGGCGCAGTCGCCCGCAAGAACCTGTCGCGCATCGATCGTCACGCGAGCGACGTCGACGTCGCTCGCCCCGAGCCGGGCGCGAATCTCGTCCCAGATAGGGTGGGGGTCGCACGGCTCGCCCGCTGACCAGCGCGGGACACAGAGGACGAGCCGCTTGCGAGCGGAAAGCACGACGCTGCGCCAGCTCGCGGCTTCGGCGGCGAGTCGCTCGGCGGGATCCCCAAGACGAACTCCGGCGGCGCGAAGAGCGTCCACCTCGCCGCGCCGCCAAACGCGCGCCGAGGGCCTCCACTCCGTGCCCGCAACCGCGTGCCACCAAATCACCAGATCGCGCGGACAACGGAGACCCGCCGGGGCGTCGACCGGAGCGACCCGATCCACTTCTTCACGGGTTAGCGGGAGGGCATGCGCGTGCGCCGCCTGCTCCGCAAGGATACGCGCGCCCACCCGATCGAGCTCGGACCGAGGCTCATGCCGGAGCGCCTCGAGAAATGCGCTGGCCTGCGCGAGCGCGGCCTGTGCGGTCGCGAGCAGGGCGGCGCCGTGCGGGTCCCCCGGCTCACGTTCGACCTGTGCACGGGCTCCGCCGAGGCGCCGTCGAACCCAGGTGAGCACCCGCTCTGCGACAGCCACGAGCGTCGCCGTGGGAGCTCCCGCTGCAGGCAGGCCGGGCGCCTCAAGCCACTCTGCGATGTCCGCCAAGCGCGCGGAGGCCGCGTCCTTCCCCGATTGGGAAGCCTCCGCCTTGCTCCGTCCCTCTTCGAGGGCTTCTCGCGCGGCGCGCTCGGTGACCCACGTAGCGATCGCGTCCTTCGCGGCCTGCCACGGCCGTCCGCCAATCCCGGGTGCCTCGGAGAGCGCGGAAGCGAGGTCACGCCCGATGCGCCCCTGAAAGGGCCCGATCGGCAGCGTGAGCAGCTCGAGGACGCGGTAGGGATCGCGAGGCTCGAAGGATAGCTCCACAGCGAGCGGGAGGACCTGGAGGATCGGACGCCACGCGCTCTGCGAATCGACGCCGAGCGCGGACAGACCCTGCGTGGAGAGCGCGGAGTCCAGAACGGCAGCCTCGCCGCTTCGGACGACGACCGCACTTGGCTCATTCCACTCGCGAAGGAGGGAGGCGAGCGCGTCGGCGAGCTCGAGCGATGTCTCGGCCCGCAAGAGCACGAGCGACCCGTCGCCCTTGAAGCGACGCTTGCTCGCCGACGCGGTCCCCCCGAGGGCGCGCTGTACGTGCCCGAGGTCCGTATCGACGTCGCTCGAATGCGGCGCGGCGGGCACCGTTCGGACGGGGGTGCCGAGGGTCTCGAGCTGCCCGAAGACACGCTGCCACCGCTCGGGCCAGAGGGCGCGCGCCTCGGCGAGAAGGAGTTCCTCGAACGGGGGCGAGCCCGCCCCCTGAAGCTCGCTCTCGACACGCCGGAGACGGTCCGCCGTTCCCCGGACGCCCCCTGAGGCCGTTTCGAGCTCACGAAACGTGTCGAGACGCTCGCCGCCGTCGGCGATCGCCTCGCCGTTCCAGCCCGCAGCGACGAGTTGGTCCCGCCATCCGAGCAGCGCGTTCGCCGTCCCCACCGGATCGGTCGCGTACGAGCGCGAGTAGAAGCGCGGTCGAATCGAATCCAGCTCGGCGAGTCGCCGCGACCAGTGCTGTACCCGCACGGCCTGCGAGGCTTCTTGGGGGGGAAGCCCGAGGCGAAGCTCGAGGTTGGACAGAAGGGCGTTTGCGCCCCAAACCGGCCGGCCGATCAGCGCGCACCCCGGTGCGAGATCGTCGTGCTCGGTGAGCGTCGCGCCGTGGACGAGCAGGCTGACCAACGGCTTCATTCGGCGTCGGTCCCGTTGCAGGAGCCATCGACCCGACCGGGGCCCCGACGTTCCGGGATGTTCGTATCCGCCCCGTCTCGCATTCGCCCCCCCGGAGTCAGTCCGCCAAACCGACCGAGCATACCGCCGATGTGCGGGCTGCGAATCGGGACAAGATCCGAGGGCTGCGAGGGCGAAGCGGCGCGGCGTTGACGAGCCTCGAGGCGCCAGCCACCATCGCCCTCGACGGGCACCCCAACCGTGCGCGTTGCGGAGCGCACCCTCGAATGGCCCACATGATCCCCGACGTCCTGCCCGCCCCGGGGCCGGGCAGACGAGCCGAGCGGGCCCTGTACGAAGCGCTTCGTGCCGGTCTTTCCGACGAGTTTTTCGTCTACCACGGCATGAACTACCTCGAGCGCCGCCGCGCGGAAGAAGGGGAGGTGGACTTCCTCCTCGTTCACCGCGAGCTCGGCATCCTCGTGCTCGAGTGCAAAGGACGGGGCGTCCGTCGCACCGGCGTCGGCCGATGGGTCCGCGAGACGGAAGACGGCCGCGAGGTTCCCATCGAGAGCCCGTTCCAGCAGGCGCAGCGACAGATCAAGGCGCTCGTGCGAGAGCTCGAGACGCGCATCGAGCCGTTCTTCGGAGCGGGCTTCCCCTTTGTGCACGGACACGCAGCCGCCTTTCCCCTCGCGGAGGTGCGTGACGGGGCGCTCCCCCTCGAGGCGCAACGCGAGATCGTCCTCCTTGGGGAAGACCTGGCTCACGTGGACGCGTGGGTCGAGCGGGCGTTCCGGTTCTGGAAGCGCGCGGCGCACTCGGTGCGGGCGCCGCTCACGCCGACCGAGTTCACACGGTTCCGGCGGCACATCCTTCACCCGAAGCTCGACCTGGTCGAAACGCTCGGCTCCCGCATGCACGCCGAGGACGCCGACATCGCGCGTCTCACCGATGAGCAGGTGAAGAACCTCAAGGGCTGCATGTCGAGCACGCGCGTCCGCATCGCGGGTTCGGCCGGCACCGGAAAGACGGTGCTCGCGCTCGAAGCCGCGCGTCGCTACGCGGATCGGAGCGCGGGGCGCGTTCTCCTCGTCTGTTACAACAAGGCGCTCGCCGCCGACTTGGCCGGCCGCGTCGCGTCTTGGGAGCGTCCGGGCGGTGGCGTGATCGAGGTCCTCACATTCCATGCGCTCTGCCGCAAGGCGTACGACGCCCTCGGTCGCAGCTACGAACCGCCCCCTGCCTCGGAGCCCGAACGCTCGAAGCGCTTTTGGAACGAAGAAGCGCCCACGACGCTCCTCGAAGCCATCCACCTTGAGAAGCTCGCCAGGTTTGACGCGATCGTCGTCGACGAAGCGCAGGACTTCCACGAGGACTGGACGAGCGTCCTCGAAGACTGCCTCCGCGATCGAGCGCAGGGAACGCTTGCCGTCTTCTTCGACCCTGCGCAGGCTATCTTCGGTCGGAAGACCGGGCTCTCGTCGTCCGCCCTGCCGATGGAGCTCACGATCAACTTCCGCAACACCCGCGCGATCGCCGAGGTGGTCCGGAAGCTCGGGGCCGTCGAGATGGAGTCGCACGCGCGGTGTCCCGCCGGAGAGGACCCCTTGGTGCACGCGCATGAGAGCCCGAAGAAGACGCTCGAGCAGATCGAGGGGCTCATCACTCGCCTTCTCGGCAAGGAGGGCGTCCGACCCGAACAGATCACGCTCCTCACGCCGCATACGCGCGCCAACTCCACGCTTCGCGACGTGACCGCACTCGGCGGGGTCGAGCTCACCGCGTCGGTGGACGATCGCGCGGGCAAGCTTCTCCACACGACCATCGCCGCCTTCAAGGGCCTGGAGTCCGACGTCGTGCTCCTCATTGATCTGGATCCGGGCGAGGAGCGAAGCAGCCGGATGGCACGGTACGTCGCCGCGTCGCGCGCCAAACACATGCTGCACGTCTGGACGAAACGCGATTGGACGGGACCGTGACAGGCGCGGGGCCCGTACGACGAGGGATCGAGGCGCGATCATCGTTTCTCTCGCCCCCCCCATCGAGAGTCCGGTCGCGTGTCATTCGCGGGCTCTGGGCAGATGCCCATCGCCTTCGCCCTCACAAGCGAGAGGCGGTACAGCAGAACTTCGGGCACGCCGCGTGACGGGGATCGGAAGGGGATGACGGTGGCCACGGGGTCCTCCTTGGCTGCCTCTCCACACTGCGCGGTCGCCTTCGCCGAACCGGTGACGCGATTGGAGGGGGCTGCGCGCGTGTTCAACTCCGGACGGCGATCCGGGAGCCACGTCGAGCGCGTAGAATCGCCCGATGGGACAGCGGAGCCAGAGCGAAACTCTCGCCGCGATCCTCAAGGCATTCCTGGATCAGCGCACCTGGAAGCAGGCGGATCTCGCTCGCCACGTAGGCGTCCAGACCGTAACGATCAAGAAGCAGCTCGACGAGCTGCGCGCGAGTGGTGTGCCCCTCGAGAGCGAGAAGGATCATCCCC
>JBKQKP010000065.1:0-69197 GCA_052147435.1 Polyangiaceae bacterium | reverse complement strand
CATCCGGCGCGGCCTCGACTTCATCAGACCCGCCGCTATCGCCATCGAAGCCCTAGAAAGCGAGGGGAAGCTGAGATGAATGGTCAGTGCCTGCGGGGAAGGGGGCCGGGGGGAAGGGGTTGCGCGGACGCCGGCGATGATCCCGAATCAACGAGGGTCGCCTAGTTGAACCGCCTTCTCTATGAACGCATCTTTCCGCGCTGGCGCCCGCGCGAGGAGCTGCGTCCGCGCTCGTCGTCCGGCAGCGGCGCGTCGCTCCTCATTCGGTGGATGGGGACGGCCGCGCACGTCATCGAGAGCCAGACGACGCGCGTCGCCGTAGACCCCTTCGTCACTCGCCCCGGGCTCCGGCGCGTGGTCGGCGCGGCGCTCGCCTCCGATGAGCGCGAGGTCTTCGATCGCTTCGGAACGCGCCTGGACGCCGTGCTCTGCGGACACAGTCACTACGATCACCTCCTCGATGCACCCCTCCTCGCGCGCGCAACAGGAGCGAAGCTCGTAGGCTCACGCACCACGTGCGCGTTCGGTCGCGCAGCAGGGCTCACCGAGTCGCAGCTCATCGAGGTCCCGCACGAGGGGAGGCGTCTGCAGATCGGCGATCTCTCGATCCACTTCGTGCCGAGCTTGCACGGGCGGATCTTCTTCGGACAGGTGCCGCTCCCCGGCGAGGTGGAGCACGTCCCGTCGCTCCCGACGCGCGCGCAGGGCTACCGCATGGGGGGAGCCTACGGCATCCTGATTCGCGCCGCCGACGGCGCGAGCGTCTACCACAACGGGAGCGCCGATCTGATCGACGCCGAGCTCGCCGGCGAGCACGCCGACGTGCTCCTCGTGGGGCTCGCGGGACGCCAATCGACGCGGGACTACCTCGGCAGACTGGTGCACGCCCTCGCGCCGAAGGTCGTCGTCCCGACGCACCACGATGCGTTCTTCGCACCGCTCGACTGGGGCGTGCACCTGCTCCCGAACATCGATCTCGACGGCTTCGTCTCCGAGACGAATCACCTGGCCCCCGGCGCGCGCGTCGTCACCCCCGGTTACGGAGAAGCGCTCGCCGTCCCCGCCGCGACCCCGGGCGACGCCGCGCTTCTCGACTGACGCTCCCGCTCGTACAAACCGTGCCGCGGGGGCGGCAGCGCGCATGTATGCTCCGAAGCCCCTCGGTCCCCCGGTGAACAGGCGACTCTTCATCCGCGTCTGCGCGCTCCTCCTGGCGGTGCACGCGGTGCTCCACGCCACCGCCGCGAGCGCCGCCGGCCTCCCGTCGCTGGCATGGCACTCGATCGAGACGAAACACTTCCGCATTACGTACAACTCGGGCGAACAGCCGGTGGCCGAGCACATCGCCGATCTCTGCGAGGACATCTACGCGCGCCTCGAGCCCGCCATCGGCTGGCCCCCTTCGCAGCGGACCGAGATCATCCTCACGGACGAGACGGACTCGGCGAACGGCTCCGCTTCGGTGCTCCCGTACGACGCGATCACCCTCTACGTCACGGCGCCGGACGACTTCTCGCCGCTCGGCGACGTGGACGACTGGTACCTCGAGCTCGTCACCCACGAGTTCACGCACATCCTGCACATCGATCACACGCGCGGTCTTCCGGAGCTCGCGAACCTCGTCGTCGGCAAGCAGTTCGCGCCGAATCAGGTCGCGCCGCGGTGGCTTCTCGAGGGGCTCGCCGTCTACGAGGAGTCCACCAAGACGAGCGGCGGACGGCTCCGGTCGTCGATGTGGAACATGTGGATGCGCGCCGACATCCTCGAGAACAACATCGCGCCGCTCGACGTGATGTCGAACTCGGACTCGATACGCCGGTGGCCGCAGGGGAACCTGAAGTACCTGTACGGATCGTATCTGATGGGGTGGATCGCCGAGACGTACGGCGAGCAGGCGATCCGCGCGTTCATCGACGACTACGGCTGGCAGGTGATCCCGTTTGCCATCAATCGCTCGCTCCGGCGCGCGACAGGGCGAACGTTCGAGGAGCTGTACCCGGCGTGGATCGACACACTGAAGCGCGAGTTCGGGGCGCAGGCGACGGCGATCCGCGCGCGCGGGATCCGCGAAGGGGTGCGCCTTACGCACACGGGAGAGCAGCCCGAGCATCCGCGGTGGATTCCCCCGGGGACGTGGCCGGGCGCCGAAGGAGACGTGATCTACTATGTCGACGACGCGCACACGCGCGCGGGCATCCATCGGCTGCCGGTCGTCCGTGATGCGAAAGGGGTCGTCATCGGTTCGCGCGAGAAGGAGCGCGAGCTCCTGGTGCGAACGAGCGGCGTGTCGACCCCCGGCTTTGCGCCTGACGGCACGCTCGTCTTCAACTCCATCGAGGAGACGCAGAACCTCTATTTCTTCAACGACCTCTTCGCGCTCCCCGCGGGGATGAAGAGCCCCTCGGGGCTGGACAACAAGCGCGTACGCCTCACTGACGGCTTCCGCGCGCTCGATCCCGACGTCTCCCCCGACGGCCGGCACGTCGTCTTCACCACGAACCACCGCGGCACGCAGTACCTCCAGATCGCCGATTTTCACGGAGGCTCGATCGACAACGTGCACGCGCTCGTTCAGAGCGGCGAGTTCGAGCAGGCGTACACGCCGCGGTGGTCGCCCGACGGGCGCCACGTCGCGTACTCCATCTGGAAGAAAGGGGGCTTCCGCGACATTCGCATCGTCGACGTCCACGACGGGAGCTTCGTCGAGATCACCCACGACCGCGCGATCGACGGCGACCCTTCGTACTCGAAGGACGGGCGCTGGCTCCTCTTTCACTCCGATCGAACCGGCGTCGCGAACATCTACGCCTACGAGATCGCCACGGGGACCTTGAAGCAGGTCACGAACGTGATCAACGGCGCCTACCAGCCCGAGCTATCTCCGGACGGCAAGACGCTCCTGTACGAGGGGTACACGCACGCCGGCTGGGACGTGTACGCGATGCCGTTCGATCCGGCGCTGTTTCTCGAAGCCCTCCCTTACAACGACGACCGCCCCGCGCCCCCGCCGGATCCGGTGCATCACAACTGGGAGATCAAGCCGTACAACCCGCTTCACACGCTCTTCCCGCGCGCGTACTCGGCGTCGCTCGGCACGGGGAACTTCGGCGAGCTCGCGACCATCTCCGCGTCCGGCGGCGACATCGCGGGGTTCCACAGCTACAGCATCACGTACAGCGACGAGCTCTCGCAGCCCGACTTCCAGGGGAGCATCTCGTACACGTACAGCCGGCTCCCGGTCGACATCAGCCTCTCCGCGTACCGCGCCATCGCCCCGAGCGGAGGGCTCGCCATCGGCACGTACAACCCGACGACGATCGTGGAGCAGATCGGGGCCGCGAGCGGCCTGTCGTACTCACTCCCGCGCGCGTTCGAGTCGCAGAGCTTCTCCGTCGACTACAACTACACGCAGGTCGGCGCGCAGCTGCTCGTCCCCGCCAGCGCGGTGAATCCCTACACGTCCCCCTCTTATCCCGGGCGCGGATTCGTCGGGTACGCGAGCTTCGGGTACTCGTACTCGAACGCGGAGTCCTACCTTTACAGCGTCGGCCCCGAGCGCGGGTTCTCGCTGTCGGCGAACGTGAGCATCGCGGACCCGTGGCTCGGCGGGCAATTCACCGGCTACCAGACGTCGTTTCAGCTCGCGACCTACCTCCGGATGCCGTGGGCGCAGCATCACACGATCGCGCTGCATGCGTCCGGCGGCGTGTCTGGAGGGTCGTTCCCTGGGCTCGGGCAGTTCTACGTCGGCGGGTACCAGGACCTGCCGATCATCAACTCGATCGAGCACTCGGTCGTGCAGAGCAGCGTTCTACTCCGCGGGTATGCCCCCGTGACCGAGGTGGGCTCCAACTTCGCGCTCTTCAACGCCGAGTACCGGTTTCCGATCGTCGAGCTGGAGCACGGGATCTCGACCTTGCCGATCTTCCTCACGCGCGTCTCCGGCTCCGCGTTCCTCGACTACGGGAGCGCATTCAACAACGTGAACCCCTCGTTCAGGTCCGGCACCGGCGCGGAGCTCTGGTTCGACCTCACCTTCAGCTACGTCATCGGACTGACGTTCCGCCTGGGGTTCGAGCACGGGATGGCGACGGAGGGGATCAACCACGGCTATTTCATCGCCGTGGCGGCGTTCTGAAAACTTGGCCCTCTGCGCCCGGGGAGGGCTAGGTAGCGCCATGCGCTCTGCGCCCCCCGCGTTCGCCCTGGTCACGTTTGCCGCGTCTCTCGCCCTCACTGCCCTCACGGGTTGCCCGATGCCGGACTCCTCGGCCACGCGGATGCAGGCCGCAGCGAGCGAGTTCAACACCGACGTCCGCTTCGGGCGGCTGTCGCTCGCCGTCGACAAGGTGGACCCGAAGGAACGCGAAGAGTTCCTCGCGCAGCGGAAGAAGTGGAACGGGCACGTCGAGATCGCCGACTACGAGCTGATCAGCGCGAAGATGATCGGCGACGAAGACGCCGAGGTCGTCGTGAAATACGACTGGTACGCGCTCGCGGTCGGCGACCTGCACACCTCGAAGATTCGGCAGAACTGGCACAGCAAGAAGGGGACGTGGCTCCTCGAGAAGGAGGCCCTCGACGACGGCGCTCCCGGCTTGCTCGGGGAGACAGTCGCCGAGGAAAACCCTCAGCCGAAGAACATGCAGTTCCCGTCGATTCGGCTCGGCGACTAAGAAGCGGGTCCCCGGCGGCTCGTCAGCTCGCAGGCTTCGGCGCGGGGCTCGATTCCTTCTTGCGCGATGCGCGCTTCGCCGGCGTCGCCGCAGGGGCGGCCTTCTTGGTGACGACGCGGCGCTTCGCGACGCGCTCCTTCTTCTTCACCTGCGCCTTGCGACGCTTCATCTTCATCGAGTTGCGACGATCGAATCTACCCATTTTCGCGGCTCCGAGCGGTGCGCGCCCGCCAGGAGGGGCGGCGACCGCATTATTGCTGAGAAGAACGCGCACCTTGCCGAAAGCGGCAGAGTGCCGTCAAGGTCTCGTCGTCCGAAAAAGACGTATCCGGATCAGCCCGTCGACTCGGCGACCGCTTCCTCGCGTCCTCGCACTTCGAGCCGGTACCTGCTGTTGATCGTCTCGATGTAGAAGATCTCCCGGCCGGCGATCCGTAGGACCCGCTTTACCGGGGTGGTCACGTACTCGTGCATCCCGTCGGGAAACTCGATCACGACGACGGAGCCCTTCCGAGGCGCTCGGACGAGTCGTCCTGCGACGGCGCGCGAACCTTTGCCGAGCTTGCGAAGGACCACGTCCACAGGATCAATCTAGCATCCTCCCCCCCCGCGTCTACTGGGGGCTTTCTGCGTATTTTCGTGCGCCTCGCCGCCTGTGGGAAAGTCCACCGCCACGGCTCGGGGCGCTTCGCTAGGGCGCTCGGCTAAGCTCTGCCAAACAAAGGCCTCGCATTCCCAAGAGCTTGGCTCGTCTCGCCCCCGTCGCACCCGGCAAGGCCAACCCCCAGCCGACGGGGGTGTAACCGCCCTCCACCGCGCGGTTGGCGCACGACGGCACACATTGGGGCGCGGGCGTGCCGCGCCTGGTCACCGCGTGCGGGAGGGGGCGCGATCACGGCGAAGGCGCGGCTAGTTCCATGGGCCCGCGTGGGTTAGGGGTAGGAAATGTCGAGGCTTGACCATGGCGAGCATCTGGCGAGCCGCGGGAGCGCGGGGCTGGCCCGTATGGGGTGCATCGAGGTCGTGTGCGGCTCGATGTTCAGCGGGAAGACCGAGGAGCTCCTCCGGCGCCTCAAGAGGGCGCGGCTGGCCCGGCAGCAGGTGCAGCTCTTCAAGCCGCGGCTCGATGACCGCTACGACGCCGTAAAAGTGGTCTCGCACGAGGGGATGACGGCCGATGCCGTCCCCGTGGCGAGCGCCGACGAAATCCTCGAACGGACGATCTCGGACGTCGCCGTCGTCGGTATCGACGAGGTGCAGTTCTTCGACGGGCGGGTCGTCCCCGTGGCGCAGACGCTCGCCGATCGGGGGGTGCGCGTGATCGCGGCCGGGCTGGACCAGGATTACCGGGGGGAGCCCTTCGGGCCGATCGCGCCGCTCTTGGCGATCGCGGAGTACGTGACGAAGCTCCATGCCGTCTGCGCCGTCTGCGGCGCCCACGCGTCCCGGTCCCAGCGCCTGGTCGCCAGCGAAGGGCAGCTCTTCGTAGGGGGAGCCGCGGCGTACGAGGCCAGGTGCCGCGGGTGCTTCGTCCCGGACGTGGTCGAAGCCAAGCGCTAAGCGGCAAAGGCCGTCAGGGGTCGGGCGTCAGACCGTGACCTGCGCGCGCGGCAAGCGGACCCGAAACATGGTCCCCTTCCCGCGCTTCGAGATGGCCTCGACCGATCCCCCCATCCGCTCGCTCAGGCTCTTCGTCACGGCCATCGCGAGCCCGCTCCCCGCGTCTTGACGGCCCGGCGCCGTCGTCACGCGAAACGGATCCCAGATGGCCATCACCTGACTCTCGGACATTCCCGGGCCCCCGTCGGTGACCTCGACGGCGACCGTGTCGCGGTCGGGGCGCACGCGGACCTTGATCCCCCCTTCGTCTGTCGCGCGCAGCGCCGCCGCAAGGAGGTTGGTGATCACCTGCTGGACGCGCGAAGCGTCGCCGTTCACTTTGGGCAGGTCCTCGGGCAAGGCCACGTCGAACCGAACCGAGCGCCCCCCCGTGCGACCGCGTACGGCATCGACGGACCGCTCGACGATCTTCGCCAGATCGACCTCTTCGGCGATGAGCCCCAGGCTGTCGGCCTCGAGCCGGGCGTAGTCGAGGATGTCGTCCACGACCGCGATGAGCTCCTTCGTCTCGCCTTGCACCCGCTTCGCGACGTCGCGCGAGCGGTCGTCCTGCACGCTGTCGATCAGCGACGAGGCGAAGACCATCAACGTGGACAGCGGGGTCCGCAGCTCGCGCGTCATGCTCTCGAAGAACTTCGCGTGCTGCTTCGCCCTGTCCTCGATGAGCGCCCGCCGCGCCGCCGCACCCCGCCGCTGCTGGCGCTCGATCTGGACGACCAGGAACACGAGCGCGACGAAGAGCGCCACCATCACGCCGCCGAGCGTCATCCGGAAATAGAGGAGCTCGCCCCCGAGCGCTTCGACCTCGCGATACGTCGCGAGCATCCCGACCGTGACGTCGTTGCCGTCCTTGAGCGGCCTCACGACGACGAGCCACTTCTGCCCCAGAAGCTCCATCGGATCCCGGAAGACGTCCCCCGCGTCGAGGACCCGCTGCTTCAGCGCGGGCGGCGCGCGGAGCCCGACCGCGCGCTCGTTCGTGCCGGGCTTGACCATCGTGGTCGCGATGATCTCGTCCCCCTGGAAGATCGTGAGACCGCACCCGGAGTCCGCCTTGACCGAGTCGACGAGGGTGTCAGACCAGTTGATCCGGTAGTGACCGGCGTAGAGCGCCCCTTCGTGCTGAAAGACCGGGCCGTGATCCTCGAGGTACGCCCGCGCGAGCGCCTGCGCGATGTCGTCTTGCTGGAGGACGAGCTTGCGCCGCTCGGCGACGTACCGCTGCTCGATGAACGCGTACGCCACGACGAGCAGCGCGGAGAGCACCAGCAGATGCCAGCGCCGGATCATGAGCGGGATCTCGGGATGTGTCGGGTGGTTCAACGCCCCTCCCTCGTGATTGTCGCCTACTCCCGCCTCGCAATCGAGCTTGCTTCTGCTCGCTGAGTGGGAGCAGTAACCCCCGGGACCCCTTCTCGGGCGAAGTACTCGCGCAATAGCTCTCGCGCGACGACATTGGCCTTCACGTGCCACTGCGGCTTGTTCACGACGAGCACCGAGACGGCGACTTGTCGCACCTTCAGCAGCCCCTCGATGGGGCGGCTCGGCGCGAAGCCGGTGAACCACGTGTAAAAGCGCTGATCCTGGGCGCTCGTGAGCGTGCCCGTCTTCCCGGCGACCGCCACGCCGGGGAGAAACGAGAGGCCGTGCGCGTCGTGGAACGCCCGGTACGACGTCCCCTCGGCGACCGTGACCTCCATCATCTTCGTGAGCGCGAGCGCCGTGTCGCGCTGCATCGCCCGGTGGACGGCCGGGGCCTCGGGCGCCGTATAGACGAGCCCCCCCTTGTCATCGACGACCTCGCCGACGATCGAGAGTCGAGGCGCCTCGCCGCCGCGGGCAACCGTGGCGCTCAGCACGGCGGCCTGGAGCGGCGAGAGGGTGGAGTTCCAGAAGCCGGCGGCCGTGCGCGCGTACCCCAGCGGATCCGTCGGGAGGTCGAGCGTGCTCGCCTGGACGGGGACGTCGAACGGGAGCTCTTGCCCGTAGCCGAATCGCGACGCCATCGCCTCGAGCGACTCCCGCTTCAGATCGTGGAGCGCCAGCTTCGCGAAGACGGCGTTCGTGCTGTGCCCCATCGCGCCGGCGAGCGTCGTGCACCAGCGGTCGCGATGCGGGTCGTCTTCGATGTCGCTCGCGAGGATCTTCTGCTCCCCGCCGGAGTAGCACTGGCGCGTGTCGGGGGTGAGGCCGGCGTCTTCGACGAGCGCGGCGCCGGTCACGATCTTGAAGACGCTCGCGGACGGGGCTGTGGCCTCGGCGCAGAGATCGCGCTTGTCGCCGTGCTCGATGTGGCTCGCGTACGCGAGGAGCTTCCCCGTCGCGACTTCGACGAGGACCACCGCCGCCTCCGGGAGATGGTGCGCGGCGAGGATGCGGTCTGCCGCTCGCTGAAGCTCGGGGTCCAGCGTGAGACGCGCCACGCGATGCTCTGCCGCGGGAGCCGTCGCGCCGTCGTCCCCGACCGCGATCTTCGTCAGGTCGATCCCCGTGAGCGGCGGAACCCGCGGAGGCGCCGGCGGGAGCGCCGGGCGCTCGACGACGGCCGGGAGAGCGACGGTCGGAGCGGTCGTGGCCTGACCCGTGTGGAGCCGCGCGCGCGCGAGAAAGACCGCGGTCGCGGCCAATCCAACGACGACACCCGATATCAGGAGTCGCTCCCTCATCAGGTGAATCGTGTGACACGGGGGGGGGAAATGGGGCAAAGAAACGGCCCATGCGCGCGCGCCCGTGGGTTGCTCTGATGCTCTCGTCCCTCGCCTTCGGCGGCGCGGCGTCACGCGCGCGCGCGGCAGATGGACCGAAGGCGATCTCGATCCCCGCGGCCGGGGGGTTGGAAGCGCTCGCCGTTCAGCTCGACCCCGAGCATCGCGTCGTGAAGCTCGACGTGGGGAAGGTGCACCACGAGAGCGCGATCGACCTCGCTCCGGAGGAGATCGGCGCCGCGGGCGCCAGCGTCGAGTCGATCGCGATCGGAGACGGGAAGCACGTGGCTCACGTCCGCGTCCCGTCGAAGGTGCGGGCCGGCGTCGCGTGGGAGGCGATCCTCGTAGGGCGCGATCCCGCGGTGCTGTGGTCTGCCGTGACGGGGTTTGCGGGTGGAGAGGCTGGAGAGCTCGCGGGGCAGGCGCTCGACCTCGTGCCGCGCGACGACGGGGACGAGCGGGTCGTCGTCGTGGGAGAGGTCCGCGAGGATCTTCGCATTTGCGGACAAGAGCGAACGCTTCTCACGCCGCAGGTGCTCGATCCGCAGTCGCTCACCTTCCGCGGGGCGACGATGCAGCGCCTTCCGCAGGCGCAGCGCGACGATGCGGAGAGGGTCGTCGCGTCGTCCCACGGCGGACCCGCAGAGCCGCCGCTCGCGCGCCTTCTCCTCGCGACCGGCGCGAGCACGGCGATCGGCGCCCCCTCCGCGGTGACCGACGGCGACCCCGCGACGACGTGGAGCGAAGGGCGTCCGAGCGACGGACACGGCGAGTTCGTCGTGATGCGCGCGCCCGCCGACGTGCCGATCACCCGCTTCGCGATCACGATCGCCCCCCCCGCTCCTTCCGCGCACGGGGCGGCGCCGCGGACGTTCTTTCTCGTGACGGAGAGCCGGACGATCGCGGTGACTCTCCCCGAGGACGCCTGGATGCACCCCGGGACTGCGTACGACATCCCGCTCACCGATCCGCTGCGGGGGTCGTGCCTCTCGCTCGTCCTCGACAAGGCGTACGAACATCCGCGGGCGGCGCATCCCGAGGTGACGATCGCGGAGCTGACGGCTTACTCGGCGTTCGACGCGCCGGGGGCGACGCTCGAGCAGGTCGCGAAGGCGCTCGCCGGAGGGGGGCCGCGCGGCGAGGCGGCGAAGGGGGTGCTCCAGAGAGCGGGGGACGCGGGGCTCTCGGCTGCGGCCGGCGCGTTCGGATCGCTCGACGCCGCAGGGAGAGCGCTCGCGATCGACGCGGCGATCGGCGCCGGGACGTGCGAGGCGAGCGCGCCGCTCCTGCTCGCGGCGATGGGGGACCGTGACCGAGAGGTGGCTCGCAAGGGGGGTGAGAAGATCGAGCGCTGTGGGAAGCGCGCCGCCCCCGCGCTCCTCTTGGCGCTCCGCTCGCCGGACGAGACGCAACGGGCGAACGCCGCGAAGCTCGTCTCCTCGGTGGCTCCGAGCGAAGCGCTCGACCCTCTCGTGAACGCGCTCGGCGCGGGGAGCGCGACGACGCGCGGCGCGGTGAGAGACGGCGTCGCGAAGGCTGCGCGAACGGCGACGAAGGAGAAGCTGGCGGCGCTCGTCACGGCGCCCCGCGCGGAGGGCGCGCGGATCGATCTGCTCCGCGCCTTGGAGGAGGAGCTCCCGTCGATCGCGCCGGAAGGGGACGCGGCGATCGGCGCGCTCACGGCGGGATCGCCGTCGATGCGGATGCGGTACCTCCTCGTGGAGCCGATCGCCGCGCTCGCGCGAGCGGGGGACGGCGCGGAAGGGGGGCGCCTCGCGGCGATGATCACGAGCGATCCCGACCCTGCCGTCCGCGCGCACGCCGCGGAGCGCGCGGCGGGGGTGGGCGCGGCGGCTCCCGCGCTCGCGAAGGCCGTCGACAAGGACGACGCACCGCGAGTCCGCGAGGCGGCGCTCGAGTCGCTCGCGAGCGACGCGGCCCCCCCGACGCGAGCACCGTTGCCCGTCGCGTCGATCGCGCGGCGCCTCGCGGACGACGAGTGGACGTTCGTCCGGTCGGCCGCGGCGGCGACCCTCGCGGCGTCCCCGGCCGAGCCGCACGTGGACGCGGCGCTCGAAGCGGCGCTCTCCGACCAGGCGGCCACGGTGCGCGAAGCGGTCATCGTCGCGCTCGCCGCGCACGGAGACGCGCACGCCGCGAAGGGGGTCCGCGCCAAGCTCGAGGACGAGCACGAGGCGCTCGAGGTTCGCCTCGCCGCCGTGAGAGCGCTGAACAGCTTGTGCGATCGCGAGTCGCTCGAGCTTCTCACCAAGCTCGCGCAGCGGGCCCCGCTCCCGATGGCCACCGACGAAGACATCCAGATCGGCTTCGCCGCCGCCGATGCCCTCGGCCGCTTGCACCCCGCCGACCTCGCCGCGAGGCTCGCCCCGCTCGCCGCGAAGGACGCCCGGGCCGAAGCGCGAATGGTCGCTTCGAGGGCGCTGGCAACGAGCCCTGGTTGCAAGTAGAACGCCGCCATGGCGGACATCAAGCGAGTCTCCCCTCAGGAAGCGCACGAGCTCACGAAGACCGGGTGGGCGTACGTCGACGTCCGCTCCGAGCCGGAGTTCGCCGCCGGGCACCCGGCGGGGGCCTTCAACGTCCCCGTGGCTCACATGGCCGGCGGGTCGATGACGCCGAACCCCGACTTCGTGAGCGTCATGGAGAAGGCGTTCGGCAAGGGGGCGAAGATCGTCGTCGGCTGCAAGACGGGCGGGCGGTCGCTCCGCGCGGCGCAGACCCTCGTAAGCTCGGGGTTCACGAGCGTCGTCGACCAGCGTGCAGGGTGGGAAGGGGCGAGAGACGCGTTCGGGCAGGTGAGCGAGGCGGGGTGGTCGCGTGCCGGGCTCCCTTCCGAGACGGGAGCGACGTCCGGGCGCGCGTATGAGGACGTCAAAGCGAAGATGTAGGGGGTCGGAGATCGAAGGACACGACTGTCCTGCGATCTTGGGAGCGTCCGAGATCGAAGGACACGCTTGTCCTCCGATCTTGGGACCTCCGGAGATCGCAGGACACGCGTGTCCTCCGATCTTGGTAGCGTCCACACGCCGAGACCACGTGAGATAGATCGCAGGACACGCGTGTCCTCCGATCTTGGGACCTCGGGAGATCGCAGGACACGCGTGTCCTCCGATCTTGGGACCCCTCGGACCTCCGAATCACACGTCGGTAATCGCAGGACACGCGTGTCCTCCGATCTCCGGCGCCCCCACTCGCTAGGAGAACGCTTCCCAATGCGTTCCGCGTCCGTTCGGAGCGAAGAGCTGCAGGTGCAGCAGCTCCGCGAGCACGTCCGCCGTGTCGATGACCGTCGGGCCCGAGCGATTGAAGAGGCTGTTCCCGTCGGCGATGAACGCTGTCCGCCTCCTCATCACGGAGGCGCAGGCGTCGCCCCCCTCGCGCGATCATAGTCCGCGGCTGCCGCGACGACGACGGCGAGATCGCGCGACGCACGCTCGCTCTCGGCCACGAGCTCCGCGGTGAAGATCGTGAGCCCCCAGATCCCGTTCTCCCGGATGCGGAACGGATACCTCGTCCCGCGCGCGGTGACGACGCTCGCGCGTGGCCCGTCGATCTCGACGTGGGCGATCCCCGAGAGATCCTTGCGCAGCCGCGCGATCCATCCGTGCTGCGCGGCGAGGACGACGAAGGCATCGGAGCCGTCGGGGGCGTTCGCGAGGGGGGCGTACGCCTGCTCGTAGGCGCTCCGCTCTTTCGGCGGGTAGCTCGCGCGAACCGTCTCGAGCGCCTTCTTGCGGGCGTCGCGGATCGTGAACGAGGCCCACTGCGCGTCGGTCTCCAGGTAGGGGAAGATCCCGCGCGGGTCGCCGTCGGACACCGACTTCGCGATGCGCATGTAGGCCCCCTCCGGCGTGCGGTCCGAGGGGAAAGGGTGCGACAGCGATCGAAGCACGAGGAAGACGCCGAGCGCGACGACGCAGACAAAGATGGCGAGGCGCTTCCCCACGGCGCTTTCTAGCAAAGGGGAGCAAGCACGACGAGAGCCGTGCTACTCGCTCGGTCGAAAGATGCTCGGCGGC
Organism: Polyangiaceae bacterium; assembly: GCA_052147435.1. Lineage (GTDB taxonomy): Bacteria > Myxococcota_A > Polyangia > Polyangiales > Polyangiaceae > JBKQKP01. The sequence continues at coordinate 56,156 of JBKQKP010000065.1, read as the reverse complement.
GCGACAGTGGTGGTCATCGTGCCCGCGTTCAACGAAGAGGAGCGCGTCGCCCGCGTCGTGGCCACGATGCCCCCCGAGGTGGACGAGATCCTGGTCGTCGACGACGCGAGCCGCGACGCGACGGCGAAGCGCGCAGAGGAGAGCGGCGACCCGCGCGTGACGGTGCTGACGCACGGAACGAATCGCGGTGTCGGCGCCGCGATCGCGACCGGGTACCGTGAGGCGCTCGCTCGCGGCGGCGGGGCGCGCGACGCGTTCGTCGTGATGGCGGGCGACGGGCAGATGGACCCGCGCGACCTCCCGGCGCTCACTTCGCCCGTGACGCGGGGCGAAGCGGACTACGTGAAAGGGAACCGTTTCTCCCACGACGACGCGAACGTGATGCCCCCGGCGCGCAGGCTCGGCGGCGTTCTCTTCTCGGCCCTCACCTCCGTCGCGATCGGCCAGCCGATACACGACTCGCAGTGCGGCTACACGGCCCTCGCGCGAGCCGCGTGCGCGCGTCTCGACCTCGACGACCTCTGGCCGCGGTACGGCTACCCGAACGATCTCCTCGGGCAGCTCGCCGTACGACACATGCGGATTCGCGAGGTGACCGTGAGGCCCGTGTACGCGGGGGAGAAGAGCGGGCTGCGCGTGTGGCACCTCGGGCGGATCGCGCAGCTCGTCGGGCGCGCGTGGCTGCGGCGGACGATCGGGTAGACAGGAACGCCCTGAGAGCGATCCATCTCGCTCTCTCCGCGCAACCCCACCCCCCTGGCCCCCCCCCCCGCAGGCAGGGCGGGGGTAACGTGACAACGAGCCGCTTTTCACGCTCCGGGGGGATGGGGTTGCGCGGGGGTCGAACGCCTGCCTACGCGACGGCGGTGAGCGCCCGCTCCACGATCTTCGGCACGTGTGCGAGCGCGTGATCGAGATCGAAGAGCGCCTCGACCTTCGCGGCCGGTATTCGCGCGGTGACGTCGGCATCGCCGATGAGGTTCGCGCGGAACGTCCCGTCCCCTCTCCACGCGCGCATCGCGTTCCGCTGCACGAGCACGTACGCCTCTTGGCGCGGCATCCCGGTCTCGACGAGCGCCAGGAGGACCGCCTCCGAGAAGTAGAGCTCTCCGGCGCGATCGAGGTTTCGCTTCAGGTTCTCGGGGTAGACGACCAGCCCGTCTGCCAACGAGGCCGCGCGGTCGAGCATGAAGCCGAGCGTGGCCGTCGTGTCGGGGCCGATCATCCGCTCGACCGAAGAGTGCGAGATGTCGCGCTCGTGCCAGAGGGCGACGTCCTCGAGCGCGGGGATCACCGCGCCCCTCACGATGCGCGCGAGGCCGCAGAGGTTCTCGCTCAAGATCGGGTTTCGCTTGTGCGGCATCGCGCTCGACCCTTTCTGGCCGACCGTGAACGCCTCCTCCGCTTCCCCCACTTCGCTGCGTTGCCAGTGGCGCACGTTCGTCGCGAAGCGCTCGATCGCGGCCGCGGCGAGCGCCAGCGCGGAGAAGTACGCGGCGTGGCGATCGCGCGAGACCACCTGCGTGCTCACTGTCTCCGGCGAGAGCCCCAACCTCCGGAGCGCCCGCTCCTCGATCTCGGGCGAGAGGTGCGCGTACGTCCCGACCGCCCCCGCGATCTTCCCGACGGCGATCTCCGCGCGCGCGACCTCGATCCGCTTCTTCGCCCGCGCCACCTCGGCGTGGTGCCCGGCGAGCGCCAGCCCGAACGTGACCGGCTCGGCGAAGATGCCGTGGCTCCGCCCGATCATCGGCGTGAGCGCGTGCTCGCGGGCCCGCCTCGCGAGCGCGGCGAGCAGCTTGTCGGCGCGGGCGATGAGCAGGTCCGCCGCTTCGCGGAGCTGGATCGCGAGCGAGGTGTCGAGCACGTCGCTCGACGTCATCCCCCTGTGGAGCCAACGCGCCTCGATCCCCGCGCGCTCTTCCACGTGCGTGAGGAACGCGATCACGTCGTGCTTCGTCGTCCGCTCGATCTCCTCGATCCGGGTCGCGTCGAGCTGGATCTTTTTCGCGCGAATCGTGCTCGCGGTGCCCGCCGGGACGAGCTGCGCTTCTTCCATCGCTTCGCACGCGGCGAGCTCGACTTCGAGCCACGTACGGTAGCGGTGGTCAGCCGACCAGAGAGCAGCGAACTCGTGCGGCGTGTAGCGCGGAATCATCGAGATGCCCGTGTACCACGAGTGCCCACCTTGCGGATCGCGAGCCGCGCCCGCAATAATCGCGCGAACGGCGCGCCCCCAAATTCCCGCGCCGACGCCAGGAGAGAGCAGTCGATGAGCACGAAGATCTACGTGGGTAACCTTCCCTATACATGTGACGAGCAGCAGCTTCGCGACCTCTTCGGAGCCGAAGGGCGCAGCGTGACCGAAGTCGCCATCATCACCGACCGAATGACCGGGCAGCCGCGCGGCTTCGCCTTCGTCAGCATGGCCACGGCGGACGACGCCAAGCGCGCCATCGACTCACTTCACGGCTCGGTGTTCGGCGGCCGGACGCTGACCGTCAACGAGGCCCGTCCGAAGGAGGGGGGCGCCGGCGGTGGCGGTGGCGGGCGCGGCGGCGACCGGGGGGGACGCGAACGGTACTAGCTCGGTCGTGAGCTCGGGTGGCGGCGGCGGGAGGGGCCGCCCCGTCGCTCGGCTTCGAATCAAGCGGCGTAGAAGCGTTGCGCCCGGCGAGCCATCTCGACGAGGATCGGCGCGGGGGTGAACCGCCTCCCGAACCGCATCTCGTAGCCGCGCACGCGCCGGAGGATCTCCGCGGCGCCGAGCGTCTCGACGTAGCGGAACGGCCCCCCGCGGAACGGGGGGAAGCCGAGACCGAAGATCGCGCCGACGTCGCCGTCGCGAGGGCTCCGGAGGATCCCCTCGCCGAAGCAGAGGAGCGCCTCGTTCACCATCTGGAGGGCGCAGCGCATCTGGATCTCCTCGGCCGGGAGCTTCGCCTTCGGCGTGACGCCGAGGACCTTGTAGATCGACGCATCGACGACCTTCGGTGCGCTCTGGCCCCCCCCGCGCTGCGCCTCTTCGCCGTAGCGATAGAAGCCTCGACCGTTCTTCCGCCCCTTGCGGTCGTCGTCGAGGAGCTTCTTCATCCCGGGCGGCGGGAGCATGCGATCGCCGAAGGCCGCGTGGACGATCTCGCCGACGTGCGCGGCGACGTCGATCCCCACTTCGTCGAGGAGCTGGATCGGCCCCACCGGGAACCCCCAGTCGACCATCGCGCGATCGATCGCCTCGACGGAGATCCCTTCGGCGAGGAGGCGCGCCGCCTCGTTCATGTACGGTGCGAGGATGCGGCTCGTGTAGAAGCCGACGCCGTCTTTGACGACGATGACCGATTTCCCCTGCTTCTTCCCGAGCGCCACGGCCGTGGCGACCGCCCACGGGGCCGAGCGGTCCGTCCGGATCACCTCGAGGAGAGGCATCTTGTGGACGGGAGAGAAGTAATGCATCCCGACGACGGTCTCGGGGTGCTTCGACGCCTCGGCGATCGAAGCGATCGGAATCGACGAAGTGTTTGACGCAAAGATGCACTCGTCGCTCGTGACAGCCTCGACCTCGCGGAGGATCTGCTGCTTGAGGGACAGATCCTCGAAGACCGCTTCGATGACGATGTCGGCGTGCTTGAGCCCGGAGTAGTCCGTCGTGCCGCTGAGGAGAGCGAAGCGCTGATCGAGCTCCTCGCGCGTGATCTGCTTCTTCTTGGCGCGCTCCTCGAGGATCCCACGCACGTGCTTCAGCCCCGCCCCGACGCCGGCGTCGTTCCTGTCCTTCAATCGGACCGGGATCCCCGCCTGGATGGTGACGTAGGCGATGCCACCCCCCATGAGCCCGCCGCCGAGCATCCCGACGTGCTCGACGGCGCGCGGTTTCACTGCGGCGCCGTCGACGCCGCTGTCCTTCTTCAGCGCCGTCGTCGCGAAGAAGAGCTCGATGAGGCGGTGCGCCGTCTCGCTCACGACGAGATCGCCGAACGACTTCGCCTCGAGCGCCGCGGCGGCCGCGAACCGCTTCTTCCCGGAGCTCCCGTAGCGCTCGAGCACGTCGATGATCCGCTCCGCCGCCGGGTAGTGGCCGTGCGTCTTCTTTCGTGTTTCCTCGCGCGCCTTCTTGAAGAGGATCGCGCGGCCTAGCGGGTTGTCCTCGAGCGCCGCGGTGGCGAGCTCGTTTCTGCGCAGGTGCAGCGCGAGCCGGGACTCGCTCTTCTTCGGCTTCTCCCCCTTGTTTCGCCTTTCGTCTTCGCGCTCGGCGAGCGCGAGAGCGCGGGCGCACGCGACCTCGAGGAGGAGGGCAGCGGGGCACACCTCATCGACGAGCCCGAGCTTCTTTGCTTTGACCGCGCGCACGCGCCGCCCGGTGAGCGCCAGGTCGAGCGCGACCTTCAGCCCCGCGCGATCCACGATTCGAAGCGTCCCGTTCGCCGCGGGGATCAGCCCGAGCTGGACCTCCGGGAGCCCGACGCCCGTGCTCGGGTCGTCGCTCAGCACGATCGCGTCGCACGCGAGCGCGATCTCGAACCCTCCGCCGAGCGCGGCGCCGTGCACCGCCGCGACGAAGGGCTTCTTCAGGTCGGCGATCTTCCCGAGGAGCTCGCCCATGCTCCGCCCCATCGCCTCGGCGTCCGAGGCGAGCTTCACCGCCTTCAACATGTCGATGTTCGCGCCGACGACGAAGTCCTTCTTGGCACTCGCGATCACGGCCCCTTTGATCGCGGTCTCCCGTTCGATCCGCTCTACCGCTGCCGCCAGCTCCTCGGCGAGCTCGCGCGTCAGGGTGTTCACGGGCTCGCGCGGGTCATTCACCGTCAGGACCGCGATCCCGTCACCGCGAACGGCGAGGTCGATGACCCTCGTCGCGTGAACCATCGCCGCCTCCTCTCTCGTCACCTCGCCCACCTCGCGAAGCTCGCGTCGCGCTTCCGTCGCCGAGATGCCGTCCGCCGCGCTCATTCGTCCACCTCGACGACCACGGCCGCCCCGAGGCCCCCGGCCGCACACGCCGTCGCGAGACCGTACTTCCCCCCTCGCCTCTTCAGCTCGTGCAGCACAGTCGTCACCATCCGCGCCCCTGTCGCCGCGAAGGGGTGCCCGATCGCGATCGACCCGCCGTGCACGTTCAGCTTCGCGTCGTCGACCTCCCCGATCGCCTTCGAGCGCCCGAGCTTCTCCTCGGCGAACTGCTTCGAGCCGAACGCCTTCACGTTGCAGAGCACCTGCGCGGCGAACGCCTCGTGCATGTCGATCACGTCCATGTCCTTCAGCGACAGGCCGGCCCGATCGAGCGCAAGGGGCGTCGCGTAGCTCGGCCCCATGAGCATCCAACCTGCCGGATCGAGCGCCGCGTACGCCCACGACTTCAGGTACCCGAGCGGCTCGTATCCGAGCGCCTTCGCCTTCGACTCGGTCATCAAGACCAGCGCCGCGGCGCCGTCGGTGAGCGGCGACGAGTTCCCTGCCGTGATCGTCCCGTACTTGCGATCGAAAGCGGGCTTCAGCTTGACGTAACCGTCCACCGAGGAGTCCTTGCGAACGACGTTGTCCTCGGAGAACGGCGCGTCGAACTTCGGCGGCGGGACGACGTGCATGACCTCCCCCGCGAACACGCCCGTCTCCCACGCCTTGGCCGCGCGGGTGTGGCTGCGGTGCGCGAACGCGTCCTGCTCGTCGCGACGGATGCCCCCCTCCTTCGCCATCTTCTCGGCGCTCTCCCCCATCGAGAGCCCGGTCGTCGGCTCCTTCAGCGCGGGGGGGACGGGGAGGAAGTCCTTCGGGCCGAGCTTCGCGAAGGCGCGGAGCTTCTCGGGGAGGGTCCGGGCCCGGTTCGCTTCGATGAGCGCGTGCGCGAGACGCTTCGAGACCGTGATGGGGACGTCGCTCGCGCTGTCGGCGCCGCCGGCGATCGCGACCGAGTGCTGGCCGGCGAGCATCGCTTCGGCAGCGCTCGTCATCGCCTGGAACGAGGTCGCGCACGCGCGGCTCACGCTGAACGCCTCGATCGACTTCGGCATCCCGGTCCCGAGCACCACCTCGCGCGCGATGTTCGGGGCCGAGATCGATGGGACGACCTGCCCGAAGACGACGAGGCCTATCTCTTTCGGATCCAGCTCCGCCCGCGCGACGAGCTCGCTGGTCACGATCTTCCCGAGATCGAGCGCGCTCACGTCCCGGTAGGCGGACCCCTGCTTGGCGAAGGGAGTCCGCAGCCCCGCGACGATGGCGATCCGCTCCGGCGCCGAAGCGGAGCCGTTGCGAGCCTCGTTTCTCGTCTCCGCATTCGCATTCGCGGCTTTCTTCGCGGCCATCGTCCTGTCTCCTGACGGAATGAAGAACCTGCGGGTTGTGGACCGAATGACGCGACGAGTCAACCCCGGGTTGCCTGCGACGGAGGCCGATTTCCGTGCTAAGCGCGAGAGTCTTCTCGTTCAGGCCGAGCCGCGCTCTTCGCGCAGGCCCGCCGTCCAGCCGCGCGAAAGGTCTTCATCAATGGCGAATCTTTCCGAGATCCTCACGGGCGAAAAGAAGGAGCAGGTCGTCGAGGACTGCTGCTCGCTCATCGATGCGGAGGTGAAGGACAAGTCGGGCATCTCCGGGCTCGCGATCAAGGCCGGCTATGGGGCCGTGAAGGGGGTGAAGCCCGGCTTCGTGCGCACGGTGGTCACCGACCTCCTGCCGGAGTTCGCCAAGGCCCTCGAGCCGGTGTGGCTCGACGCAAAGAAGGACTCGCGGCCCGTCGCGCCTTTCTTCGCGGCAAACACGAGCCGCGTCGCCGACGCGCTCCTCGCGATCACGGACGCGAAGGCTCAGCGCGCCAAGAGCGCGGTCGTGAAGGGGACGTACGAGAAGCTCCGCGGGAGCGCGAAGAAGAACGTCGAGGCCGCAGTGCCGCGCCTGGGCGAGATGGTGCAGAAGTACGCTCCGTGAGAAAGACGGCGCGTCCGCGCTCTGCGCGGCGCGGTCCCCACGGGGCCATGGCGGGGCTCGTCGCGCTCGCCGCGTGCGCGAAGCCCGTCACCGCCCCGAGCGCTGCCACTGCCGCCGCCCCCCGCGTGTGGTCGTACGAGGTCGTCGCGAACGGCGGTGATCTCGATGTGTCGGCGACGTTCCCCGCGGGGACGGCGGCGACGTTCTCGCTCGAAGCGGAGGCGACCCCCTTCGTCGCGGATGTTGCGACGAGCACCGTGAACAAGGCGAGCATCGTCCCGGACGACGGCATCTGGACGATCCCCGAGTGCGCGGCCGGATGCGCCGTCCACTATCGCTTCCACCTCGACGCCGCTGCGCGGGCCCTCGACGACATGGACAGCGCCGTCTCCACGCGCGGATGCATCGAGGCCCCCCCCTCGGCCTGGCTCCTTCGCCCGACCGAGCACGCGGCCGGAACCAGATACCGCTTCCACGTTCGCGCCGCGGCGGGCTCCCGCTTCGCGAGCGGAGTCCACCCCGTCGCCAACGCGCCCGACACGTACGCCGCCGACGCGTCCGACCTCGACACCGCCCCGTACTCCGTCTTCGGCCCTTTCCGCACGCGCACGCTCGCTCGGGCCGACGCGACGATCGAGCTCGCGATCCTGCCTGGCCACCTCGACCTCGACGACGCCGCGATCGATCACTGGGTCGACATCTCCGCGCGAGCCATCGAGGCCTACTACGGCCGATTCCCCGTCCCGCGCTTCCTCCTTCTCGTCGCGCCGCACGGTCATCGCCGTAACGAGACGGTCGAGGGGCGCACCCTCTCGAGCGGCGGGTCGAGCATCCTCCTCGGCGTCAGCGGAGGGATGACCGCAGACGAGATCCCGCGCGACTGGGTGCTCCCGCACGAGATGACGCACCTCGCGCTGCCGACCCTTCGCCGCGATGAGCACTGGCTCGAGGAGGGGCTCGCCACGTACGTCGAGCCTCTCGCTCGCGCGAAGGTCGGCACGATCCGGGCGGAAGAAGTGTGGCGCGGGCTCATCGACGGCCTCCCGAACGGCGAGCCCGATCAGGGGGACGAGGGGCTCGACCGGACGCACACGTGGGGGCGCACGTACTGGGGCGGGGCACTGTTCTCGTTCGTGGCGGACCTCGAGATCCGCCGGCGCACCGGGAACAAGCGGTCGCTCGAAGACGCGCTCCGAGGAATCCTCGCAGCGGGGGGGACGGGAGAGGCGCGATGGTCGCTCGAGGAGGCGCTTCGCAAGGGGGACGAGGCCGCGGGCGCGCCGGTCCTCGAGGAGATGCACGCGAAGTGGGGGACGACGCCGGTGACGGTGGACTTGCCGCAGATCTGGGCCGAGCTCGGCGTGCGCGAGGAGGGGGACGGAAGGAGCATCGTGTTCGACGAGCGGGCGCCGCTGGCGGAGACGCGGCGGGCGATGACGGCGCGCGAGTCTCCCGACGCTTCCCCTTGAGACTAGTGAGAGGCCCCCGCGTGCGCCGCCGCCTGCGACTTCACCGACGGGGGAGGCGGCTCGACCTCGCGCGCAAGCTTCAACGCCGACGGGAGATCGGCCGTGAGGTAGACCATCGCCGGATGCTTCGCCTCGAGGCGAGCTTTCTCGAAGATCTTCTGCGGCCGAGGTAGCGGCCCCGCGAGGATCACGATCTTCTTCCGCTTCACCAGCAGGTCGATTGCGTTCTCGAGCGCAGCAAATCCCGTCGCGTCGATCACGGGGACTTTGCCGAGATGGAGGATCAGCGCGTGGAATGCGTCGGCGTGGCTCGCATGAAGAGCCGCCATCGCGTTCTGCGCGGCGCCGAAGAAGAGCGGCCCGTTCACCTCGTAGAACGAGACCCCCTTGGGAACATCGACGAGGCGATGCTCCTCGGTGTTGTCCATCGAGAGCTTCGACTCCGTGATCTCCGCCATGCGACGCATGAAGAGGACCGCGGCCAGCACGAAGCCGACCGACACCGCGACGACCATGTCGAAGAAGACCGTGAGAAAAAAGCAGGTGAGGAGCACGAAGACGTCGCTCCGCGGCGCGACCCGCAGGAGCCCCACGAAGTGCCGGACCTCCGACATGTTCCACGCTACGAGGAGGAGCAGCCCCGCGAGCGACGCCATAGGCACGTAGGCGACGAGCGGGGCGAGGAGGAGGATCGCGAGGAGAACGACGATTGAATGCGTCGCGCAGGCGATGGGCGACCGCGCGCCGGAGCGGATGTTCGTGGCGGTGCGAGCGAGGGCGCCGGTGGCCGCGATCCCCCCGAAGATCGGCGCGATCATGTTGCCGATCCCCAGCCCGACGAGCTCCGCGTTGGGATCGTGCTGCGTGCCGGTCAGTCCGTCGGCGATGACGGCGGAGAGCAGCGACTCGATCGCGCCGAGCATCGCGATCGCGAACGCGGCGGGGAAGAGGTCGTGGAGCAGCGTGAAGGACAAGGAGTGCCCCCAGGGGAAGGAGGGCGACGGAACGACCGACGGGATCCCCGCGACGACCACCCCGTTGACGGTCGTCTGGAAACGGCTCCCGATCGTGGCGACCGTGAAGGAGGGGACCAGTCGATGAATCACCGTGGCCCCAACGGCGACGAGACCGATCGCGATGAGCGGCGCAGGGATCCGCTTCGTAGCGCGCGGGATCGTGAGGAGCAGCGCGAACGTCACGGCCGCCGTCGCGACCTCGGCCCAGCTCGTGGACCCCCGCGCAGCCCAGAGCGTCGCGATCTTCTCGACGTACGGGTCAGGCATTTTCGCGATGGAGAGGCCGAAGACGTCCTTGATCTGGAGCGTCGCGATGACCGTCGCGATCCCCGTCGTGAAGCCGGTGGTGACCGGGTACGGGATGAACTTGATCAGGGTGCCGAGCCGAAACGCCCCCATGGCGATGAGGAGGACGCCCGCCATGAACCCGGCCGTCAGTAGGCCGGCGAGCCCGTGCTTGGAGACGATGGGGGCGAGGATGACGACGAACGCGGCGGTGGGCCCCGTCACTTGGAATTTGCAGCCACCCAGGAGCGACACCGAAAGGCCCGCGAAGATCGCCGTGTAGAGCCCGTGCTGGGGCGGCGCGCCGACCGCGATCGCGAGCGCCATCGACAGAGGGAGGGCCACGATGCCGACCACGATCCCCGCGAGCACGTCCGCCCGGAGCTCGCGCGCCCCGTACCCCTTCTTGAGGGCGCGCCGCATCGCCGTTGCAATCGGAAAGCCGGACGGACCACTGAGCGCCGGGCGCGCAGGCTCGGGGGCGCCGGCAGGGATCGCGGGCTTGGGGGTAGTGGGGCTCATCGTTGCCGGTTCGCGCTCGCGAGCCCGGATCGGGCGGAGGATATCCGTGCGCGCGGGCATCTGGAGAACGACCGTGGCTGGGCCCGGTGAACCAAGCCGCGCAAAGGCCGCCACTCCGGCACGGCCGAGCTACGGAAAGGTACGGCCGTGTGTTCCTGGCGGCGCTCGCAGCCGCTACCGAATCCGCCGGACTCCCGCGACTTTGATACCCTTGTCGTTCGCGGACGTGCCGAAGCTGGGCGTTGCCCGCGTCGAGGAGCCATGCAACGCGAACCGCCTCGTCGAGCGGGCCCACAGGGCACTGCACTACCCAGCTTCGAATCGAAGCTGGAGCGCGAGGAAGAAGTTCTCGACGCGCTCGTGTCGGCGTTCGCGAAGGGACAGCTCCCCCCGGAGACGTGGGCAAAGCTCCACGAGGCGGCCGTACGCGACGAGCGCGTGAGCGAGCTCGCGTTTGCCTACGAGTCGTACGCGCAGGGGCGCCGCGCGAAGATGTTCCCCCCTCCGATCGTCGCGGAGTTCCTTTTCAAAGCCTCCGTGTTCTTCGCGGACGTCCTCGGCGACGCGCTCGTCGCGCGAAACTACCTCGAGCGCGTCCTCGTGACGTTGCCCACGCATCAGGCGGCCTTCGAGAGACTCGACGCTCTTCTCACCAAGGCGGGCGAACTCCGCAAGCTCGCCGAGATGTACGTCGCGACGGCGCAGCACCGGCCGCGCGGCGAGCAGGTCGAGCTTCTTCGCAAGGCGGCGGAGCTCGTCGAGAAGACCGACGGGGGGGAGGAGCGGGCGATCGAGATCCACCAGCAACTGCTCCGGCTCGATCCCGCGGACGCGCGTTCGCGACGCATGCTCGAAGAGAAGTACCTTCGCACCAATCGCCATCGCGACGTGGCGCGCCTTCTCGAGCAGGCCTTCGCCGCCGATCCCCCTCCGCCCGCAGAAGAGGCTCGGGGCATGAGGGCGCGGCTCGTCGAGCTCTACGCGACTCAGCTGCACGAGCCCGAGAGGACGATGCCCCACGTCGAGGCGCTCCTGGCGGTCGATCCGACGAACGACGAGGCGAGGCGCGCGGCGACGAAGTTGATCGCGATCAAGGGGCTGGCGGCGCGCGCAGCTGCCGCGCTCGCGGACGCTACCGAGAAGGTCGGACTCCCGAACGAGGTGGCGAAGTATCTCGCGATCGAGCTAGAGCACACGCGCGGCCCAAAGCGGCGCGACGTCCTCACGCGGCTCGGGGTCCTCCGGCAAGACCGCCTGAACGATTCGGCGGGTGCGTACGAGTCGTTCGAGCAGGCCCTCCTCCTCGACCCCTCCGAGGACGACGACCGCGTCCGCTTCATGACGCTCGCGCTCAAGCTCGGCAAGCCGCTCGACGCGGCGCGGACTCTCTCGCGCGTCGGGACGGTCGCCAAGGACCCTCGCGTGCGCGCGCGGATCTCCGCCGAGACGGGCGAGCTCCTCGCAGCCGGTGGAGATACGAAGCGCGCGCGATCGACGTTCGTGAGCGTCCTGGCGACGCCGGCTTCGGACGGAGTCGCGATCCTGAAGGCGGCCAGGGCGCTCGCCGACATCTACACGGCCGAGAAGGACTCGAAGTCGCTCGCCGGAGTGCTCGAGAAAATCGTCGAGACGGAGAGCGAGCCGGACAAGAAGCGCAGGGCGATCGTGCAACTGGGAGAGCTCGCATCGAGCGTGCTCAAGGATGTTCCGCGAGCCATCGGCGCCTGGAAGCAGCTCGTCGACGGACCGATGCGCGCGCGCGCTCTCGCGGAGCTCGAGCCTCTCTACGAGTCGAGCGGAGCCAGCGCCGACCTCGCGTGGGTGCTCGACGAGCGCGCAAAAGACGCGACCGGGCCCGACGCACGTCAGCTCGCCGTCCGCTCCGCGGAGGTGCTGACGCGGCTGGCCGCGCAAACGGGGGGCGCGGACGTCGAGAAGGCGTCCTTCGCCTGGAAGCGGGTCGTCGACAAGTTCGGCGCCTCGCGCGACGTCCTCGCCCAGTGGATTCCTCTCCTCGAGTCCGCAAGACAGTGGCCAGAGCTGGGCCAAGCATTGGAAGCCGACGCGCAGCTCGCTCCCGAGGCAGAGCGGGCAGGCATTTGGGCGCGGCTCGGGCAGGTGCATCTGCAAAGGACGCGGCAGATCGAGGACGGGGTCGATGCGTTCCGCCGCGCCCTGGCGGTGGACCCAACCGAAAAGACGAGCCGAGCGTCCCTCGAGAAGCTGCTTGGAGCGGGAGACCACCGCCTCTTGGCGGCGCACGTCCTCGAGCCCGTTTACCGCGCAGAGGATGGATCCGGGGCGCCGCTCTTGCGCGTGCTCGACATCAAGGCAGCGCTCGACCCCGATGGGACGGCGCGACTCGCTGCGCTGGCGGAGGCGCTCACGATCGCCTCCCGCCTGCCCCAAGAGCGTTCGCGGGCCGTCGAGCTCGCGGCGCGCGGCCTCGGCGAAGCGGTCGCGCACGGGGCACCGCTCGCGACCTGGATCGCCCGGCTCGACTCGATCACGGGGAGCGGAATCGACGCGAAGCGCCTGGCGTCCCTCCTCGGAAAGGCGCTCGGCAATCGCCCGGTCACCTCGAGCGAGCTCTCCACGCTGGCAAGGCGGGTCGGTGAAGCGCACGCCTCGAGCGGCGACATACCCGCGGCGATCGCCGTCTATCGGCGCGCGCTCGACTTCGAGCCTTCGTCCGGCGAGCTGCTCGCGCGGATCGACGAGCTCCTACGCGACCAGGGAAACCCCGTCGAGCGCGTCGACCTCTACAAGGCTGCGCTCGCGCGCGGGGTGGACGCAAAGCGCCGCCGAGAGCTGCTCCACGCCATCGGCGCGCTGACACGAGACGATCTGAACGACGCCGCCGGGGCCGTCGAGTCGTACAAGACTGCGCTCGCAGACGATCCCGAGGATCGCGACGCACACGCCGCGCTGGTGGACCTGTACACGGCGATGTCCGAGTGGGACCCCCTCGCCGAGCTGCTCGAGCAGCGAATCACGCGCGCCACGGGGAGCGATGCGGTCGCGGTGCGAGCCCAGCTCGCCGAGCTCGCGGCAACGCACGGGCAACGAGAGCGGGCTCTCACGCACGCGACCGCGCTCCTGGCGCTCCCCGACCTCCCCGTCCCGGCGCTCGACGTCGTGGAGCGCGTCGCCGACGAGCTCGACGACGTACCGCTCGGGCGCGCGGTGCTCGAACGGCGAGCCGGAGAAGCCCACGACGCGCGAGAGCAGGTGGGGTGGCTCACTCGGCTCGGCATTCTGGAGAACGACCGCGCGCACGACATCGGAGCCGCGATTGCCGCGTGGAAGCGAGCCGCAGCGCTCGCGAACGCCGCGGGAGACGACGCCATCGCCCGCGATCTGTACGAGCGCGTCCGCGAGGTCGCCCCCCGGGACGGGCACGCCGCGCAGTGTCTCGCCGAGCTCCTCGAGCGCGCAGAGACCTGGGACCGGCTGCCCGAGCTCTATGCCGTCATCGTCGAGACCGCGACGAACCCGGCCGATGTCATCGGGACGCTCTCGCGCGTCGCGCGCGTGCAAGCCGACAGACTGGGCGACGTTGCCGCGGCGTGCGTCGCGGCCGAGCGCGCGTTCCTGCTCGATCCGACGGACCGCGAGCTCCTGGCCGCCTACGAGCGATACTCGCTCCTGGCGCACGCGGCGCCCCGGTTCGCCGACGTCGTCGAGGAGGCGCTGACCGCCCCTGGCACGGTCGCGACCGACGCGGGGCTCCGCGCGGACCTCCTCCTGGCTCGAGCAAGGGCTCAGGCGAGCGATGCCACGACCCGCCCCGCCGCTATCGAGACGTACAGGACGCTCCTCACGGGCGGCACGCTGGAAGAGTCACGTGCTCGCTCGGCCCTCGAGTCACTCCTCGCGCTCCTCGAAGCGGCTGGTGACGACGCACGAGCGAGCGACTGGCGGTGGCTCCATTCCTGGCGGGTCGCGCACGCGCCGGAAGGGGAGCGCGCAAGCGCGATGCTCGCGTGGGCCGTCGTCGAAGAGACCCGGCTCGCGGACCCAGCCCAGGCGCTTGCGCTGTATCGCGAGGTGCTCGAGCTCGATCCGGACAGCGTCGAAGCAATGACGTCCATAGCCCGGATCGCGCTCGTGAGCGGCGACATCGACGGCGCGCTTGCTGCCCTCGTGGCGCGACGCGACCGGTGCGAGGGGGCGGCGCGCAACGCCATCGATCTCGAGATCGCCACGGTGCTCCTCGATCGGGGTGCGCGCCCCGCCGACGCCCTCCGCTCCGTAGCGGCGATCCTCGAATCGACCCCGAGCGACCCGGCCGCGCTCGCGCTGAGCGCGCGCCTCCTCGGGAGCGAGGAGTCGCGGGCCGCGGCGATCGCGATGCTCGAGAAGACCCTCGACGGGGTCGACGACGTCGAGGTCCGGGCCCAGATCCTCGTCCGCCTCCTCGATACCCCCACGGTCGCCGCGTCGCGCGATCTGCGACGCGGTTGGTTCGAGCGGTTGCTCGATCTTCGCCAGTCCCGCGGCGAGCTAGAAGCCGCGCTGGCGACGATTGTTCGGGCCGCCGAGGAGCTTCCCACCGTCGACTCGCTCTGGGAGCGCGCTGAAGCGCTGGCGCGAACCGCGCAGAGACCCGACGAGGTCGCGGCGCTCTACGCCAAAGTGCTCGCCTCCCCTCTGGGAAAGGACGAGGCCCTCGCGCTGGGGCGGCGGGCCGTCGCCTTCCACGAGGAGTGGTTCGAGGACACCGAGCGCGTCGTCAGGATCCTCGAGCGGATGGTGGAGATCGACGCGACGGACGCGTGGGGATTCGACCGTCTGAAGCTGATCTTCGACTCGTCCGAGCGCTGGGACGATCTCTTCGCGCTGTACGATCGCGCGATCGCGGCTGCGAGCGGCGGGCGTCGAATCGAGCTCCTGGAGGACGCAGCGCAGGTCGCGAAGGACTTCGCCAACCGGAGCGAGCGCGCGATCGGCTACCTGGAACAGCTCATCGCGCTGAGGCCCGACGCGCGGCTCGCGACCTCGCTCGAGCGGCTCTACGAGCGACACGGCCGTCACCGCGAGCTCGTGTGGCTCCTGTACACGAGGATCCCGCAGCTGGGCGCCCGGGAGGCCCAAGCGGCGCGCGCTCGAATCACCGGGATCCTCCTGAACGAGCTGGCCGACGCGGCGTCCGCGCTGGCGGTGGTCGAGGAGATCATCGCGAAGGGGGGTGACGAGGCGATCGACATTCCCAGCCTCCTCGAGAGGATTCTCGCCGTCGCCCCCCCGACGGCCGAAGTTCGTGACTCGATGGTCCCACCGCCCGAAGGGAGCGAGCGCCCGAGCCGAGCGCCGATGTCCACTGCGCCGTCGGCGAAGCGCACCTACGTCAGACAGCGCGCCGCCGCCCTCCTCAAGGAGCGCTACGCCGAAGCCGGGCGCGACGCAGACCTGGTTCGCGTCCTCTTGATCGAGCTCGAGTCGATCAAGAGCATCCGAGAGCGGATCCGCCGGCACCGGCAGATCGCGGAGCTCTACAAGGGCCTCGGACGAGACGCCGAGGCGCTCGAGCACACCGTGTCACTCGTCCTGCTCGAGCCCGACGTCGCCTCGCACCGACAGCAGCTCGCTCTGCTTGCCGAGCGGGTTGGGCGGCAAGACCGCCTCGCGGAGGTGCTCATCGCGGCGGCCGAAGATTGCACGGACGACGCGCTCAGGATCGATCTCCTCATGCAGGCCGGAGCCGTCAGCGCCGACGCGCTCGAAGACGACGCGCGCGCGATCGACCTCTTCTTCCGCGTGCTCGACATCCCGGGTCACGACGCCTCGCATCTGTCGACCGCGCGACGCCTCGCGCCGCTGCTCGAGAAGGTCGAGCGACCTCACGAGCGCCTCGACGTGATGGAGAGGATCGCCGCGCTGGAGACGGAGGCGCCCGCACGCCGGCGTGAGCTCGGTGAGATCGCGGCGCTCGCCTCCAGACTGGGCGAGAGCGAGCGCGCCATCCATGCCTGGGAGCTTCGCCTGCGAGACGAACCGTCTGACCCCGAAGCTCTGACGGGGCTCGTCGTCCTCCTCGAGAAGGAGCGACGCTGGCGCCCGCTGATCGAGATTCTCGATCGACGCGCAGAGACGACCTCCTCCGAGGAGCAGCGGCGCGCCGATCGGGTCCGCGCCGCCGAGATCCTCCGCCGCGAGCTCGGCGCCATCGACGAGGCCATCGTAGCCTGGCGCGCCATCGACGCCGAGCTCGGACCAACGGACGAGAGCACCCGCGCGCTCGTCGCGCTCCTCCGGGCAGCGGAGCGATGGAGCGATCTCGCCGCGATTCTCGGTCGGGCTGCCGACAGCGCGAGCGGAGAGGCGCGCGCCGATCTCCTCGGCGAGCTCGGGGACGTGCGCCGCGAGCATCTCGCGTCGCCGGGAGCTGCAGTAGAAGCGTACGACGCGGCGCTCGCCACGGACCCGCGTCACGCCGCTTCGCGCGCGGGCCTGCACGCGATCGTCACGGAAGGCCCCGAGCGCGCCGCCGCGGTCGCCGTTCTCCTGCGGACGTACCGGGCTGCCGACGAGTGGCGGGCGATCCTCGGGCTCCTCGAGGCGCGGGTGTCGGTGGCAGCGGAGGATGCGGCCCGCGTCGAGGTTCTTCGCGAGTCTGCCGCGGTCCTCGAGACGCGCGCGGAGGATCGCGAGGGGAGCTTCGCGCTGCTCCGCCGTGCGCTCCTGCTCGACCCGTCGCGAGAGGACGTCGCGAGCGATTTGCGACGTGTCGCCGAGGCCGCACACGCCTGGAAAGCGCTGGCTGACGCCTACAAGGACGCCCTGGAGCTCGCCGAGCCGATCGAGCCGTCTCCGCCGTGGGCCACCCGCCTTCGGCTCGCACTCGGCGAGACTCTCGACACACGGGTCGGCGACCCTCGGGGGGCGCTCGCTTCGTATGCCCGCGTGCTGGCGAGCGAGCCTGCGCAGGCCACTGCCGCGCCGGCAGCGATACGTGCCGCTTCCCGGGTCGCCGATTGGGACGCGATCGCCGGAACGCTCGTGAATGCTTCTTCCGCCACCGGGGCGGTCGACCCTGGCCTCGTGGATGCCGTCCAGGAGGCACTCGGAGGCGCCTCGGCCTGGGACGGCTTCACCTCGGCGCTCGCGACGACGATCGCCGAGCGAAGCGTGATCCCGGCAGGGGTCGCGCGCGACCTCGAGGCGCGGCTTGGCGAGTGGCACCGCGACCGGCGCGGCGATCCCGACTCCGCCGAGGAAGCGTTCGCTCGCGCCCTCTCCCACGCGCCGGACGACGCCGAGCTGCTCGCAGCGCTCGCCCAGCTCCAGCGACGCAACAAGGGGCGGCCGCTCGTAGACAGCTTGCTCCGGCTCTCGGCAGCGACGGACGGCGACTTGGATCTCCTGCGGGAGGCAGCCGACATCGCGCGAGCAGCGGTGAGCGACCGCGCCCTTGCCAAGTCGATCGTCGAGCGCGTCCTCCGGCTTGCGATCGAACGGTGGCTCCCGGTCGGCGAGGATGCCGTCACGATCTCGTCCGGCTTGGCCGTGGGTCCGTCCGTCTACGTGGAGTGGGCGATCGGCGAGATGTCGTCGATTCACGAGGAAGAAGCCGAGCCCGTGAAGATCGTCGATCTCCTGCTCGAGACGTCGCGCCTTCCGTTCCCGCGCGAGCAGTCACGCGTCATGCGGCACGAAGCGGCGCGCGTCGCGGCCGATCGCCTCGGCGACGTCGATCGAGCGATCGGCGTCTGGACCGCGCTCTTCGAGGAGGACGCTCACGATGCGGCCGCCGTGGCGCGGCTGGTAAGCGCCCTCGAGACGCACGGCCGGCGAGCAGAGCTGCTCGAGGTCCGCAAGAAGCAGGTGCTCGCGGCGACGACCGTCGCGATGCGCGTGACCGTGAGACTCGAAGTGGCACGCCTGGAGACGGCGCTCGGTCGACCCGACGCCGCGATCGCAGCGCTCGAGGCGAGCCTGGACGAAGACGGCCGACATGCGGAGACGGTCGCAGCGCTCGTCGAGCTACTCGAGGGGGCGGGAAGAAACGCCGAGCTCGCGGCGCTCCTGGCGCGACAGGCCGAGCGCGAAGAGAGCGCCGCCGAGCCGAGGGCGGCAGCGGATCTATGGACACGAGCGGCGGAGGTTGCCGAGACGCGCGTGAACGATGCCTCGCTCGCGATCGGGAACCACCGTCGCGTGATCGCGATCGAGCCCCGCGCGCGTTCTCTCGATGCGCTCGCCCGCCTGCTCGGCACCCAGGGAGACTGGAGCGAGGCCGCGACGCACCTCGAGGCGCTCTTGGCCGTTTGCGAGCCCGCAGACCGGGCCGGCGTCGCCCTTCGCTTGGCCGAAGCGCTCACCGCGGCGGGTGACGAGGACGCCGCCCGCGTTCGGCTCGAGGAGGCGTTCGCGCGGGATCCGGCGGCGGAGCAGATCGTCACCCGCCTCGCGACGACGTATCGCTCACGACGCGAGTGGCGCAAGCTCGCAGACCTGCTCGCGAAGTCGGCGAGCCATGCCCGTGACAAGGCCGCGCGACTCGCCGCGCTTCGAGAGGCCGCCGAGCTTCACCGCCGCGAGTGCGAGACACCGGCGGAGGCGATACCCCTGCTCGAGCAGGCGAGCGATCTGGATCCGGAGGACCGCGCGCTGCGTCTCGCGCTCGCGGACGCGCTCGGAGCCGCCGGGCGCTACGCAGAGGCGCGCTCCGTCCTTCGCGCGCTCATCGACGGGTTCGGCGGACGCCGGCCGAAAGAGCGCGCGCCCGTCCACTACCAGCTCGCAAGGCTCGACCTCGCGCTCGGCGACCGAGCCCAGGCGCTCGTGGAGCTCGACGCCGCCACGCGAATCGACCCTGCGAACCCGGAGATCCTCCGCGCCCTCGCCGAGCTCGCGCGAGACGACGGGCAGCTCGAGCGCGCCGAGCGCTCCTATCGCGCGCTCCTCGCTGTGCTCCGCCGTATCGAGGACCCGGACGAGGACGCCCCGATCGTGCGCACCGAAGTCCTGGTGCAGCTCGCGGCGCTCGCGCGCGGCGAGAAGGAGACCGATCGAGCAGCGGAGCTCGTCGAGTCAGCGCTGGAGATAGCATCCAAGAACCAGGTCGAGGCCGTTCGATTCGAGAAGGCGCTGCGCGCTCAGGGGGACTTCGCGACCCTCTCGCGAGCGCTTCAGGCGCGCATCGCCCGCGGCGGCGAGCCCGAGGGGGTCGCGCTCGCGATGGCCGAGCTCGCCGAGATGCTCGAGGCGCACCTGGCCCGACCCGCGGACGCCCTCGACGTCGCGCTTCGCGCGGTGGCGCTCGCCCCGCACCTGCCCGCGCTCCACGAGGTAGCCGAAGGGCTGGCGCGGCGCTCGGGATCGATGCGAGCGTACGCGGATCGACTCAGCGAGCTCGCATCGGCGGCCGAAGCGCGGCAGGACGACGACGCCGCGTGCGATCTGGCGCTCCGCCTCGGGGCCATCTACGAGCAAGACCTACGCGACGACGGCGAGGCGGCCCGCTCGTACGAACGCGCCCAGCGCTTCCAGCTCCGGCTCCCAGACGTCCTGCGCGCGCTCGACCGGATCTACGAGCGGCTCGGCGACTCATCGGCGCAGGCGCGCGTCCTCGCGAAGCGAATCGACATCGAATCGATGTCGAGCGGCGCGGCGGCGACGACGGACGCGATCTACCGGCTCGCGCGCCTCAAGTTGATCAAACCCGACTCGCTCGACGAGGGGTGCGACCTCCTCCTTACAGCGCTTCGAATTGCGCCTGACTACGAGCGGGCGAAAGGGGTCCTCGAAGCGGCCGCGTCGATTCATGCCAAGTCGGAGAAGCTCGTCGAGATTTACGAGCAGATCGGAAAGGCACCGGGTCAAGAGAGGGCGCTCGTCGAGGCCCTTACGCTCCGTGCGGAGCTACCGGGAAACGGCGCGGAGCCGCTGCGGGAGGCTACCGAGATCGCACGAAAGCTCGGAGACGTCGCCCTCACCGAGTCGCTCCTTCGCCGGCTGATCGCGCGCACGAGCGAGGACGCCGCCGCGCGAACGCACCTCACCTGGGCACTGACGGCGCTCGGTGAGCTCCGGGAAGCTGCCGGCGACATCGCGGATGCCGTGGCGCTCAAGCGACGAGCCGCAGATCTCGCAGACGGCGACGAGGCGCGTCGGCTTCATTTCGAGGTAGCGCGGCTCGCGAAGGACTCGCTCCACGATCTGGCGCTTGCGGCCGCGGTCTACGAGCAGCTCCATGAACGAGAGCCGGTAGATCGGGATGCCTGGGAGCCGCTCCTCGACGTCTACCGTCTGACCGGTGCGCACGCGGCGCGCGCCGCCCTCATCGCGCGCGTCGCGGAGTTCGTCGACGATCCGGCCGAGCGCTCACGGCTTCGTCTCGAGCGCGCGCGGGTGACGATCACCGAGCTGGGGGCCGGAGACGCCGCGGCGCCGATGTTGCGCGAGATCGTCGATGAGGACCCCTCGCAGGTCGAGGCGGCGATCCTGCTCGCCAGCATCCTCGAGAGAAGCGGGCAGGACGACGAGCTCGCCGAGCTTCTCGCGCGCCAGATCGACGCGGCGAAGGACCGCAACGATGCGTCGTCCGTCGCGGAGCTCTCGCTGCGGCTCGGCGCCCTCGTGGAGAGGCGAAGCCCGATCGACGCGCGCGCGGTCTACTACGCGGCTCTCGAATGGGATGAGTCGAACCGCGACTGTCTGCGGGCGCTCGTTCGCCTGCACGAGACGGATACGGACGCGAACGATCGCGCCGACGTGATGCAACGCCTCCTTCCGCTGGAAGAGAGCGAGCGGGTCGAGGAGCTGGCGATGAAGCTCGCGAACCTGCGCGCCGAGCTCGGAGACCCGGCGAGCGCTCGGCTGGCGCTCGAGGCGGGTTTCCGTGTGCGCCCTGCGAGCAGCGCGCTCCGCGAGCGGCTCGAGGCGACCTACGCCGCGGGAGAGGAGTGGGGGAGCGTCGCCGCGCTCTACGAGGCGGACGCGCAGTCGCGAACCGATCGCGCGGAGCGGATCGCGCGGCTGCGCGAGGCGGCCGCCGTGTGGAGAGACAAGGCCAGGGACGGGGCGCGCGCGGCCGATGTCCTGCGCCGGGCGCGGGCCGAAGCCCAGGACGACCTCGGGCTCCTCGGTGAGCTCGTCGAGATCCTCTCTTCGTCGGGGAACAAGGCGGGCGCGACGCTCGAGCTGACGCTGGCGATCGATTGGCTCGGCGACGAACATCCGGGGACGGCTCCCCTCCTCCGGCAGCGCTCCGCGTTGCGCGCGGAGCTGGGCGACGAGGACGGCGCGCTCTTCGATCTAGAGCATGCCTACCGCGTGGGAGGTGCGGCGTACGGGGGAGCGGTGATCCAGCTCCTCGAACAGCTCGTCGCCGCCGCATGGGAATCGGGCGACGCGGCGCGCTGGAGGGTGATGCGGTTGCGGCTGGCAGAGATGCTGGCAGCGAACGGCGACGCGGATCAGGCGCGACTCCTCCTCGCGGACCTGTTGAAGCACGAAGCGAAGGACCGTGATGCGCTGCGGGCGCTAGGGCGCCTCGAAGAGCGCGCGGAGAAGTGGGACGCGGCGAGCGCAACGTACCGGCGCCTCGTTGCGCTCGAAGATCCGGACAACGTCGTCGACACGGCGCTCCGCCTGGCGGACGCCTGCGAGCGCGCGGGGCGGCTCGGCGACGCGCGCGGCGGGCTCGAGAGGGCGCGGATGGTCTCGCCGACGAACGACGCGCTCACGACGAGGCTCCTCGCGGTGTACGAAGCGACCGGAGCCTATCGGGAGCTGGCGCTGTTGCACCTCGAGGAAGCAAAGGAAGCGCGCGACGTCGCAGGTCGGTTCACCCACCTACTTCGAGCCGGCACGCTCATGGTGGAGCACGGGACGGACGCCAACGCCGCGCTCGTCCCCCTCCGAGAGGCGAATGCGCTTCGGCCGGGCGACCTCGAATGCAGCGCGCGGCTGGCCGAGGGGCTGGCGGCCGTCGGAAAGGCCCAGGAGGCGATGGAGCTTCTCACGGCGCTCCTCGCGACCCACAAGGGGCGAAGGTCTCGCGAGCTGGCGCTGGTGCATAGGGCGCTCGCGCGGGTCGCACACGCAGCGCGGGATACGCGAGCCGAGATTTCCTCGCTCACGGCTGCGCTCGACATGGATCCTCAGAACGGCGCGGTCGCCTCGGAGCTCGCTCTGGTCGCTCGTGAAGCCGGCCAGCTCGAGCTCGCGCAGCGCGCCCTGCGTGCGGTGACGATGCTGAAGTCGCCCGCCCCGCTATCTCGCGGTCTGGCCTACCAGTACCTGGGTGAGATCGCCCAGAAGCAGGGGGACGTGAAGCGCGCCGTGATGCTCCTGAAGCGCGCGGTGGACGACGATCCCAACCTCGCGAGCGCCCGCGCGCTCTTGTCGCAGCTCAAGGCGGACTGACTAGTCGTCCCCTTCGTCCCACCCGGTGTCGATCGCCTCTTCGTCCGGAGGCTCGCTCAGACCCGCGGGGGCGCGCGCTCGAACTGACTTCGGCGCGACGCTGCGTGGCGGAGGAGCCTTCGAGTGCCCCTTCGCGGGAGGGGGCTTGGTCGGCGCCTTCGCGGGCGGCTTCATCGAGGCGCGCTTCGGGTGCTTCGAGGGGCGCAGCGCGGCGGGCTTTTCCACGGCTGCGGGTGGGCGTGACCCGCGCGGAACCTGGATCCTGTTGAGTGGGACCTTCGCGACGATCGCCTTCCTCATGACGGGAGATGGTCCCGGTGCTGGCGTGCGCTCGTCCGTTCGCGGAAGCGCGGGGGGCTTCGGGAGCGCGGCGGCGGGCGTGATCTTCGGCGACGGCACGGGCGAGGCAGCGGCGATGCGGCCCGCGGAGCCGGGGAGCGGCGGCGGCCCGGCGCGAGGAGCCGGAGCCTTCGGGGGCGCTTCCTCCGCCGCGGGGGTAGGCCGCAGCGACTTTCCGGTTCCCCTGAGCTTCACCGCTTGGAGATCCGCCTTCGAGGCTCGGCGAACGGCACGAAACTTCGCGGAAGACGGCGTCCGCGGGTAGGTGCGAGGCCCGGGCGCCTTCGACGCGCGCCTGCGCGCGCCGGCGTAGAGCGACTCGTCGCTGATGGAGACCGCGGGAGCGGCGGGGGAATCTCCTGCCTCTTCCTCCTCGGTGCTGGCCGTAAGAACGAGCCGCCGGTTCGTGGCCGAGGAGATCACGAGCGGAGCGACCATATGCGGCACGCGCTCGACCGCGCGCGCGAACTCGTCGAGCGGCACGCCCATCTTGAACGACGGGAAGACCCGCTCGTGCATCCCGAGACCGAGCTCGCTCAGCACCTCGACGACGGTAACGTCGGCGTCGCCGACCATCTCGATCCGAAGCGAGCCGTCGATCCAGTCGACCTCGGAGCTCGCGATCTTCGCGAAGACGAGGAGCAGCTTCGGCGCGCCGTCACCCGGCCGCGAGACCTTGGCGAGCTGGTCGAGGAGGGCCTTCGTCGTGCCGCGTTCGGCGACCGCGGAAGCGATGTCGCGATCGGACAGCTCGAGACAGCGCTTGATATGGGCGTAGGTGCTCATCAACGTCTTCGATGCGATCCGCCAGCCGAAAAGGCTATCGCAAAACCCGCGCGCGCAGCGGGGCGAGTTGCGAGCCCGCTATCCGGGCTCGAGGGCGAGAGCCTCGTACAGGATGTTGATCCTCTCCTGCAATTCCGCGTTCGTCGGCTCTTGCTGGAGGGCGGTCGTGAGCTGGACCCGCGCGTCTTCCAGCTTCCCGATCGACAAGAGTCGATCGGCCTTCGCAGCGTATTTCTTCCCGTTCGGGGTCTTTGCGATCATCTCGAGCGTGCGCATGGGCGGCGGGGGGGGAACGCTCGGCCGAGCGTCGATGTCCATTCGAAGCCGCCCCTTGAGGAGCCCGGCGTCGTAACGCTCGCGAAGGTCGCGCTTGATGAGGATGTTGTAGGCCTCGACCCCGCGCTTGAAGAGCTCGGCGGCAGCCTCGACGACCTCGTCCCCGTCATCGACGAGCTGGTCGGGATGGAACCGGAGCGCGAACTTGTGGAACGCGGCCTTGATCTCGCTCTCGCCGGCGCCCGGGAAGATCCGGAGGATCTCGTAGTAATTCTTCTTCTTCGCGACCTCGACCCAGGCGCGGATCTGCTCGGCGGAGGGCATCCTCGTCTAGCCGTCAGAATAGCTCAAAGCGGGGGGCTCACAGCACGGCGTGCTGCTGCTGGCGCTTCATCATGTCCTCGACGTCCTTCGGATCGGTCTGGGCGCCGAGGAGCTGTAGGCGCGCCTGCGTCTGGCGGCCGCTCTTCACGTCCTTCGCGCGGACATTGAGAATTCCGTCGGCGTCGATCTCGAAAGTCACGGCGATTTGCGTGTCGCCACGGGGGGCAGGGGTCAGACCCGTGAGCTCGAGCTCGCCGAGGTAGGTGTTCTCGGGGAAGCGATTCGACTCCCCCTGGGCCACGCGAATGATGACCGTGGTCTGGCCGTCCGCAGCGGTGAGGAAGGTGCGTGTACGGTCGCAGGGGACGGCCGTGTTCGCGGCGATGAGAACGTCGCAGTATCCCCCGACCGTTTCGACCCGCAGGCTGAGGGGGGTGACGTCGATCAGGAGGGGCGCCGCCATGCGAGGGGCTGGGACCGCGGCAGACGGCGGCACGGCGGCCGCGAACGCTTCGGCGGTGGAGAGCGGTCGCTCGAGCTTCGGTGGCGGCGGCGCCGCGGGCGCTTCCCGGGCGGGCGGAACGAACTGACCGAAGGGCTGCACGCGCTGCGGAGGTTGCTGCGCAGGCTGCTGCGGTGGCTGCTGAGGAGGAGGTGGAGGAGGGGGGGCGGGCTCGTCGAACGTGAGCCGAGGAGCGTTGCGCGGGAGCGAGATCTCGGGCGCCTGCCTCGGCGCTGCGTCCGGCTTCGGCAGATCGAGCACGTCGTCCAGCGGCGCGAGGGCCGACACCGCGGCTTGAGGCGGCGCGGGGGGCGGCGGGGGCGCGGGGGGCGCAGGAGGCGCCGCGAGTGGCGGAGGCGCGGCGGGTGGAGGTGGAGGCTGCGGCGCCGGAGGTGCCGGCGGGAAGATCCCGCCCAGCGCCACGATGCGCTGCGGAGCGACTGCGGGCTCCGGAGCGGCAGGCGGAGGCGGCGCGGGGCGGGCCGCGGGGGGAGGGGCGCCAGGCTTTGGCGCGTTGACCGCGGTGATCTCCTCGTTCACGTTCGGCCAGGCGCCGAGCGTCTGCATCGGGGGCCGCGGAGGGGGGCGCGCGGGAAGCTCCCGGCCCCCTTGCACACTGATACGCGGGATCGATTCTTCGCCCAAGGGTTGATCCCCCAACGTGACGGGAGCTTTCGCCCCCCCCTTGGTTTTCCGCCCGCGGTCGAGCACGTGCGCTTGAATCGCCGCGCCGAGGGCGACGACCTCGTCGGGATTCACCTTCAGCGCGGGGGGCTTCGCGAAGAAGTCCTGCACGCGACGCTGGATCAGCGGCATCCGCGTGGGGCCGCCGACCATGATGACGCGGTCGATGTTCCCGACCTTCAGGTTGACCGTCTCGATCGCGAAGCGGCACACGTCGAGGGTGCGATCGATCATCCCCTCGGTCTCGCGCTCGAGCTCCTCGCGCGTCATCTTGAAAGAGATCGTGACCGGCTTTCCCCCCTCGCCCATGCCGACGTCGAGGATGTCGATGCTCGCCTCGGTTTCGGAGGAGAGCTGCTGCTTCAGCTTCTCCGCGTAGATTCGGAGACGCGCGAACTCGGTCACGTCGACACGCGGATCGAAGCGGTGCGTGCGGACGATCTGGTCCGCCATGATGTCCGCGATGACGAGATCGATGTCGTCCCCGCCGAGGGCCGTGTCGCCGGCCGTGGCGAGGACCTCGAAGACGTTCCCGGACAGATCGAGGAGCGTGATGTCGAACGTGCCGCCGCCGAGGTCGTAGACGGCGAGGCGCTCGTTCTGGTTCGTGGTCTGGCCGTAAGCGAGCGCCGCCGCGGTCGGCTCGTTCAGGATGCGGAGCACCTCGAGGCCGGCGAGCTTCCCCGCCACCTTGGTGGACGCGCGCTGCAGGTCGTTGAAGTTCGCGGGGACGGTGACGACGGCGCGGTCGACCGTCTCGCCGAGCGCCTTCTCCGCGATCGCTTTCGCCCGACGCAGGACGAACGCGCTCATCTCCGGCAAGGCGTAGCTCTCGCCGCGAGCCACGACGAGCGTGCTGTTCTTCGACCCCTCGCGAAGCTCGAACGGGAACCGCCCGCGCGCCTGCTGCACCTCGTCCGATCCCCAGCTCCGGCCGATGAGGCGCTTGACCGAGTAGATCGTGTTGGCAGGATCGATGAGGCGGCGATCCTTGGCCGAATCGCCGACGAGCACGCTCCCGTTCGGGTGGAACGAGACGATCGACGGAATGAGTCGCCGCCCCTCGTCGTCCGCGAGCGTCACGGCACGGCCGTCGCGGACGCACGCGACGACGGTGTTGGACGTTCCTAGGTCGATTCCGACGGCGATGCCCATGGCGATCGCGCCATTGTCGGACATTCAGGGGAAAGGCCCAAGAAGATCACGCAGAAGGCGCACTCTGAGGGGATTCTCTCGAGCCCTAGCGTACACGGTTCAGTGAGCGGGCGAGACCTCGACCCACTTCGGAGGGTGGTTCTTCAGGAGCGTCGCGGCGAGCCTCATGCGACGCCGGCTCGCCACCAGCCCCTCCGGGACGCTGCACGTCCCCCCTCCGCTGGCGTAGTTCGCGAGCGCGTCTTCCCGCGGGCGCTGGCGGCAGAGACGGTGGGAGATTCGCATCAACTTGAGGGCCGCGCGCAGATTCGTCTCGATGTCGAAAAGCTCGTCGCGGCTCTTCAGCCCGAGGTTTCCGAGGTTCGAAACGTCGATCTGCGTGAGACCGAAGCTCTGCCCGCTCTTGTCTACCGCGCGCGGATCGAAGTGACTCTCGTGGAAAGAGAGCGAGACGAGCTCGGCGACCGTCCTGACGACGCCGTCGTCGTCGTCGTACAGGGGCGCTTCGTGCGCGACCTTCTCGATGGCGGCAGCCGTCGCAGGGAACGTGTCCGCATACGGAGCATGCGGAACGAGGAGCTGCATGAGGCTGAGGATCCAGATGGCCATGATCGGTACGACGGGCGACGCGGGTGAGCGCCGTTCGGCGCGCGCGTCTCTTGGCGGTATCACGGTGTTTGCGCATCCAGGTAGTCGACTCGACCTGGGGGGAGCGATCGAATGGGGGATTGTCCTACCGTGACGCCTTTCGGTGTCGCATTCACGGTGATGCCGTTGGCCCTGGAGTACGCTCGAAAATAGTCCCGGCGTAGAGCCACGAATTCGACCGATGGCATGAGGGGAGCATGTGGAGAATGGCGCGTCGTCGTTTGCTCGGGCTGGCAGCGCTGGTCGTTCTCGCGCCCCTCACGATCGCGTCATGCGTCGGGGCGACCTCGTCGCAGAATCCGCCGGGCGTAGCGGTCGACGCGAGCACGCCGGCTGAGAGCGGGCAGCCCTTCAACGGCACCTGCGACACGTCGGCGACATGGCAGGTCGCATTGAGCGGAGCGTCCGGCGGCGGCACGCTCACCTTCGAGGTCCCTCCGAGCGACACGAACGGGGGCTCCTGGACTCCGACCCCCGGCCTCACGTACTCGTTCGACGCGTCCACATGCACGGTCACCCTTGCGAGCCAAGGGTGCGCGGGGATCGGGACGTTCGACTTGAGCACGCGGATCTGTCATCTCCTCACGGAAGCCACGTGCGCCACGGCCCCCTGCGACGCGGGGTGCCCCACGCAGTCGACGACGTGCGTGCTCACCGCCCTTTGACGCGTCCCTCCTCGGCGGAGCTGATAGGCTCCGCGCCCGCCTGTCATCCGGCCTCGAGAGGATCCCGCCTTGGTCGCCAGCACCCTGGCCCAGAAGACGAGCACGCAGACCCGAGCGCGCTCCCCGCTGACGCTCACGTTGATCGGCCATGCCGCCATGGCGTTCGGGATCTTCGCGAACGACGCGACGGTAGACGCCATCGGGCCGGTGACCGCAGGGATCCTTCTTACGCTGGTGATCCTCGCTGTCGCCGCGTGGGGGGTGGCGTTGCACGCGACGATGGCGCGGCCCCCGTTCGCGGATCAGGCTCGCAGCGAGCGCGGCGCGAATGAGCGCGTGGCGTGGCTCATCGCGCTCGGCTCGATGGCACTGGCGTTCGGGCGCTCACCCGGGACCCACATCCTCGGTGGGCTCGGCCTGTACCACGCGCTCTCGGGCGCCGGGCTCCTCCTCGTCGCGACCTATGGCGCCGACGTCCTCGGCGTCGCCCCCGTGAGGTCTGCGGTGGCCGTCGCGCGGCGAGCGCTCCTCTTCCTCGTCGCGATCGCCCTCGGCGCCTGGCTGCTCAAAGCCTCCCCGGACCCGCCGATCGATCTGTTCCCACTTCACCAGCAAACCGCGCAGGCGCTCCTCGACGGAAAGTCGATCTACACGCCCGGGGTCGTCGATATCTGGGACACCTACCATCACACCTACAGCATCCGCGCGTATTGCTACTTCCCGCTGAGTGCCTATCTCACGACGATCGCGTTCTTTCTCACACGCGACATCCGTTGGGCGAACCTCGCTGCGCAGCTCGCGGCGGCGGTCTTGCTCTGGCTGATCGCGGCGCGCTGCGCGAGGGACGGCGCGAAAGCAGCCAACGGGAAGGGCAACGACGACACGCCGAGCCCGGCGCTGTGGGCCGATCTCCTCACCGTGTCGTTCCTCTTTCACCCGCGTGCGCTCCTCGTGCTCGAGAAGGCCTGGATCGAGCCGCTCGCGTTGCCTTTCTTGGGGGGCTTCGTCCTCGCGGCGGTGGCAAAGCGTCCGATCGTGGCGAGCGTGTGCCTCGGGCTCCTCTGCGCGTCGAAGCAGCACCTGGCCTTGTACGTGCCGTTTCTCATGCTGACGCCCGGCGTTGGGGTCACGGGCGTGTTGATCGCGGGCGGGGTGGCGCTGGCGACGATGGCGCCGTACCTGCTCCGCGCGCCGCTCGACTTGTATCGAGGCACGTTCGTCTCGATCGCCAACACCCCCTTTCGCAAAGACGCCCTCGCCATCCCCGCCGCGCTCTCGTACATCGGCGTGATGATGCCCTCGTGGGTCGGCTTCCTTGCCGCGCTCTTGCCGTTCGCGTGGCTACGGCGCGTTCCGCGCGAGATCGGCCCGCTCCTTCTCGGGTCGTGCCTCGTCTTCGGCCTCTTCTACGTGCTCGGCCGCCAGGCGTTCTGCAACTACTACTACCTGCTCGACGCCACCGCCCTCTTCGCCGCCGCGACGCTCGGTGCGCCGCGCGCCGTCTCGAGAGGCTCCGAATGATGGAATGGAGCGGGTGGAGAGCCCCGGCTTCGCTCATCGTCCTCGGCCACGCCGCGCTGGCGATCGCCCTCTTCGCGACCGACGGCCACGAGAGCCTGATCGGCGTCCTGTTCGTCATCGCGATGATCGTTGCCTGGGTGAAGGCGCTTCGGGGGATGATGCACGGCGTGACGCCCGGCGTGGACGGCGCGGTCGTGCCCGTCTGGTACGTCGCGCTCGGCTCTGCGCTCCTCTCGCTCCTCGTCTTCATCAAGCCCCCCGGCCTCTACCTTCAGGCGACCGTCGCCCCGTTCCTCGTCCTGGACGGCGTCGCGGCGTTGGTCTTGGCGACGTACTGGCTCGACGTCGTCGCGCTCCGATCGCTCCCCAAGTGGGTCGTCGTCGGGCGGCGCGCCGTGCTGTTCCTCCTGGCGCTCGCGATCGGCGCGTGGATGCTCCGCGCTTCGCCCAATCCGAAGATCGACCTCTTCCCGGTGCACCAGCAGGCCGCAGAGGCGATCCTCGCCGGCAAATCGATCTACGAGCCGGGGGTCATCCACACGATCGAGACGTTCCACAACAAGGACACGCTCGATGCGTACACCTATCTCCCCTTCGGCGCGTGCCTCACGACGGTCGCCTACGTGCTCACGCACGACATTCGCTGGGCCGATCTCGTCGCGCAGCTCGCCGGCGCGAGCCTGCTCTGGGTCGTGGCGCGACGAATGGCGCCCGAAGGGGCCTCGCCGCGGCGGGCGGCCTGGGCCGACTTGATCGCGCTGACCTTTCTCTACCACCCGCGCGGCCCGTTCGTGCTCGAAGAGGCGTGGACCGAGCCGCTCGCGATTCCGTTCCTCGGAGGGTTCGTTCTGCTCGTCCTCGCGCGAAGACCCATGCTGGCGAGCGTGTGCCTCGGGTTCTTCTTCGCGATGAAGCAGCACCTGTTCCTGTATGCGCCGTACCTCGCGCTCGTGCCCGGCGTGGGGATCGCCGGTCTCGCGGTCGCGGGGGTCGTGGCGGTGGCGACGATCATCCCGTTCGCCATTCCCTCGCCGTACAACCTGTACCGCGGCGCTTTCGCGGTGCTGATCCGCAACCCGTTCCGCTACGACGCGCTCTCGATCCCCGCGGAGCTGTACCGCATCGGAATCGTCCTGCCGACGTGGGTAGGGTTCCTCGCGGGGCTCGCGCCGATCGCCTGGCTGCGGCGGATGCCGCGCACGCTCCCTGTGCTGCTCCTCGCGGCGAGCGTTTCGTTCAGCCTGTTCTACGTGCTCGGGCGGCAGGCGTTCTGCAACTACTACTACCTGCTCGACGTGACGGTGCTCTTCGGAGCGGCGACGCTCGGGGAGTGAGGAGCCGCGCCGTCTCAGCCGAAGCCGAGAGAGGGGTCGCGGGAGGTCGCCCGCTCCAGCATCTCCGATCGCGACCCGCGCACCATCGTCCACCCCCACGCGAAGACGAGCACGTTCCGCACGAGGACGAGCGTCCCGAACGCCGGGTTCAACCCCTGCGCGAGCCCGATGCAGTAGCAAAACGGCCAGATCATCTGGGTGACCAGCATCGCCGCGAAGAGCTGCCGCCGCGCGGTGAGCCGCTCGTCGAGCACCGACGCGAGCATTCCGAGCGGGAGGAGCCACGTGAGGTACTGCGGGCTGAAGACTTTGCCGAGCACCATGAAGAACGCCAGCGCCGCGCACGACCCGCGCAGGAGCACCCTCGCCCGCGCCGCGTCGTCCGGCGCGCGCTTCATCTCACGCCACGTGACCGCGTACACCGCGACCAGCGCCGCGAAGGGGAGCAGCGACGCAAGGAGCTTGAGCGGCCCGTCCCACGCGCTGACGACGTTCGTCGAGCCGTACGTATTCGACACCGTCGCAAACGCCGCGCTGAAGAACCGTCCGAAGACCAGGAGCGCGCCGCCTGTGCTCTCGACCTGAAGAGGGCGCCCTCCGTGGTAGGCGAACATGTCGAACATGCGCGCCCCCGCGACGCTCGCGAACGGAGCCGCCGCGACAATGCCTATCGCCCCGGCGAT
Organism: Polyangiaceae bacterium; assembly: GCA_052147435.1. Taxonomy (GTDB): domain Bacteria; phylum Myxococcota_A; class Polyangia; order Polyangiales; family Polyangiaceae; genus JBKQKP01. The sequence goes on along the minus strand of JBKQKP010000065.1, from coordinate 24,651 downwards.
GAGCGAGATCCATAGCGCGTCCCGCTTCCGGTTCCCCGCGACGAAGTACGCGAGCAAGATCGGCGCGAGGAGGAGCGGCATCCCTTTCGCTGCCACGCCGAGACCGAAGCCTAGCCCCGCCGCCCACGTCCGCTTCGTGACGCACCCCCAGAGGAGCAGGCACAGCGAAAGCGAAATGACCGCGTCGTAACGACGGACCAGGACCGGCCCCACGGCGAGCGCGCACGCGGCGGCGAAGAACACGACGCGCGTCGCCCGAGCTTCGACCGACGACGAAGGCTCCGCGCCCCCCACGACCCGCTTCGATGCATCGAGGAGGAGCGCGAGCGCCGCCGTCAGGAGCAACGCCATGAACGAGGAGAAGACGTAGAAGTAGGAGTCCAGACCGTGCGCGACGAGCGCGGGGAGGATCGCGAACAGGAAGAAGCCGGGGGGATACTCGACGAGAAAGTCGCGGTACGGGACGAGCGGGTGCGAGGGAACGATCGGGGGAACGGCGCCAGGGTCCGCGGGGTCCCTGTTCGGATCGACCGGCGCCTCCTCGACCTTCCACCCTTCGAGCGGGCGCACGTAATACGCCTGGTAAGGGAGGCCGAGCATCGCGTTGGCGTAGGCGTGGTAGCGCTGGATGTCGCCGTCGTCGGTCCCGATCGCGCGAAGGGCGCGGATACCGGTCGCCGGGGTCGGAGCCCATCCCCCCGCGACGAGCCACTGCCCGGTGTCACGAGACTCGGTATGCCCGGCGCAGCTGTTGAAGAAGCCGAGCACGACGGCGAGCCAGACGGCCCAGGCGACGCCTCGTCGGGAAAACGTCATTGCGGGACTCATACTCGCAGGTCACGCGCCTGCGAAGCGCTACGCGCTCCCCCCCTCGCCTCAGGCCCCGACGGCCCTCAGCTCTCGCGCCCCCAGCCAGGCGTTGACGCCATGGGCCACCCGGCGCCCATCCGCGATCGCCCATACGACGAGCGACTGTCCGCGCGACACGTCCCCCGCCGCGAAGACTCCCGGAACGCTCGTCGCCCCGTCGGACCGCGTGAGGACGTTGCCTCGTGCGTCGAGCGTGACGCCGAGCTCCTCGACGACGCCTTGCTTCTCGGGCCCCACGAACCCCATCGCGAGGAGCAAGAGGTCGCACGGGATTTCGAACGCCGATCCCGGCAGCTCGACGAGCTTGCCCGCGCGCATCTCCACGCGCACCGCTTCGAGCGCAGCGACCTGGCTCGTGCCCTCGCGCGGCACCAGACGCTTCGTCATGACGGCCCAGTCACGCGCGAGCGTCCCGTTCGCCCCTTCTTCGTGCGACGACGACGTCCGCAAGACGAGCGGCCACTCCGGCCAGGGGTTCGCCGGCGTCCGCACGAGCGCCGGCTTCGGCATCAGCTCGAGCTGAACGATCCCCGCGGCCCCTTGCCGGATCGACGTTCCGACGCAGTCGGATCCGGTGTCCCCCCCGCCGAGCACCACGACGTGCTTGCCGGTCGCGAGGAGCGCCACCTCGTCGGGAACCACGTCCCCGGCAACGCGCCTGTTCTGCTGGACGAGGAAATCCATCGCGAAGTGCACGCCGCCGAGCTCGCGCCCGGGGACCTGCAGATCGCGTGGCGCGCGGGCGCCGAGCGCGAGGACGACCGCGTCGTGACGCGCGCGGAGATCGTCCCCCTTCATCGCGCGCCCGACGTCGACCCCCGTGTGGAACGTGACCCCCTCGGCGCGCATCTGCGCGAGCCGCTCGTCGATCGGCCCTTTCTCTAGCTTGAAATCGGGGATGCCGTAGCGCAGAAGCCCTCCGATCCGATCGTCCCGCTCGAACACGTGGACGTCGTGCCCTGCGCGCGCGAGCTCTTGGGCGATGGCGAGGCCGGCGGGGCCCGAGCCCACGACCGCGACGCGCTTCCCGGTACGCCGCGCAGCGATCCGCGGGACGAGCGTGGAGGCGAACGCGTGGTCGGCGATCGCGCGCTCGATGTCCTTGATCGTGACGGGGGTCTCTTCGATGTTGAGGACGCACGCCGCTTCGCACGGCGCGGGGCATACGCGGCTCGTCACCTCGGGGAAGTTGTTCGTCTCTTCGAGGCGAGACTGGGCCTCGTCCATCCGGCCGCGGTACACGAGGTCGTTCCACTCCGGGATCAGGTTCCCGAGGGGGCAGCCGGCCGACGGGGCTCCGGGGAGCGCGACGGGGGAATGGCAGAAGGGGATCCCGCAGTCCATGCAGCGCGACGCCTGCGCCTCGAGCTTCTCGCGCGGCGGCGCTTCGGCGAACTCGCCCCAGTGCTTGGCGCGCTCCTCCACCGGGCGCTCCTTCGCCTTCGCACGCGCAACCTTGAGGAAACCGCGGGGATCGCCCATCAGCCCGCCGCCTTCTGCGCGGAATCGGCGCCGCTTGTCGCGTTCGCCCTCGCCGCGAGGACGCGCTTGTACTCGAGCGGGAGCACCTTCACGAACGGGGCCCACGACGCGAGCACGCGCTTCCCTTTGATGCTCTCCGTGCGCCGCACGTGCTCGGTCACGAGCGCTCGAACGACCGCTTCGTCGTCCGCGTCGAGCGGCCCGAGCTCCACCATCGCCGTGTTGCAGCGCGACGCAAACGCGCCGTCCTCGTCGAGGACGTACGCGATCCCTCCGCTCATCCCGGCGGCGAAGTTCCGCCCCGTCGTCCCGAGGACGACGACCGTGCCGCCGGTCATGTACTCGCACCCGTGATCGCCTACCCCTTCGACGACCGCGCTGGCTCCGCTGTTCCTGACCGCGAAGCGCTCCCCCGCGCGACCGCAGAAGAAGACGGAGCCGGCAGTCGCGCCGTAGAGGACCGTGTTGCCGACGATGACGTTCTGATCCGCCGCGAAACGGGCGCGCGCCGGGGGACGGATCGCGAGGACGCCCCCCGAGAGCCCCTTGCCGACGTAATCGTTGGCGTCCCCTTCGAGCGCGATTGTCATCCCGCGCACGGCGAACGCGCCGAAGCTCTGCCCCGCCGTCCCGGTGACGTCGAGCCGGATGGTGTCGTCGGGGAGACCGCGCGCGCCGTGGCGAACGGCGATCTCCCCCGCGAGCATCGCCCCGAAGGCCCGGTCGGCGTTGGTGATCGCGAGGCGCATCGTGCTCGGCTCCTGGCGATCGACGCTCGCCCAGACCCGCCCGATGACGGTCTTGTCGAGCGCCTTCGCGAGGAGATCGGGCTGCTTCGTGGTGCAGTGGAGCTCTTTCGACTCTCGCCGCGCCGGGAGCGCGAGGACCGCCTCGAAATCGAGCCCCCGCGCCTTCACGGCCCCCCATCCGGGCTCACCCGGCGAAGCCGACGCGTCCCCGAGCTCCCGCGGCGCGATGTGCTCGACGCGCCCCACCATCTCGTCCACCGTCCGAAACCCGAGCCGCGCCATAATCGCGCGGAGCTCCTCGGCGACGAAGAAGAAGTAGCTCACCACGTGCTCGGGGGTCCCCTTGAAGCGCGCGCGCAGCTCCGGGTCCTGCGTGGCGATCCCCACGGGACACGTGTTGAGGTGGCACTTCCTCATCATCACGCAGCCGCTGGCGACGAGCGGCGCCGTGGCGAACCCGAACTGCTCGGCCCCGAGGAGCGCGGCGATGGCGACGTCGCGACCCGTCTTCAGCTGCCCGTCGACCTGCAGAACGACGCGCGAGCGCAGGCCGTTCAGCACGAGCACCTGTTGCGCCTCCGCGAGCCCGAGCTCCCACGGCGTCCCCGCGTGCTGGATCGACGAGAGCGGCGACGCCCCCGTCCCGCCGTCGTGCCCCGCGATGAGGATGTTGTCCGCGTGCGCCTTCGCGACGCCCGCCGCCACGGTCCCCACGCCGCTCTCGCTCACGAGCTTCACGCTCACGCGCGCGCGCGGGCTCACGTTCTTCAGGTCGAAGATCAGCTGGGCGAGATCCTCGATCGAATAGATGTCGTGGTGGGGCGGCGGGGAAATCAGCGTCACCCCCGGCGTCGAGTGGCGGACGCGCGCGATCTCCTCGCTCACCTTGTGCCCGGGGAGCTGCCCCCCTTCGCCCGGCTTGGCCCCCTGCGCCATCTTGATCTGCAGCTCGTCGGCGTTCACGAGGTAGTGCGTCGTCACGCCGAAGCGGGCGCTCGCGACCTGCTTGATCGCGCTCCGCCGCAGGTCCCCCTTCGCGTCGGGGAGGAAGCGCCCTTCGTCCTCGCCCCCTTCGCCCGTGTTCGACTTGCCGCCGATGCGGTTCATCGCGATCGCGAGGTTCTCGTGCGCCTCGCGGCTGATGCTGCCGAACGACATGGCGCCGGTGGCGAAGCGCTTCACGATCTCCTTCGCCGGCTCGACCTCGGCCAGCGGCACCGGCTCCGAGATTGGGCGGAAGTCCCACATGCCGCGCAGCGTGCAGAACGCGGGGGCCCCGTCCGAGCCCCCGACCGCCTGTTCGTTGATGAGGCGCGCGTACTCCGCGTAGCTCGCGGCGTCCTCGAGGCGGACCGCCTTCTGGAGGCTCGCGATCGACTTCGGCGTCCAGAGGTGGCGCTCCCCCTCCGCGCGCCACGCGTAGACCCCTCCGACGTCGAGCGCTTCGCCGGTAACGTCGTCACGGAACCCGCTCGTGTGCTTCGCGATCGCCTCCCGCGCGATCTCCGCGAGGCCGACCCCTCCGATGCGCGAGACCGTTCCCGTGAAGTACGCGTCGACGACCGGCTTCGCGATCCCCACGGCCTCGAAGATCTGCGCGCCGTGGTACGACGACAGCGTCGAGATCCCCATCTTCGAGAGGATCTTGAGGAGCCCCTTCTTGAGCGCCTTCACGTAGTTCTTGTCGGCGGTCGCGGAGTCGACCCCCTTGATCTCGCCCGACTGGACCATCTCCCGGATCGACTCGAACGCGAGGTACGGGTTCACCGCACCCGCGCCGTAGCCGAGGAGGAGCGCGAGGTCGGCCACTTCGCGCGGCTCGCCCGTCTCGATGACGATGCCGCAGCGGACGCGCTTCCCCTCGCGAATGAGGTGGTGGTGCACCGCGGAGATCGCGAGCACGCTCGGGATGGGGGCGTGCCACGCGTCGACGTCGCGGTCGGTGAGGACGAGGATCGACGCCCCGTCGTCCACGGCGCGCGACGCTCGTGCGCATGCCGCTTCGATCCCTTCGGCGAGCGACGCCGCCGGATCTCCCCGCACGCTGAACATGATGGGCACGCGCGCCGTCCGGAAGTCCGCGAGCTCCCCTGCGAGGAACTTCGCGAGCCCGGCGTTCGAGAGGATCGGGTGCGGGAGCTCGAGGAGTCGACACTGGCGCGGCGTCTCGTCGAGCAGGTTCCCTTCGCCGCCGACGCAGGTGACGAGCGACATCACCAGCTCTTCGCGGATCGGATCGATGGGGGGGTTCGTCACCTGCGCGAACTGCTGCTTGAAGTAGCGGAAGAGCGACGTCGGTCGATCGCTCAGGACGGCGAGCGCCGCGTCGTTCCCCATGCTCCCGGTGGGCTCTTCGCCGCTCGTCGCCATCGCGGCGAGGAGCACGCGAAGGTCCTCGCGCGTGTAGCCGAACGCGCGCTGGAGGCGCTCGCGCTCGACCGCGGAGAGCGAGAAGAGCGACGTCACGGTGGGGAGCTGGGCGAGCTCGATCTTGTTCTCGGCGATCCACTGCGCGTACGGCTTGCGCGTGGCGATCTGCGTCTTGATCTCCTCGTCGTCGATGATCCGCCCCTTCGCGGTATCGACGAGGAACATCTTTCCCGGCTGGAGCCGCCCTTTGGAGACGACGTCCGCGGCGTCGATGTCGAGGACGCCGAGCTCGCTCGCGAGGACGACGAGCCCTTGCTCCGTGACGACGTACTTCGCCGGGCGGAGGCCGTTGCGATCGAGCGTCGCGCCGATGAGCGTCCCGTCGGTGAAGACGAGCGCGGCGGGGCCGTCCCAGGGCTCGACGAGGCTCGCGTGGTACTCGTAGAAGGCGCGCTTCTCGGGCGCCATGCTCTCCTGCGTCGCCCACGCCTCGGGCACGAGCATCATCATGACGTGCGGGATCGAGCGGCCGCCGGCGACGAGGAAGTCGACGACGTTGTCGAGGCTCGCCGAGTCGCTCCCTTGCGGGCGGATGATCGGCTTGAAGTCGGCGAGGTGCTCGCCGAAGGCGCGGCTCTCGAGGAGCGGCTCGCGCGCGGCCATCCAGCTCTGGTTCCCGCGGAGCGTGTTGATCTCCCCGTTGTGGGCGATGCGCCGGTAGGGGTGGGCGCGGTCCCACGTGGGGAACGTGTTCGTGCTGAAGCGGGAGTGGACGAGGGCGAGCGCGCTTCTCACGTCGTCTTGCCGGAGGTCGAGGTAGAAGCCGTCGATCCGCTCCGGGAGCATCAGCCCTTTGTAAACGACGGTCTTCGACGAACAGCTCGCGATGTAGAAGTCCCCCTCCGCCCCCCCCGAGAGGCCCGGGGACGAGGCGACCGGCATCGTCGTGCTCACGAGGCGCCCCGCGCGCTTGCGGATCATGAACAGCACCCGCTCGAACGCCGCCGCGGGGCACATCCGCGCGATGAAGAGCTGCTTCATCACAGGCCGGCTCTTGCGCGCGATCGGCCCGAGCACGCCGTCGTCGACGGGGACGTCGCGCCAGCCGATCACCTTCTGGTTGTGGTAGCGAACCACGTCCTCGCAGATCCCCATCTGCGCGTCGGCCCGCCCGGGGTCACGAGACAAGAAGCACTGGACGACGCCGTAGTCCCCCGCGAGCGGCAGCTCGATGTCACGGTGCGAGAGGACGCGCTCGTAGAAGGCGTGCGGAATCTGGAGGAGGATCCCTGCCCCGTCCCCCGTGCTCGGATCGGCCCCGGCGGCGCCGCGGTGACTCAGGCGACGCAGGACCTCGAGCCCCTTGCTGACGACGTCGTGGCTGGCGGCGGCGGCGCCCCCCGCCCCACGAAGTTGCGCCACGAAGCCCAGTCCGCAGGCGTCGTGCTCGAAGGACGGGTCGTAGAGTCCGCGTGCAGCCGGCAGTCCCATGAGCGCCGCTTGGGTTTACACCGCGGTGACGCGGCGCGCTAGGCCGGGGGTCACTCATCGCGTAGGCGGGACGTGCGAGAGACGGGGGGACGAGGAGCCGATGCGGGCAGGCGCAGCGCCGGAGAGCGTCGCGTCATTCGCCCGTTTCGGATACGGTCGGGGCGAGAGGGGTCTCCGCATGAAGGGCTTTCGCACCGGCGTCGCCACGTCGGCACTCTTGCTGATCTTCGTCCCGTACTATGCGTGTATTCCGAACCCGGACGTGTCGGCGCTCCCGCCGTTCGACGGGGGGGGCGTCACGCCGACCCCCACCGAGGATTCGGGGTCGGAAGACGCCACGGTCGACAGCACCGTCATCGCACAGGACTCGGGACAGGCCGACACCGCGCCGCTCGACAGCGCGGTCCCCGTCGGGACGATCAACGGCGTGGTGATCGACTACGCGCAGGGGCTTGGAAAGGGAGTCGCCCCCAACGCGGTCGTCACCCTCTCGATCCCAGGGAGCCCCTCCGCCAACGTGCCCGCCCCCGTGACCGCGGACGTGAACGGCCTCTTCACGATTTCGAACGTTCCGGCCGGAGTGTCGCTGCAGATCAGCGTCACGAAGCCGACGGACCTGGTCAACCAGATCGCGTACAGCACGTCGCTCCTCGTCGCGACCGTCGCTCCGGGACAAACGCTGAGCGTCTACCCGGTACTGCACGAAGGGTGCTTCCAAACGTTCGTGCTTCCGGGGAGCTCGCAGGACGCCGCGGCGAACCAGCCCGTTACGCTGCAGAACGCGCAGTGCCGTGGCGGCCAAGAGATTGTCGGCGCGTACGCCGCGATGACGTTCGAGGCGACCTCGTTCTCCGACCCGGCGACGTCGGCCCTGTGGAGCCAGGCCATCCGCGTCGAGATGATCCCGCTCGCGTACCCGGAGAACCCCGCGAACGACGACGCGCCCGATCTCTCGTGGGCGCTCGCGCTCCCTGGAAGCGCGACTCCGTCCGGGCTCCTCGGCGCGGCCGAGTACCGCGTCGTGAAGTCCGATCCTGGGCAATCGGACGACGGAGAGCCCCTCGCGCTGAGTGGGGCCGCGAACTCCGCGGTCGCCATCGCGGTGCCGATCTACGCGGCGACGCCGGCGGCGACGCTCACGTCTTCGTACAACCCGACGACGGGGGCCTGGCAGGCCGAGAGCGCGACGCCCGGCGCCGTGCAGCAGTTCACCCCCAGCGAGACGACGCTCTACTACCAGATGGTGACCGTGCCCCACCTGACCTGGTGGGCCGTGACGACCGCTCCGACGACCACGTCCTGCATGACGGGAACGCTGCAGGGGGCGACCGGGAACGTCTTCGTGCGTGGCGCCGGCGCGAACTATCTCGGGACGAGCACCGCGGTGACGAGCTCGGGCGCCTTCTGCCTCAACGTCAATTCGGCCGCGGGGAGCCAGGTCGAGATCTACGCCGGTGCGCTCGTCGGGGGCGTTCCCAGCTCGCTCACTCTGGTCACGGGAGTGTCGCCCACGAGCAGCGGAACCTGCGGGGGAGCGACGACCGGGTGCACGGCCATCCCGACCACCTCGCTCAATCTCACGCCGAGCGTCTCGTGCATCTCCGGCAACATCCAGCTCATCGACGATGCGGCGGCTCCGTCCCCCCTGAACGTGATCGAGAGCTTCCAGGGCCTCAATTACACCTCGGGGACCGGCATCCAGGAGGAGGCCTATCTCGGGCAGGTCACGGTCGGCGCCAACGGCAGCTACTGCGCGCTCGGCGTACCGGGGGGCAGCGTCTACCTGAGCGAGCCGTCCGGGTGCGAGCAGACCAACTCCGTCACTCTGCCGAACGGCTCGAACGCGCCGGTCTGCTCTGCGGGCGGCTGCCTCGATGCAGGGACCTCAAACCTCTTCTGCCCGTGACCGGTAGCCGAGCCGCCGAATGGCGTGCTAGTCGTTGGCCGCCTTCATGTACTTCCAGGATCTGATCCTCGCGCTCCAGCAGTTCTGGGTGAAGCGCGGCTGCCTGCTGGTGCAGCCGTACAACTCGGAGGTCGGCGCAGGGACGTACAACCCCGCGACGTTCCTGCGCGCGCTCGGGCCCGAGCCGTGGAACGTGGCGTTCGTCGAGCCGTCGCGCCGCCCGGCCGACGGCAGGTACGGCGACAACCCGAACCGGCTGCAGCAGTTCCACCAGTTCCAGGTGATCCTGAAGCCGTCGCCGCTCGAGATTCAGGACCTGTACCTCGAGTCGCTCCGCGCGATCGGGACGAAGCCCGAGGACCACGACGTCCGCTTCATCGAGGACGACTGGGAGTCGCCGACGCTCGGCGCGTGGGGGCTCGGGTGGCAGGTGTGGATCGACGGGCTCGAGATCTCCCAGTTCACCTACTTCCAGCAGGTCGGCGGGATCGACTGCCGCCCGGTCTCGGGGGAGCTCACGTACGGGCTCGAGCGGATCGCGATGTACCTGCAGGACGCGGAGAGCATCTACGACGTTCTTTGGTCGAAGGACGTGCGCTACGGAGAGCTCTGCAAGCGCGCGGAGTGGGAGTGGAGCACGTACAACTTCGAGCAGGCCGACGTGAAGGCGCACTTCGCGGCGTTCGACCACGCGGAGAGCGAGGCGAAGCGGCTCCTGGCGCTGGGCGGCGAGGATGCGAAGAAGAAGCTCGTGCTCCCGGCGTACGACTTCGTCGTGAAGGCCGCGCACGCGTTCAACGTGCTCGACGCGCGCGGCGCGATCGGCGTGACCGAGCGGGCGCGGTTCATCGGGAGGGTGCGCGGGCTCGCGAAGGGGGTCGCGGAGGCGTACCTGGCGCAGCGAGAGGCGCTCGGGTTTCCGCTCCTGCCTCGTGACGGGCGGGGCGAGGGGGAGCGGGGAGAGGCGCGGCCGTGATCGGGCGCGTCGCGATCACGCTCGCCGTGGCGGGCATCGCGGCGTGTGGCGGTGGTGGCGGCGCGAAGGACTCGAAGTATCCGAAGCGCCCCGACGGCTGCGACGTCACCCTCTACCGCGACATCCCGGAGGCACCGAGCGACAACATCGGATCCGTCCACGCTGCGTGCGACGAGAGCGTCGCGCCCGATGACTGCGTCCGCACGCTGAAGGACGCCGTATGCAAGCTGGGGGGGGACGTCGTGTGGGGGGTCGACGAGCCGCAGAGGAAAGACGGGAAGGTCCACTACTACGGGCGGGCCGCGCACACGAAAGCGCCGAGGGGGCACAAGCCCTAGAAGCGCGCGAGGTTACGCGAACAGCTTCGGAAACGCCTCGTGCATGCCGTCGATGATGAACTGGACCGCGGTGGCCGCGAGGATGAGCCCCATGATTCGCCCGATGAGGTTGATCCCCGTCCGCCCGAGGACACGAGCGACCATCGCCGCCGAGCGGAGGACGATGAACGTGAGGATGCTCACCGCGACGATCGCCGAGTAGACCGCGAACCGCTGCGGCCAGGTCGTCGCTCTCCCCACGAGAACCATCACCGTGGCGATCGCACCCGGGCCTGAGAGCAGCGGCAGCCCCATCGGGATGATCGCGACGTCCTGCTTCGCTTCGGCCTCGACCTTCTCCTCGGACGTCCCCTTCGTCTCGGATTGCTTCCCGCGCATCATCTCGAGCCCGACACCGAAGAGGAGGATGCCGCCCGCGATCTTGAACGCCGGGATCGTGATGCCGAAGAAGCTGAAGATGAACGTCCCCGCGACGCCGAACGTGGACAGGACGAGGAAGCACGTCAACGTCGCGACGCGCGCGGTCCGCGCCTGAGCAGCGCGCTCCTGCGACCCCGTGAGGGCGAGGAAGATCGGCAGCGCCGCAAAGGGGTCGACGATCGACATGAGCGACCCGAAGCAGAGCAGGGCGTAGGTCGGGAAGCTCATCGCCGGGCCCACGTGTAGGTGCGGGGGGCCGAAAAAGGAAGGGGCTTTTGCGCTAGGGTGCGGGTCGGGGCGCCGCCGTCATTCGGGGGGCGTCACCGATGCGGTCGCCGTCGGCGCCGCCTGGAGTCACGTGGGCGAGAGCGGGGAAATCGTCGTCGAGGGGGAGGTCGAGCGGGTCACGTTCGAGAGCGCGACCTCGAGCTTTCGCGTCGTGAAGGTCGCCGTGGAGGGGCGCAAGGAGCGGCTCGCGATCGTGGGGCAGTTCCCGCCGATCGCCGTGGGGGCGCGCGTCCGGGCCCGCGGGCGGATCGTCTCGGACGCCAGGCACGGCGAGCAGCTCCAGGCGTCGAGCGTGACCGAGCTCGCGCCGAGCACGCTCGTCGGGGTCGAGCGGTATCTCGGCTCGGGGATCGTGAAAGGGATCGGCGAGACGTACGCGAAGCGGATCGTGGCGACCTTCGGGATGGACACGCTCCGCGTCCTCGACGAAACCCCCGAGCGCCTCGCCGAGGTGGACGGCCTCGGGGCGAAGCGCATCACGTCGATCGCGAAGGGGTGGCGCGAGCAGCGCGCGATACGCGACGTCATGGTGTTCCTGCAGGCCCACGGCGCCTCCCCCGCGCTCGCGCTCCGCATCTTCAAGCGCTACGGCCCCAACGCGATCAACGTCGTCTCGCGCGAGCCGTACCGCCTCGCCATGGATGTATGGGGGGTGGGGTTCAAGACCGCAGACCGGATCGCGTCGGAGCTCGGCGTCGCGCGGGATTCGCCGCGAAGAGTTGAAGCAGGAATCCTCCAGGCGCTGCGCGACGCGCGCGACTCCGGCCACGTCTACCTGCCGGCGCACGATCTCGGCAGCCGCGCGGCGGAGCTCTTGGGGGTGGACGGCGAAGCGCAGGACCAGCGAGCGTCGCTGGAACGCGCGATCGACGCGCTCGCGCTCGGCGGATACGTCGTGCCGGAGGGGGCGCCGGGGGGACGGATCGTCTACGGCGCGGAGATGTACGCGGCCGAGGCGCGTCTCGCGCGCACGATCGTCGAGCTGGCGCAGGCGGAGGCGCGACCGCTCCCGGGGGCGGAGGACGCGATCGCGCAGTTCGAGCGTCACGCCGACGTGCAGCTCGCCCCCGAGCAGCGCGAAGCGGTGAACGTCGCCGCGCGCGCCTCCGTCCTCGTGGTGACCGGCGGGCCCGGCGTGGGGAAGACGACGATCGTGCGCGCCATGCTCGCGACGTTCGACCGCGCGGGCCTCGTCGTCCGCCTCGCCGCGCCGACGGGGCGCGCCGCGAAGCGAATGAGCGAGGCGACCGGGCGCGAAGCATCGACGCTCCACCGCATGCTCGAGTTCGATCCGAAGACGGCATCCTTCAAGCGCAACCGGGCGAGCCCGATCGAGGCGGGGGCGATCGTCGTCGACGAGGCGTCGATGATCGATCTCGAGATGGCCGACGCCCTCGCCCAGGCGATCACGCCCGGGACGCGCCTCATTCTCGTCGGGGACGTCGACCAGCTCGCGAGCGTCGGCCCGGGCGCCGTGCTGAGAGACGTGATCGCGTCGAGCCGCATTGCCTGCGTGCGCCTCACGCAGATCTTCCGCCAGGCGCGCGAGAGCCTCATCGTCGTCAACGCGCACCGGATCCACGACGGCGAGGCGCCCACGTTGCCGGAGCCGGGGGACGAGCGGGCCGACTTCTACGTCATCGAGCGACGCGACCCGGAGGCGGCGAAGGCGACGATCGTGGAGCTCGTCACGAACCGAATCCCCCGCCGCTTCGGCCTCGACCCCGTCCGCGACGTCCAGGTGCTCACGCCGATGCACCGCGGCCCGTGCGGGTCGCTCGCGCTGAACGACGCCCTCCAGGAGGCGCTCAACCCACGCGGAGAAGAGCTCGCTGTCGGCAACCGCGTGTTCCGTCTCGGTGACAAGGTGATGCAGCTGAAGAACGACTACGACAGGAGCGTCTGGAACGGCGACGTCGGGGTCGTGGCCGGCATCGATCAGGAAGAGTCGTCCCTCCTCGTCCGTTACGATGCCGAAAGGAGCATCTCGTACGACCGCGGCGCGCTGGACGAGCTGACCCTCGCGTATGCGTGTAGCGTGCACAAGTCGCAGGGGAGCGAGTATCCGGCCGTGGTCGTCCCGCTCCTCACCACGCACTTCGTCATGCTGAGTCGGAACCTCCTCTACACCGCGGTCACCCGCGGGAAACGCCTGGTCGTGCTCGTCTGCGACCCGCGTGCCGTCACGATCGCGCTCGCGGCGGACCGAAAGGACGAGCGGCGGACCCGTTTGGCTGCGCGGATCGCGGAAGCGGGGGCGACTCAGGATGCGTGACACTTCCCGCGAGATAGCGCGCTCGACACTAGATGCGTTGACGCCGACCGTCGGGGTGGCCAGGCTGGAGAGCACATGCTGAGAAGGCTCTTCGTCGGTCTCCTGATCGGCGCGATCGTGGGGGGGCTGGTCGCCGCCGGGGTGATCGCGGGCCTCGGAATGCTGAAGCTGACAGGGATCTTCGCCTATGTCTTCGCGGCCGCGACCGGGACGCTCACGGGGCTCGTCGCCGGAAAGCCCATCTGGGCGAGCGGAGGGCAGATCGAGGCGGGGCTGAAGGCGTTCTTCGGCGCGCTCCTTGCCGCGGGGGGGATGTACGCGATTCGCGCGTGGCTTCACTTCGACGTCGACCTGTCGATCGCCCACGCCGGCAGCGGTCACCTCTCGGAGCTCCCCGGCGCGTTCCTCCCGATCATCGGGGCGGTGCTCGGCGGTTTCTACGAGCTCGACAACACCCCCGAGGCGAAGGACGGCGGGGCAAGCAAGAGCGGCAAGGGGGGGCCTCGGGTCGCCGCGAGCGTCCGCGTCGCAGAAGAAGCGGAGGCCGAAGAAGAGCCCGCCGCTTCGGCCGCGGCGAAGAAGCGTTCTCGCTGAGCGATGCCTCCGGCCCGCGCGCTTCTCTTCGCCGTCACGTGCCTCGTCCTCGTCATGGCGGGGCAGGCGGTGCTGGGGCACGCGCCGCCGCTCTGGGTAGCCCTCCTGGCGTTCGTCCTCTACTCGGCGCTGGTGCTCTCCGGAGTCTTCGCGCTCCGGTTTCGAATGTTCATCGACGCGGTGACGCGCGGGCCGAGCGGCGTACGCGGGTGGGCGCTGACGTTCGACGACGGTCCGGACCCGGTGACGACGCCGCGCGTGCTCGACGCGCTCGACGCCGCGGGGGCGAAGGCGACGTTCTTCGTCATCGTTCGCAAAGCGGAGGCACACCCCGAGCTCGTGAAGGAGATGCTCGCGCGCGGGCACTCCGTGGGGCTCCACTCGTACGCGCACGACCGCCTCTTCGCGCTCCGCTCGGAGCGCCGGGTCCGCGAAGATCTGGAGCGCGGGATCGAGGTGCTCGAGAAGATCACGGGAGAGCCGCCGGTGCTCTTTCGCCCCCCCATCGGGCACACGAACCCGATCATCGCGCGCGTGGCCGAGGATCTCGCGCTCGTCACGGTGGGGTGGAGCGTGAGCGCGCACGACGGGATCGCGGGGGCGAACGCGGACCGCGTCGTCGCGCGGGTGAGCTCGCGCCTGCGTGACGGCGCCATCGTCCTGATGCACGACGCGAGCGAGCGTGGGACGCATACGCCCGTCGCGGCAGAGACGATCGTGAGGATCGTGGAAGCCGGCAGGGAGGCGCGCGTCGATGTCGTGCCGCTCGAAGGGTGGATCAAAGCGCTGAGCTGAAGCCTCGCTCGCGTTCAGCCCTTCGCCAGCGGGACCTCGACCACGACGCGCGCGCCGCTCTTGTAGGCGTCGTCGATCGCGATCGTCCCCCCCGCGGCCTCCACGACGCCGCGGCACACCGCGAGGCCGAGCCCCGTCCCCTCGCCGACCTCCTTCGTCGTCACGAACGGCTCGAACACGCGCTCGCGCATCGACGCCGGAATGCCGGGCCCGGTGTCGTCCACTTCGATCCGCGCGAACGTGTCGCGCCGTCGAACGCGCACGGTCACGACGTCCTCGTCGCGCGCCCCCCCTGGGCGCGACGCGATCGCCGCCCCCGCGTTCAGGAGCACGTTGAGGAGAACCTGCGTGAGCCGCTGCGCCGAGAGCGCGACGCGGACGGGCGCGCTGTCCGCGTCGAGCGCGAGGCGCACGCCGGCCTTGAACGGCTTCTGCGGGCGAACGAGCGCGAAGACGTCCTCGACGGCGCTCGCGACGTCCGTCGGCTGCACCGGCATCTGCAGCGAGGGAGGCCCCCCCTCGGGACGCGCGAAGTCGAGGAGATCGCGGATGACACCGCTGATCCGCTCCGTCTCGCGCTTCATCCGCACGAGGAAGTCGCGCTGCTCTTCCGCCGACATTCCCCCTTCGAGGAGCAGGTCCTCCATCCCCAGGATCGCCGCCAGCGGGTTGCCGATCTCGTGCGCGAGCCCCGCGGAGAGGCGCCCCACGCTCGCCATCTGCTCGCTTCGAACGAGCTGGCGCTGCGCTTCGGTGAGGCGCGCCGTCGTCAGCGTCAGCTCCTCGACCTTCGCGCGCAAGGCGTCCTCTTCGCGGAGGCGCCGCTCGGTCATCGTCTGGAGGCTCACGCCGAGCTCCGCCAGCTCGCTCGCCCCGGCGCGCGGGACGAGGAGGAAGCGCGACCCGCTCGCCACCCGATCGGCCGCGCGGACGAGCGCGTCGAGCGGGCGCACGATGAGCCGCGTGAGGGCGAAGTACGCGAACGTCAGGAGCGCGAGCGCGAACGTGATCATGTACAGGGCCACGAGGCGCACGAGCGGCGACGCGCGGTCCGCGTCGTCGTCGGTCTGGACGCGCGCCACGACGACGGCGTCGCTCACCGGGACGGTCACGTCGAGCGCGCGCCCTTGCGCGCCGTAGGCTCGCGCGTCCCCCTCGCGGTACGGCGGCATCGGGCGCGGGATCGACTCGACGTCGACGGAGCTCCCCGCGCACGCCTCGCGCTGACCGGTCGGACCCCAGACGCACGCGGCCTGCAGGGCGCCTCTCCCCACGTGGCTGTCGAGCACCCGCTCGAGCTCCGCCCGGTCCGCCCGCGCGCGCACCTCCCCCAGGTCGGCCGCCACGGCGCGGCCGAGCGCGCGCGCACCGCGTTCGCGCGCGTCGAGGAGCGTCGTCCGCGTCACGCTCGCCACCGCGAAGAACAGCGGCACGAACGCCAGCAGCATCAGCCCCGCGAGCGCGAGGACGATCTGCACGCGAAGCCCAGGCGCGCGCGATTCGGCCACGACCCCCGACGCTACCGGACCCGCGACCGCCGCGTCACCTTCCCGGACGTGTCGTCGCCCGAGAGAGGCTCAATCGACGTGAACCTCGAACGCCTCGGCGATCGCGCGGGCGATCCCTCCCCCCCGCTCGCTCGTCTCGGGCAGGACGGTGCTCGCCGCCCGCTTCACTTCGTCGGGGGCGTGCCCCATCGCGTACGAGCGGCCGGCGACCGCGAACATCGACATGTCGTTCAGCCAGTCCCCCACGCACACGACCTCTTCCGGCGTGCACCCGTGGTGCGCCGCCACGAAGGCGAGGGCGGATCCCTTCGTCCCCCCGGCAGCGCGCGCGATGAGGCCCCACATGCCCGCGAGGCGGCGCACCGGGAACGTGGCGATCTGCGCCCGCGTGCCGAGCGCGCGATCGATCTCGTCGCTCGTACCGTGGATCTGCTCTGCGTTCCCCACGGCGACGACCGCTGTGACCCCTTCGTCGCTCTGCCAGAAGTCGTGCGCCTCGACCGACGGCGTGCGCTGGACGTCTTGCGACCAGGTCCGCACGTAGGGGAGGAAGACCTCGCCCCGGTCGTCGTGGACGATCGTGTCGTGCGCGAAGACGAACGCGGCCGCTCCGTTGCGGGCGAGCGCATCGCGAACGACGCGCGCTCCGTGGCCCATGAGGCCGTGGTGCAGGAGCGTCTTGTGGTCCGACGCGCGGACGACGTGGCTGCCGTCGGCGCACCCTACCGGCCCGGTCACGCCTATCGCCTCGGCCGACGCGCGCGTGCCTGAGTACAGGCGCCCGGTGAGGATGCTCACGTGCACCCCCGCGCGCTGCACTGCACGCAGAGCGCGAACGTCGCGGTCGTGCGGGAGGCCGCGGTGGTCGAGCAGCGTACCGTCGAGGTCGACGGCGATCAGTTTGTAGGGGCGGGTGAAGCTACGGGGCACGACTTGGATACGCGCGGACGGCACACCCGGAGCCCTGCTCCGGCGTGGTCTGCGCAAGGCAGACTCCGCACGCACGACCAAGTGTACGCGAAGCGCTCAGCTCGCGACGGGGTAGACGGAGACCTTGCGCTGGTCCTTGGTCCGCCACTCGTACTTCACCACACCGTCGATGAGGGCGAACAGCGTGAAGTCCTTGCCGAGCCCGACGTTCTTGCCGGGGGCGATCGACGAGCCGACCTGGCGAACGAGGATGTTCCCCGCGCGCACCTCTTCGCCGCCGTACACCTTCGTGCCGCGGCGCTGCGAGTTGGAGTCGCGGCCGTTCCGAGTAGAGCCTGCACCTTTTTTGTGAGCCATGTCGTGTGGTCCTTAGGCCTTGATGCCCGTGATCTCGAGCGCGGTGAAGGGCTGGCGGTGCCCGTTCTTGCGACGGTAGTTCTTACGGCGGCGGAACTTGAAGACGATGATCTTCTTCTCGCGGTCCTGCGCGACGACCTTCGCCTCGACCTTGGCGCCCGCGACGAGCGGCGCGCCGATCTTCAGCGCCTCGCCGCCAACCAGGAGCACCTGGTCGAAGGTCACGGTCTCACCGACGTTCGCCGGGAGCTTCTCGACCCTCAGCCTGTCGCCCTGGGCGACTTTGTACTGCTTCCCGCCCGTCTTGATTACCGCGTACATGGCACTGGCCCTCTTCGTTTGCCGCCCCCCTGCTCCGTGGAGCACCAGGATGGCGGCGGGGGATCCCGTGAGCAGAGTGCGGTCTCGCACCCGGCCGGAAACGGGACGCGGGAGTATACGGGCGAGACCCCTCTTGTAAAGCGGTTTGCTCCAAAGCCGGCGCCGCTCCTTCCGGAGGCCCCGCCGGGTGTTCGATTGTCGCACCGATGTAACGCCGGGCCCGCCCCTTGCTGAGTCCCCCTCCGCGGACCTCAGCCCCCCGGAGCCCTCGATGCGAAACCCCATGATTCGCCTAGGTATGTGGACGTTCGGCCTCGGCTCGATCGCAGCCCTCGCCTGCAGCGCCCCCGATCCAGGGGTGGGCTATCTCGGGACCCCTCCGGCGCAGAACTTCGGCGGGGGGGGCTCGTCCTCGGGATCGAGCTCAGGGTCGAGCTCGGGGTCGAGCTCCGGGGGCTCGACGCCGAGCCCGACGACGAGCGACGACTCGGGGGCCGCGGCTCCGACGGGGGGAACCGACTCAGGCGCTGGAGACGACGGGGGAGCGGGGTCGGGCGGAGGCTTCCTCGGCGAGACGACCCAGTGGGCGACGGACCTCCCGGCGCAGACCGCGCAAGCGTCGATGACGGCGAACGGCACCGTGCCCGCGCCGACGCTCGACTGCATGACGTCGACCTGCCACGGCACGGGGGGCGCGGGCGGAACGTTCCTCGCCGCCGGCTTCGTCGCGACGACCGCCGGGGGGACGACGGGGGCAGCGGACGTCGAGGTGCGCCTCTACGCGACCGGCGGAACCCCCAGCGGCGTCAGCGCCCACACGGACTCGAACGGTTACTTCTGGATGCTGCCGTCGGTCGGGACGACGCTGGCCGGGCCGTTCAACGCCGGCGTGCGCGCGGGCCCGGCGGGCACCCTGCCCGTCCTCATGCCGGCCGCGCAGGGAACCGCGACGTCGACGCAGCTCGATTGCCAGAGCAGCACGTGCCACGGCGGCACGGCGACCGGCAACATCCACATCTGAGAAGGTGTCCCGCAGGCGAATCGCGCGAAACCCCACCCCCCTGGCCCCCCGCCCCGCAGGCAGGGGGGGGGGAACGGGTACCGGTCGGGGTCTTTGACGCTCCCTCTTCCCTGCCTGCGGGGGAGGGGGCCGGGGGGAAGGGGTTGCGCGGGTCACTCGCCGGCGTCCGCCGCCTCTTTGATCATCCCCTTCGTGGGACCGCTCCGCCCCATCCATTTCCACGCGAGCGGGACGAGGGCGAGCGCCGCCTGCGCGACGACGCTGAGGCGATCGGGGTAGATGCCGAGGAACTCGATCCGGAAGAACGGCATCGGCCGCGACGGGAGGAGCCCCACCTCTTCGAACGAGTGAATCCCCTGCCCCAAGAGGACGACCGCGGTCGCGAGGAGAACGACCGTCGAGATGTCGAACAGCTTCTGCATCGGGAGGCGCACCCCGGCGCGCCCCATCGCGTAGACGATCCCGAGGAGCACGAGGACGCCGGTGCTCGCCCCCCAGACGACGGCCGTCGGAGCGTCGATCGAGAGCGCCTCGAGGAACACCGCCGTCTCGAAGCTCTCGCGGAACATCGCGAGGAAGGCGATCCCGAAGAGCGCCAGAGCACCTTTGTCGAGTGCTCCCTTCGTTCGATCGCGCAGCGTCCCCATGTTCTTGCGCGTCTCGCCGCGCGAGTTCACCCAGAACGCGGCGTGGAGAAGCATCGCGACGGCCACGAGCGCGAGGCACCCCTCGAGCCGCTCGTTCATCGCCCCCGCGAGGAGCTTGCGCCCGACCGCGAACATCACGCCCCCCACGGCGAGCGCCGAGACCCAGCCGGCGTGAACGAAGCGCGCCCGGAGCGGCTCCTTTCGCTTCTTCAGGACCGCCAGGAGCGCCGCGATGATCACCGTGGCCTCGAACCCTTCGCGCACGATGACCATGAGCGAGAACCAGAAGACCGACAGCTTCGTCGACGTCGTGTGCCCGCTCGCCGCGCCGGCCGCGCGATCGAGGAGCGCGATCAGCTCGCGCGCGTCGTCCGATGCGTGCGGGTCGCGCTCCTGGAGCGCCGCGCGCGTCGTCGTGAAGGACGCTTCGATCTGCGTGACCACTTCGCTGTCGCGGGCGCGGAGCCAAGGCTCGATCGGCTCGATGTCGGTGAGGTACGCGTCGAGGACCGCCTTCTCCGCGTTCGACGTGTCGCCGCCGCTCGCGAGGCGCGTCGCCTCTTCGACCTGCGCGCGCGCAGCGGAGAGGAGCGCGGCGCCGTCGAGATCGGGGAGGCGGCGGCGAAGGCAAGCAAGCTCGCCGTCGCCTTTGGATTTCGCGAGCGCGGGATCCGACGTGTTCGCGAGCTCGTCGAGCGTGACGCGCGGCGGGGTGTGGTCGCACCCGGGCTGCCGCAACGAGAAGAGATAGAACGCGAGCGCCCACCGCTGCTTCTCGTCGAGCCCCTCGATCGGGACCATCGCGGTCCCCTTCACGCCGAAGCGGATCACGTTGAACGCCTTGAAGGGGGTGAGCTCGTCCATCACGGCGGCGGAGTGGAAGCTCGCGGGCCTCGGGTTCAACGCGAGCGCCGCGGGGCCGTCCCCCTTGCCGGTCGCGCCGTGGCAACCGGCGCAGGTCTCCGCGAAGAGGTGCGCCCCTTGCTCCAGATCGGGCGGCGCGGAAGGGGTGCGCGCGATCCCGGTCGCGACGACCAGATCTTCCACCAGCACCGCACAGTCCGCGCCGACCCCTTTGGCATCGACGGCCTGCTGCACGCGCGCGTCGATCGCCGCGACGCGAGGGACGAACGCCGACAGCGCAGGGAGCGCGCGCGCCGCCGCGAGCGCATCGGCGGAGAGCGACCTCTGCTCGGCGAGCTCGCCGCTGTCGTGCGACGCAATGGCGGCGGGGTAGTCGGACTCCAGGTACTGGAGGATCGAGACGAGATGCTGGGCGTCGGCGCTCGCGGCAGGGGGCGCGGACCGCGCGGTGCTCTTCGGCGAGGCCCGCAGCGTGAAGACGAGGAGCGCCGCCACGGCCGCCAGGAGCACGACCGGCACGAGGAGGCGCCTGTTATTGAAAGTCGCTTTCAACATCAAGAGTATGGCGGCAGTTCGTCACTTCGACAACGAGAAGAAGGCGCCCTCAGCCGGTCCCCGTGGACGTCGGGGCGTTCAGTGACCCCCCGCCGGTTCGTACGCGCTCGAGGTAAACCGTCGAATTCCGGGCAGATCGTCGCGCTGGGGAGGCGGCACGTCGGTTGCGAAGAGAAGGGCCATGAACCGAACCCTCGCCTTCTCTCTTCTTGCCTTCACGATGGTCGCCTGCGGCGGCTCGTCCGCCGCCCCTCCAACCAGCTCCGGGTCCGACGGGGGGGGGACGAGCGAGGACAGCGGCACGGTCCCCAGCGACGGGAGCGTCAGCGACTCGGCGACGCTCGGCGACGGGAGCGCGAGCCAAGCGTGCGCGGACTGGGCGGCGGCACGGTGCCAGCGGTACGACGCCTGCTCGGACGCCCTCTACAACCAGATCCACTACGGCAGCGAGGCCGCGTGCGTGACCGCCAGCGTCCAGACGTGCGCGATCGGCCTCGCGGCGACCGGAACGGCGGCGACCGCGGAGACCTTCGAGGCATGCGCCCAGGCACTCCCCACCGAGTCGTGCGCCGACTTCCTCGGCGACAACCCCGTGAGCGCGTGCGCGGCGCTCGCCGGCACGCTCGCGATCGGCGCGCCGTGCATCGGCAGCTCGCAGTGTCAGAGCACCTACTGCGCGATCCCCCAGTACGCGACGTGCGGCGTCTGCGCTGCCGTCCCCGCGGCGGGCTCCCCGTGCGTGGTGACCGCGGAGTGCGGCGCGAGGGGGGGGCTCGCGTGCGCGGAGGGGGTGTGCGTCGCTTACGGCGGAGCCAACGCCTCGTGCAGCGGCGCGGCGCCGTGCGGGATCGGGTTCGACTGCGTGGGGGCGAAGAAGACCGCCCCCGGTACGTGCCAGCCGACGGTGACCACGGTAGGGGCCACGTGCGTTCCGGATCGATCGACGGGACCGTCGTGCGACCCGACGCTGCAGCTCACGTGCGACACGGCGACGACGATGTGCGTGCAGAACACCGTGGTCGCCGCGGGGCAGACGTGCGGCGCCGTCGGCGGAGGGACCGCGAAGTGCGCGGCCAACGGCACGTGCGTCATCGCCACGTTCGACGCCGGGGCCGACGACGCAGGGACCGACGCGGGGCCCGAGCCGACGACCGGGACGTGCTTGGCCGCAGCCCCTAGCACCTCCGCGTGCGACACGGCCGCGGGACCCGCGTGCGTGCTGCCGGCCAAATGCGTCACGACGAGCGACGCGAGCACGGCCGGAACGTGCGACATCGCGAGCGCGACCGCGTGCCAGTGAGCGGCGCCCACGATTGACAGCGAGCGTCCCGCATCGTCTCCTCGTCGGTCGCCCCACGCGGGCAAGTGGAGGACGGGGAGATGATGCGAACGTTCCGGTCGGGGCTCCTGGCGCCGCTGTTTGTCCTCGGCCTCTCGGGCTGTATCTCCTCTCCGAACGCCCCCGACCTCGCGTTCGACGGCGGCGACTTCGACGTCACCATCCCCTCGGAGGACGCGGGATCCGCGTCGCTCACGTTCCCCGCGACCGTCGACTTCGGTAGCTCCCTCTGCGGCGGCTCCGCGACGTCGACGCAGACTCTCGTCTTCGCCAACACGGGCGCGACGACCCTCACGCTGAGCGCCGCGCTCCAGACGGGGACGTTCTTCAGCGTGTCGCCCGGGTCCGCCACCGTCGCCCCCGGCGCGAACGCGTCGATCACGATCACCGCCCAGGCTGTCCCCGCGAGCGCGACGGCGGGCACGGCGATCACCGACACCCTCCTCGTCACGTCGAACGATCCCGCCCACGCGTCGGTCTCCATCCCGATCAAGATCACCCCCACGGGGGCGACGGTGACGCTCACCCCTCCGGGAGCCGCCTTCGGCGTGGTCCCTCTCGGCAGCTCGGGCGCGTCCGTCACGATCGCGGTCGCCAACACCGGCAACCAGACGGCGAACGTCACGTTCGGCGCGCCGACCAATTCGCAGTTCTCCTCCGCGCAGACCTCGCTCTCCGTCCCCGTCGGGGGGACCGGTGACCTGATCATCGGCTTCACGCCGACCAGCACCAGCCCCGCGAGCGGCACGATGGCCGTCGCGCTCACCAACACCGCGGTCTGCGGAACGAACCCGACGAGCATCCCGCTATCGGGGCAGTCGGTCCTCTCCGGCGCGACGGTCTCCGCGACGTCGGTGAGCTTCGGCCTCGCGCCGTGCGGCGGCGCGCCCCCCGCGACGCAGACGATCAACGTCTCGAACGTCGGGAGCGCGTCGCTCAACGTGACGTCGGCCACCTTCGGGACGAGCGCCTTCAGCGTGACCAGCCCGACGACGTTCCCGGTTCCGATTGCGGGGGGGGCGCAAGCGACGCTCACCCTCGCGGCCGCCGCGATCCCGTCGACGGCCACCGCGGCGAGCGCGACGACCGACACGCTCACGATCAAGACCGACGATCCGGCCCATCCGTCGTTCGCGATCCCCGTCTCGGTGACCGCGCAGGGGGCGACGTTCACCCTCTCCCCCGCCACCGCCGCGTTCCCGCCGACGGTCGCAGACACCGCCGCGACCCCCATCGCGCTCACGCTCACGAACACGGGGAACATGGCGGCGACCGTCGCGTTCGGCGCGCCGACGGACGCGGAGTACTCGCTCAGCTACACGGGCTCGCCGACGGCCGTCGTGGTCGGGGGGGGGGCGTCGGTCCCCGCGCTCGCAGCCGGCTACACGCCGAGCGCGGACACCGCGACGAGCGCGACCGCGGCGATCCAGATCACGGGGACTGTCTGCGCGAGCGCGACGAGCGCGACGAGCGTCGCGTTCACCGGACAGGGGACCGGCGAGGACGGCGGGCCTTTCCTGGCTGACGGCGGCATCGCGGGCGACGGCTGCGTGCCTGCGATCTGCGCGCTCATCGGCCCGACGGCGTGCGGCGCGGTCGAGACGTGCGGCTCGGTGATCGAGTGCGGCGCGTGCAGCGGCAGCTCGGTCTGCGACCCCGTCACGCACACGTGCCAGGCCGTCCCCGCCACGTGCGCGTCGCTGCACGCCGCGTGCGGCTTCGTCACCGACGAGTGCGGCGTGCAGGTGAGCTGCGGGTCGTGCTCCACGGGACAGATCTGCGAAGCGTCGACGCACCAGTGCATCACGTGCACCGGCCACACGGCCGCCGACTGCACGAGCCAGGATCTGTGCGGCACGATCGAGACCGGCTGCGGCCCGTCCACCAACACGATCGACTGCGGCGCGTGTGCCACGGGCACATGCAACACGGCCACCAACACGTGCAACTGCGTCCCGCTCACGAGCTGTCCCGTCGGCGCGTGCGGCACGGTCGAGGACGGCTGCGGCGGCACGATCTACTGCGGCGACTGCGCGGGGATCGAGTGCACCGGCAAGTGCGGGTTCCTCGAGAACGCGTGCGGGAGCGCGCAGGACTACTGCGGAGGGTGCGGCGCGGGCCAGGTTTGCGACAACAACACGTGCTGCACGCAGGCGACGTGCGGCGCGTCGCAGTGCGGCCAGATCTCCGACGGCTGCGGCGGCAGCATCACGTGCCCCGCGTGCCCGGGGAACGAGGTCTGCACGAGCAACACGTGCACGGCGTGCGTCCCCAAGACGGTCTGCGGAGCGACCGACTGCGGCCCGACCGTCCCCGACGGATGCGGCGGGACGATCAGCTGCCCGAGCACGTGCCCCGGCTCCGAGGTCTGCCTCGACAACACCTGCCAGTGCAACCCGACGACGACGTGCGCCGTGGGGGCCTGCGGGCCGAACGTCCCGAACAACTGCGGCGGGACGATCTCCTGCCCGAACTGCCCAGGGAACCAGATCTGCTCGGGCAACACGTGCATCGCGTGCGTGGCGAAGACCGTCTGCGGGGCGTCCGACTGCGGC
>JBKQKP010000064.1:0-25248 GCA_052147435.1 Polyangiaceae bacterium | reverse complement strand
GTTCGCGTGCACGAAGACGGCCTGGAAGGCCGCGACGACGACATAGAAGTTGAGGGCCTCGGTGGAGGGACCGAGGAGATAGAGGGGCACCATCACGAGCGCCCGGTCGACGATCTCCTGCACGAAGTGCGTCCGTGACCCGGCGAGCCAGTCCATGTACTCGGTCGAGTGATGCACGGCGTGGATCCGCCAGAGCGCGGGGACCTCGTGGAACGCGCGGTGCACCCAGTACTGCACGAAGTCCGCCGCGAGCATGAGCACGAGGACCTCGACCGGCAGCGGCAGCGAGCGAATCCACCCGCGAACCGCGCCGTTCACCGCCCAGCCGAAGACGTGCGGGGCGAAGCCGTTCGCCGCGAGGAGCATCACGCCGATGAGCAGGTGGTTCACCGTGAAGTAGGCGAGGTCGAGCTTCCACGCGGGGCGGAAGGTGATCTGCTTCGGGTACTTCGGGAAGAGGGTCTCGATCATGACGAAGAGGAGCGCCGAGCCGAGGAGATCGAGCACGAGCCAGTCGACCCCGAGGAAGAGCGGCTCTTGATGCACCGCGCGCCCGTGCACGTGGTACCCGCCGAGGACGACGGCGAGACCCGCCGTGAGAAGACCGAGCGACGCGACGCGCAGGTGCGCGCGGTTCCACGCGATGCTGACGACGCCGAGGATGATCGCGGCGGAGATCGCCGTCTTCAGGATCGTGCGGAGGAGGTCGACGTCGTAGACGTCGCGGAGCTCGGGGGTCGTCAGGTATTCCGGGAAGCGAAAGCAGAGGACGCCGAGGAGGGTCAGCGGGCCGAGGAAGGCCGAGACGTAGGCGGAGACGCGGCCCGAGCCGAGGCGGAGGCCGGAGTCGGGCATGGGGCCGACGGAGTGGGGGCCGTATTCGTAGGGCTTGTCGTGGGGGTCTTGGTCGTCGGTCATCGGCGCCTGTGAGTGAGGAGGAGGATTGTCTACCAGGTGCCGGTCGTTGGCGAGGGCGGGGCCGTTGTGGGGGGCTCACGTCAGGTAGCTACTCCCGCCCTTCCCAGCATGA
This sequence comes from Polyangiaceae bacterium, assembly GCA_052147435.1. GTDB lineage: Bacteria > Myxococcota_A > Polyangia > Polyangiales > Polyangiaceae > JBKQKP01. The sequence goes on along the minus strand of JBKQKP010000064.1, from coordinate 24,218 downwards.
ACGCCATCGTCTCGCTTGCCCGCTGCCCGACGAGACGGGTCGCCGTCGCGCGAGTCACCGCCATGCACCGCGCGGATCGCTGCTGGGCACCGACGGGTGTAGCGGCGCGCACCGCTCGGTGCGTGGGCGCGCACCTGCGGTTGCTCGAGGGTGCACCACCCGGATCACCGTCGTGCACCCGCCGGTGCAAGCTCGTGCACCCGCGGGTGCATGACCATGCACCCAGCGGATGACGCTCGTGCACCGGCCGGTGCAGGGGGGTGCACCGAACGGATCGCGGCCCTGCACCCGGCGGATCGCGCGCATGCAGCTCGCGATGGAGGCTCGCGCGCCGCGATCGAACGTGTGAAAGCGAAGGTGAATCGATGATTTACGAGATTTCGACCTCGGTCTTAGTCAGTTTTCGGTTCTCGCCAAACTCGCCTGTGAGGCGAGAGCATGCCGGGCAGACCGAGGGAGAAGAAGGGGCGGAGGGTCACGGGAGGGAGGGGGAGGAGGGCGAGGGGTGAGGAAGGGGTCGCGGCGAGGTCGTAGCTCTTCTGGGCGGGGAAGGGGAAGAGGACCGGAGGTCCTTGCGGAGGTCTTTGCGCGGCCTAGGGTTGCGCATGGGTCGCGCGGCAGCTCCCGTCATCGGTCTCGGGCTTCTCTTGCTCTGCGGGTGCGGTGGCAGGGTTCTCAGCTCCGGTCTCACTGTCGCGCCCAGCGTCGATAGCGGATCCGAGAACGGTGGAAGCGAGAGTGACGGCGGCGGCGACGGCGGGGCGTGCGAAGCGGCCGGCGGGCAATGCTTGCCCTCGGGAGATATCTGCGCGGTGCGAGGCTCACCGGGCTGTCCCGCTGACGGCTACCGCCCCGGTTTCTTCTGCTGCCTCTCTCAGGTCGAGAGCTGCGGCCAGCCCTCGGTGATTTCGTTCTCGGGGTCGTGCGACGCAGGGACTTGGACGATGCCTTCGTGCACCGGGACGCCGCCTCCGCCTCCCCCGTTCGCAGCGGGCTGGTACGTCGACGCCTCGTTCGAGTCGGGGTGCACGGTGACCTTCCCGTATTGCAACGCGGGCACGCCGATCAAGTGCACGTGCGAAGGGGTGGAGTGGAACTGCTTCCGCTAGATGGCGGCGGTTCGTGCCCTACTTCGTTCGCTTCCGCACGAACTCTTCGAAGCTCGCCCGCAGGTCGCGTGTCGCTTCGCTCGATGTGGGACCTTTGGCGTCTTCGACATCCTTTTCGATCCTCGAATGGCCCACTCGTGTACGAGCCGAGCCCGCGAGCCGCTGCAGCGTGGGGACTACGGCGTTCGCGGCGTGGGCGAGCGCCTTCCCTGTCGCTTCGACCTTACGCCGCGCTCCGTCGGTCAGAATGTCGACCGCCAATGCTTCCAACGGCGGCTGCGCGCCTTCCTCCGAAGGCGCGTGCGCGCCTTGCTTCGGCGGCGGCGCTTTGATGACGAAGCCGTCTGCGGTGTGCGATCGAGCCGCGGAGGGGTGCGATTCGAGACCGAGCAGCTTCGCAATCACGGCGTCGACTTCCTCGACCGCGCGGGTGCCCGGTCCGTTGCCCGAGAGAGACGCGTACAGATCGGTCTCGCTGAAAAGCCACTCGACGTAGCCGCGGACGTAGTGCTCGGGGTGCGAAGTCCCGAGGGCCACGGCCGTGGGCTCGGCGAGGATCTCTTCGGTGACCGCGCGGCACTGCTTCAAATACGATCGCGCATCGAGATGGAGCTTGGAGCCCGCAGAACCCGCTGCGCCCAGCATCTCTACTCGTAGAACCGCGTCGATGTCACGGCACGCGAGGAGACCGAAGCGATCCGCCGTCATCTCCGTCGCAATCGCGTACGCCTTCCGAAACGGCATTTCCCGGGAGGGATACGTGGACCTCGCCGCCGACCTAGCCCACGCGAATTGCGCGGTTCTGCAGTGGGCGACCGCGTGACCGATCTCGTGACCAATCACCGCGAGGAGACCGCCGCGATCGAGCGACGAGAGGTAGTCGCCCATGAATTCGACGCCGACCGGGCCGCCATGGAGTGCGATGCGCGCCGTGCCAATTGCGCTCGGAGACTGGAACAGCTCAATCTCGTCGTCGACGCCCAGCGTCCGCATCGCCTCGCGGGCGGCTCCACACGCCTCCGGCGCAATCGTATCCGTCAGGAGCAGAGCCCTCGTCATCAGCTCTCGCCGTGTCGTCCGGGTGTCCTGCGGGGTGAAGCCCGGCGGGCTCTTCGTGCCGCGCGAGGCGCGCAGTCGTTCGTAGGCGTCTCGCTCAGCCGGAACGCGAACGCGCTCGAAGTCGATGGCTGCCCCCACCAAGAGAGTCTAGCAGCGTCTTCGGCGGGGGGCGGACGGGGAGCCGAGATCAGCCCAACGAGCCTGCCTCCACGCTGCTCACGCCCTTGCAGCTCGAAGTGCTCGCCGCCATGGCCACGCGAAGGCCGCTTCCCCTCAACCCGACCATCGAAGACGCGATGCTCTCGATCGCCGGTATGGGGGGACATCTCAAGAACAACGGCGCCCCCGGCTGGCAAACCCTCGGCCGCGGCTTCCAGGACCTCGTGAAGTACGTCGCCGCGTGGGTCGCCGCAAAAGCCACAAAAACTTCCGATCAATCGTGAGCCAGGGCGAGAGGAGCAACCCACATGGCGAGTTACCAACTTCCCCATCACAGGCTGATCGCGTACGAGGTCGCGAAGGAGCTGTTCGTCGCCGTACGGCAGACGGCGGTGCGGGACGCAGGGCTGAAGGAGCAGGCGCTGCGTTCGGCCAAGAGCGCGTGCCTCAACGTGGCGGAGGGGGCGGGGAGGGCGACGCGGGCGGACAAGGCGCGGGTGTTCGCGATCGCGCGGGCCGAGGCGGGGGAGGCGTGCGCGGCGATCGAGATCGCGGCGCTGAGCGGGGACGCGAGCCAGGGGGACGCGGAGCGGGTGGGGAGGATCGGGGGGCGGTTGGTCGCGATGCTCACGGGGCTGTGCAGGCGGTAGGGCCACGAGCGCCGCGCGCCGATCGGTCCGTGCCACCGGCAATGCCGGCCATGCCACCGGCGCGCCCCGGAATCACCGCTGTTATCGCGGGGCGTTCGCTGGCATTGCGTGTGCTCTGTCCAGCGTGCCCGCCACCGATGCCAGCGTCTCTTGCTCGTCGAGGCGGCAGGTGAGAAGAAAGACGGAAGGATGCCTGCCCGCAAGAACGTTGGAAAAGGGAAGGGGAGGTCGGGTCGCTCCGACTCTTCTGCGCCGGAGCTCGTCGTCGTCCTCGAAGATATGCGCTCGCAGTTCAAGGTCTTCGGCGAAGCGCTCCAGGGCGTGAACGACAAAGTCGACCGACTCGACGGCGATGTGGCGTCCGGCTTCGAGCGAGTCGACCGCGAGCTCGGACTCGTCAAGGCCGTCGTCATCGACCATAGCCGCGAGCTGCGGGAGATCCGCGGCAGACTCGAAGCCGCGATGGAGAGGAAGGTCGATCGGGACGAGGTGGAGGCGGTCGTCGAGCGGGTCCTCGCTCGTCCCCGCGCGCGCTGATGCCCTCCGCGGAGGGCCGCCGTCACGACCTTTCGGCGAGCCGCTTCCGTCGGGCCTATTACCGACTCGATCGGTGGAAGGACAGCGCAAGCACGGCCGGTTCGCGCCTCTCGAGGCGACGCCAGTTCACGAACGCACAGGACTCGACGATGGCTGCGTAGTGCTCAGGGCAGCGCGCCAGAAACTCGTCAACGTCCTCTAGCTGCAGGGTCAGCACGGATCCTCTGGGGACATGGATCGCCGTCATCGAGGCGCTCGGGTCGTCGAGGTACGTCATGCAGCCGATCCAAGCGTTCATGTTCCGGCCGTAGAAATTCGGGAAGCCCAGCTTCTCGGCGAAGATATCGTGGAACGTCTCCCAGTCGAGGATGCGCTTCGTGGGGATGGAAACGACGACCGTGACGGTTCCCCGCTCCGGCGCGACGTCCAAGACCTCCGCACAGAGCCTGATGCAATCGCCGCAGATGTATCCAGCCTGGCCCGCGATCAGGCGAGTGACGTCTCGCTGGTGCTTTCCGCAGAAAGAGCAGTCGTACTCGGGCTCCACGACCGAAGGATAGGGCATCGAACGACATACGGTGACGCCGCAAGCTCGTGCCGCCCGCGACAGTGTCCCCATCACCACCGCGCTAGCGGTGAAGGAACCTCCCGAAGGTGAGGGTTCCGAGGACACAACCGATGAGCATCCAAGAGACTTGGGTGAGCGCTGTCGTGATCACCGCAGCGATCACACCCCTGCGTCTTCCCAGGCGCGGCGAGAACACCCGGCTCGCGTGCCAGGTTGTGGATGTGACGCTCACGAGCCACCAGAGCGAGATGACCCAGAGCAGAGGCTTGAACTGTGGCGTGAGAATCTCATAAGCGGGAACGAGTTGGGCGAGGACGTACACGACCGGAACGATGACGAACGCGAGTAGCGACCCGCCGGAGAAGAGGCCAAGACACGCGAGCACGGCGGCAGCCTTCTGAACGGCTCGCACAGGCGCACCCACACGGATCGCTGGAATGCCGCCGATGCCGAGGTTGAATACGTAGCCGAGAGCCAGCGCAAGAAGGGCCGATGTTGCGACCGTGACGCGGATTGAACCGAACAGCGCTCCCGAGGCCGCGAGGAGCGCGCCCAACGTTCCTATGATGAGAAGCGGCCATCGCAAGATTGTCCCGGCAGACGGGATGGATCGCGGGGTCTCCTGGTCGGCCGGCATTGCTCTCCTCACCGTAGCTCGCCTCTCCGAGAGAAACCCGCATGGCGGTCCGCACGGCTCACGCTCGGCGTGCGAGCACGTGAGCGCACCGCCCGCCCTCTCGCCCTCCTTTCCCCTCTCCCTCGTTCACTCCTCTCCCCCTCTCCCCCTCGCCCTTGTGCCGGCGGTAGGGCCACGAGCGCCGCGCGCCGATCGGTCCGTGACACCGGCAATGCCGGCCATGCCACGGGCGCGCCCCGGAATCATCGCTGTTATCGCGGGGCCTTCGCTGGCACCGCGCGTGCTCAGTCGATGGCCACGCTTCTCACGCTCCCCTCCCACGTCGGGCCTCACGACCTAGCCCACGGCAACCCCCGCGAGTATCGTCTCGTCATGGCCAACCGCACCGCCCCTCTCAGTGACCCCGTCGGCCTCGCGCTCGAGAACGCACCCGCAGGTGCGCCGCTCAGCGACGAAGAGCGCGCGGCGCTCGAAGAGGCACGCGCCGACAATCGGCCGCGGCGGTCGAAGGCCGACATCGAGGCGGTTCTTGCGCAGCGCAAGACCGAGTGAATGGCCCGGTCGACCGAGTGGCATCCGGCAGCCGAAGAGGATCTTCGCCGCATGCACTGGCGGGAGGCCGAGCGCATCGCGAGCGCCGTCTTCCGATTCGCGGAGCTGGGGCTGGGCGCCGTCGAGCGCGTGCCCGACGAACCGAGGCTCTTTCGCTTGCGCGCGTCGCGCTCCGTAGCGCTCATCTTCGCTGATCGAGACAGCCAACGGTTGCTCGTCTGGCGTGTCTTTTCCGCCCCGGCGAGTCCGGCCTCGGGTGGCTCCCGCCGCCCTCACCGTTCGAGCGCCAGAGGCGCTGGCTCCAGGCGGAAGTCGCGGGGTGGGGCGGATCGGGAGGAGGTTGGTCGCGATATTCTCGGGGCTCTCGACAGACTGCCCCGGTCGGCCGCCTGGCCTCCCGGGCCGCGTCACCCTATGCTTCTCAATGATGGCCGACGTGATCAACCTGGCGGATCCGGCCTTCGAGCCGTCGGACGAGCAGCTGATAGGCCTGTCGTCCCGAGCCTTCGCGGGCGTCGCTGCCGCGCGCGAAAGAGCGCTCGCAAAGCTAAGGGCCGAGATCGAGACGCTTCGCGAACAGGCCATGCGCGCTCTCGATGAGCGTCAGGCTGCAGCCAGACAGTCCGGGAAAGGGCCGTGAAGCCCGTCCTCCTCGTGATCGCTGGGCCCAACGGTGCCGGGAAGACGACAGTAACGGCGCGCCTCCGCGAGGAGCACTGGAGCGAGGGCGTCGAGTATCTCAATCCGGACGAAGTGGCGCGTGATCGCTTCGGTGACTGGAACTCGCCGGCGGCTGCACCTTAGTCATGGGCACGAGCTCACTTGCGTCGCGTTGGACGCCGACACGATGGTCGCGCACGAGAGCGTCGAGGTGGGGACCGTGCAGTCGCACGTCGTGGTGCCGTCGCTCGTCTGCTTGTAGCAGCACGGGAAGCTGGGACACGTCTGAACGCACGACCCGCCGTTCGCCGCCACGGTGCACTCGGCGAGTTTTCCGTTCGTCGTACTGCAGTCGCACGACGAGTTGTTCGCGAAGAGCGAGCAGCCGGTCGAGGGCTGGGTCGACGACGAGCCCGAGTTGCTCGAGCACGCGGGGACTGCGGAGAGCGCGACGCCGAGGAGCGCCGCGACGAGGAGATTTCGCAAGAGGCTCATGCTGCGAGGCTAACACGCCGCATCAGCGCCCCGCCTGCACCCCCGCCTCGCGCAAGAACCCCTTCAGCTCCTCGAAGAACCGCGGGTCGAAGTCCTCGGTGTGCCCCACTCCCGTCATCGCGAAGAACCGCTTCGGCTCGTTCGCCGCCGCGTACAGCCGCTCGCCGTGCGCGAACGGGATCACCTGGTCGGCCGTCCCATGCGTCACGAATACCGGACGTTTGCAGCGCTTGATCTTCGTCAGCGAGTCGAACCGGTTGCGCATCAGCAAGCGCACGGGCAACCACGGAAAGAGCGCTTGCCCCACGTCCGGCAGCGACGTGAACGTCTTGTCGAGGATCAGCGCCCCGTGCTCGCGCCGGCTCGCCAGGTCGGTCGCAACTCCTCCGCCCAGTGAAGCGCCGTAGATCAGGAGTTTGTCAGGCGCAACCTTCTGCTCCTTGGTCAGCCAGTCGTAAGCGGCATCGGCGGCCGCATAGCAGCCGGCCTCGCTCGGGCTGCCCCCGCTTCGACCGTAGCCAGGGTAATCGACGAGAATCACCGGCACGCCCAACTCGCGGCGCAGCTCCTCCATCACCCCGCCGCGGGAGCTCAGGTTTCCCGCGTTGCCGTGCAGATAGAGCAGCGCCCCGTCGGCCCCGTCCTTCGGGTACCACCACCCATGGATCTTCGTCCCGTCTGCCGAGGTCATCTCGACGTCGCGCACCTCGGCCGCGGGCGGTGGCTGCCAGTCCTCGCTCGCCGGCGTCGGGTGGTAGACCCGCGAATTCTCCGGGCCGAACACCAGGACGATCACCCCCGCGTAGATGCCCGCCAGCAGTCCGAGCAGGAGCAGCACGCGGGCCCGCCACGACCAGCGCGCCGGTGCCGTTGCGGGTGTCGTGTCGATCCTCACTCGCGCGGCCCCTCTCGCGAGCCCCCCCTTCACTCTGAGGGTACCGCGAGTCGATCGGCACGTGCCACCGTCAGTCCTGGCCGTGCCACCGGCGCGCTCCGAATTCCCGCGTGTTGCCGCGAGCCCTTCGCTGGCACCGCGCATGCTCTGAAGACAGACCGGTGATGCCGGCCTCTCTTGCTCGCGGAGGCGGCAGGTGCGAAAAAAGGAAGGAACGATGTCCGCCCGTCAGGCCAAGAAGAAAGAAAAACGGAACGTCGCGACGCCTTGGTCAAGAGCTTCCGCGCGGGAGTTCGGGGTTCTCGTCGAAGACATGAAGTCGCAGTTCAAGGTCTTTGGCGAAGCCGTTCAAGCTGTCGACGAGAAGGTCGACCGGCTCGACCGGAAGGTGACTTCTGGCTTCGCGCGAGTCGACGCCGAAATGGCGTCCGGCTTCGCGCGAGTCGACGCCGAAGTGGCGTCCGGCTTCGCGCGAGTCGATCGCGAGCTCGGGCTCGTCAAAGCTGTCGTCATCGATCACAGCCGCGAGCTGCGGGAGATCCGCGGAAGCGTGACGAGACTTGAAGCCGCGATGGAAAAGAAGGTCGACCGGGACGATGTCGAGGCGATCGCCGAGCGCGTCGTCGCTCGTCCTCGACCGCGCTAGTCCACGCTCGGCGTCCGAGCACGGCGTCTCGTCTTCCCGACGCTTGCAGTAGCCCTCGGCACAGTCGCTCGAGGTCGGTGAACGCCCGTCCGCTCCCCGCTAAATCGTCGTCACGAAGCTCGCCCCGAACAGCAGCACTCCGCCGACCCCGACGGCCAGCGCGAACAGCCATATCCCCCGCCGCCCGATGAGCGCCGCCACCGCCGATAACCCGATCGCCACCTGCAGCGCCGTCACCGAGTACGCGAAGCTCTGATGCCGCTTGAGATCGTCGTTCGACTCCTCGGCGAGCTTCTTCCGCTCCTCCTCGAGCCCCTTCGCCTCGGCCTCGACCTCGTTCTGCTCCTTCTCGTACTTCGCGGCGTCCGCGCGGGCCCGGGCGACGGCGTCGTCGGCGCCGTGAAGCGCGGCGAGCAGGTCCGCCGTCGACGCGCGCTCGACCGCCTTTACCCCCTTCGCCTGGTAGTACGACCAGCTATCGGAAGCCTGCGCCTGTTTGAGCGTCGCCTCGTCGCTGAGCAGGAGGGCGTCGTTGGCGAAGTGTCCGGCCTTGAGAGAGGCGATCGCGGCGACTACGGCGAAGAGCGCGGTCGACAACCCGAGCCATCGCATCCACGGCGCATGCGCACCGTGCTCCTTTGCCTCCTCCGTCGCCTCGTCGCTGACCTTGTCCACGACCTCGTCGATCTCGCTCTCTTCGGGCATCCCGCGGAGCCTAGAACAGGAAGCGGATGAGAACGTCGCGTTTCTCCAGACCGCCAGCCGAAGCGCCCCGTAACTTCTCCCCCCCCGCGGCCATCTCCAATCGATGCGCTTCCCCCTCCTCCTCTGCTTCCACCTCTCCCTCCCGCTCCTCCTCCCCCTCGTCCCCTCCTGCACCCCACGCGCCTCCCCCCCGCCCGCCTCCCCGTCCCCCGACCGCGGCGACTACCTCTCCGTCCACATCGACACCGTCTCCCCCGGCCTCCTCGGGCAGTTCGTCGACGGTCGCCGCGAGTGGCTCGCGCAGCTGCGCCGCTACGGCGCCACCGACGGGCGCGGCGTCTTCCTCCAGGTAGGAGACAGCACCTTCTACACCGTCCGCCGCTTCTCCACGTTCGGCAGCTTCGACACGCGCGGCGAGGCGATCGAGAAGTCGCTCGCGGCCGTGCCGAAGGAAGCCGGCGAGCGCTACGACCATCTCGCCGACACGTCGCTCGTCTATCCGCACACGAGCGAAGTGTGGGAGCGCGTCTCCGACCTCTCGTACGCCCCCGCCGCCGGCCCCCTCGACGAGCGCACCGCGTGCTGCGGACGCCTCGTGATCGAAGACGTGCGCCCGGACCCCGCGTCAGAGAAGGCCTTCTCCGACGCGACGACCGCGATCGACACAGCGCTCGCCGAGGCCCACTACCCGCTCACGCGCACCACGTACCGCACGGTCTTCGGTGCGGGGCACGTCCTCACTCTGTGGCTGGCCCCTTCGCGCGAAGCGCTCGACGCCCTACCCAGTGTCCAAGACGCGGTAGCGACGGTGCGCGGCGCCGCGCGCGCCGCCGAGCTCACGGCGTCGATCGACTCGGCCGTCGCGCACCGAGAGACGGCGCGGCTCGTCGTACGACACGACATGACCCAGTCAAGCTCGCAGCGTCCCCCCACTCTTTGACGCGACTGGGCCTCTTCACCCGCACCCTCCGCTCGTGAACCCCGTGACGACCAACGTCCCCGCCGCGGGTAGCGGCGGAGCCATCGGCCCGCCGATGCAAGACGTCTGCAGCGTGAACAGGTTCGCGGCAGCCCGAAACACCGCGTAAGTGGGGAGCGCGGTCCCCCCTTGCACGGCGTACACCGTGGACGTGTTGAAGTTGGAGCCAGCCGCGGGCGCCCACGCGCTTCCGGCGGGGAGCTGCGGCGCGACGACCTCGCTCTGCGCGGTCCCCGGCGAGACGATCGTCCAGTTTCCGAACTGCGATCCTCCGTCGGTGAAGCTCCCGTCCCACTCGGCGAGCGCGATGATCCCCGTGCTCGTCGCGAGCGTGCCCGAGCTGGTCGTCCAGGTCACACCCGGCTGTGCGGGGATCGTCGTGTCGATCGTCGACGCGGTGATCACCGGGGCGCTCGTAAGCATGGACCAGTCCACCGTCATCGTTCCGTCCGCGGTGGGCGCCGCCGCGCGCGTCGCGACCTCGACGCCCCCCTGGTAGTCGCTCGTCCCCGGCGGGCCGAAGCCGGTGCTCGTCTGAACGAAGTCGGCATAGCCCACGTGCCCTTGCTTGATGAGATTCCCTTCCGGGGGGACCCCACCGTCGGGCAGGTTCAATGTGGCGGGGGCGAGCATGATCCCGTCGGCGACCTCGCTGTAGGCGCTCCACCAATCCCCGCCGAGCCCGGCGTCCGGCGCGTTCTCGAGGACGACTTGCTGCGTCGTGAACGTGGTCGACCACGGCCCCGTGAGGGTGACTTCCAGGGCCCCCGCGTCGTCCGGTGTCGTCGCCGGGACGTTCTTGGCGAAGACGTATCCGAGGGCGTTGCCGTTGTCGTCCTTGGCGGTCAGCATCGGCGCGAAGACCGCGGCCGCTCCCGCATCGGTCGAGCCGAAGCCGAGCGCCCCGCCGAGCCCGTAGGTCGCCGGGGGCCCGTCGAACGTCTCGCCCGTCGTCCCGAGCGCGTAGTCCACGGTGCCCGTGGGGGGCGACGCCGGGAACGTCGGGATGTCGACGTTCATGGGGAGCGCCGCGATCGACGCGTAGTCGATGAAGACGAGGTTGTCCCCCGGCTCGATGCCCATGATCGTCGTGGGAGAGGGGTACGCGGGCGAGCCGAGCAGCGCGGTCACCATCGCGCCGGCCGTCACGGTCTGCGAGGCGGTCCCCTGCGCACTGGTCGTCGATGCGGAGATGACCGCGCCGGTCGAGTCTCCCCAAACGATCGTGACCCCCTGTTCGTATCCGTACCCGCCGACGACGGTGGCCGTCACCGGCAACGGGGCAGCGTCGATCGGTGCGTCCACGGCGAGCGGCGCGTCCACCGCCGCGTCCGCGATCGTCGCGTCGACCCCGGCATCGGGCCGCGGCGGGAGCGCGGAGTCGACCTCCCCGGCGTCGAACGACGCGTCCACTCCGCCCACGGGCAGCGGTGCATTGTTCGAGACACACGCCCCCCACGCGAGCGCGAGGGGAAACGGGAGGAGGAACGCAAGTCGGCGCATCCTGCGATTCTACGGCGATCCCGCCGACTGCGTGTAGTGTCCTCGGAGCAGCGCGTCGCCTGTATTCCACCCCGCCTTCGACCCACCCCGGCCTCCATGTCGCCATGTTCGCCCGCTCCCCCGACGGCACCCGAATCGCGTACGACCGCTCCGGCCAAGGCCCGGCGCTCGTCCTTCTCCACGGCGGCTTCATCCAGGACCGACGCTCGTGGAGCGACCACGTCTCGCGCCTAGAGAACGACTTCACCGTTCTCGCGCTCGACCTTCGCGGCCACGGCGAGAGCGACCGCCCTACGACCCTCGAGGCCTACGCGGCGACCCGCGTGTGCGAAGACGTGCTCGCCGTCCTCGACGCCGAGGGGATCGCGCGGGCGCATGTCTGGGGATTCTCGTACGGCGCGAGCATCGCACTTCAGCTGGCAGTGGCGAGCGCCGCCCGGGTTGACCGGATCGTGCTGGGGGGAGCCGCGCTTGGGCGATGGCTCACCGAGGAAGCTCTCGCCAGAACGCTCGCCGGGCTCGCGCTCTTCGGGAGCGCCAGAGCAGAGGGAACCGTCGACGCGCTTCCGCTGAACGCGATCCAAAAAGACTTCGCGACCAAGGCCGATCTCGACGTCGTCGTCGCGGCGTACCAAGCGATGGCCGCGTGGCCCGCAATCGAGCCGGAGGCGCTGAAGACGCGGGCGCTCTTCTACGCGGGATCGGAGAACACGGCGGGGGCGGGGATGCTCGCGACCTTCGGAGAGCGCCTGCGTGCGGCGGGCGCGCGCGTGAGAGTCCTGGCTGGCCTCGACCACATGGCAGAGCAGAGCGCGATCGACCTCGTGCTGCCGCTGGTCGTCGAGTTCCTCTCCGCTTCCGACCTTCCGCCCTTCCTGTGAATCAATCTCTCGGGCAACGGCTCCGTCAGGGTCCCGCGTCCTCCGGGCACCCCACCGCGTACGAGCAGCTCCAGCTCCCGGACGGGAAGCACTCGCACGACTCCTGATTGCACTCGCCGTTGACGTAGTAGACGCAGTCGTCCCCAATCGCGCTGCACGCCGTCCCCTGCGTCGGCGGGAACGTCGGGCACGTCGTCGGAGGCGGGGGGGGGCAGGCGAAGGCCGAGCAGCTCCACACGCTCCCGTCGCAGCTGCACTGCTCGCCTTCGCACGTTCCGTTGGAGTAATCGCAGGTCTCCCCCCCTTCGCCGGCGCACGACGTGCCGCCGGTGGGTGGGTTCGACGGACAGACTTGCAGCGGCGGCGGGCAGGGATTGCCGAAGCACCCCCACTCGCCCCCCTCGCACTCACAGGTCGTCCCGCACTCGCCGTCGTAGCTGCACGTCTCGCCGTCGTAGGGGCACTCGCCGCTCGGAGGATTCACGGGGCACGGGTAGACCACGCCGCTGCTGCTCCCGCCGGAGACGCCGCTGCTGCTCCCGCCGGAACCGCCGCTGCTGCTCCCACCTCCACTGCTGATGCCGCCGCTCGAAGAGCCGCCGCTCCCCCCGCTGCCCCCGCTCCCTCCGCCGCTGCTGGTCCCCCCGCCGCTGCTCGAGCCGCTCGACGAGCCGCTGCTCCCTCCGCTCCCTCCGCCGCCGTCATCGGCGTTACGACCGCCCGGCGGGAAGTCGCTCGCTCCGCCGCACGCGAAGAGCAGCGCGGCAGCGACGGCGATACCGGAGGAACGAAGACTGGAAGAGCGAAGCGCGAAGAAGAGAGCGGAGCCTGGCTTCAAGAGCACGTGGATCACCTCACACAAGTGAATGCCCGGCGGAACGCCGTTCTGTGATCGAATCGACGGAGGGGGGTCATTTTTGTGTGGCAAGCCCGGATATCCTCCCTCCCGATCGGGCGTACGCTCCGGCCATGAGCGGCGCGTCCTCCGACATCGCGCTCGACGAGACCGTCTCGGCCTCCTCTTCCGGTGCCGACGCCGACCCCGTCGACGACGAGACCCTGCCGCGCGGCTCCCCCCTCGGACGGTACGTGATCCTCCATCGCCTCGGCAGCGGAGGCATGGGCATCGTCTACGCTGCCTACGACCCGGAGCTCGATCGAGGAATCGCCCTCAAGCTCCTCCGCCCCTCCGCCGGCGACAGCGCCATGGCGGAAAGACGCGCGCGCCTCCTGCGCGAAGCCCAGGCGATGGCGCGGATCAACCACCCGAACGTCATCGCCGTCCACGACGTCGGGACCGTCGACGAGCGCGTCTTCGTCGCGATGGAGCTCGTCGAGGGTGTCACGCTCGCCGCCTGGCTCGCCGAACGCGAGCGCCCCCCCGGCGAGATCGTGGCCGCGTTCGCGCAAGCGGGCCGCGGGCTCGCGGCGGCGCACTCTAGGGGCCTCGTGCACCGCGACTTCAAGCCGGACAACGTGCTCTTCGGCGCCGACGGCCGCGTCCGCGTCCTCGACTTCGGGCTCGCCCACGCCGACGCCGCGCTCCCCGGCTCGGCGGACAGCACCTTCCCTCCGATCGACGCGAGCCCGGCGCGCTCCGTCAGTTCCATACCGCTCGCCATCGGGTCGGGGCGCTTGAGCGATCCCATTACGCGCGAGAGCTCGCTCCTCGGCACCCCCTGGTACATGTCGCCGGAGCAGCTCGCGCAACGCCGGTCCGACGCTCGCAGCGACCAGTGGAGCTTCTGCGCGTCGCTTCACGAGGCGCTCTACGGTGAGCACCCGTTCGCGCACCCGGACGACCGCGACCTGTCGGTGCTCGCCAAGCGGATGCGCGACGGCCAGCGCCGCGAGATCCCCGCCGCGAAGGCGGCACGCGTCTCCCCCCGCGTGAAGAGCGCGATCGAACGGGGGCTCTCCACCGATCCGGGCGCGAGATTCCCGACGATGAGCGACCTCGTGTCGGAGCTCGAGCCCCCCCCCGCGCGACCGCGCGTCCTCGGGTGGACGATCGCCGCGCTCCTCGCCGCCGCGGCGCTCGCCGTCGTCACGCTCCGGGGGCGGCCCGGGGCAATTTGCCAGGGCGCCGCCCACGATCTCGACGGCACGTGGGACGTGGGGCGCAAGAGCGCCGTCTCCGCCGCGTTCGTCGCGACCGGGACCCCTTTCTCGGGGGAGGCGTTCGCCGCCACCGCGAAGTCGCTCGACGAGTACGCGCGTAGCTGGATCGCGATGCAGAAGGACGCCTGCGAAGCGACGCGGGTGCGCGCGGTCCAGTCCGAGGAGGTCTTGGACTTGCGCACGCAGTGCCTCGCCGAGAGGCGCACGGAGCTGCGCGCGCTCGGCGACGTCCTCGTAAAGGCGGACGTCGACGTCATCGAGCACGCACCGACCGCCGCGCGCGCCCTCTCGAGCCTGGACGCATGCGCGAACGTCGCGGCGCTCAAGGCGCCGACGAGACTCCCGGCTGACGCCGCTGCGCGCGATGCCGTCGTCGCGGTCCGTGCGCGCATCGCGCGCGCCCGCGTGCTCCAGCAGGCCGGGCGCTACGCTGACATGCTCAGCGCGGCGACCGAGGCTACGCGCGCCGCAGACGCGACGGCGTTTCGCCCCGCCCGCGCCGAGTCACGCGCGATGCTCGGCCGTGCCCAGGACGTCGCCGGCGACGTCAAGGCGGCCGAGGCAACGCTCATCGAGGGGGTCCTCCACGCCGAGGCGTCGCACGACGACGCGGTCGCCGCCGCGATCTGGCCCGCGATCGTCCACGTGGAGGCCAGTCTCTACAAGTTCGAGCGCGCCGACGACAGCGTCGGGCACGCGGAGGCCGCTCTCGCGCGCATCGGCGGCGATCCTGCCGCCGAAGCCGAGCTCGAAGGGTCGCGTTGTCAGCTCGAACGCAATCGAGGTCATTACGCCGACGCCGCCGCGCACGCGCGCGCGGCGCTCGCGATCGCCGAGAGCCGCTTCGGAGCCAACGACACCCGCGTCGCCGACGCGCTCGGGCTGCTCGCCGCGGTGCTCAACACGCAAGGACTGTACGACGAGGCGATCGCCGACGAGGAACGAGCGCTTCGCATCATCGAAGGCGCGCTCGGCCCTGACCACCCCAGGGCCGGCAACATCCTCACGTTTCTCAGCATCATCCACGAGTACAAAGGGGACACCGAGAAGGCGCTCTCCTACGCCCAGCGTGGCCTCGCCGTGCGTGAACGGGCTCTCGGCGCCAATCATCCCCTCATCGCGCCGTCCCTCATCAACCTCGGGAACGCGGAGGACGACGTCGGCGATCGTGACGCCGCGATCGCCGCGTACCATCGTGCGCTCACGATCTTCGAGCGCACCGTCGGGCCCGACGATCCGCAGGTCGCCGATGTCCTCAGCAACCTGGCCGATCAGTCTTGCCGGAGCAAGGCCTACGCCGAGTCGCTCGCCTACAGTCAGCGCGCGCTCGCGATCCGGGAGAAAGCGAAGGGGCCGAACCACACCGACGTCGCGGTCTCTCTCGACCTCATCGGGCTCGCGCTCTGCGGGATGGGGCGCTGCAAGGAGGCTCTCGACATCCACCAGCGAGCGCTCGGAATCCTCGAGGCGGGGTTCGGCAAGGAGCACACCGACGTCGCCTCGGAGCGCCTCGACATCGCGCGTGACGAGCTCGCGTTGCACCAGTACGCGGGCGCTCGCGCCGAAGCGGAGCTCGCCGTTTCGATCTTTGCGAAGGTTCAGGGCCCGGCGCGCGACCGCGCGGAAGCGAGCTTCGTCCTCGCCCGCGCCCTCTGGGAGGGGGGAGGCAACCGCGCCCGCGCCCGTTCGCTCGCCGAGGAGGCCCGCGCGGTCTTCGTGAGCGACGGCAAGCGATCGGGCTCGATGCTCGAGGAGGCCGATGTATGGCTGAAGGCGCACCCGACATAGCGGTATCGAGGCGAAGCGAGGGTCCTATACTCAAGGGATGAGGAAAGGCTGCCTCCTCCTTGCCACCCTCGTCGCCGCGGCGTGCGGCTCCTCGAGCTCCAAAGAGGGGGGGGGCGCGCCCGACGGGTCGGCGTCCGACGGGTCCGGCTCGAGCTCCGGAGGCTCGAGCAGCGGCGGCGGCCCGTCCGACGACGGCGGCGGCGGGACGTCCGACGCCACGTCGCTCGGCAACCCCGACGTTCAGGTCCCCCCGATCCCCTCCAGCCTCGCCTGCACGCTCCCCTTCGGGGCAGTCGACACGTCAACTCCGACGACCGTGGTGGGGCAGGGGGGGCAGGCTTGCAACGAGGCGTCGCTCGCCGCGGCCGTCGCGAAGGGGGGCATCATCACGTTCGACTGCGGCGGACCGGTCACGATCACGATCACGTCGACGCTCACGTTGCCGACCTCGGGGAACACGACGATCGACGGCGGCGGCACGGTGACGCTCGACGGTGGCGGCACGACCCGCATCCTCTCGTTCAACGGCGGCGGCTACCGCACGACGTCCACCGTCATCACGCTGCAAAACCTCGCGTTCCAGAACGGCCACGCGTCCGGAACGGCGATCCCGCCGGCATCACCCCCTTGCTCGCAGGGCTACGAGACCGACAGCGGCGGGGGCGCCGTGTACGTCGTGGACGGCGTGCTGCACGTGATCAACTCGACCTTCACCGGAAACGCCGGCGCGACCCCCGGGCCGGACGTCGCCGGCGGCGCCATCTACTCCGACGGCAGCCTCGGCACCACGATCATCGGCAGCCACTTCACGAACAACACGGCCTCGAACGGCGGTGCGGTCGGCTCGCTCAACACCGATCTCGCGATCTACACGAGCACCTTCAGCGGCAACACGGCGACGGGCACGGGCGGCAACACGACGGCGTCGACCTGCTCGACGTCGAGCCAGGAGATCGGCGATGGCGGCAGCGGCGGCGCCGTGTACATGGACGGCGGGAGCGACGGCGACGTGACCTTCTGCGGCGACGTCTTCGAGAAGAACGGCGCGCAGACCCTGGGAGGGGTCCTCTTCCGCGTGTACGACGACGCCACGCACAACGTGAACTTCGAGGTGAGCACCGCCGACTCGAACACGGTGACCGGCCCGCTCGGAGTCACCGGTCAGGGGCAGGGAGGCGGCGCCTTCTACATCGAGAACGCGACCCTCAATTTCACGAACTCGACGATCTCGAACAACTCGGCGCCCAGCTGCGGCGGCGTGCAGACCGACGAGAGCACCGTCGCCTTCACGAACGTCACCGTCGCCGGCAACGCCGCGACCGCCGTGGGCACCCCGGACGGCGGCACCGGCGGCATCGGCGGCGGCATGTGCGTCTTCTCGAATGGCGGCACGCTGAACAACTGCACGTTCGCGAACAACACCGCGACCGGCGGAACGAGCTACTCGGCGTTCTACGGCGCCGCCCTCTTCGGCAACGGGCTCACGATCAACAACACGATCATCGACGAGAACACGACCGACAACAGCGAAGGGCGCATGTCGTGCGGAAACACGTTCACGGGCGCGCGCGACGTGCAGTGGCCCGAGGACAAGGTGGTCGGCGGCAGCCAGGACAGCCCGTGCGTCACCGGGATCACCTTCACCAACCCGATGCTCGGCCCGCTCCAGAACAACGGCGGCCCCACGTCCACGCTCGCGCCGTCGGCGGCCGCCTCCGTGGTGCAGATCGGGACGGGGTGCCCGGCGACGGATCAGACGGGCAAGACGCGGGCGAATCCGTGCACGATCGGCGCGGTAGAGGAGTAGCTCGCTCTTCAGCGTAGGCGCGAGACGAGGTGGGCGAACGCCGGCGCCGCGGTCTGCCCTCCGTAGACGTCGTCGCGCAACGTCTCCACACCGACGAGCGCCACGATGCGCCGCCCGGGCACGTCCGCGACGCCGACGAAGCTGGCGTAGACGTGCTTGTGCCCGTCGGGGCCCGACCACTCGGCCGTCCCCGTCTTCCCCGCGACATTGGCCCCCTCGACCCGCGCGAGCGTCCCCGTCCCCGACTCGTCGTCGACGACGACCCTGAGCATCGCCATGACCTCTTGCGCCGTGGCCGACGACACGAGCCTCTCGGCGGGGGCCGCCGCCCCTCCCACGGTCGGTGCATGGTAAACGCCGTCGTTCGCGAACGCCGCGTACGCCGCGGCGACCTGGAGCGGCGTCGCCGTCATCGCTTCCCCGTACGCCACTTCGGCCCCCTGGAGGGTCCCGGTCGTGATCGTGGCGGGGACCACGCCGCTCGCGGCACCCGGCAGTGCGAGGGCGTGCCCGAAATGGAAGCGCCCGAGCCAGTCGCCGAGCCGCTCGCCGCCGAGGGCGTCGAACACACGCGAGATGCCGACGTTCGACGATTGGGCGAGCATGTGGGGAGCGTCGAGCCAGCCGTGCGTGTGCGACTCTTTCAGTTCGCCGTCCGGGTACACGCGCGGCTCGGGCCCGCAATTGAAGAGTTGACCCGGTGCGATCGCCTTCGTCTCGATCGCTGCCGCGAGGGTGACGGGCTTCATCGTAGACCCAGGGCTCATCGCCTCGCTGCGCGCCACATCGAACGGTTGTCCGCCGCGTCGCCCCGCGTTCGCCAAGACCTCTCCCGTCGCGGAGTCGAGCACGAGCACCGTCGCCGATTCGCCTGCGGCGACCTTGAGGATCGCGTCTACCTCGTCCTCTGCGGCCGCCTGCATCTTCGGATCGGTGTCGCCCCCCGTGGAGCCGGCCTTCACCGGCGCCGTGGGCAACGTGCACGCGGTGGCCACGGCGACGACGACGCTCGATCCGCCGAGCAACGCTTTCCCGCGAGCGGCGAGCCCGCTTCGCGGTCGTCCCGCAGCGAGGATCGCGACGACCCGATCTCCGAGTGACGATCGCTCCGCCATCGCGAGCGCGCCACGAACCTCGCCGCCGGCGTGCGCCAGGAGCTCCTCCGCGTAGAAGGACGGACGAACCCCCGCCGCCAGGACGGCATCGTCCGCCGCGAGCTCGCGCTCGACGCGTAAGCGATGGGTGACGAGCCACACGAGCGGGTTGAACCAGTTCCACGCGCAGGCCGCCGCGGCGACGAGCTGGGCTACTCCGTCGCGGTGCCGGACATGCGCGAGCTCGTGCACGAGCACGACGCGCCTCCTCTCGTCCGACCACCCTTCGGCGCTCATCGGAAGGAGAACGGTGGACGCGAGTACGCCCGTGACCGCGGGCGACTCGAGGCTGTCGCAGAGGCGCACGTCGGCGACGGCGCCGGCTTCCCCGGCGGCGCGGGCGATGACCCCGTCCCACGCGGCGCCCGAGACGCGGATGCTCCTCGCGACGAGCGCGCGGGCACGACGGGAGGACCCCCGGACGCGCGCCATGAGCACGACGGCACCCGCGAGCCAGATCGTCCATAGCGCCGTGGGTAGGCTCGGCAAACCGAGCGCCGCAGGCGCCGTTGCTCCGGGCGCGGGGGTCGAATCGTGCCGAGAGGAGGTCCCTACGACGTCGCCGTTGCTGCCTTCCAGCGACGACTCGTGGCCGAAGACTCCGAGCGCAGCGGGGGTCTCGACGTGCCAGGACGGAGCGAACGCCGCGACGACCGGAACGACGAGCGACGCGGCGAGGGCCATGACGAGCACGGCTCGCCGCGTGGCGGCCGACGCTCGCGAGAGTACGGTGCACGCGACCAGCCCGCTCAGAAGCACGACGCTCGCGCGGATGGCGCTTGATAGGAAAAACGCGAAAAATACGGTGGTCATCAGCGGCCTTCTTTCTTGGCGCGTTCGATCAGGTCCGAGAGGCGATTGAGCTCGTCGCGCGACAGCTTGGCCTTCGGGGTATCGACGAGCGCGGCGATGGCCTGCTCGACGGAGCCCGCGAAGAACGTCCGCACGACGTGGGCGAGGGCGGTGCGCTTCGCATCGGCCTGCGAGACCGCGGGGGAGTAAACGTACGCCAGCCCGTCCTGGACGTGCTTGGCGTGCCCGCGCTCTTCGAGCAGCCGAAGGAGAGCGCGAACGGCGGAATAGCTGGGCGGGTCGTCGAGGTCCGCGAGCACCTCGTGCGCCGTCGCGCGGCCGCGACGGTGGAGAATGTCCATGATGGATCGCTCGCGGCGCGTGAGCTTGATGGGGTCGGGCTTGTGCATGTCGTCCCTGCTTCGCCCGTTGTAGGCACCTGCTAGTTTCTTAGCAAGTTAAAGATGCAGTTTTTTTAGCACGTAGAAATACTCGCGGGCTCACACGGGGTAGACTCTCGTCGCGTGACCTCGAAGCAGACCTCCCTCATCGTCCTCGCCGCGCTCGGGATCTCCGCCGCCCTTTGGCTCGCCCTTCGAAAGGAGGAGCCGCGCCGCACGAAGGCCTCGCTCGACGCCGGCGACGTCGACGACCCCGAGGCCCCGGTTCAAGCCCTCGCTCCCCCTTCTCCTCCGAGCGCCCCCTCGGTCACCCCCGCACCCGCCCCTTCGATCGATCCGGCCAAGCGGGACGCCATGCGCGCGCTCATCTACCGCGCCTTCGGTCAGGTGCCCCCGCCGGTCGCGCGCCCGTCGAGGAGCACGTACGTCCTGCCCGAGCACGGACCGATGTGGACGGGATACGAAGCCCCCGGCGAGAGCGGCGCGAGCCCCGGCATCGAGCCCGAGTACATCCGCGACAGCGTTCGCGGGCAGTTCTTCCCGGTCGCGCAGAAGTGCTACGCGGACGCGCTCGCGACCAACCCCAAGCTGGGCGGGGAGATCGACCTCTGGTTCGTCATCGTCGGCGACACCGGCATCGGCGGCATCGTCGAGTCGGTCGACGTGCTCAACAAAAGCACGCTCCGCGATCCCGACGTGATCGAGTGCTTGCGTGAGTCGTTCCTGGGGGTCACGTTCCCGCCGCCGAAGGGGGGGGGAGCGGTCACGGTGGAGTACCCCATCGTGTTCTCGAACGACGACGACGGCGGCGGGGACTAGCCGATCGCGATCGAGGTCAGTCACGACGATCCCGTCGTGGCGTGACACACTCCGGCACGGCGGAAACGCGGGAAACACCGAACAGCGGCCGGGCACGGAGAATGCGATCGCGCCCGGTCGTGAACCACATCGAAAGAGCTTGGGCTTCGGCGACGATTCTCGGCTTCGTCCTCTCCACGGGGCTCGGGTGCGGCTCAGGCGGAGCCGTAGGCGCGACCGACGGCGGTCCGGGCGGATCGTCGAGCGGTGGGTCCTCGAGCGGGGGATCGTCGAGCGGTGGGTCGTCGAGTGGCGGGTCCTCGAGCGGCGGTTCGTCGAGCGGCGGGTCCTCGAGCGGCGGTTCGTCGAGCGGTGGCTCCTCGAGCGGGAGCTCGTCCGGCGGCGCGGACGCAGGGCCGAGCTGCACGAGCAACGCGGACTGTCCCAGCAGCGAGCAATGCCTCTTTCTGGTCGGAAGCTGCTCCGCGCAGGGGCAGTGTCTATCGCTGGGCTCCCTCGGCCCCGAGTGCGCAACCGTCGTGACGTACTGCGGGTGCAACGGGCAGACGGTGACCGGCCTGTGCGGCCCCGACTACGCGTACGGCCCCACGCTCGGCCAGCTCGGCCCGTGCAGCCCCGCACCGATCCTCGCGCCGGGCGAGACGCTCGCCACGCTCGCCGAGGTGCCGCAGAGCGAGCCCGAGATGCTCGCCGTCGACGCCAACAACGTCTACTTCACGGCGACGGGGCTCGGGACCGTCCTCGCGGTCCCCCTCGGCGGCGGTTCCCCGGTGACCCTCGCGTTCGATCAGGACCAGCCGATCGGCGTCGCGGTCGCGAACGGAAGCGTCTTCTGGACGAACGAGGCGAGCGGCAGCTCCGACGGTACCGTGATGAAGGTCCCCACCGGGGGCGGAGCGGTCGTCACGGTCGCGTCGGGGCAGGGGGCGCCGTACCAGATCGCGGTCGACGCGACGAACGTCTACTGGACGAACCTGACGGCGCCCGTCGCCGTCATGACCGTGCCGATCTCGGGAGGCACCCCGAGTGTGTTCGCCCCGGGGACGACCCCGTGGGCGATCACAGTCCAGGGAGGAACGGTCTACTGGACCGACGGAGACTCCATCTTCAGCGAGCCGAGCGGCGGTGGGACGGTGACGACGCTCGCGTCGGGGCAAGCCTTCCCGTTCGATCTCGCCGTCGACTCCGCGAACGTCTACTGGACGAGCGGATCGGGGAGCGGCGCTGTTCTCTCGATGCCGAACACCGGCGGCACGCCGACGACGCTCGCCTCCGGCTACGGCCTCTCCCGCCTGGCGATCGACGCGACGAGCATCTACTTCACGAGCCCTGGAACCGCGAACGACGGATCGGTCCTCAGCATCCCGCTCGGTGGCGGCACCCCGACGACGCTCGTGACAGGGCAGGCGACCCCCGAGGCGATCGTGCAGGACCCGAACAGCCTTTACTGGGTCGACACGTATCTCGGCGCGGTCATGAAGATCTCGCCGAAGTAGCGTTGTCGCGTTCGTCGGTCTCCGGCTATTGAGCGTCGACGGTCGCCACGCCGTCGGTCTCCCGAAGTTGGTGCGCCGCTTGCTCCTCGCCGGTGTACGCCGCCAAGCGCGCCTGCACTCGATGGATTCGTTCGAGCCAGCCCTTGCGCCGATCGGCGACCATCGCGTCGACCGAGACGTCGTTGCGCTCGAAGCTCCGTGTCTTCGCCAGGAGGTCGGTTCGCTCTGACCAGTCCGGCGTTCGGGGCGCGATCGCCGTGAACTTCGTCCCGCCGGAGAGGGTCTCCGTGATGCCGACGCGCACGAAGTAGATGCGCCCTGCGGCGAGATCGGCCGCGACGCCGTCCTCCCTCCCGGGGAGCCATCCGCTGAAGAGATGGTGCCCCGGCGCCACTTTGGCCACGAGGTGGGCGTCGCCGTTTAGCTCGCCAAGGTATTCGCCGTCGTCCTTCACGATGGGGACCGCGCGCACTCCCCATGCGTAGTGACCCCGGATGAAGACGACCGTGGCGGCGTCCGGGCTCGCGACGATCGGCGCCGGGGGCTGCACGACCCGCATGTACGAAGACGTCTGAGCACCGCAGCCCGTCGCGCCGAGCGACAGCGCCCCAATCCC
The DNA here is from genome assembly GCA_052147435.1 of Polyangiaceae bacterium. Taxonomy (GTDB): domain Bacteria; phylum Myxococcota_A; class Polyangia; order Polyangiales; family Polyangiaceae; genus JBKQKP01. The sequence goes on along the minus strand of JBKQKP010000064.1, from coordinate 1,189 downwards.
AAGCGAGACAACGGACCCTAGCTTCGTGAAGACGTTCCGCATTCGGTCTCCTCCGTTCCGATTCGCGTAACGCACACCGCAGATCACCGCAAGGGTTTACACTTCGTTCGATGGCGAACGTCCATGACGAGATCTTCGCCCTCCCCGCGCGTCCCCCCTTTCGCTGGGGCGCGAGCCCTTTTCACGCGCGCGGCAGCGTCTATCGCGAGGAGCTGCGCCTCTCGGATCGCCTCCTCGAAAAGATCGGCCAGCCACCCGCCCTGGCGCTCCTGAAGAAGCAAGGGGACCCGGCGCTCGACGCCTTCTTCGCGCAGCGGTTCGCGTCGACCGAGTGGTACGACATCATCCCGGTTCTGTACTTCGCATCCATCGTCGCGCGCGCGCGAGGGGTCGCGTTCACGCAGCACGCCCGCGACACCGCCGTCGCGCACGCGGAGAGCGCCCTCTCTGGTTTCACGTCCGTCGTCCTCCGGCTCGTCTCGAACGAGTCAGTGGCGATGTGGCTGCCGCGCATCTCCGGCTGGTACCACGACTTCGGCACCGTGGAGACGAAGGTCGTCGGCGCACGCCACGTGCGCGGCGTCCGCACCGGCGTTCCTGCTCCTTACGTCCAGGCGTGGGCGGTCACGGCGATGGAGTTCTCGGAGCACATCCTCGCACGCTCGGGCGCCAAGGAGCCGCGCGCCCACACGCTCGACGCGCAGCCGGACGGCTCGCGCGAAGGCTGCCCCCTCTACCGCGTGACCTTCGAAGTGAAGTGGGAGGCTTGAGCCCTGTAGGAGTCTCCTCGTATCGTTTGCGAGGCCCATCATGAACCCACCGCCCCAACAGCAAGCCGAACCCGTGCAGGTCAACGAGTCCATCCCCGTCGCGGGCTCGTCCAACCTCTCGAAGCAGCAGGTCGCCGCCGAGGGGATCCCATCGCCGCCCCACCTGTCCGTCGGGCGCGAGCTCGCACGCGGGGGGATGGGGCACGTCCATCCCGCGGCCGACCTGAACCTCCTTCGCCAGGTCGCGCTGAAGCGCTTGGACAAGGACTACGCGAGCGACGACTTCTACCGCGACGCCTTCATCGCCGAAGCGCAGATCACAGGTCAGCTCGAGCACCCGAACATCGTGCCGACCCACGAGCTGGCGATCGACTCGAACGGCGTCCCGTACTTCACGATGAAGCTCGTCCAGGGCGACT
>JBKQKP010000063.1:0-4408 GCA_052147435.1 Polyangiaceae bacterium | reverse complement strand
GTTCGCCTCCCCCCGTTTGGGGGGGAGGTCGGGTGGGGGGCCTCCTACGCGCGGCCCGAGTTTGGATTGCTGACTGCGCGTTGCTGTCTGGACGGTCGCTCGCCTACTGCCCCCCCGCCTCTTGCCCGAGCTCCTGGAGCCGCTCGCTCCACGTCTGCGCCTCGGGATGGGCGGGGGCGATCGGTTTGTGCGACGCGCCGATCCATCCGTAGAACGGGTAGAGGAACCAGGAAGGGGGGCGCCCGTATCCGTTGATCTCCGCGATGCGCGACTCGCGATCGCTCAGCGGCTCCCAGTTCTCGGTCTTTCTGGCGCGCAGGGCGCGAAGCGTCGGCTCGTAGGCGGGGAGGAATTTCTCGAGCGCGTCGGTGTCCATCTTGATGAAGAAGCAGTCGTGCCCGAACTTCTCCATGAAGCTGCACATCCAGCCGGCGACCGGGCCGTTCGTGGCCACGGCGAGACGGTTCAGGCCGAGCCGCTTCGCGAGGAGGACCGAGTAGTAGACGTTCTCGTCGCTGTGCAGCGCGTCGCGCTCGAGCAAGATGCGCTCGGGGGGGACGCCGAGGACCGTCATCGCCTGCGCGATCGCCTCGGCCTCGACGTAGGGGGTGTGCACGTCGGAGCCGGAGACGATGAAGTTCTTGGTCCACCCTTCGCGCCAGAGCAGCGCTCCGTGGCCAGCGCGCCCCATCTGGCAGCGCGACGGGCTCCCGTTCTCTTCGCTCGGACATCCGGGGAGGACCACGGCGTCGAAGGGCTCGGGCGGGGGGCGAGTCACGAGGTACTTCGAGGGACCGCAGGCGCCCACGAAGCACGCCGCGACGATCACCAACAAGCGGAGCGGGTCGAATGCTCGCACGGGGCCTCCGGTGGAACTCTAGCAACACCGGCGACGCGCGCTCGCCCCCCCCTCTCCGCTTCCGACCTTCCGACCTTCCTGTGATCAATCTCTCGGGGAATCGCCGCCGGAGCGAACCTCCGCCCTCTTCGCATCTCGCCGTGCATTGAGGATCGGGAGCGACGCCTTCGCGACCATCGGATCGTGCCCGACGGCGCCGACGTACTCCCACGGCATATCGGTCCCCTCGGCTCCGTTCGGCGTCCCCTTCGGCGCGACGTGACCCGGTGGGTCCTTCGCGAAGAAGACGGTCGCGGTGACCCCGGGTGGAAGCGGACCGTACTTCTCGCGCTTCTCGAGCCTTGGCCAGAACGTCGCGTCGAGAAAGGCGACCGTCACGTGCCTGCCGGCGGGCACGTTGAGCTGCCGGATAGCCAGGTTCGTGAGGAGACCGCCTGCCGAATGGGCGAGGACGACGATCTCCTCGACCGACGGAGGGAGGCCGTCGAGGAGCGCCTGGATCTCGGCGCGGAGCGCGAGCGCGTCGCGCGGCGGATTGCGAAACGGCCCCGGCCACGTCCAGGCCACGAGATCGAAGCCCGGTGACTCGCGCACCGCTTCGATGACCGGTCTCCACTCGTCGCCGAAGCCGAGCGAACCGTGAACCAGGACGACCTCGGTGTGCGTGAAGGGGGCGGTCGGCGGGATCGCCGTGTGCGCGTGGTCGACGATGGCGCAGTCCGGACAGACCTCCTCGACATGGAACCAGCAGCCGCTCGCGGTCATCGCGGCGGCGAAGAGGAGCGCCGTTCGTCCTGCGCGGCGAGCCATCCCCTCACCGCCCCGCGAACTTCGGCTTCCTCTTCTCGGCGAACGCCGCGAGCGCTTCGCGCCTGTCCTCGCTCACGAGCGTCTTGTCGTAGCTCACCTTCTCGAGCTCGAGCCCGAGGTCGAGCCCCACGTCGAACGAGCGATCGATCGCCTCGAGCGCCGCCGCCTGCGCGATCGGCGCGCCGTTCGCGATCGCCTCGATCCACGCGACGGCGTCGTCGACCACGTTCGTCCCTTTTGGCGTCACGCGGTTCACGAGCCCCCACGCGAGCGCCTCGGCCGCCGTGAGCCGCCGCCCGAGGAGGATCATCTCCTTCGCGCGCGCCTCGCCGACGAGCCGCGGGAGCCGCTGCGTCCCCCCGGCTCCCGGAATGATCCCGAGCGTCGTCTCGGGGAGCGCGAGGAGAGCGTGCTCCGCCGCCACGCGGAGATCCGCCACGAGCGCGAGCTCGAGCCCGCCGCCGTACGCCACGCCGTTCACCGCCGCGATGACCGGCTTCGGCGAGCGATCGAGCGGCCCGAGCTCCGACCGGTACAGGTCGACCTGCACGCGCACGTCGTTCTCGCTCATCCCCTGGCGCTCCTTCAGATCTGCCCCGGCGCAGAACGCCTTGTCTCCGGCCCCCGTCACGACGATCGCGCGGACCGACGGATCGACCACCGCCTCGCGCGCGAGCTTGCCGAACGCGAGGAGGGTCGCTCGCGAGAGCGCGTTCATTCGATCGGGGCGATCGATCGTCCAGACCGCGACGTTCCCCCGCCGCTCGACGCGAACCGGTGTCGCGTCGCTCGCGCTCGTGCTCATCGCTTCCTCCGCTTCGCGTTCGCGCGGGCGGGCTTGCCCCCCTTGGACTTCGCCGCCGACCTCGTCCCCTTCCCTCCCCCGTCGGTCACCCGCGCCTCGAGCTGCGCGATCCGCGCCTTGAGCGCGGCGTGGTCCGTCTGGAGCTTGTCCAGATCGTCCTTCATCTGGTCGTTCGCCTTCTTCGATTCGCCGCCGAGATCGCGCAGCGTCTCGCGCAACCGGCGGCGCACGCGCGCGTCGAGATCGACCTCGAGGCGCTCGCGCAACGCGGGGCGCGCCTTCACGTCGCCGATCTCGCCGAGCGCGCGGGCGACGTCGATACGAAGATGGGGATCCGGATCGTCCAGGAGATCCTCGAGGACCTCGCGCGTCTTCTTCCCGTCGTCGAGCTTCGGCAGGGCGAGGATCGCCGCCCGCCGCACGCGCGTGGGCCTGCCGTACTTCGTCCACGACACCAGGTGCGACGTCGCCCGCTCGTCACGCAGCGCCGCGAGCCCGTCGATCGCCCCGAGCGCGATCACGTCGGCCCACGAGCTCCGGGTCGCGACCTCGAGGAGCACCTCGAACGCGCCGGCTCGCTTCGTCTTGCCGAGCGATCGCGCCGCCTCCGACTCGACGAGGTAGCTCGCGTCCGAGAGGGCGCGCGGGCGGATCGCGTCTTCCGCCTCCTGCGTCCGGAACCGCCCGAGCGCCGCAGCGACCGCGCGACGCACCTTGGGGTGCTTCACGGTCACCGCGCTGGCGAGCGCCTCGAACGACTCCTGCGCCCGGATACGCCCGAGCGCCGCGGCGCACTCGCTCCGCACGGCCCACATCTCCGCGCTGTCGGCGAGCCGAGCCGCGAGCGCGGCGATCGTCGTCGGGTCGTCGCTCGTCGCGAGCGCCTCGGCCGCGAGCCACCGGCCGCGCGCCGTCGGTGCGTTCGCGAGCTGCTCGCGCAGCATGTCGTTGGGCCCTTTCAGGTGCACCTCGCCGAGGATCCGCATCTCGGGATCGACGACGACGAACGCCGGGCGCGTCTCGCACGGGACGGCGAAGGTGTCGGTCTTCTGTGTGACGAGGAGCCTCTCGCGCCGCGGCGCGCCCTTGCCCCCCGCTTCGTCGTGGATCTCGATCACCAGCGGAAACTCGAACGCCGCGGGGACGCCGTCGGTCGTCGCCTGGTGCTGCTTCACGGTGACGACGAGCGCCTTCTTCTCCCAGCTCACCTGCACGTCGCACTCGGGGTGCCCGGGCTTGTAGATCGCCTGCTCGAAGAGCTTCCCCAGGCTCCGCCCGCTCACCTCTTCCATCGCGCGCATCAGGTCGCGCGTCTCGACGACGCCGCGCGCGTGCCGCTCCAGATAGACGGCGATGCCTTTCCAGAAGAGGTCGTCGCCGAGCTCGACGCGGAGCGTATGAAGGACGAGCGCGCCTTTCTCGTAGAGGTGGCGATCGAACAGATCGAGCGGCGCGTCGTAGTCCTGGCACACGATCGGGCGGCGGTATCGACCCGTCGCCTCGGCCAGGTACCCCTCGAGGTCCCCCTTCAGCCCGAAGTCGTACTCGTCTCTCCCTTTGGCCTGCTCGCGCCAGACGTGCTCGAAGAACGTGGCAAATCCCTCGTTCAGCCACCCCTCGCTCCAGTCGCGGCAGGTGACGTAGTCGCCGAACCACTGGTGCGCGAGCTCGTGGGCGATGAGGTCGTCGCTCGTGATGTCGATCGCCGCGCGCGCGTCGAGCAGGATGTGCTCGTACATGGTCGTGGCGGTGGTGTTCTCCATCCCGCCGAAGATGAAATCGCTGACGACGACCTGAGCGTACTTGTTCCACGGATACGGGGTGCCCGTGATCGTGCCGAAGTGCTCGACCATGTTCGGTGTTCGCGCGAATGTTCGGATTCCTTCTTCGAGCCGCCCCTTCGGCACGAGGTAGGTGAGCGGCACGCTGTCGCG
>JBKQKP010000062.1:0-19909 GCA_052147435.1 Polyangiaceae bacterium | reverse complement strand
ACTCGATCACGACCGCGGGCTCGCTCAACTGGACGATCACCGGCCGCAGCACCCCGGGGTTCCTGACGAGCGACGGGACGAACCTCTACTGGGCGGAAGAGGGTGGCCTCTTCGCGTCTCCGCTCGCGGGGCCGAGCGTCTCCACGATCTATTCGAGCCCCGGCAATCAGATGTACGGCATCTGGTACGACCCCACCTCGACGGATCTCTTCGGAGCCCTCGCCGGCAACCCGGGCGACGTGGTCGAGTGCACCAGCCCAGGGCGCGTCTTCGGCTCCTGCAGTCTTGGAGCGAGCCCGCTGATCGACGACCCGCAGGTGCTCATGGTCCAAGGCTCGACGATCCTCATCGGAACGCAGGGGGTCTCGAACCCCTCCGGCGGCGGCGTGTTCAGCGCGCCGGTGAGCAACCCGTCGGCCATCACGGCGCTGGTGTCGGGGTCCGCGTACGGGAACGTCCTGGGGATCACGGCCGACGCGAACAACGTGTACTTCGCCCCCGACGGCCCCGGCATCTACGCCTGCGCGATCGGCGGCTGCGGCGGCACGCCGGTGACGCTGGCCACGGGGACCGGCGAGATCGACACGATGGTGAACGACTCGCAGTACCTCTACTGGGGGAGCACCGAGAAGGTGATGAAGCTCGCGAAGTAGGGGGCGCCGATGACTCGATGGATTAGAGCTGCCGCGCTTCTCTTCGTGACCCTTCCCGCAGGGGGGGTGCTCGCCGGGTGCGGCGCGCTCCTCGGGATCGACAGCGTACAGCTCGAGTCGGACGCTTCGATCTCGCAAGGGGGGGACGGTGGACCGGTCACGACCAACGACGGCGCCGTGGTCGTCGACTCGACGGTGAACGCGGGGGACTCGAGCGTCGGGGACGACAGCGCCTCCTCCGCCGATGCAGGAGCCGATTCACCGACCTCGGAAGACTCCGGATCGGGCGGCGCGTGCACCCCCCCCTCCGTCCGCTGCAGCGTGAACTCGGTCGAGACGTGCCAGGCGAACAACCAGTGGGGGGCGCCCGTCCCCTGCCCCACGGCAAATCCGTTTTGCAACTCGGGTCTGTGCGGCGCGTGCACGTCGGGATCGGTTCAGTGCGCGAGCAACGGCATCGAGACGTGCGGCGCGACGGGTGTATGGAGCTCCCCCACGACGTGCACGAACAGCGCGTGCGTCAACGGCGTATGCACCGGCAATTGCACGCCGGGAGCCGCCGGATGCGCCGGCGACGCCGGAACGACGCCGGAGTCGTGCGGGGCGAACGGGACGTGGGCCCTCGGAGGGACGTGCCCGTTCGTCTGCAGCGCCGGGGCCTGCGGCGGATCGTGCGTGCCCGGCGCGGTCCAGTGCAACGGCCAGCAGCCGCAGACGTGCGACGGGACCGGCACGTGGCAGAACAACGGCCCTGCGTGCGTCGGCGTGTGCACCGCGGGGACGTGCGCCGCCTCGTGCACGAACGGCGCGCTCCAGTGCAGCGGGACGCAGCCGCAGAAGTGCGTCAGCGGCACGTGGCAGAACCAGGGGGTCGCGTGCGACTACGTCTGCAGCGCCGGCGTCTGTTCGGGCGAGTGCGTCCCGTCGACGGAGAGCTGCACGGGGAACACGCCGGAGACGTGCAGCGCCAGCGGCACGTGGGTCGACGGCAATCCGTGCACGTACGTCTGCAGCGCGGGGAGCTGCACCGGGGTCTGCACGCCAGGCGCGAAGGAGTGCACGAGCGATACGACCTACGTCACGTGCAGCGCGACCGGGCAATGGGGCACGACGACCTCGACGTGCGCGAGCAGCGCGTGCGTCAGCGGGGGATGCACCGGAACCTGCACGCCTGGCGCGACCGAGTGCAGCGGCACGAGCAACGGCTACGTGACCTGCAGCACGAGCGGGGTATGGGGGACCACGATCACGGTTTGCTCGAACAGCGCCTGCTCGGGGGGGACGTGCATCGGCAACTGCGTCCCTGGGACGACCGAGTGCTCTGGCAACGCCGTCGCCACGTGCTCGTCGAGCGGCGCGTACGGGACCGCGATCCCTTGCCCCAGCGGCGACACCTGCTCGGGCGGCACCTGCAACTGCCCCGCGAGCGCGCCGACCCTCTGCAACGGCACCTGCACCAACACCACGGACGACCCGAACAACTGCGGTGGGTGCGCCGTCCGGTGCGCCGGTCTCTGCGCGTCGAGCGCCTGCTACCCCACGATCTCGGTTGTCTCGACCGTGAGCGCCTACGATCTGGCGACTGACGGCGTGAACGTCTACTCGACTTCGTCGGGCAGCGTGAACCAGTGCGCCGTCGCCGGGTGCGGGGGCGCCCCCCTCGTGCTTGCGTCGGGGCAGACCAGCCCGGAGAGCATCGACACCGACGGAACGAGCGTCTTCTGGGGGACGAGCAGCGCGATCATGAGCGCCTCGGTGGGAGGGACCGGCACGCAGATCACCATCGCGACCGGCGGCCAACCGACCTGGCTCAAAGCCGCCACCCCCGGGGGGGTGATTGGCAAGGTCCGTCCGTGGGCGACGGCAGCGACCCAGATCTACTGGACCGACGAGGGCGCGAGCTCCGTCTACTATTGCCCCGTCGGTGGCTGCAGCCCCCCCTCGAGCCCGACCGCGATCGCCACGGGCGTCAACACCCCGGTAGGCATCGCGGCCGACAGCGCGAACATCTACTGGACGAGTTACGCCTCCGGAGGAGGCGTCTCCAGCTGCCCGCTGTCGGCGGGCGTCTTCGGGCTCTGCCCTCAGACCACGATCGCGTCCTCGCAGAGCTACCCGGAGTTCGTGGCGGCAGACGGCATAGGGGTCTATTGGGCCACGCGCAACGGCAGCGTCGGCACGCTCTTCAGCTGCCCCGAGGGATCGACCTGCGGGGCGGCATCCGCGAGCCTGTACTCAGGAAACGGTGACTACTACGGCCTCGCGAGCGACGGGGTGAATCTGTACGCGATCGGGGCGCTCGGTCTCACGAAGTGCCCGATCAGCGGGTGCGGAACGGCGGGCCCCACGGTCATGGCTCCCGTGTCGCTCACCCCGGGATACAGGCCGGTCCTCGACAGCGCGTACGTGTACTGGGTGGGGGGGCCGGGGATCCTGCGGATGCCGAAGTAGGCCAGGACTACGTCCGCCGAAGCCCCGTCGCGTTCGAGAGAAGCGACTCCCGCAGCGCCTGAGCGCGATCGCGCGAGACGGGGACCCGGACCCCCTGGCTCGCCTCGCCGATCCCCGCCCCTACGAAGAGCTTCGTCTCGGCGCCGTCGCGCTCGAGCTCCTTGATGTGCGCCACGTTCACGAGCCAGTTCCGGTGGACGCGCATGAGCGCGCGACCGAACGACGCCTCGATGGCGGCGAGCGACAGGTCGAGGTCGAACTTGCCATGGGCCGTGTGCACGAACGTGAGCCGGTCCGCGGCCTCGAACGCCCAGATCTCCGACGGCTCGAGGAAGACGAGACTCTTTCTTCGTCGCGCGACGATCCGCGCGCTCGTCGGAGGACTCGACGCGACGGGGCGGCGCTCCTGGATTCGCCTCAGCGCTTGGGCGACGCGATCCTCGTTGAACGGTTTGAGCAGATAATCGACCACGCCGAGGTCGAACGCCTCGAGGGCGTGAACGTCGTAGGCGGTGGCCAGGACGAACATCGGCGCGCGCCCCTCCGCGATCGCCGATCGAATCAGCTCGAGCCCGGCGCGGTCCCCCGACGTCCCCGCGAGCTGAACGTCGACGAACACGACGTCGACGGAGAGCCCGGAGGTCGCGCTGATCGCCTCACGCGCCTCTTCGAGCGTCGGCACCGCGCCGACGACCTGAGCGAGCCCCGTCCCCTCGATCAGCTCGACGAGGTAGTTCCGCGTCGGCCACTCGTCCTCGACGACGAGCGCCCGCAGACGGCGCGCGTCCGTGGAAACGGCGGCCGCCGAGCTCACGTCGCCCTCGCCGTCACGAGCTGCGGTAGCTCTACGATGGATCGCGTGCCGGCCGCCGATGACTCGAGCCGGAGGCTTGCCTGGTCGGGGAACTTGAGCTCGAGCCGGCGGCGAACCGCGTGCAGGCCGAAGGCCCCCGAGCGGGTCTCCGTGTCGGGAATCCCCGGGCCGTTGTCCTCCACCACGCAGACGAGCTTCGACGACGTCGCGCCGTCCCCGACGAGCTCGGCGCGAACGGTCACCTGCCCCTCCCCTCCTCTGCGCAGCGCGCCGTGCTTCACGGCGTTCTCGACGAGCGGCTGGAGCAGGAGCCGAGGCAAAAGGACGCTCCGCGACTCCTCGGCGATCTGCCACTTGAAGAGCAGGTGTCCCGGGTGGCGCGCCTCGAGGATCTCCGCGTACCGCCGGAGCCATTTCACCTGCTCGTCGAGCGTCTGCATCTCGTCCTCTTCCTTGAGGGCGTCGCGCAGGAGGTCTCCGAGGCAGACGAGCAGGCGCCGCGCCTCGCGCGGGTCGTCCGCGACGAGCCCGGCGATCGCGTTGAGCGTGTTCAGGAGAAAGTGCGGCTCGAGGTGCGCCCGGAGGCGCGCGAGCTCGGCGGCCGTGCGTAGCTTCTCCGCCTCGAGCCGGAGCTTGTCCCCCTCGAGCAATCGGATCTGCGCGTCCTCGACGGCGAACGGGAGAACGAACGCGAGCGACCAGAGCGCGAAGTTGGCGAGGCCGTACATCGATCCGAACTGCACGGCGCGCGCGAGCTTCCAGGTCGACTCGGGGTGGGGCCGCAGGATCGGAAACGGCTGCGCGAGGAGCCACATCGCGTAACCGACGCCCGCTCCGAGGACGCACGCGATGACGACCCCCGACAGGATGGTCGGCACGGGACCGAGGCGCTTGCGCGTCGCGTACGCGAACCCGAGCGAGAACGTGGCCATCAGGATCGGAAGGCCGATCGCCAGGTAGACGAGGTGCGAGAGGAGCCGCCCCCGCTCGTGACCCACGAGGTACTGGGTGACGACCTGCAGGAGCTGAATCAGCGCGATGATTCCGATTCCGACGAGGCGGCGGTGCCGACGGGCGGCGTCGTCGTGGGCCAAGCTGAGCCTCGGCGATTCCGTTTTCGCTGCGGTGGCGCTCACGCAGGTGAGTGTAGCGCGTGCGCGGTCCGCGGGGCTCCTACCCTCGTCCGGAGAAGCCTACGCCTCGTCCTCCAGAACTGACCGCTGGGGGGTTCACTTGCTTCACTTCCAAGCGCCGAGACCGGGGCCGAGCGTCGCCGCCAGCTTCGCCGGCGCGACGACCCCCTCCCTGCGCATCCACAGGCTCGCCTCGCTCGCCATCCGGGCCCCCTCGTCCCCGCCGATCATCTCACCGAGGGCTGCCCGGGCGACGACGGCGTGCAGCTGCATGTCCGCCGTCTCGAACTCGGTCACGGCCACACGCAAGCCATCCATCGCTCGCGACGTCTCCCCGTTCGCGCGCGCGCACGCGGCCTGGATCAGGCGCGCCAAGGGCTGCGACCACGCCATCCGCTCGCTCGCGATCGCCCGCGCGTCCCTCTCCGCCGCAGCGAGGAGAGGCGCTCCGTCCTTTCCGCGGGCGATCCCCTCGGCGACCTGGAGACGCGCTCGCATGAACCGCGCGAGGATCCGGATCGACTGCACGCGGAAGAGAAGCGCCCGATCGAGCCCCCCCCAGCGCTTCTGCAGGAGCGCGAGCCCTTCGGCCGTGCTCCCCTCGTAGAGAGCGAGGTTCGCCCGCGCGAGCAGCTCGTAGAAGTGCTCGAGGTGCATCCCCTGCTTCGACCACTGCTCCATCGCTTCGTCGATCTCGCGCCGCGCCTCGTCGGGGCGATCGGCGACGAGCCAGCGGAGGTTCGCGTATCCGATCCGGAGATTGACCGCGCCGTACAGATCGCCGCGCTCGAGCGTCTCGCGGAGGTACCTCGGTGCGCGCGCGCACAGGTCTGACAGCTGACCTAACTGGGCCATCGAGTTGATGGCGAACACCTTGATCGTGTCGAGCTCCCACGCCGTCCCCGGGCACTCGCGCCACGTCCGCTCCGCGACCTGGAAGTACTCGAGCGCCTTCGTGAAGCGTCCGGTCGTGTAGTGCGCCACGCAGGCGGCGCCGGCCGCCCACCCGATCGCGTGGGGCTCGCGCGACTCCTCGGCGAGATCACGCGCTCGCTGGAGCATCTTCTGCGCGCGCCCCCATCCCCGCCGCCCGCCCGACGTCGCGATGAACCCGGCGTGAAGAGCCACGGCGCGCGCAACGCGATACGTCTCGCCGGCGCGAAGCGACAACACGAGCGTCCGGTTGTGGAAGACCGCGCCGCGAACCGTATCCGTGATCGAGAGTCCGAGCGCGACCGACCAGCACGTGTCGATGCGCGTGAGCTCGTGGGCCGCGATCTGGCTCGTGTCTTGCCGCTTGAAGGAGAGCCCGCGGATCCGGACGACGACGAGCCAGTAGAAGAACGCGAGGAGGGTGGCGATGCGCGTCTGCGGGAGCCGCATGCCGATCGCCGCGAGGACGCCGCGCATCGCGTCGAGCCCTTCGTCGATGTGTCCCGCGCGCAGGAGCTGGTCCGCAGCACGGCGACGAAGGTCGAGCGCGCGTGCAGCGTTGGCCCGGCGAGCCGCCTTCCGAAACGCCTGCGCAGCGCGGACGCCGCGCCCCGCGGAAGCGAGCGCGTTGCCGAGCCGCTCGTAGAGCTCCTGGCGATCCTCCTCGGTCCCCGCGTCGAGGCGCAGGGCCCAGTCGTAGAGCGTCGCCGCCCGGTCGAACGCGAGCGCGTGGGTCGCGTGGTCGGCGGCCATCTTGGCGTAGCGCGCCGCCTGCTGCGGCTCGTTCGCCCCGTACCAGTGCCCGGCGAGGGCCTGGGCGTCGCCGCTCCCTCCGGTCTCGAGCGCCATCGCGAGGCGCCGGTGCAGCTCGGGGCGCTTCTCGCGGCGGACCTTCTGCTTCACCGCGACGCGGATCCGGTCATGGTAAAGCTCCACTGTGTCGGACCCCCGCGACCCGCTCGTCGTCACGAGGTGCCCGGCACGAAGAACGGCCATCCCGCGCGCGAACGGATCCGGCGCGAGCTCGGCGGCCGTCGCAAGGACGTCCTGCGAGACAGGCCCGCTCGACATCGCGAGAAGCTCGAGGATGCGGCGCTCGTTGTCTTGGAGTCGCTGGATCGGCGCGCTGATCGCCTCGTCGAGGCGAACCGCGACGCGCCTCTCGCTGCCGGCGTGGAGCAGGCTGTAGCGCGCGAGCGCGTCGATGAAGAGCGGGTGACCGTCGGCCTCTTCGGCGACCCACGCGGCGCTGACGTGCTCGTCCCCCTCGGCCCCCTCGAGAATGCTCCTCGCCATCTCGCATGCATGGGCATGCGTCAGGCGCGAGAGGTCCACGACGCGGAGGTCCCCGGGAATCGCGGGGCGCAGCTCCTGCGTGAGCCCGCCGCTGTGGAGGCTGTGATTGACCGACGCGCTCGGCCCGCTCGTCGTGCGGACCGTGGCGAGGAAGAGGAGGTTGGGTGCTTCGGGGGGGCGGAGCACTTCGGCGAGGAGCGCGATGCTGTCGGCGTCCGCCCACTGCGCATCGTCGATCGAAATGATCACGGAGTAGCGCGACGCGAGGCGTATGAGCAGATCGCGGAGCCCCGCGAACGCCCGGTCGCGGAGCTCGAGGGGGTCCATCGGGGGGAGCGGCGTCGTCGTGAGCGCCGCGACCGCGGTCACGCGTCGGAGCACCGGGAAGACCTGCACGAGCGGCCCGGGCTTCGTCGGCAAGAGCGCGCGCGCCTCTTCGCTCGGCAGGTGCATGAGGAAGCGGGTGAGCGAGTCGATGACGCCGTCGAAGGCCTTGTAGGGAACGGCCTCGCGCTCGTAGCAGCGCCCCGTCAGGATGCACGTGTTCGCGTCCTTCGCGTGCGCGTCCAGGAAGCGCCGGACGAGGGAGCTCTTGCCGACCCCCGACTCCCCTTGAACGAGGACGGAAACGGTCTGCACCGAGCGGACCTCGTCGAGCGCTTTTTCGAGCAGGTCGAGCTCGGCGTCGCGCCCGACGAACGGCGGCGCCGAGTGCGACATGGGCGGCGGCATCGTCTTCGAGCGCTCGGTGGGGCTCTGCATCGCGCGCGCGAGCCTCGCGGCGGTCGGGCGCTTCGAAGGGTCTCTTTGCAGGAGCCGCGTGCAGAGCTCTTCGAGGTCCGGGGCAACCCCTTTCACCTGCTCGCTCACGCGCGGGGCGTCCTGGCGCTGCTTGGCGACGAGGATCTCGATCCCGTTCCCTTCGAACGGGAGTCGCCCGGTCAGCGCTTCGTAGAGGACAACGCCGGTGGAGTAGAGATCGGCCTCCGGTCCGACGGCCTCCGTCTTGGCCTGCTCCGGCGCCATGTACGCCGGCGTCCCGACGACGCGGTGGTCGCTCGAGGAGGCGCCGGAGTCGAGGTTCGCGACCAGACCGAAATCGAGAAGAACGACCCGCCCGGTGTTCTCGTCGACGCGGATGTTGCTCGGCTTGACGTCGCGATGAACGATCCCCTCCTCGTGAAGCTTCGCGAGCGCCTCACCGAGCTGGCGCAGCGACGCGCGCAGTCGCTCGTCGTCGAAGCGCACGCTCTCTGCGTCGCCTGCGTCGACAGCCTCGATGTTCCGTCCGAAGCGCGCCGTCGGTGCCGTCTCGAGGTTGTCGCGGTTGCTCGAGGAGATCTTGGGGCTGACCTGCATCAGCGATTGACGACGCGGATCCGCTGGGCGCACGAACGCGAGAAAATCGTCCCCTTCGACGAGCTCCATCGTGAAAAACCACTCGTCGCCGGTCGAGATCAGCTCACCGAGGCGAACCAGGTTCGGGTGATGGACCCCCTGCAGCGATCGGAACTCGCGCTTGAAGCGCGCGAGCGTGTCCGGCGTCAGCTGACGCAATGTCTTTAGCGCAACGCGGCACTGGAGCTCATGGTCGTAGGCCTCGTAGACGACCCCCATCCCCCCTTCACCGAGGGCGCGGACGATCCGGAACCGCTTCCGTGCAAGAGGTCCTATCAAGGCTTGGAGCACCGGTAGCGTTGAGGCCGATCGACGGGCATTGTGCTCAATCTACGATGCGCCGGGCTCGCTGGGGCCGCGCCACACAAAAGTCACTCGGACTCTTCCGTAGCTCTCGGGCGGCGGTCACCGTGCGACGCAGGCTTGCCTACGTGAGAGCGCGTTGTCCCTCAGGAGGCCACACTCACCGTCAGCGCGCGCGAACGAGCGCGAGGACGACGAGGACGACGAGGACCGCGGCGGCGCCCGCGATCCACGCGGTCGTCCGACGGTTCGACGGGGGCGCGCTTTCTTCCTCTCGCTCGCCCTTGTTCTGCGCGCCGCCAGTCGGAAGGAACGGGCGCGGAGACGTCGGGACGTCGCGCAAGCGCTCGCCTGGATGCTTCGGGCTCACGGAGGCCGCCGCCTCGAGGCGCAGGAGGCTCAAGGGGGGTTCTTCCCCGAGCGAGGTCGAAATGGTCCGCGCCCGCAGCCGACGGAGCTGCTCGTTCACGATCGTGGTCGTGCGCAGACGCTCCTCGAGGAACGCGTGGGCCACGACCCGGCCGATCTCGCGCTGCGCCGGATTGTCGCCCGAGGCACGAAGGAAGCCCTCGAGATCGGCCTGCAGATGCATCGCCGTCGAGTACCGATCCTCGAGAGCGGGAGCGAGCGCGCGACCGATGATGTCGGCGAGAGGCTCGGGCACGCTGGGGTCGGTCTTCCGGAGCGACGGGATGCGCCCCGCCGCGAGCTCGGCCACGATCGCCCGGTCGTCGAGCCCCGGCCAGAGAGGGCTCCGGGTGCTCGCCTCCCAGAGCATCACGCCGACGGCGAAGATGTCGGCCCGGTGATCCGCCGGCTCCCCGCGCGCCTGCTCCGGCGCGAGCAGGCGGGCACGCCGCGCGAAAGACGTCTTGCGGGCGACGGAGTCGGAGGCCTCCAGCTTCCCGAAGTCGAGCAGCTTCACCTGACCGTCGTACGTCACGAAGACCCGTCTGGGGGTGAGCCTCAGGTGGGCCAATCGAAGCGGAGCGCCCGTCTCGTCGAGCGCTTCGTGCGCGTGATGGAGCCCGGCGAGAACATCGACCAGGATGCGGAGCCAGATTCCCCGCCCGAGCTCGTTCGCACCTACCCGCTCGATCAGCTGCGCCAGCGTCTGCCCCTCGAGGTACTCCATCGCGACGAACGTTTCGCTGCCGTCGCGCGCCTCGCCGATCTCGTAGACCTCGGCGATGTTCGCGTGGTTCAGGAGCGCCCCTGTCCGCGCCGCGGCCACGAACCTCGCCGCGAGCGCGCCGTCGGCGGCGAGCTCCGGCCGAAGCACGCGGATCACCGCGAGCTTCGTGTATCCCCCCGGCGCGATGGCGGCCGAGAGGAATACGTCCTCAGGGTCCTCCTGCGGGAGCTCCGCGATGAGGTCGTATTTGCCGAGCCACCCTCGGTTCATCAACCGAGCGCCTGGCCGACCTTCTCGCCGAGCGCGGCGCAGCACGAGTCGTACTTCAGGTCGGCCGCGCCGCTCTTGTCGAAGTGGATACGGATGTCCGTCGGCCCCCGCGCGTGGGTGGCGCAGCGGACGTTGGCGAGCTTCTCGGCGACCTGCTTCGCGGCCCCCTGCAGCGCGGTGCGGACCCGCGTGTCGCTCACCTCCTCGAGCGGAACGGCACGGGAGCCGACCGCGACGGTCACTTTGACGTGGAGCATCTCGATCCATGAAAGCGCGCTCTTCGTCCCCTGCCTAGCCCCCCGCGCGCCTCCTGCGGCGCGCGGGGGCGACGCATTCTCGCCGTCCGAGGGCCGGATCGCGTACACAAAGAGAACGGAGGGGCTGTCCTCATGTTCATCGGTCACTACGGCGTCGCTCTCGCCGCCAAGCGCGTCGCGCCGCGGACCCCGCTCGGCGCGCTGTTCGTCGCCGTTCAGCTCCTCGACGTCGTCTTCGCGCTGCTCGTCCTGGCCGGGATCGAGAAGCTCCGGATCGTGCCCGGGTTCACGCGCGTCACCCCCTACGACCTCTATTTCATGCCGTACTCCCACAGCCTCGCAGGTGCGGTGCTCTGGTCGGCGCTCGGAGCGCTGGGGTTCGGCCTGATCGCGACGGGCGTGCGGGAGAAGAAGGCGCGGGTGACCGCGGCGCTCGTCTTCGGCGTCGCCGTGTTGTCGCACTTCCTCCTCGATCTCCCGGTGCACGTTGCCGATCTCCCGCTCGGGTTCGATGCGTCTTCGCCGAAGGTGGGCCTCGGTCTCTGGGATCAGGTGGACGTCACGCTCGCACTCGAGCTCGGGCTCCTCGTTGCCGGGGGGGCGCTGTACGCGGGAGCGACGCTCCCGCGCCCCGGGAAGGAGACGGCGACGCGCGTCGTGGCCGTGATCCTCGTTGCGCTCACGGTCGCCACCCCGTTCCTCCCGATTCCCCCCGACACGATGACGTTCGCTTTCGAAGCGCTCGGAGGCTACCTGGTCCTCGCCGCTCTCGCCGAGTGGATGGACCGCAGCCGCGTCCCGGGCTGACTGCCGCTATCGCCGCTACCCCAGCGCTAGAGCAGCTTGACGACGTCTTCTTCTGACGCGGGAAACTGCCCGGTCGCGAGCTTCGAGAACACGAGCGTCCCGTCGCGGAAAATCTCGAACGACCCGCGCGCCCCCTTCACGAGCTCCACCTGGACGTCGGGGCTCGATGTGCCTTTCGCCGCTTTGATCCTGGCAGCCAACCTGACCGCCCTGGGCTCATAGCCTCAAGCGCTGCAGTATTCGATTCGGATTCGCATCGGTCTAGCCATCCTAGCGCCGCGCGAGGCCGATCACGAGCGCTCCGAGAACGACGACCAGGGCGACGAACAGGACCATACGGTTCAAGTCTCTCCGCGCCAGCGCCGTCGCGGCGGCTGCGGCAGGCGGAATCGTCGGATGCTCGCGCGACGTCGGCGGGGAGTCGGAGTCGCGCTTTGCCGGCGGGGTGCTCCGGCTCGCCCCCTCTCGCGGCTCGCGCGGCGGCGGTATCGAGCGCTTCTTCGGCTTCTTCTGCTTGAGTCGAATCGCGTCGCTCTTCGCCTTGCGCTTGTCTCTCGCGGCGAGCTTCTTCGCGCGGCTCTTCTCCTTGCGCTGGGCCGCTCTCGCCTCCGACGCCTTCCTGCGCGCCTCGACGTCGAGCCCCGCGGCGACGTCGGCCGCCGCTGCGCGCTCCTCCTCGATGTCCCAGCCCGCGTCGAGGTCATCGGCCTCGAGCTCGTCTTCCTCGTCCTCGTCTTCCTCGTCGACTTCCTCGCGCTTGTCGACTGCTTCCAGCTTCGGGAGCTCCTGGTGCGGGACACCGACGACCACCGACGCCTCCCCGGCGATGGGGGGCGGGCGGGCCGTGATCGCCTCGTGCTTCTCGGGGGGCGCTTCGGCCTTCTTCTCGGGCTCGGCCCCACCGCGGCGCGACAGCGCAACGAGCTCTTTGGGCACCCTGGCGACCGTCGTCGCGTCCTCGTCGAGCTCCTCGTCGTCGCTCCACGCCGAGTCGACCGCCTCGAGGTTCGGGACCGACGCGTCGCGGTCCTCGCGCTTGTCGCCTTCCCCCACGCGCACGCCGGGGGGCGGCGGCGCCGTTGTGGCCGGCTTGTCGTCAGCGCTCAAAGTGCACCCGATGGATAACCTTCACATCCTTCACACCAGCTCACACCAGCCCAAGACGCTAGAGAACC
Organism: Polyangiaceae bacterium; assembly: GCA_052147435.1. Lineage (GTDB taxonomy): Bacteria > Myxococcota_A > Polyangia > Polyangiales > Polyangiaceae > JBKQKP01. The sequence continues at coordinate 7,284 of JBKQKP010000062.1, read as the reverse complement.
CCGGATCGTCGGTCAACTTCAACGCAGAGACACCCACACCGTCCCCTCGCGCTTCACCCTTTGCCGAGAAATATCCCGACCGCGAGCGTCGCCACCACCGCGAGGGCGACCCCGACGAAATGCCAGTCGCGCTCGCGCCACCAGAGTGCGACCAGCGCGACGACGCGTAGCGCCGGCGTCAACGCGAGGACGGTCACGCCGAGCGTCGACAGGACCAAACCAGCGTCGCCATCGAGGTGCCAGAGGCGCACCGAAGGGGCGTCCTGAACGCCCGTCGCGAACAGCACGATCATCCCGCTGGTGAGGAGAAGCACCGACGCCCCGAGCCCAATCCTCAGCAGCCATCCGATCCGCCTATGAAGGCGATCGCTCTCCTCTGCGGCCTCGCGATCGCTTGCCTGGACGGCCCCGCTCGCGACGGCGGCCTGCGGCTCAGACAACGCGCACCCCCTGCGCCCGGAGCGCCATCTCCACGGCGACGACCACCAGCACCCCAGCGAGCACGAAGCGGAGCAGTCTCGGGGACGCCTTCGCCGAGAGCACTGTCCCCCAGAGCGAGCCGGCGACGACCCCGAGCACGACGGGCGCGACGAACGTGGGATGGACGTAGCCTCGCGCGAAGTACACGAAGAGGCTCGCGATCGCGGTCACGCCGATCATCACGTTCGACGTCGCCGCCGCCACCCGGAGCGGGACGCGCATCGCAAGATTCATCGCCGGTACTTTGAGGAAGCCCCCCCCGACGCCGAGCATCCCCGAGAGGACCCCGGCCACCAGGGCGACGCTCGCCCCGGCCCAGACGCGAACGACCTCGTAGTGCACCATCACCTCGGCGCGCTCGTCGAAGTACGCGCCGGCGAGCTTCCCCTGCTCCTCCCACCCGAGCGTCCGTCCCCCCTTGCCGCCTGGGCTATTCCCCGCCCGCTTCGCCGCATCGCGTTTGTCGCGCTTCGACTGGAGCATCAGGAACGCGGTCACGAGCGTCAGAGCAGAGAAGAGAATCGCAAGCGCGCGCTGCGACACGTGTACCGCGAGAACGCCGCCGAGGATCCCCCCGATCGTGGTCGTGATCTCCAGCGTCATTCCGACGCGCATGTTCGCGAGCCCGCGCCCGACGTACACGCTTCCTGCGGCCGTCGACGTCGCGACGACGGCCACGAGCGACGTGGCGATCGCAGTCTTCAGATCCACGTTGAACAGCAGCGCGAGCGCCGGCACCAGGAGCACCCCTCCGCCGACACCGACCATCGCGCCGAGGAGCCCAGCCCCCGCGCCCACTGCGGCGAGCGCCAGGATCGTCGAGAGCGCGAGGTGCATGAACGCGCGTCTCTACCACACGCTCGCCCCGATGAGGTAAACCCCTCCTCCCCATGACGGCCGTCGCGGTCTCCCCGCACTTCGACGCTCCTTTCGATCCCGGCCACGTCGACATCGACGGATTCCTCTCGGAGATTCGCACCCTGCGGCGCGAGATAGACGCCTCCCTCTGCGAAGAGGACCTCGATCACTTGAGGAAGATGGAGCGCTGGGGACGCGTGTGCACCGCGATCGGCGTCGCCACCGCGGGCCTCTGCCCGAACCCCGTCAGCGCCGTCGCGCTCGCCCTCGGCCGCTCGACACGCTGGATGCTGATGCACCACATCGGTCATCGGGGCTACGACCACGTCCCGGGGGTCCCCGCGAAGTACACGAGCCGGGTCTTCGCGCGAGGGCGGAGGCGCTTCCTCGACTGGGCGGACTGGATGGTCCCCGAGGCGTGGATCTACGAGCACAACGTGCTCCACCATTCCTTCACCAGCGAGGCGCGGGACCCGGACCTGGTCGAGCGCAACATGGCGAGCTTTCACGCGGCGGGGCTCCCGCGCGCCGCGGCTTACGCCTCGCTCGGATTGTACGCGCTCACGTGGAAGCCCCTCTACTACGCGCCGAGCACCCTCGGCACCTGGATGCACCGAGGCGAGGTGGGCTCCGGCTCCGACGCTCCCCACGCGCTCGAGGCGCCATGGTCCGCGCTCTTCCTCCGTTGCTATCTGCCGTACGCCGCCCTGACGTTCGGCGTGTTCCCGGCGCTGTTCCTCCCGTTCGGACCGTGGGCCTGGCTCAGCGCGCTCACGAACTCCGTCGCCGCCGAGGCGCTGACCAACCTTCACACCTTCTGTGTGGTGGGGCCGAACCACGCCGGCGACGACCTCTACCGCTTCGCGGATCGCCCGGCGTCGCGCGCCGAGGGGTACGTGCGTCAGGTCATCGGGTCAGTGGACTACCGGACGGGAACGGACCCGATCGATTTCGCGCACCTGTGGCTGAACTACCAGATCGAGCACCACCTCTTCCCCGATATCCCGATGCGGCAATACCGCCTCGTGCAGCCCAAAGTTAAGGCTTTGTGTGCGAAGTTCGGCATCCCGTACGCGCAAGGGGGGGTGCTCGAACGGGTCGGAAAGCTCGTCGACGTGTTCGTCGGGAAAACGAAGATGAAGAGCGCGCCCCCCGCGCCGTGGCGCCCCTACTCGGCGGCGTCGAGCGCCCCCGCTCCGGACCTCGTCGCCCGCGGGTCGTAGCCGAGGCTCTGACCGAGCCACCTCTCGACCTCTACGAGCTCGAGCCCGCGACGCTTGGCGTACTCCTCGACCTGGTCGCGGTCGATCCGGCCGACGTTGAAGTAGCGCGCCTCCGGGTGGCCGAAATACAGACCGCTCACGCTCGCCGCGGGGGTCATCGCGGCGCTCTCGGTGAGATCGAGCCCGGCCTGGCGCGCAGAGAGCAAATCGAACAGGGCCCACTTCTCGCTGTGGTCGGGGCACGCGGGGTACCCGAGCGCAGGGCGGATCCCGCGGTACTTCTCGGCGATCAGGTCCTCGTTCGTGAGGTTCTCCCCGTCGCCGTAGCCCCACTCCTTGCGCACGCGGGCGTGGAGGAGCTCCGCGAAGGCCTCCGCGAGGCGATCCGCCAGCGCCTTGACGACGATCGCGCTGAAGTCGTCCTGATTCGCCTCGTAGCGGCGGACCAGCGCGTCCACGCCGATCCCGGCCGTGACGGCGAACGCCCCCGCGTAGTCGTGGAGACCGCTCTCGACCGGAGCGACGAAATCGGCGAGGCACATGTGCGGCCCCCCCTCCCCCGTCTTCACCTGCTGCTGGCGCAGCATCGGGAAGCGAACCAGCTCCTTCGCCCGCGTCTCGTCGCTGTAAAGCACGACGTCGTCGCCGACGCTGTTCGCCGGCCAGATCCCGTACGTCGCGTTCGCAGTGAGGAGCTTCTGGTCCACGATCTTCGCGAGCAGCTCTTTGCCCGCCTTGAAGAGATCCCGTGCAGCAGCCCCCTGCTCCGCGTGCTGCAGGACGTCCGGGAACTTTCCGGTGAGCTCCCACGCCGTGAAGAAGAAAGTCCAGTCGATGTACTTGGCGATCTCCGCGAGGGGATACGCCGTGAGCGATCGAAGACCGAGCGACGACGGGACGGAGATGTCTTCCTTCCGCCAGGTGATCTTCTTCCGGTTCGCGCGCGCCCCCTCGAGCGTCACCATCGGCTTCGCTCGTTTGCTCGCGTGCAGCTCGCGGAGCATTTTCTGGTCCTCGCGGTTCTTCGCGTCGAAGCCCTGCTTCTGCTTTTCGTCGAGGAGCGACGAGACGACCCCCACCGCCCGCGAGGCGTCGAGCACGTGGACCGTGCTCGCATGGTAGGCGGGCGCGATCTTGACCGCCGTGTGCTGGCGGCTCGTCGTCGCCCCGCCGATGAGGAGGGGGAGCGCCATTCCCCGGCGTTCCATCTCGCTCGCCACGTGGACCATCTCGTCCAGGCTCGGCGTGATGAGGCCGGAGAGTCCGATGAGATCGGCCTTCTCGTTCAGCGCCGCGTCGAGGATCTTGTCGCAAGAGACCATGACGCCCAGATCGACGACGTCGTAATTGTTGCAGCCGAGGACGACCCCCACGATGTTCTTCCCGATGTCGTGGACGTCCCCTTTCACGGTCGCCATCACGATCTTCCCGTTCTTCCGGGTGTCGCCGATGCGCGCCTTCTCCGCCTCCATGTACGGCAACAGATACGCGACGGCGCGCTTCATCACGCGGGCGCTCTTCACCACCTGAGGGAGAAACATCTTCCCGGCGCCGAACAGATCGCCGACGACCTTCATGCCGTCCATGAGCGGCCCTTCGATCACGTCGAGCGGGCGCGTCGAGCGGGCCCGCGCCTCCTCGACGTCGGCCTCGACGAAGTCGACGATCCCGTGCACCAGCGCGTGCGAGAGCCGCGCCTCGACGGTCGCTTCGCGCCAGCCGAGATCGAGCTCCTTCTTCTTTCCCTTGCCTTTCACCTGCTCCGCCAGCGTCACCAGGCGCTCGGTCGCGTCGGGGCGGCGGTTGAAGATGACGTCCTCGACGTGCTCGAGGAGCTCCTTCGGGATGTCCTCGTAGACGACGATCTGACCGGCGTTCACGATCCCCATGTCCATGCCGCTCTTGATGGCGTGGAACAGAAACGCCGAGTGCATCGCCTCGCGCACGACGTTGTTTCCGCGGAACGAGAACGAGAGGTTCGAGACGCCACCGCTGATGTGGACCCCCGGGCACGCCGCTTTGATCCGCGGGACGGCCTCGATGTAGTTCTTCGCGAAGTCGTTGTGCTCCTCGATTCCCGTCGCGATGGCGAGGATGTTCGGGTCGAAGATGATGTCGCGCCCCTCGATGCCGACCTTCTCCGTCAAGATCGCGTAGGCCCGCTTGCAGATCTCCACCTTCCGGTCTGCGGTCTCGGCCTGGCCTTTCTCATCGAACGCCATCACGACCACACCCGCACCGAACCGCTTCACGACCTTCGCCTTCTTGACGAAGTCCTCCTCCCCTTCCTTCAGCGAGAGCGAGTTGACGACGCACTTCCCCTGGACGCACTTCAGCCCGGCCTCGATGACCGAGAACTTCGAGCTGTCGATCATGAACGGGATCCGCGCCACCTCCGGCTCGCCGCCGAGGAGGTTCATGAAGGTCGTCATCGCGGCCTCGCCGTCGATCATCCCTTCGTCCATGTTCACGTCGAGAACGTTGGCGCCGCCGCGCACCTGATCGAGCGCGACCTCGACCGCCTTGCCGAAGTCGCTCTTCTTGATCAGCTCCGCGAACTTCGCGCTCCCGGTGATGTTCGTCCGCTCGCCGATCATCATGAAGTTCGAGTCGGGGCGAATGACGAGGGGCTCGAGGCCGCTGTAGCGTGTGTACGGCTCGTGCGCGGTCTCCGGGATCGCGCGCGCTTTTCTCCCCTCGACCCGCTCGGCGATCGCGCGGATGTGGTCCGGCGTCGTCCCGCAGCACCCCCCGAGCGCGTTGACGAGGCCGGCGTCGGCGAACTCGCGCAGGAGCGCGCCGGTCGTCTCGGGCGTCTCGTCGTACTCGCCGAAGGCGTTCGGGAGCCCGGCGTTCGGGTAGCAGCTCACCCACGTGTTCGCGAGGGCGGCGAGCTCCGCGAGGTACGGGCGCATGTCGCGCGCGCCGAGGGCGCAGTTGATCCCCACGGTGAGCGGCTTCGCGTGCATCACCGACGTCCAGAAGGCGTCGATCGTCTGGCCGCTGAGGGTCCGCCCGCTCCGGTCGGTGATCGTGACGGAGATCATGATCGGGAGGCGAGTGCCCCTCTCGGCGAACACTTCGTCGATCGCGACGAGCGCCGCCTTCGCGTTGAGCGTGTCGAAGATCGTCTCGACGAGGAGCGTATCGGCCCCCCCGTCGATGAGCCCCCGCACCTGCTCCGCGTAGCTGGCGCGCACCTGGTCGAACGTGACCGCGCGAAACGCCGGGTCGTTCACGCTCGGGGAGATCGAGAGCGTCCGGTTCATCGGGCCGATCGACCCGGCCACGAAGCGGGGCTTCTTCGGGGTCCGCTTCGTCCACTCCGCGGCGCTCGCCTTCGCGAGGCGCGCCGCCTCGACGTTCAGCTCGTAGACGACGCTCTCGAGCGCGTAGTCCGCCTGCGCGACGGACGTCGCCGCGAACGTGTTCGTCTCCACCATGTCCGCCCCCGCGGCGAAGTACTCGTCGTGGATCCCGCGGACGATCTCGGGGCGCGTGAGGACGAGGATGTCGTTGTCCCCTTTCAGGTCGTGCGAGTGCGCCCGGAAGCGGGCGCCTCGGTAGTCCGCTTCGGTCGGTTTGTGGCGCTGGATCATCGTCCCCATCGCGCCGTCCATGATCAGGATGCGCGAAGCGAGGAGCTCTTGAAGGGTGGCAAGTACGTCCATGGCGGCATCAATCCTTACGCGCAGAGGCGGTGACGACTTCGAACTGTGGGGCGCGTTTCTCGCGTGACGTGATCGCGCATGCGGAGACCTCGAGACCGGCCGCGACGAGCAGTCGGCGAACGGCGGCGGGGGCGAAGCCGGCGTGGAGGTGGCCATACTCGGCCGTGACCGCGGCGTGCGCATGGCTACCGACGACGCTCACCGCCACCTCTCCCCCTTTTCGGAGCACGCGCGCCGCTTCCCGCACGACCTTCGCCGGCGACTCCACGCACGACAGGAGATTGAAGAGGAGCACCTGGTCGAACGACTCATCGTCGAACGGGAGCGCCTCCGCATCGCCGAGGACACAGCGCACCGTGTCGCCCCGCCCGAGCCTCTTCTTTGCGGCCGCGATCATCTTCTCGCTGCGATCGAGGCAGGTGACGCTCTTCGCCCGCGACGCCATCAGCTGCGCAACGGCCCCGTCGCCGCACCCGACGTCGAGCACGTCACCGAAGCGGGCCAGCGCCAGGACCCCTCGCGCGAGCGATTCCCACGTTCGCCCGGGCGAATAGTGACGCTCCATCTCGCCGGCCACCGTGTCGGGCCATGTGGCGCCCCGCGCGCGCGCGCGCAGGACCTTCGCGCACCGCTCCCGGTCCCCTTCGAGGACGGCGTCCTTGATCTCCCCCTGGATGGCCTCCCAGAGGCGCTTCGCTTCGAGCGGCATCGCGCCGTCGTTGAGGGAGTAGTAGGTGGAGTGCCCGTCGCGCCGGTCGCGGAGCACCCCCGCCTCCCGCAGCTTCCCCAGGTGGGTCGACACGCGCGATTGCGCGAGGCGCGTCGCCGCCGTGAGCTCGGCGACGCTCAGCTCTTCGTGCGCCAGGAGGGCGAGGAGCCGCACTCGGCTCGGCTCGCCGAAGAGCTGAAGGGCGCTGACTGTGGCGGCGACCGTATTCATCCGTCCATCCTGATAGACAGATACAACCCACGTCCCCGGGAGATGGTCAATGCGGCGGGCTCGTCGGCCCGCCCCCCCCACGCGGCAGGTCGAGTACGCTATACATAGGGAC
>JBKQKP010000061.1:0-13306 GCA_052147435.1 Polyangiaceae bacterium | reverse complement strand
GGCGACCGCCCCGTTGTTGCTCAAGACGTACGTCTTGAGCACCTTCCGGATGGCGCTCCCTTTCGAGCGCGCCACTCTGGCGGCAACCACCTGCTGCCTGTACTGCGCTCGGCCTTCGTCGGCGGTGTTGTTCGCGTCGATTTCGGCCTGGAGCGTCGCCTTCAGGTCAGCCGGAGCGTAGGTGGCCCCCGCGATCGTCAATTGCTTGACGTGCGCGAGGTACGTTTCCACGCCCTGGATGGCCTTCTGGTTTAGCGCCAGCACAGTTGTCTTGTTGGGAATGCTGCTCGATTTCATGAGCACCTCCTTTCAAGGGTTGATCGAGGGCAGTGCCTGGAGCGGCACCAGCGCCGCTCGTTCGTCCCTCATTTGGGAATGAGTCGCGAGAGGGCGGTTTCTCCTGTGCGAAAACGAAGAAACTGAAGATTCTTTGCAACCGACCGGGAGAACTACGTTTTTTCGTTCCGCGAACGCGATCGCGGAAGGAGCGAAGGCGATCGCGGAGGGAGTTATCGCGATCGCGGAAGGAGCGAAGGCGATCGCGGAGGGAGTTATCGCGATCGCGGAGGGAGCGAAGGCGTTCGCGGAAGGAGTTATCGCGATCGCGGAGGGAGCGAAGGCGTTCGCGGAGGGAGTTATCGCGATCGCGGAGGGAGCGAAGGCGTTCGCGGAGGGAGCGAAGGCGATCGCGGAAGGAGCGAGTCGCGAAAACCCACCCCCGGGGAATGGGTTGATCCGCTAGGGCGGATTCGGGCGCGGCGCCGCGCTGAACGGCTGCGCCGAAGGATTCCCCGACGGCGTCGGCGCGATGAACGGCGCGTCCGTCGCCGCGTCGCCCGGTCCGATCCCCCCATCCCGCGGCGGCGGGGCGCAGTCAGCGAGCGTGTCCGGCTCGCAGCCGGTCGGCACCTGGAACTGCGACGGCCCGGCAACGCAGGTCGCGTTCCCGCCGCCGAATGCCTCCTCGACCGTCGCGACGAACTGCCCGGTCGCCGCCGAGTAGTAGTACGTGAACCGCGCGCCGGCCGTCTGGTCCACGACGAGCAGGTACCCGCTGCACGCGGTCTGCGGCGCGCACCCCCACTCGCCCCACGAACAGAACGTCGTCACGCCGTCGAGCGAGGGGCAACCGGTCGACGCCGGAAGCGGACAGGCGAGCGTCTGCGACGTGGAGCAGGAAGCGACGGGGACAGCGCAGACGAGGGCGAGCCCGATCGCCCACCTCGCCCACCCGCTAGATCTTCCCCTTGCATCCATGCGCGATCGCGTCGCTGGCGCGCTCTTTCGTGATCGCCGTCGCTCCGCTCGACGCGACCCGCGGCAGCGCGACGCACGTCGCCTTGAGCGAGGCGTCGTCGGGGGCGAACGGATCGATCGCCCCGACCACCGCCGCGAGCGAGTCGGGCTTCGTCTTGATCGCGTCGGCCAGCACGCCGTCGAGCACCGCGGGACACCGCTTCACCGCGAACGAGAGCGGCACCGTCAGGCCCCCCGCCTGGGACCCTCCGCGGTCGGCGATCGCGTCGGCCCACACGCGCTCGAGGCGCGGGCAGTCGAGCGTGGTCATCCGGCTCGCCGCCCCGAGGAGCCCGGGCTCTGCCTGCTGGGCGAGCCACTTCAACATCACGTCGTCCGTCGCCGCGATCGTCGTCACCGCTCCGACGCACGTATCGGCGTCGCGCGACTCCGACGGCACCGAGCGGAGCGTCGCGCGCGCGTCAGCGCTCGCGTTCGCGACGGCGATCCCGCCGCACATCGCGCCGCGCGTGGGCTTGTCGGCGAGCAGCCGTACGACGGCGTCGTGCGCGGAGGGGCCCGCGGCCGCCATGACCGCCGCGAGCGTGCTCGTCGCCCCGGTCGCGGCGAGGCGCCCCATCGACGCTTCGATGTCCGGGACGAACGCCGCGATCATCGGGTCGCGCCCGTCGAGCGCGGACGCCGCGACCTCCGCCCGCGCGGGATCCTGCAGCCCGGCGTGGAGAAGATTGCTCCCCCACTTGGCCCCTCGCTTCACCCCCCCCCACGCGGCGATGTACGCCGCGACGTCGTACTTCGCGCGCGCCTGCAGCGCGGCCACGGCGTCGGGATCCTTGTCGGCGAGCCGGCCGAGCGCGTCGATCGCGGCGGGAGACCCCTCGGTGTCGAGCCAGGCCACGTCCCCTTTTGCTTCGGCTTCGCCCACCGAGGACGGCTTGCACGACGCCCCGCACGGGATCGCGAGCGCGAGCGCCGCCACGACCGCTCCTTTTGCCACGCGTAGACGAAGGCTCACCTGGCGAGCCTAGACCATCTTGAAGAAGGTGTCCGGGCTCGCCGGAGGACGTCACGCGACGTCGCGTTCTTTCGCCATCGACGGCGCCGAGAGACGCGGCCTGTTCTTCAGCGTGAGGCGCACGGGCAGCACGACCATGGGGATCCCGGCGTGTTGAAGGCGGCGCTGGATCAGGAACGCCGTCTCGTTGTGCAAGATCCGGTTGAACGTCGAGTCCTCGTCGAAGAGGAGCTGCCCGGCGACGAAGAGCCCCTGCGGGAACCGCGCGATCAAATCTTTGCCGAGCTTCTCGGCCTCGACGGCGACCTCGATCCCCGTCGCGAACGCGCTCTCCGCGGGGAGCCCCATCGTCGCGGCCAGCCTCACGTACTTCTCGAGCTGCCCTCGGGTGCGCGCTTCGAGGTCGTGGACCTCTTCGACCCCCTTGAAGTTCCCCGAGTCGATGATCGCGATCGAGCAGAAGACGACCCCCTTGAAGTGATGCGGAAACATCCGGAGCAGCGTGAGGAGCGCGTGCCGCCCGAGGCCGCCGTACCCGCCGACGAAGAGGATCGCGACGGGCTTCCTCGGATCGATCGGCGGGACGGGCTCGTCAGGTCGGGACCTCATGGCCCTCGCCATCTCCACGTCTTGGAGCGGATCGGGGAGCTCCACGTCGAGGTGACGGATGGCGCCGACGACGAGGCGGTAATGGCTCCGGATCGCGAAGCAGAGCATGACGAGGAGGCCGGTTATCACCAGCGTGAGCCACCCCCCTTCGGTGAACTTCTCGAAGCAGGTGACGATGAGGATCGTCACGCAGAGCCCGAGCCCGACGAGGTGCACCGGCAGGTGTCGCAGCCAGTCCTTGTGCTTCTTCCGCTCGGTGATCCAAAAGCGGCTCATGCCGAGGTTCGAGAGCGAGAAGGTGAGAAACACGTTGATCGAGTACATGACGACGAGCTTCGAGACGTCGCCGTGCGTGTAGAGGAGCGCCGCGACCGAGGTCCCCCCCATGAGGAGGACCCCGTTCTGCATGCTGAGCCGCTCGGAGAGCGCCGAGAACCGGTGCGGCAGCCAGGAATCGACCGCCATGTTCGCCATGACGCGCGGCCCGTCGACGAACCCCGCCTGCGCCGCGACGAAGAGGAGCGCCGCTTCGCTGAAGAGGCCCGTGTTGCTGAACCAGGTCCCGACCTGCCAATCGCCGATGTGCCACGCCCCGGCGACGCGGTCGAAGAGGACGGCGTTCATCGTCCTCCCCTCTTCGGGCATCGCGTGGACGAGGAGGTACGACAGAATGATCCCGCCGGCGGTGATCGCGAGCGAGGTCGCCATGAGGACCATCGTCCGCTGCGCGGTGCGCACCTTCGGCTCGCGCATGATCTGGACGCCGTTCGAGACGGCCTCGATCCCGGTGTACGTGCCGCCGCCGAGCGAATACGAGCGGACGAACAGGAGGAGCGCCCCCATCGACCCGAGCGACGCCACGGTCTGCCGGTAGTTCACGGCCGTCTTCGCCGCGAGCGTCCCGACCTGCCCAATGTTGCCGAAGATCGTGACCGACAAGAGGATGACGTGGGTGAGGACGAAGACGGCGAAGATCGGCAAGATCGTCTGGACCGACTCCTTCACGCCGCGGATGTTCAGGAGCGTCAGGACCACGATCCCCGCGATCTCGATCGCGACCTTCACCCGCTGCACGGGATCGAGCCAGGAGCCGATGTCCGCTTCGGGCACGCTCATCGCCGCGGCGCCCAGGTACTGGCGCGGGATCATGCTGAAGATGGCGTCGCCCCCCGACGCGATCGACGTCGTGATCGTGAGGACGTAGTCGACGAGGAGGGCGCTCCCGCTGATGACGCCGAACCGCTCCCCCAGGAGCTTCGTGGCGACGACGTACCCCCCTCCGCCCGACGGGAAGTGCTCGATGATCCGGGAGTACGCGTACGAGATGATGAAGACGGTCAGCGCCGTGCCGAACGCGAGGCCGACCGCGAGCGAGGTGTGATCGCCCCCTTTGACGAGCTGCCGGAACGCCTCGTCCGGACCGTATGCCGAGGAGGAGAGCCCGTCAGCGCCCAGCCCGACCCAGGCGAGCATCGCCACGAGAGACAGGCTGTGGAAGGTGTGCGCGTCGTGGACGTCCTTAGGCGGGCCGAACAGGAGGGCTCGCAGGCGCTTCAGCATGATCCGGGGCGCATTCCTCGCACAAAAGGGGCGGTGCGTCACGCCGGGCCGAAATGCCGTCGAAACCCGAGTGGCCAGCGGTGGCATCCTAGGGGTCGTGCGTATCGTCGTGGCAGGGGGAACAGGGTTCATCGGGCGACCGCTCGTGGCCGCTCTCGTGGCGCGTGGCGATGAGGTGTGCGTCGTCACGCGAGACCCCGGGCGTGCTCGGTCGGAGCTCCCCTCCGCGGCGATCCTCGAGGCGTGGTCGGCGCATGAGGCGTGGAGCGCTCGGGTTCAGGCCGCCGACGCCGTCGTCCAGCTCGCTGGCGAAGGGGTGGCCGACGCGCGGTGGACTCCCGAGCGGCTCGCGAGGATCCGCTCGAGCCGCGTGGATACGACCGAGGCGCTCGCGGCGGAGATCGCTCGCGCGCAGAAGAAGCCTGTCTTCGTCAGCGGTTCTGCCGTCGGGATCTACGGGACGCGGAAGGACGACGAGGTGGTCGACGAGCAGGGCCCCGCCGGAGACGACGTGCTCGCGCAGGTTTGCACGGCGTGGGAAGCAGCGGTCGGTCCTGCGCGTCGGGCGGGGGCTCGGGTCGCGATCATGCGAACCGGCATCGTGCTCGGACGGGGTGGGGGAGCGCTCGCGAAGATGCTCCCCGCGTTCAAGGCCTTCGCGGGGGGGCCGCTCGGCGACGGGGGGCAGTGGCTGAGCTGGATCCACATCGAGGACGCGGTCCGCGGGATCCTCTTCGCGATCGACAGCGCCGATTTCGACGGCGCGTTCAATCTCACGGCGCCCAAACCCGTGACGATGAACGACTTCGCGCGCGCGATCGGCGGCGCGGTGCATCGGCCGTGCATGATGCGCGTGCCGGGGCTCGCGCTGAAGATCGCGCTGGGCGACGGTCTCGCCGAGACGCTTCTCACGGGCCAGCGCGCCGTGCCGGCGAGGCTCGAGCGGGCCGGGTTCCTCTTCCGCTTCGAGGAGCTCGGCGCCGCACTGGCGGACCTCGTCAGTCGGTAGCGCCCCCCTCGGGGAGCTCGAGCAGCTTGAACGTCGCCGTGCAGGTGACGCTCGCGGCCATCGACAGCGGATCGCCGCAGCTCCCGGGGGTCCATCCGTCGAAGATCGAGTCGTCCGCTGCGGTCGTCGTGAGGTTCACCGTCGCCGTGGTCGGGTACTCTTCCGTGCACGCGACGCTGCACGTCGCGCTTCCTCCGTCGTTCGTTCCGGAGGCCGTTTCGTCGGAGGCGATCGTCACGGTCCCCGAGCCGGTCCCCGCGAAGGCGATCGTCAGCGTCGCGGTCGTCGTGGTCGTGCCGCCGCCGTCCTCGTCGTACGGTGTCGGCGTCGACGTCTTGCACCCGGGCGCGGCGGCGGAGAGGGTCGCCGTCGCGAACGCGATCGCGATCGCCGGCCCGAAGCACCGTCTCCCGACGAGTCGATTCATCCCGCCATGGTGACACGGGTGACACGCCGCGCGCTGCTCCGTACGATCCGACGAAGCTCCCGCCCCCATGAACCCCGCCATCCGCCGACTCCTGTACGCCCTCCTCTCTCTGCTCGCGCTCGTGAGCGTCGGCACGGTGGGCTACGTGCTCCTCGGGCACGGGAAGTGGACGCTGAGCGACGCGCTCTACATGACGGTGATCACCCTCTCGACGGTCGGCTTCGCCGAGCTGAACGACATGGCGAAAGTGCCGGGGGCGCGCGGGCTCACGGTCGCGCTGATCGTCGGCGGGGTCGGCACGCTGGCGTACGTTCAGGGCAACGTGACCGCGCTCCTCGTCGAGGGGGTCATCGGGCAGGCTTTTCGGAGGAACCGCATGCGCAAGGCGATCGACGCCCTGAACGGGCACATCGTGGTGGCAGGGACCGGGTCGACGGGAAAGCACGCGGTCGAGGAGCTCCTCGCGACGAAGACGCCGTTCGTGGTGATCGACCGCGACGAACCGCACTTGAAGCGGATCAGCGAGGAGCTCGCCGAGGGGAAGCTCTTGTACGTCCACGGCGACGCGACCGAGGACCACGTGCTCCTCGCGGCAGGCGTGCAGCGCGCGCGCGGCGTCGTCGCGGCGCTGACGCACGACAAGGACAACCTCTTCGTGACGCTCAGCGCGCGGAGCTTGAACGCGGGGGCGCGCATCGTGGCCAAGGTGACCGAGGTCGATGCCGGGCCGAAGATGATCAAGGCGGGTGCGACGAGCGTCGTCAACCCGACGATGATCGGCGGGCGGCGGATGGCGAGCGAGTGCATCCGCCCCGAGGTGAACGAATTTCTGGACCAGATGCTCCGCGACAAGGACAAGAACCTCCGTCTCGAGGAGGTCAGCGTCCCCCCCGGCTCGTCGCTCGTCGGCTCCGCGCTGAAGGACACGCCGATCCGGCGAGAGACGCGCGTTCTCGTCGTCGCGGTGCGCGACGCGAGTCGCGTCTTCACCTACAACCCCGAGCCGGACTTCGTCCTGCTCGAGGGGTCGATCCTGATCGTGATGGGGGAGACGGACAGCATCGTGAAGCTGCGCCAGCTCGTCTCGGACAGCGTGGCGCGGCCGACGATCGAGCCGGCGCAGTCGGCGCGGAGCTTGCGCCCCCCGACCTGACGCGCCGGTCAGTGGGCGTTGATGTTGTTCGGTACCCCCGCGGGGAGCGCCCTGCTCACCGTGAGGACGACGTTCCCCACCTGCCGGTAGTCGAGCAGATCCGCGCTGGGGGTCTGCACGCCGTATCCGGCGAACGTGAGGCTGAGGTGCGTCGCGTCGATCTGCGTCGCCGTCGGGGCATACAGGCGCTCGGCGAACCAGGGCTCCGTCGGGAAGACGGGGGGGTTGGCGGGGATCGTGACCGTCGCGCCGCCGGCCTGGTTGGTGGTCGTGATCGTGTTGATCGACGCGATCGGGTGGTTGATGTCGTTGTAGACGGTCCAGTTCATCATGTCGGTCGACTCGGCGTAGCCGATGAAGTGGAAGGCGTCGGAGTCGCCGTCGAGGCAGTTGCCCGCGCCGAAGTAGAGCCCCCAGCGGCTGCCGTTGCCGTAGATGTCGATCAGCGTGCCGCGCGGGCTCACCCAGCGCGTCTGGTTGTAGTCGACCGTCGTGGGGTCGTTGAGCCCCTTCACGATGCCGAGGTCGGTGAAGTTGATCCCGTCCGTGGTCGTCGCGAGCCGCACGTTCGAGATGTCGTGGTTCGTCTTCCCGCTGAACGGCGCCTTCGTGCACTGCTCGGACGTCGGCAGCGCGGTCGATCCCGTGTCGTCGCCGTCAACGATCTTCTGGACGTACATGACCGTGACGGGCGAGCCGGCGGCGGCGGTGGGCGACGTGGGGAACACCGCCATGATCCCGTCGGGGTTGAGCAAGCCGACCGTGGCCTGGACGACGACCGGGGCGCCCGAATCCGGGGTGTTCGTGAGCGCGCTCGTGATCGACTTGATGTCGTTCGCGCCAGGTTCGGTGCTGTTCGTGTTCCAGATGGGGAACTTGTTCGACGCCCCAGTGAGGTTGATGACGTGGAGCGGAGCGTTGTCGACCCACGGAGTAGTCGTCCCCGGCATGTCGTTCGTGTTCCGATCCAGGAGGTAGAGGAACTGCCCCGTCTTCGCGTTGCCTGCGCCCGGGAGCTGGATGATCGTGGCGTGCCCCCACCCGTCGTCCGCGCTCGAGCCGCTGACCGACGTCGTGTTCGCGTTGGTGCTCGTGATCGCCGCGGGGCAACCCGTGTTCGTCGAGGCCGCCGAGTAGCCGCCGCTGTTCGGGTTCGTGTAGTCCGGGTTCAGCTCGAGGACGGTCTGCATGAAGTACCAGGTCCGACCGTTGTCGTCGGACTCGGCGGCGACGACCGCTTCGTCGATGTCCTTCGGCCGCCAGTCGAAGAGGCCGACGATCGGTGGCTGGCCGCCGAATGCGTTCCCCGTCGTCGTGTTGGCGGTCGTATAGACGAGCGGGAAGTAGTAGGGCGCCATCGTCACCATCGGGTCGCCGCCGTCGGGCGATCCCTCGAACTTCGCCCCGGTGACGTACGAGACGCGCGTCGGCGTTCCGCCGTCCGGGTAGTTGCAGAAACCGGCTGCCGTGTCGGGGACGCTGCCCGTCGCCGCGAAGGGGTCGGTCGCGCTCACGATCGTCTGCGAGTTGTTCGGATCGGCCGCCACGTTCGTCAGCGAGACCGGCGTCGCGCCGTTGTCGGCCCCTTCGCCGATGGCCGTCCCCTGGTTGATCGTGACCGCGATCGGCACGACGCCCACGTCAACGGTCGTGAAGAGCACCTGGCCGCCGATCCCCGAGTCAGTGGTTCCTCCGTCCGAGGGCGACCCGCTGTCCGAGGTCCCCGTTCCCGAGTCTTGGCTCGAGACATTGCCGTCGCCGCCCGCGCCGTCGACCGACGCGACGCTCGAGTCTCCCGACGTCGTGGTCCCGTCGGCGGATGCGTCGGTGGGGCTGCTGACGGCGGGGTTCGTGTCGTCTCCATTGCAAGCGACGACGGTGATGGAAAGAGCGATCGAGGAAAAGAGATGAATCGAGCGAACGCGCATGAAGGTCTCCGGTTCGTTTGGGCCGGGGGGCTATAGCGGGTTCGCATCGAAAAGCTCCGCGACGTTTCGGCAACGAAACAGCGTCGTCCGTTTCGTCCGCCGTGCCTGGAACGTGAGACGTGGCGCGGTTCGCCGTGCTTCTCTCGGCTCATGCGCCCTTTGCATCTGCTCTCTCTCTCGTTCGCTACCGTCGCTGCCTGCGCGGGCACGCGGTCCCCCGCCGCGTCACCCTCTGCGCCGTCGGCTCCCCCTCCCGCCGTCCTCCCCGCCGCGTCGTCTTCGGCCAAACCCGGACCGTCGACAGCACAGGCGTTCGTCAAGTTCAGCGCACCCGCTCTGACGCTCGAGCATGTCCGCGTCATCGACGGAACCGGGGGAGCGCCGCGTGAGGACCAGACGCTCACCCTCGTCGACGGGAAGATCGCCGCGCACGACGTCCCCGGCGCGCAGCGAATCGACCTGACCGGGCGCACGGTCTTCCCAGGTCTCGTCGGGATGCACGAGCACCTCTTCTACCCGGCCGGAGGGGGCGTCTTCCACGAGATGGCCACGAGCTTCCCGCGCCTCTACCTTGCGGGGGGCGTCACCACGATCCGCACGGCCGGGAGCATCGAGCCGTACACCGATCTCGAGATCAAGCGCGACATCGACCACGGCCTCGTGGCGGGGCCGAAGATCTGGATCACCGGCCCGTACCTCGAGGGGAACGTCCCCTGGACCGAGCAGATGCCTCGCCTAAAGGGGGCCGCCGCGTTCCGTCGCATGGTCGACATCTGGACGGACGAGGGGGCGACGAGCTTCAAGCTCTACAACTTCGTCACGCGCGACGAGCTGGCGGCCGCAGTGGACGAGGCGCACAAGCGGCACGTAAAGATCACGGGCCACCTGTGCTCCGTAGGCTTCACCGAGGCGGCGGAGCGCGGCATCGACAATCTCGAGCACGGTCTCTTCGTCGACACGGAGTTCTATTCGAAGAAGAAGCCCGACGAGTGCGCCGCGCGCGAAGCGTTCCTGGAGCTGGCCGACATGAGCCCCGACGATCCTCGGCTCGCCACGCTGATCCAGGAGCTGGTCAAGCGACACGTCGCGATCACGTCCACGCTCGTCGTGTTCGATACGTCCACGGAGGCGGGGTTCCGGCGGGCGCTCACGCCGGCAGTGCTCGACGCGCTCTCGACCGACACGCGCGCACGTCTTCTGTCGAACCACGTGGGAGGCCATCCCGAGGTGATGGTCAAGGCGGAGAAGCTGGAGATGGCGTTCGAGCGGGCGTTCGTGCTCGCCGGCGGGACGTTGCTGACGGGGTGCGATCCCACGGGGAACGGCGCCGTCGTGGCGGGCTACGGCGACCAGCGGAACGTGGAGCTGCTCGTCGACGAGGGGTTCACGCCTCTAGAGGCGCTGCGTATCTCGTCGTGGAACGGCGCCGTCTTCCTCGGGCAGCAGGATCGCATCGGCTCTATCGCGCCTGGCAAGGACGCGGATCTCGTCGTCGTGAAGGGGGACCCCTCGAAGAACGTCGCCGACGTCGAGAAGGTGGAGATCGTCTTCAAGGACGGCGTCGGCTACGACGCGCAGAAACTCGCAGACTCGGTGCGCGGTCTCGTGGGCGTTCGCTGAGAAGGGGGCGCGCTAGACCACTTCTCGCAGCACGCTCCTCACGTCGTCGCTCGCGCCGCGAATCGCCCCCCTCGCCAGCTCGAGGAAGACCCTCTTGCTCGTCGATGCCTTCAACGCCGTGATCGCGGCGGTCCGATCGACCGGCGCGCCATGCTCGATCACGCCGAGGAGGAACTCCGCCGCCGCCGGCGTGTCGATCCGCGCGATCGCCCTGAGCGCGCTCGCGCGCACCTGCTCGTTCGCCGACTCGCGGACGACGCGCGCCAGGGGGTCGAACGCGTGCGGGAAGACGAGATCCTCGAGCGTCCGCGCCGCCTGGTTCACGACGGCCGGGTCTCGATCGCGCAGGCCCGCGGTCACGGTCACGAAGCTTCGCTTGAAGTGCAGGGATTGCATCGCGGCCAGCACTGCGAGCCGCACTTCGCGTTCGGGGCGCGCGAAGAGCTTCTCGAGCGGAGAGAGGACCGCGTAGAGAGGGAGCTGCGCGAGCTCCTCGGTCAGTCGTACGCGCCGTGCCGCCGTGCTCAGGGGCGAGGGGCCGGCCGCGGGGGGTGCGGCGTCGGTCGGCTCCTCGACGCCGAGCGCCGTCAACCGCGCGAGCATCGCTCTTCGACGCAATGGATCGGGCCAGCGCTTGTCGAGGAGCACGTCGGCGCAGGCCTCCGACGCGCTCCCCTTCTGCTCCCACTCGACCAGATCGACATGCCACACTTCGACGACGTGGCTGTCGTGGCGCAAGTGTGCCGGGATCGGCGCGGCGTTGAGCGGCTCGTCGCGCACGCCGTCGTAGCGGTGCGACGCGCGCGCGTAGTGCGTCTTGCGTGACGGCTCGAGGTCCATGAGCGACAGCCCTCGGTAGAGGGCGCCGACGCGCGCGAACTGCCCCACTTGACCGAACGCCAGGATCGCCGCGAGGAGGGAGTTCTCCGCGATCTCGGGGGGTGCCCCCCGTTCGTCGTGCTGCTTCGCCGTCGAGCGCCAGAGCTCCGCCTGGTCGAGCACGTAGTGTGCGCTCGCCGCCCCCATCCCGAGCGAGCGCGCATACTCGGACGCTTCGCGCGCGATCGTGGCCGCCGCCGAGAACTCGCTGACCTCCTTCGCCGCGGTGACCGCCTCCTCGTAGTACTGGAGCGCGTAGTACTTGAGATGGTCCTCGCGGAGGATCCGGATGCAGTTGATGTACCCCTCGAGCACGTGCTCGAACTGTCTGCTCGCGCGGCCGATCTCGACGAGCACCTGGAAGCAGTCGAACGCGCGCTCGCGGAGCCCGGTCGACTCGAACTCGTCCGCCGCCTCCTCGAGCAGGCGGACGGCGGCGACGAACGCGTCCCGCGCCTGGTGAGCGTCGTCGCAGGCGAGAGCGCAGCGTCCGAGGTTGAACTGCACCAGCG
Source organism: Polyangiaceae bacterium (assembly GCA_052147435.1). Lineage (GTDB taxonomy): Bacteria > Myxococcota_A > Polyangia > Polyangiales > Polyangiaceae > JBKQKP01. Next base: position 1,337 of record JBKQKP010000061.1, on the reverse strand, counting down.
CCGCGATGTACTCGCCCGGCGCAGACAGCGGCGCGCCTGGCGCGTGCGCGCCGTCGGCGGGGCCCGCGTGCACCCCCGTCCCCACGTGGCTCAGGCGCGACCACAGCGCGCGCGCCCCTCGCCAATCGGTCCCCTTCTCCCGGTAGATCGCCGCCGACGCCGCCAGCCCCGCGTTCTCCATCTCGCGGGCGGCCGTCAAGTTGTCCCCCATCGCCGCGAGGGTCCGCGCGCGATCGACCGGCGGCACTTGCGCGTCGAGCTTCTGGGCAAGCGGCCAGGCCGTCGCGTCGTTCATCGCCACGCACCACCGCGCGGTCAGCGCCCCGCGCGCGTCCCCTTTCTTTTCGAGCGCATCGCCGAGCATTCGCGCGATCGGCGAGTACTCGTGCTCCGCCACGTGCGCGTGCCCCGCGGCCTCGAGGAGCGTCTTCAGCGCGAGGTCGACGTCGCCGCGGGAGAGCGCCGCGCGTGCTTCGCTTCTCAGCTCGTGGAGATCGTCGAGCACCGGCGCGCCTCCGTCCTAGGTCGGCGGCACGCTCCGCCGGTCCACGACGTCGCGGCGCTTCTTCGGGATGGCGAGCAGGGTCTCGACGAGGCCGATGAGGACGTAGAACGACAGGAGCCACACCAGCACGAACGCGGGCTTCGTCTGCAGCGAAACGATCGCGCTCGAGCCCACGGCGAAGAACACGAGCGCCACGCTCCGCGCGTTGAGCTTGAGATCCTTGAAGCTCCGGAACTTGATCGTGGACACCTGGAGGAAGGCGAGAAACAGCGTCAGCCCGACCATGACCCAGAGGTAGCGCGGCCCGGACAGGGCCCCGGCGATCGCGTGGTTCGCGATGACGAGCGAGATGAGCACCCCCGCCGCGCCCGGGACGGGGAGGCCGACGATGTACTTTCCGGGCTTCGTGGGCTTCCCCCCTTCGCCCATCGACAGCACGTTGAACCGCGCGAGGCGCACGGCGCCCGCGGCGCAGAAGAGAAACGAGACGACGAGCCCCGGCACGCCCAGCTGGTAGAGCGACCACTTGTAGACGAGCATCGCCGGCGCGACGCCGAAGCTGATCACGTCCGCGAGGGAGTCGATCTGGAGCCCGAACGCGCTCTGCGTCTTGGTGAGGCGGGCGACCCTCCCGTCGAGCATGTCGAAGAAGAGGGCGAAGATAATGAGGAGGGAGGCCCTGTAGAAGTCGTCGTCCCCGGTGTTGGCGGAGGCGCTCAGACGGATCGAGTCGAACCCGCAGAAGATGCTCGAGAGGGTGATGATGTTGGGCAGGAGGAAGAGCGTCTTCCTGAGATCGACTTTGCGGCGGGGGGGGGGCACGGTCTTGCGT
>JBKQKP010000060.1:0-8994 GCA_052147435.1 Polyangiaceae bacterium | reverse complement strand
TTCATAGGTCGCCAAGGTGATGTTCATGGTGGGCGTGAACGGGTGCCTTGCGCTCAAGAACACGGCCACGGACGCCAAGAACGCGACCATGGCGCTGCAGACGGAGTTCATGGCGTCAAAGACTGCGTTCATGGCGCAGTCGAAAACGGCTCCGGGGACGATCACTCGCACTCGTCCGTTGCTGAATCGCAGGTTGTCCCGGTGGGACAGCTGAAGCCGGAGAAGCATGCGCAGTGACCGTCTACGACGCACGCTCCGGAGGGACACACGGTGCCCGCGTTGCCCGCAGTGCATTGCCCGCATCCTGCGGTTCCATCCATGACGTTGCAGAACGGGAAGACAGGGTTCGTGCAGCCGTTTGCCGGGGCCCCCGCATCGTTCGCGCCGGGGAGGACGCAAGTCACGCACGTGTCGAACGTGGTGTCTCCTGCGCTCACGTCGCATACGCCTGCAGTACATGCCGACTGTGCAGCGTCGCATTGTACGCACTCGTCGAAGCTCGGGCTCCCCGCGCCCGTGTCGCAGATCGAGGTCGTGCCCGTGCACTGGCTCGAGTCCGCCAAGTCGCACTGGACGCACGTGTCGAACGCCGGGTCAGTCAGAACGGTGTCGCACACCTGCGTCGCGGTACAGCTGCCTGCATTTGCGGCGTCGCATCGTACGCACGTTCCGAGGCGAGGATCGGTGGCGACCTCGTCACAAATGTCTGGTGTGGCGCACCCCACAGTGGACGCGCAAACCTGGCACGTGCCGTACGTTGGATCCGTCGGCACGAGGTCGCAGAGTGTTTCGCCGGGGCTGGCACCGTTTGCGACCGTGCAGTCCGAGTCCGACGCGCAGGCAATCGTATTCATGCATATGCAGGCAGGGTTCGAGCCCCGAAAGAGGAGCACGCCGGCGTCGGCGCATCCGGCATCTGCACCGCACACGGCGGCGTCGAACCCGCTGGGTTCGGCATCGCTGGCGTCTTCAGTCGAAGCGTCTTCCCCGGATGCGTCTGCCGAGGCATCCATCGTCGGTGCATCCTCCGTGGCGGGAGCGTCCTCGGACCCCGGAGGAGACGCCTCCGTGCCGGCGTCTTGCGAGAACAACGACGAGTCACTCGCGTCCACGGCAGGAGACCCGTCCTGACTCGGGGCCGCGGCGTCGTCCGAGGACTGCTGCGGAGAAACTTGCTCCGAGCTGCAAGCCTGGACCCAGCACACAGCGGCGCAGGGGACTAGCAACCAAGAGGAGCACCTCATCCGGTCACTAGACCCCCTACAGCTCAGCTACGGTGAGCGGTTCCCGCGCTGCAACTACTGGCAGACGCCGTAACTATCACCGGGTACCTGCGTGCATACAGAGGTACCAGGACACACGCCGGCGCCAGACTGGCCGTAAGATTGGCCGCAATAGCAAAAGTCTCCAGTGCTGATGGTCAAGCACAGTCCCGGTGTTGCCGTGTAGTTGCACTGGGAAGTGAAGTCGGGCCCGCACGTCCCGCACGAGACCGTGTTGCTGCCAACAAGATTGCAGTACGGGTCCTGGCTTGAACAACCGTTTCCAGCGGTCGCCGTTCCGTTGTCTGGACTACACGGCTGGCACATGTTGGTCGTCGTGTTGCACGTGGACCCGTTCGGATTGCCGGTGCAGTCCGTATTGGTCTGGCACTGGACGCACGTGAACTCCGCAGCGCTGCCCGAGGTCGTGTCGCAGACCGTGTAGTCGTGCGGGTTACCGGCGTTGCTGCTCGTGCAGTCGCTGCTGGTGAAGCACACGACGCACGTGTTGTCCGTCGTGTCGCATGCCGGGGTGTCCGGGGTGTTCGTTTTGCAGGTGGAACTCGCGGTGCACTGAACGCAGCCGTTGTTGACGCACCCGTAGTCCTTTGCGTTCGTGCAGACCTTGCCTTCGTCCGACGCGTCGCACGGCTGGCACGTCTTGTAGTTCGCGTCCGTCGTGATGAGATCGCAGATCTCGTCGCTGCCCGTGCAGTCCGAGTCCTTCGTGCAGCCAATGCAGACTCCGTAAGTGGGGTCCCCTGCCGTGAGGTCGCAGATCTTGTCTGTATAGGTGGAGCAGTTGGCGGCGGCGTCGCAATAGCCCGAACCGCTCTCACACTGATAGGCGGGGCTCGTCCCCTCGTTTGCGCAAGTTGGGTTGGTACCTGTGCAGTCGCCCACGCTTCTGCAGTAGTTCCCGCCGTTGAAATTGCAGTTGCTGCCGGATGCCGTAAAGGGGGTCGTGCACTGCCAGCCCGACGTGGGGCTCGAGCCGCCACCGTCGCCGAGCGCGACCTGGACGATGCCGCCCGTGCCCGCCTTGAAAGTGGCTGCGCTGGTCCACCCGTTGTCGTACCCGAAGTAGACGTTACCGTTGCTCCAGTCGACCGTCGCGCCGCTCGAAGCGATTGTCCCTGCGGCGCTCTTCGTCGACTGCAGGAACTGAAGGCTGGAGGTCGTCGTCGTACCCGCGTACTGCTCGAGCCCGCCCGACGCGGCTGCCTTCGGAGCGAGCGACTCCTCGGTGTCGGTCAGCGAAGTCGATCCGCCGTACCCGCTGTTCGTGTAGACCCAGCTGGTGCTGCTGGTGCCCCACGTGAAGGGTCCGCCAATCGGGAAGCTGGCGGGGACGACCGCCGTCTCTTCGATGTAGAAGTCCTCCCGCGGGACCTTGAAGAGCGTGGTCGGCGCCGCGGTTCCGCTGATGGTCGTACTAAAGGCCACGGTGTAGAGCGTGCCGTTGGTCGTGACGTAGGCCGTGTTGTTGTTGTAGTCGAACATGACGCCGCCGAAGATCGGCGCGGTCTGGTTCGTGTTGAGTATCGCGATGCTCGGGGCCGACCAACTCGCGACTGTGGTCGAGGTCGGCAACGGGAACTGGAAGAGCGCCGCACAGGCTGTCGTGCCCGTGCAGGGTGGGACACCGGCATTCAGAACCCCCGCGACGAAGACGTACGACGCACCGGAGCCGGAGGCCGGGTTGAAGATCGCCGGCGAGCCGACGATCGAATATGGCTGCTGTCCGGTGGGACTCTCACATGTCGTCCCCGACGTGTTGGTGGGGAGGCACCAAGCGTTCGTCTGCTTGACGTTGTTGGCGGTGCTGTCGTTCTGGTCCAGAACTTCGTAGAAGACGCCCGCTTCATCGCCGAAGTAGACGGTGTAGTCCCCCGTCGTCGACTTCGTCGCGTTGGTCCAGTCCGTGATCGTGTTCACGACCACCGGTGACGCTTCCAGCTTGGCAGCACCTTGGAAGTCGGCCTTGCCGGAGAGGGCGCTGCATTTCTCGGGTGCCGTGGACGCCGACTCTTCCTGGAGCGTCAGGCAATTCAGGTGGTCTTTGTTATCGGCCCAGTACATCCGCACGATGTCGCCGGCGTTCGCGACGTTTGTTACATCGCTGCCAAAGTAGTAGACGGGGTAAGGCGCGCTGTAGGTGACTGCGCTTCCGCTGTCTGCTTGGTCGGCTTCCCCCCAGTTCGAGCACGCCCCGAGGGTCGCGGGGGTCGTCGAGCTGCTCCCGACCGCTGCTGGGCTCTGATAACAGTAGAGGTCACCCCCCGTGGTAAGCCCGTAGATGCGTGGGACGGCGGTCGAGCCGTAGGTCGGGAAGCTGTAGTCGAGATAGCCGTATGGGACGAACTTGACGTTCGAGCCGTTGTAGTAAAGGAGCGCGGGGTTCGTGTTGTAGAGATCCGCAAAGACCATGAGGCTGGACGTCGATGCGGCCGCACCCGAGTTCTCCGCGCCCGACGCGTAGCCGATGGTCGCCCCGGCCGCAAAATTCGTCGAGTCCACTGCGACCGCGAGCTGGTCGTACGATCCCTGCGCGCCGAGTTGCGTATACGTCGCGGGCGCCGAGTGGACGGGCGTGCTCGTGAGGACGTTCCAATCGGCGCCCGTTGAGCCCGCGGGGTGCTCGCGCATCATGCGTTGGAGCTGGACGCGAAAGTCAGGGGTGTCCTGACCGCCGCCCGCCACGCGGTACGTGGAGCCGCCGATCGCCTTTCCGTGCGTCCGCAGGACGTCGCGGATGGCAGCGGCGCGCGTCGCGGCAGCGCTAGCGGAGGGCGTGCTCGTGGAAGGCAGCCTGCCTTGGTTGGACGCGACCCCGCACCCGATCACCGTGACGACCAACCCCGTTGTCAGCAAATGCTTGCGCACGGATAAACCTCCCTCGAGACAGACGATCCGCTTCAACCTAGCACGCGCTCCCGTGCGTGACCATCGGTCCGCACGTGACACTTGTGCCGCGAAAATGCCGCGAAGCCGGGTGCCCGCGGAACGTCTGTTGCGCGCGCGACGGCAACGGTTCAACGACCGCGGAAATCGAGTCTGCGCCCCCTTCTCGTCGAGCCAGGCTGTAACGATCGCTCGCATCGAGGCGCGTCCGAAGCGCGTTACCTCGCGACCCTTCCCATCTTACGCGGACTTACGACGAAGCTGCACGAGCCCATCACTTGGCTGCAATGCATGCGCCGCTCGGGGAAAAAGTCCTTCCTTGAACCCCCCCGCCTCTCCCGCAATCCCACGCGCCTTCGCGCGCGCCTCCGTCGCACGACATTTCGTCGGAGAAGGCCCGTCCAGGTTCCCCTGCTCGAGGAGGCTGAGCGCCATGCACGGGTTGCAGACCGTGAGAAGCTCGCATCGTGTACACGTCGGGAAGTCGGCGACGCGCTTGGCGCGGACTTCCTTGAGCATCGGGTTGGTGTTCCAAAGGTCGCGGAAGCTCGTCCGGCGGAGGTTTCCGAGTGGCTTCGTCCACGAAGTGCACGGGAAGACGTCGCCCGTCGGACCGATGTGGACGTAGCGGTGCCCCGCGGCGCATGGGGAGCTCCCGAGCCGCACTTCGCGCGGCTCCTTCTCCTGGGGATCGTCGCTTCCCTCGTCCGCGTCACCCGCATCGCCAGCGTCGTCTCCGACGTTCCGCCCTACGAGGCGCGACGCTTCGAACGCCCCCTCCCCCTCGACGGTCAGCTCGGTCGGCGCTCGCGAGCCGTTGTTCTTCGGAGTCACCTCCATGTCGAACGCGACCTCGCAGCCGAGCTCCTCACCGATCGCGAGGATGAGCGGGTGCTCCGCGATGTTCTTCTTCATCGCGACGCACTTGAGCAAGACGCGCAGCCCGCGGGCGCGAAGCCGCCTCACCCCCGCGAGCGTCTTCTCGAACGAGCCCCGACGGCGGGTGATCGCGTCGTGCGTCGCTGCCGTGCCGCCGAGCAAGCTGACGTCGATCTGCATCGGCTTCACCGCGGCGATCCGATCGGCGACCTGCTCGGTGACGAGCGAGGCATTCGTGAAGAGGCGAAGTGCAAAACCGAGCGAGCGGGCGTAGCGCGCGAGCTCCTCCCAGTCGCGGCGGACGAGCACCTCGCCGCCGGAGAACGTCAGGAAGAGGCACCCCTCTTCGGCCAGCTCGTCGAAAATGCGCTTCCACTCCGACGTATCGAGCGCGCCGATCTTCTTGTCGGGAAGAAGGTCGAGGTAGCAATGCTCACAGTCTTCGTTGCAAGCGTGCGTGAGCTCGAGGTGCGCGACCAGCGGCCTCGCCGCCTCCTCGGATTGGGACAGGAGGTCGAGGTAGGGGTGCGCCTCGACGGCGGCCGTCATGAGGCCCTTCGATTGGACCTGCACACGCCCGGTTGCTTCCCGCACGCTGTCGCGCGGTAGATCATCTTGCGCGACAAGAGGATCGCCGGTGCCGCATACGCCAGGCGGCGCCGCGAGATCCCGATCGACTCCAGTGGGTCGCTCGGAGGGGCTGCCTGCGCCTGCTCGGTGTCTTTCTCTTCGCTTGCCATACGCCGCTCCTATAACCCCTCAGCCATCCACTTCTTCGACGAGATCGGACTCGCGCAGGCGCTCGACGAACGCTGTCGCATCGCGCATTGCCGTCTCCCGATCTACTTCAAACTCTTTACAAAGAGCCTCTGCCAGCTCTTCCGTGGTCGCCCCCGCCTTCAACCTTTTGATGAGCACTGCCCCCGTAGCATTCAGCGAATGGATCTCGTCCCGGTCGAGGTGGACGAGCGTTCCCTCCCCCTCTTTGAACGCCCGCCAGGCTACCGAGTCGCTACGAAGACGCAGGGAAAGCATCGAGAAGATCCCAAGGCGGGCGGTCCAACGGGTATTCGACGTGAGCGCAGGGAACGGCCCGAACGATAGCAGCGGCGGCCTCGAGCACGCTAGCCTTTTCATTTCTGCTGAGATCGAACGCAAACACGCCGTGAAGGAGGCGCGAGAAGGCATCGTCGGGCGTCGCTTCGCGCAGGCGCGCCTCGCCTGAGTCGGCGTGAACGGGGAATCCGATGAAGGCGAGCGGCGCCGCCGAACCAGCCCGCTCCCTCACCATGTCGCCCCAGAACGGGGTCGGGAAACAGTCGAACGCGGGCTCGGTCGCGGGCCGGGAGCCGCGCGGGCGAACGGCGGTCACTTCGTCCGAAAGGACGGCCCGGGGGGCGGCGAGCCGCGCCATCGTCGTCTTCCCGGCCCCGGAAGGGCCGACGAACGCGAACGCCCGCCCGTTGGAGACGACGCTCGACGCATGGAGGAGGACGCCGCCTCGCTCGAGCAAGGCATAAGAGCAAATGATCCGGAGGAATGAGTTGAGCGCCGGAAAGGGACCCATATAGAGGCAGGTGGCTCGCCGGCGCGCGGAGTCCCAGGCCCCCTCGAAATCGATCCGCCGAATCCTGACGAGGCCAGGCTCGCGCGCCGTGAGCACCCCTTGGTTGGCGAGGTTCGGGGAGACTTCCGTGTCTTGCGCCTCCGCGGCAAGAACCACCTCGGCCTCCCCATCTCGCTCGATTTGAAACTCCGGAAGACGCGCGGCGAACTGCTCGCGCGTCGCCCCGTCAGAGTCGTCGAGGCGAACGCGCAGCCCCGCGATGAGGTAATCGGGCTCCGTCACCCCGCTCCAATAGCGCCGTGCGAAGCCGATTGCCATGGCGATTGCCCGGTCAGTTGCCGCGGAGGTAGTGGAGCGTCTTGCCCGCCTCGTACACGCCCCCGGCGACCACCGCGGCAATCTGCCGGAGCCGACTGTCGGGGGCGGCGCGCAGCTCGATTCGGTGGACGATCGTCTCCTTCTCGTTCCCCAGCGCGCGTAGCGTCCGTTCGGCATACGCGGGTCGCGCCGGCTCGATCGCGGCGGCGATCTCCGTCCAGCGCTCATCGCCGCGCGTCTTCGCGAGGTGCCGAGCCACGACGTGAACGAGCGTCGTGCACCCCGCCGCGCGCGCGCGCTCGGACAGCGTCTCGACGCGGAAGCCCGGGAGTCGCACGATCCGGACGAGATCCTCGGCCGTCGGGGCCGACGCGAGCGCATGGTCTTTGAAGACGTTGATCGCCAGGAGGAGCGTGTGGTCGTGGATCTCGGGTCGCAGGTGTCGAAACCCGAGCGGCTCGACCGCCTCCTCCGCGCGCCCGAGCATCTCCGCGACGCCAACCGCGCACAGGAACCGCGGCCCGATCGTCGTCTCGAGGTCGATCTCGACCCCTCGAAGGGAGAGGACGGCGTTCCGGTACACGGAAGACGAGACCTTGATGTGCGCGTTCGGCGCCGCGAGGATCGCGCGGACTGCGCGCGCGAGATCGCCCCCCCGCACGCGGAGGTCGACGTCGAGGATCGGGCGCTCGATCGGGCTCTCGTAGAGCAGGTGCGCGAGCACGGCCCCTTTGACCACGAGGGCAGGCACATCCGCCTCTCGAAGGAGGGCGAGAGCGCGCTCGAGCCCCCACGCGGCCCGCACGTGAAACGCGAGCGCCGCGCCGTCGTCGATCGGCTCGTGGTGGGCACGCAGCCAGGCGGCGGCGCGCTCCTTCTGCGCGTGGTCCTCCGGCACGACGGCACACGCTAGCACCCCGTCCTCGGGGAGAACCGACGCTGTTTCCGCCTTCAACGGAAGCCCTCCACCGCCGCCCCCCAACATCCAGCTTCCATTCGCCTCGCCCCCTCTGCGAAGCTCCCCTCCCGCCGCATGTCCGTCGCCCACCGCCTGCACGCCCGCTGCGGCGCCGCCGCGTGTCACCACGAAGCCGGCGCCTCCTCGGCGCGCCCCTTCGCCTTCCCCCACTCCCCCCGGCACTTCGAGCGCGATCGCCCGTTCCAGGTCGCGCACCTCGCGATCGACCTCGCCCTCGATATCGCGAAAAAGAGCGTCTTCGGCGCCGCCACACTCCACCTCCACCGGGTCGATCCCGAAGCCGATGAGGTGCAGCTCGACGCGATCGCGTTCGATCTCCGGAGCGTTCGCCTCGACGGTGCGCGCGCCGACTACCGGTACGACGGGCGCACGATCACCGTCGCGATCCCCCTGGGGAAAGAGCGCGCCGTTCTCACGATCGCGTACGGCGCCACCCCGCGGCGTGGCCTCTACTTCCTCGAGCCCGACGAGCACGTCCCTGATCGGCCGCGCCAGGTCTGGAGCCAGTGCCAGGAGGAGGACGCGCGCTACTTCATTCCGTGCATCGACAAGCCGCACGTGAAGATGACGACGGAGATCGCCGTCCGCGTCCCGAACGGGTGGAGCGTCCTGTCGAACGGCGCGCTCGTCTCGAAGACGACGCCGAAGAAAGGCGCGTGGCGCTTTCACTGGAAGATGGACGCGCCGCACCCGAGCTACCTCCTCACGCTCGTCGCGGGGGAGTTCGACGAGGTCGAGGAGAACGCGCGGCGCGGCGGGCCGGTGAGTGGGGCGGGCGCGAAAGGCGCGAAGGCCGCCGCGCGCGATACCGTGCCGCTCTCGTACCTCGTCCCGCGAGGGCGCCTCGAAGAGGGGCTCCGCACGTTCGCGCGGACGCCGAACATGGTCGAGTACTTCGGCACGATCACCGGCACGCCGTACCCCTGGAACAAGTACGCGCAGGTCGTCGTGAGCGACTTCATCTTCGGCGGGATGGAGAACACCACGGCGACGACGATGTACGAGCACATCCTCCTCGACGAGCGGGCCGCGATCGACGTCACCTCGGACGATCTGATCGCGCACGAGCTCGCGCACCAGTGGTT
>JBKQKP010000059.1:0-48840 GCA_052147435.1 Polyangiaceae bacterium | reverse complement strand
GCTTGCGCGCCCGCTCCCCGCGCTTGGACACTGTGTCGAGGTCCTTCAGGCACAGCTCGGTCGTGACCGTCGCGATGTCCCCCACCGGGTCGACGCGGTTTTCGACGTGGATGACGTTCGGATCATCGAAGCAGCGCGCGACCTGCACGATCGCGTCGCACTCGCGGATGTGGGACAGAAACTGGTTTCCTAGCCCTTCCCCTTTGCTCGCGCCGCGGACGAGCCCGGCGATGTCCACGAAGTTGATCGCCGTCGGGACGATCTTCTCCGCGTGGACGACGCCGTCGAGCGCCTGGAGACGCGGGTCCGGGACGGCCACGACGCCGACGTTCGGCTCGATCGTGCAAAAGGGGTAGTTCGCCGCCTCGGCCTTGGCGCTGGAGAGGGCGTTGAAGAGGGTCGATTTGCCGACGTTCGGGAGGCCGACGATGCCGATGGAGAGGCCCATGAGGGAGGGGCGGGTTAACACGAGGGGGTGTGGCGAGCAAGCCGGCTCGACGGATTCGCCCCGCGCCTCTACGCTCCTCCCATGCTCCTACGTGGCCGCACGATCGCCCTGGCGGTCACCGGAAGCATCGCCGCGTACAAGGCCGTCGAGGTCGCTCGCCTCCTCATGAAGGCCGGGGCGCGCGTCATCCCGGTCATGACGGCGAGCGCGGCGCGGTTCATCGGCCCCGTGACGCTCACCGGCGTCTGCGGCGAGGCGGTCGCGAGCGACATGTGGGACCCGGGTTTCTCCGGGGAAATGCACGTCGCGATCGCGAGCCAGGTCGACGCGATCGCGATCGTCCCTGCGACCGCGGACATCCTCGCGCGGCTCGCGGGGGGACGCGCCGACGATCTGGTCTGTGCGCTCGTCCTCTGCGCGCGCGACGTCCCCGTGCTCGCGGCCCCCGCGATGCATCCGCGCATGTGGGCGCACCCGGCGACGCAGCGGAACGTAGTCGAGCTGGCGCGGCAGGGACGCGTCCGGATGATCGGCCCCGTGGACGGGGCGGTCGCGTCGGGCGAGTCCGGGCTCGGGCGGATGAGCGAGCCGGGGGCGATCGCGACCGCGATTGAAAGCGCGCTCGCGGGGGCGCGCGATCTCGACGGAGCGCACGTCGTCGTGACGGCGGGGCCGACGGTGGAGGATCTCGATCCGGTGCGCTTTCTTGGGAACCGCTCGAGCGGGAAGATGGGGTTCGCGATCGCGGAGAGGGCCGCGGCGCGCGGGGCGCGGGTGACGCTCATCGCGGGGCCCGTGTCTCTCGCGACGCCGCACGGGGTGAAGCGGGTCGACGTGCGCGGGGCCATCGAGATGCAACGCGCTCTCGCGAAGACGCTCGGCAAGGATCTCTCGGGGGCCGACGCGCTCGTGATGGCGGCGGCAGTGGCGGACTACCGGCCCAAGGAGAAGAGCGCGACGAAGCTCAAGAAACCAGAGAGCGGGGCGGAGCGCGCGTCGATCGCGCTCGTGCAAAACCCGGATCTGCTCGCCGAGATCGGCGCGAAGCGCGGCCGGAAGAAGCGGCCGGTGCTGGTCGGGTTCGCCCTCGAGACGAAGACCGGCGGCGCGCTCCTCGCGTACGCGCGCGGGAAGCTCGAGGCGAAGAAGTGCGACGTCGTCGTCGCGAACGAGGCGCACGAGGCGCTAGGGACCGACGAGAACCGAGCGACCCTCGTGAGCGCGACCGGGGCGGAGGAGCTGGGGACGATGGGGAAGACGGCGCTCGCGGATGTCCTCCTCGATAGGGTGCGCGCCAGGCTCGGCGGTTGACGCCCGCACGCGCCATCGAGTACGGCACCTCTCGCGGTGACCCGTGGCGCATTCCGCGCTCCGGAGAGCCGCTCGCGCGTGGTCGTGCTCGCGCGACCCTCTCCGGAGGGGGCGCGAGCACATGGGAAGCCGGTGTAAATCCGGCGCGGCTCCCGCCACGGTGACCGGGGACGAGCTCGGGCAGATCCACTGGGCGCGCCACGCCTGGGAAGGGCCCGGGGGAGGACGATCCGGCAGCCCGGAGACCGGGCCACGCGCGGTTCCCAAATAGTCGCCCCTCCGTTGTCTTCTATTGGATGGGCGATTTCTTCGAGTGGCCGGCGGGCAAGCCGGTGCCTTGGAGGCTTCATGCGCAAGGTTGCTGTATCGCTCGCTTCGTTCACCTCCCTCGCGTCGCTCGCGCTCCTCGGCCCGCTCGGGCTCGCCGGTTGCACGGGTGACGACAACACGGTCCCGCTCGGCGAGGACGCCGGTGGGGATGCGACCGTATCGTCGAGCGACGGCGGGACCGACGCCCCGTCCCCCCCCGTAGACTCCTCGACGACTGACTCCGCCGCGCCGCTCGATGCGCCGAACGACTCCCCCTCCGACGCGGCGGACGCCTCGGACCAGTATCTGCTCCTCTCTTACGAGTTCCCGAACAGCCAGCAGGTCGACGAGGTCGAGCTCGGCGCGTTCGACACGACGCAGAAGAAGGAGGTCGGCTACCTGCAGTACGCTGCGGGCTTCGCCGGCGGGACCAACATGTCGACCTCGCTCGCGCCGTGGGTTCTCGAGGAGAACGGCGACATCGTGATGAGGATGAACCCCGCGCAGCCGTGGATTCCCACGAGCTCCTGGAGCGTCGCGTCGACGCCCCAGGACGGCGGATACTCGTACTCCGATCCCTATTCCGTCGCAGAGACGGGCGCCGCCGCCTACGTCGCGCTGTACAACCGTGACCACGTCGCCGTCCTCGATACGACGAAGACTGCGGACGGGGGAGCGCCGTCGTCGACGATCGATCTCTCGTCTCTCCAGCAAGCGGCCGATCCGGACGGGAGCGTCGAGGACACAGCAGCGTTCTACGACCCTTCGACGAAGCTCGTGTGGCTCGTCCTCGGAAACATCGACGAGTACACGATCACCGCGCCGAACTACGAGCTCATGTGCGTGCCGGGGCTCACGAGCACGGTCGTGGCGATCGACACGACGACCGGCGCGCTCTCGGCCGGCCATACGTACACGCTGACCGGGTACGACCCCGTGTCCGCGGTCTTCGACGCAGCAAACGAGCGGCTCCTCATCTCGAGCGCGGGGTGCACCGAGCCGCCCGACGCAGCCGACGACGCAGGGGGCTCAATCGAGGGGCGCTTGATCGAGCAGATCGATCTCGGCACCGGGACCTCGACGGTGCTCTTCAACGCGACGAGTCAGGGCTTCCCTGGCGCGCTGATCTACGTGGACGTGCATGACGCCTTCGTCTCGTTCGGCGGAGCGACCAACGCCTGGGATCCGACGACGAAGACGCTCGGCACGGCGATCACCAACGCTCCCGATACGTACGCGTGGGACGGGAAGGGGCTCCTTGGGCCGGCGACGACGACGACGACGGACGGCGGCGTCGCGATCAGCGTCGTCGAGGTGTCGGCGACGAACGTCGTCACGACGATCGGGTCGAACCCGGTGTCGTCGCCGAACGCGAACGGGTTCTGGCTGGGCGCCGACGTCTGGCCGCACCCCTAGCTCCGTCGCGCCAAAAGTGTCAGGCGCGAGACGAGTGCCATTTCCAGGCGTCGCTCACGATTTCGTCGAGCGACGCCCGCTTCGCCTCCCACCCGAGCACGCGCCGGGCGCGGTCGACCGCGGCAACCAGCACCGGCGCGTCCCCCGCGCGACGCGGGCCGATCACGACCGGCACGTCTCGCCCCGTGACCCGCTTCACCGACGCGATCACCTCGCGCACCGAGTGCCCCTGACCGGTGCCGAGGTTGAAAGCGTGCCCTTCACCGCCCCGCGCGAGGTGCGTGAGCGCGGCGAGGTGCGCCTCCGCGAGATCGGTCACGTGGATGTAATCCCTCACGCACGTCCCGTCGGGGGTGTCCCAGTCGTCGCCGAAGATCGTCACGTGAGGGCGCTTGCCGAGGGCCGCTTCGAGGACGATCGGGATGAGATGCGTCTCGGGATCGTGCCGCTCGCCGATGCCCGCCGCGACGTCGGCCCCCGCGGCGTTGAAGTAGCGCAGGGCAGCGTACGAAAGGCCGTAGGCGCGTGCGTAGTCGGTGAGCATCTGCTCGAGGACCAGCTTCGTCGCGCCGTACGGGTTCACCGGGACGGTCGGGTGGTCCTCGTCGAGCGGGACGCGGACGGGATCGCCGTACACGGCGGCGGTGGACGAGAGCACGAACCGCTTCACCCCCGCGTCGAGCACTGCTTCGACGACTGCGACGCCCGCCGCAAGGTTGTCGCGCCAGTACAGTCGCGGGTTCACGACCGACTCGCCGACCTGGATCCGCGACGCGAAATGAAAGACCGCGTCCACGTGGTGCTCGCGGAGCGTTCGCACCACTACTGCAGCGTCGCGCACGTCGGCGCGCACGAACGGCACGCCCGGGGGGAGGGAATCTGCGTGCCCGGCGGAGAGGTCATCGATCACGACGACGCCGTGTCCTGCCCGCAAGAGGACTCGCACCATGTGCGATCCGATGTATCCGGCACCGCCCGTGACGCAGATGTTGCTGACGCTCATGGCCGGCGAGTCTCGCATAGTTCAGCGCTCTTTCGCACCGAGCCGCACCGAGCGCTTGCTCTCGCGCGCGGAGCACGGCATGTCTTCGGCATGCTCTTCGGCGACGGCGCGCTCGACCGAGTTCGCACGCCGTGAGCGCGCCGGCGCTGCGGTGGCTGTACCACGCGGTCACGCGCGAAGCGTGGGAGCGGTCGCGTGGCGACGCGCCGTACAGGGCCGTAGACGCGCACGGCGACGGAGCGGACTTTATCCACGCGTCCTTCCGTGACCAGGCGCTCGAGAGCGCGCGCCTCTATCTCCCTCCGGGTCGCGCGCGGCTCATCGTGCGGATCGACCCGCGGCGCCTAGGCGCGACGGTGCGCCTGGCGGAGACCCCCCGCGGGCCGATGCCGCATGTCCACGGGAGCGTGCCTCGCGATGCGGTCGCCGAGGTGTACGACGCCGAGGCTTTTGCGCGCGACCTCGACCGCGTTCCCGACGGGGTGACAGGGACTCGTTTTGGTTTCGTGGCGTTCGCGGGGATGACGCTCCTCGACCTGGTCGCGCCGCTCGACGCGGTATCGCGGATCGCTTCGATGGGATTCGACGAGACGTCGTGCTGCGTTGTCGTGGCGGCGCACGCAGACGTATGGCGCGGGGCGGAGGCCGAGCTCCGCGTGACCCGCGTGCGACCGTCGCTGGCGGAGCTCGACGTGCTCGTCGTGCCGGGGGGGCTGGCTGCGCGGGAGCTGGTGAAAGATCGTGAGATCGTCGACTGGCTCGCCAGCTTTCCGGCGAGCCGTCTCGCGGCCTCCGTCTGCACAGGGGCGCTCCTCCTGGGGGCCGCCGGGCGGTTGCGAGGGCGGCGGGCCACCACCCACGCTTCGGCCATGGACCGCCTCGCCGAGTACGGAGCGGTCGCGGCCTCGGCGCGGGTCGTCGACGAGGGGGACGTCGTGACGGCCGCGGGGGTGACGAGCGGAATCGACCTGGGCCTCCACCTGGTGAAGCGTTTCATGGGGGCCCAAGTCGCCGAGCGGGTCGCGCGGCAGATGGAGGTAGCGTAAGACGTAAGACGTATTCGATGCGCTCACGCGAGCTTCGCTTAGGACGTTCGTTTCGACGAATCGTGATGTCGGTGCTGGCGTCGCCGCTCGTGTGTACGGCGGCGTGCCACTCTGCGGCGGCGACGGACGACACCGCCACCGACGCGACGCTGCCGCCGCCGGAGGGGGACGCCTCGTTGGGCGATGCTGTCGCGGTAGGTCCCGGCGCGGACGCGGGAGCCGACGCCGACGCAACGCTGACGGCCGTGGACAGCGCTCCGGAGCCCGACGGAGGCGAGGGGATCGCAGACGCATGCGGCGCCGTGGCGATCGACGGCGCGTTCATCGAGGGGACCTCGGACGGCTGCGTCTCCTTTGAGTACATGCCGTGCGGACTCCCTGCGACCGCGCAGCTTCAGGGGTGCTACATCGATCTCGCGACGTGCGTAGGCCCGTGCCAGTCGGGCTACTTCCTCTTTTGCCAGCTCTCTCCGGTCTCGTGCAATGACGCGGGGGATCTCCTCGACGGCGCCACGATCGTCGAATGCATCAGCTGCCAGGGGATCACCGGGAGGCGCCCGCTCGGCCTCCGTCCACCCCGTTCGATGAGGCGCACGCCGGTGGGGGACTACTTCGCGAAGATGGCGCACCTCGAGTCAGCGTCCGTGCGGGCGTTCCGCGATCTCGATCGATGGCTCGCGCAGCTCGGCGCTCCGCCACGCCTCGCGCGCGCGGCGGCACGCTTTGTCCGTGACGAGCAGCGACACGCCCGTGCGGCGACGCGGCTCGCGCGGCGCTTCGGCGGCGTGACGTCGCGGCCGCGCGTCCGCCGGGTCGCGCCGCCGACGCTCGTGGAGCTCCTCGAGGACGACGTGATCGAGGGGTGCGTGAAGGAGACGTTCGGCGCGCTCCTCGCCACTTGGCAAGCGGAGCGCGCGCTCGACGCGCGCGTCAGGCGAACGCTACGGGGTATCGCAGCCGACGAGACACGGCATGCCGCGCTCGCGTGGGAGATACTGCGCTGGGGAATCGAGCGCATCTCACCCGCCGAGCTGCGTCGTGTGACGCGCACGCTCGAGCGCGCCGTGGCCGTGCTCGAGACGATGGAGCCCGCGATGGTTCATCCCACGGTACGCCGGGTCTCGGGGCACCCCGCGATCGAGCACGAGCGTGCCCTCGCGCGCGACTTCGCCCGGCTGGTTAGAGAGGAGGCTGCCGCGATCCGGCTGCCGGTTCCGTCAATGCGTCGTAATGCGACAGAGACCTTGACCGGTGCCGCCATCAGCTAAGAGATCCGCATGACTTCAGGCCCCCGAGCCAGGGCGCTCCTCTTCGCGATCCTTATCAGCGTCGCCCTGTTGATGGCGCTCGCGTCGGCGTGCGGGTCGAACACCGCGAGCCCCGTCCAGCCTGGGGGCCACGACGGGGGGGACGCCATGGTCTCCGAGGACGCCGGGACCGAGGACGCGAACGGCGAGGACGCCGCTGACGAGCTGCTCGCTCCGCCCAACATTTCACGCGACGCTGGAGAGGCGATCCTCGCCCCCATGCGCCAGGCCTGCGCGTTCGAGGCAGGGGCGTGGCCGGCGCAGACGATCGGCAACGAGTACCCGCTCGGGTCGGACATACCGATCAAGCACATCATCGTGATCATGCAGGAGAACCGTTCGTTCGATCACTACCTCGGGCGCCTGGTCGCGCAGGGCTACTACCAGCCCGGCGACTTCACCGTTGTGCCCGACGGGGGCGTGGTGACCGACTCGGGCACCACCGCCGACGCCGCGACCGACGCCGCCGGCGACGACGGCGGGGAGGACGGCGGAGCACCGACCAACGACGCGGGGAGCCCCCCGACCGTCGACGCGGGCGTTCCCGGCTCGGGCTTCTCCAACTCGAACCAGCTCGACGTACTCCCGCCCGGCTGGTCCAACCCCGACGGCGACGGGGGCATCATCGTGCCGCACCCCGACGACGAGTATTGCTACGGCGTGGGCCACAGCTGGGAGAACCAGCACAACGACTGGGACAACGGGAAGAACGACAACTTCGTCATCACGAACAACCCGGATGGAGAGCGGACGTTCTTCTACGAGGACGACACTGTGATCCCGTTCTACTACGCGCTCGCGAGCACGTTCTCCGTCGGGGACCGCTACTTCTGCTCGGTCCTCAGCTCCACGTGGCCGAACCGCTATTTCCTCATGGCCGCGACGTCGTTCGGCATCGGCGACAATTCCGCCTGCACGCTCGACACCGTCGCCAACCCGGCGCCGCAGATCTTCAACCTGCTCGTGGCCGGCGGCCACACCTGGAAGGACTACACCGACGGCCCCCACATGGAGGAGTTCTTCCCGAACTTCGGCTTCAACCCGACGACGATCGCCCACTATGGGACGGCCGACTGCACGCTCTTCGCCGACATCCAAAAGGGGACGCTCCCCGACGTGTCTTTCATGATGGGGGACGAGGTGACGGAGACGTCCGACGAGGGGCCCTCCGATCTGCCGGGGATCGGCGGGCAGGTGGTGGAGGCGATCATCCGAGCGCTCTGGGCGTCGAGCTCGTGGGCGGACACCGCCGTCTTCATCACGTACGACGAAAATGGGGGGATCGCGGATCACGTCCCCCCCGCGCCCGCCTGCGAGCCGGACGGCTATCCGCCCCACGACGGGAGCGGTAATTCGCTCCCGGGGGCGTTCAATACGACCGGCTTCCGCGTGCCGTTCATCGTCGTGTCGCCGTACGCGAAGGCGCACTTTGCGTCACACACCGTGCACGATCACACGTCGATCACGCGGTTCATCGAGGCAAAGTTCGGTCTGCCGGCGCTCACCGCGCGCGACGCGAACGCGACTCCCCCTTTCGAGATGTTCGATTTCCAGAACCCGCCGTTCATGACGCCGCCGACGATCGCGGCGCACACGACGGTGCCGCAGTCGATCCTCACACAGTGCAGTCAGTCGCTCGCGCCGACGAGCTGCCCGTCGCAGTAGCGCACGCAGGCTCGCGCGCTCCTAGCGGAGTGTGATGATCCCGCGTTCCTTCAACACGACGAACGTCCCCAGCACCTCGCTCGACGACATCCCGCTGAGATCGAGGATGAGCGCGAGGCTCGAGATCCCGTCGACGAGGGAAAGCAAGAACCCCGCGCGGTGATCGAGCGAGAGGGAGACGAGGCGCTCGAGGGGGACGGCGATCTTGGGAATGCGCTCGAGCGAGCCGAGCTGCGCGATGTACTTGGCTCCGAGGATGCGCTCGCAGTCCTCCGCGAGCTGCCTCGCCGGGGCGTTCGACGGCGCGCTCCGGAGGACCTCTTCGAGGATCGCGAGCGCCGAGGCTTCGTCTCCGCTGTCGGCGAGAACGCGCGCTTCGTCGATCGGGTCTAGGCGCGCTTCTTCCACCTGGCCGCTGCTGTCGATGATCTCGATCACCGGATCGTCGCCCGGACGATCTCGCGGCGCCGGGGACGTAGACCAGCGCGCGGTGAAGGCCGGTCTGCTGCTGGGTGGCTGTGAGCCTCTCATCGACGCGAGCCGCGCCGCTTCGAGCTCCTGCTCGTTGCTGAGGGTGCGCGCCTGCGCGCGGAAGGTCTCCGGGCCCCCCGGCGGGATCACAGTCGGGGTCTCGTTGTCCGGAGGCTCGGACTCCGCGGCGCTCGGTACCGGTGCCGACGAGCGCGCCCGTCGCGCCATCTCCTCCACGTCGTACGGGGGTACGATGGTGGGGCGATCGTCGTCCGGGCTATCCGGGGTAGGGGGCTTCGAGGAGCGACTCACGTGGTGCTCACGTAATGATTGCGTAACCTGGGTCGCGCAGGCGGGCAATCTTCGGGGGGATTGGGTCGTTTTCTGCGGGTCGCGCTATGCTCGCCCGCGTGCAGATCCGCTTGCCGAGCTTGCCCCGCATCCTCCCCCCCCTCTCTCTTGCGTGCGCGCTCGCCGCGTTACCAGGCGTTCTCGTCCTTGCATGGGGGTGCGGCGGCGCCAAGCCTCCGCCCCCGGTGGAGACCGCTAGCGTCGCCGCTCCTTACCCCTTCTCGGTGTCGGAGATTCGCGCCGGGTGCCCCTTCGGTCGCGTGATCGAGTACCGAATCGAGAAAGCGGGCTCTCCCCCGCGCGTCGAGAGCTGGGCCTTCACCCCGGTCGACAACGACACCGTGAGCATCGCGACCACGGCCTTCGATCTCGCGGGGAACCCCATCGGCTCCCCCACGCACCAGACAGCGAAGTGGACGGAGCTCCATGAGCACGCGCACTTTCCCTCCGCGGCGACGACGATCTCCAACGAGTCGCTCTCCACCTCCGCCGGTACGTTCGACGTCATGCGCTACGTCGTTACGCAGGGGGACGAAGTAAGGACGTACTGGTTCGCGCGCACCCTCCCAGGCCCACCCGTAAAGGTGGAGGTCGTCAAAGGGGGACAGACCGTGTCGACGATGCTGATGCAGGCGAACCGCACGCACTGACTGCGCGTGGGCGAAGCCCGCTCAGCGCACGCCGCGCGTCTCTTCGAGCGCGAGGAGGAAATCGCCGAGAACGCGCCCGCGCCCCTTGATCGCCTCGGGCGTCGCGATCGCCCGTAGCGCGCTCGCGATCGCTCTCGTCGTCGCGGTGCGCGAGTCTCCCGTCTGAGCTCGCGCGAGGCGCGCCAGGAACCGAACCGCCATCACGTTGTCCTCGAACGGCTTCCTCCGGATCGCGAAGACTCCGACCGCGTCCGGATCCGCCCCGCTTGCGAAGAATCCGCCGTGCTCGGCGTCGGCGAGGTCGCGTACGAGGAAGTCGGCAAGCTTTACGGCGGCCGCGAGGTACTCGTCCTTTCCGGCTCCGGCGACCTCCCATAGTCGCATCAGCGCGAAGCCGAAGGCTGCGTTGTCCGCTAGGTGCAGGATCGCCGCGTGTCGCTCCACCGCATCATGCGTGATCCCGCCGCGCGCGGTACCGTGCGTCGCGAGCATGCGCTTTGCCGCCCGCTCTGCCGCGGCGAGCGCGCTCGCGTCTCCCGTCGCTTCGAAGAAGCTCACGTACGCCGCGATCGCGAGCCCGTTCTCTTTGCCGTACTCGTGACTGTCGACTCGTGGAATCCCCAGCGCGCGCCGATGAGCGTCGTCCATCGCGTAGTACTCGTGGCCCGTCGCGAAGCGCTTGCCCGGCTCGTGCGCGTTCAGGTCGGCGTCCTGCGTCGCATAGAACCCCCCTTCGGGACCCATGAGAAACGCCTCGATGTAGCTCCGCATTGCCCGCGCCACGCCGAGCCACTTTGCGTCGTGGGTGAGCGCGTAAACCTCAGCGTAGTTGCCGAGCGCGCCCGCCTGGTAGGTCATGAGCTTCTCGTAGTGCGGATGTTCCCAGTCGCTCGCGGCCGAGTACTGGTAGAGCCCCCCCCACACCGGGTCGACGAGCGCTCGCTCCTTGTCCAGCGTGAACAGCGCGTGCTCCATCGCCTCCTTGTCCCCTGCGCGCGCGCGGGC
Source organism: Polyangiaceae bacterium (assembly GCA_052147435.1). Taxonomy (GTDB): domain Bacteria; phylum Myxococcota_A; class Polyangia; order Polyangiales; family Polyangiaceae; genus JBKQKP01. Next base: position 37,858 of record JBKQKP010000059.1, on the reverse strand, counting down.
GAGCGCCCAAGAGTTGTCGACGGCGACGGCGGCCTTCTGCCACTTGCCCCATCCGCCGTTCTCGTCGTCGTAAAAGTCGGCTAGCTCGAGCTCCGTCATCCGCTCGATCCACTCGAGCTGTTCCTCGCTGAGGGGACCGTTGCGCGGCTCGGTCTTCTCGCGGTCGCCGCGTTCGCGCGCGTCTGCCGGTCCGCCCGACTCGCGCGGCGATTCGGTTAGCGCACGCAGGATTTCGGCGAACGCCTCCGGCGCGATGTACCCGCGATACTTCCCGAGCTCCGCCCCGTCCGACGAGAAGAGCACCGTCGCGGGCCATCCGTACTCGGCGTACCGCTCCTCGATGTCCGGTCGCGCGTCGATGTCCACCTTCGCGGCGATGAAGTGCGCATCGAGGAGCCGTCGAACCGCGGGGTCATGGTAGGTCGTCGCCTCCATGACGTGGCACCAGTGGCACCACTCTGCGGCCCCGTCCAAGACGACCATCTTGTGCTCCGACTTGGCGCGGGCGAACGTCGACGCGTCGAAGGGAGCCCACACGAGGGGTGCTTTCGGGGCCCCTTGGGTGTCGGCAGAGGCTTGCGCTAGCGCAAGGGTAGGGGCGGATGTGGCCGTCGCGGGCGCGACCGCGCGGAGGGGGGCGGCCGGGGCGCAAGCGCTGCCCAGGGTCGCGGCGACCGCGAAAAGCGGCAGGGATGAGAGACGCATCCTTTCTCGGATCCTACGCCCCGGGGGCCGGGGCGGTTGCGACGGGGGACAAGCCCAGCGCTTTTCCCTTTTGCACACTTGGCACAAATCGAGGATGCTCCGCTCGCTTCGCGCGGGAATTGCCCGTGCGGAGGGCGCGTCCGCCCTACGGGAGGCGCAGTCCAGACGCCACATTAGGCTGGGGAGAGGACGAGTAGATATGCGCAGCGTCGGTCTCGGTCTCGCGCTCGTTGCGAGTGTTCAGTTCGCGGTGGCTCCCGCATTTGCGCAGGACCCCCCCAAGAAGCCCGCTGCTGCCACTGCGCCGGCCACCTCGAAGGCCCCCGTGAAGACCACTTCGGCCACAGTGGACGCCCCGGCCAAGGAAGGTGCGGCCGCCCCCTCCGACGTCCCCGCCGGAATGGTCAAGGTTCACATCAACTCGCCGAAGCAGGTCGCGCTCGAGAAGCGCTCGAGCGAGACGTCCCCCTGGGAGCACGTGTGCAACTCTCCTTGCGACGTGGCGACCTCGACGACCGACCAGTATCAAATCCTCGGCACGGAGCTGAACGAGTCGAAGCCCTTCATCCTCGACGCCTCAGGGGGTGACAAGATCACCCTCGATGTCACCCCCGGCTACCACAACAAGGCCGCGCGCGGCGGGTGGATCCTCGCTGCCGGAGCCATCGTCGCCGTGGCCGGAGTCGTCACGATCCTGGCGGGCTCGAAGAGCGCCGACGTCCCCGGCGACAACGGGACCGTCACGAACAACACGAACACCGACTTCATCTCGGTAGGGAGCACGGTGATCGTCATCGGAGTGATCGCGGGGATCACGGGCGCGTCGTTCATGTACGACAACGCGCACACGAAGGTCGACGGGGCGATCGGTGCGATCCCGGACAAGAAGGACGTGAACGTCAAAGCGCAGGTCCAGGTGACCGCCGACCGCACGCCGACCTGGCGGCAGGACACAGGGCCGCAGCTCGAGCCGGCGCACGTCATCTCAATCTTTCGCGGAACGTTCTGAGCCGATGCGCGCGGAAGCGCGCGCTCGCCGCCCTTCAACGCATCTCGACCATCCGCCGCCAGTCGAGCATCTCCACGTCGCGTCCGCCGTAGCGAAACTCGATCGACTGGCGCATCCCGACCGCGTCGCCGCCGATCTGCAGCGGCACCGGGCGCGAAAAGGTCATGCGGACCGCGCTCGTGAACCAGTCGTGCATGCCGCGCAGAGGGTGAGCGCCTCGCCATAGCTTCGGAATGCTCGCGACTGCCGCCTGCGCCGAGCGATCGTAAATGCGCACGTTGATCATGCCGAGCATCCGCTCTGCGAACGGAAATGCGCGGAACCCGTAGCCGAACTCGGGGCAGGTGCTCGCCGCCGCGACGCTCGACATTCCGTCGTAGAGGACGTCGCCGCGCTTTGCCCCCGCGAGCTTCAGCAACTTCCGGTCCGCCGTCATCGTGTAGACCTCGTCTCCGAGGTTCTCGAGGATCACGTGCGGTCGCCCGAAGAGGATCGTCTTGGGGGCGGTACGCAGGAGCGTTGCGGCGACGTACCCGTACGCGGTCTTGTTTACGCGATACGCGGGGCCCTTCGATGTTTTCAGCTGGTTCTTGTAGTCATCGAGGATCTGCGCGTCCCATCCGGAGCCCGCGAAGTGCGTCAGCGTCCCTTCGCAGTCGACGAGGCCATACCTGCGCGTCGGGAGCCGCGCTGGTGGGTGCGCCAGGAGGCGGAGCGAGAGGTCGAGCTTCCTGGCCCCGGTCGCGTGCGCCCATGCGTTGCCGGTTCCGAGCGGAATGACGCCGATCGGAGGAAAGGGAACATCCGCCGGCGTGACTCGGTTCAGCGCGTTCACGAGCGCGATCGCTGTACCGTCTCCCCCCGCGGCGAGAATGCACGTCGGCGCACCCGGCGTAGACCAGGCCGCGGCATGCGCGGACGCCCCTTGGCCGTTGAGTGTCTTGAGCCATGCCGAGAGCTCCTCGATCGTCTTCGTCAGCCTGACTCTGGCCCCCGGTAGAGCTCGAGCAATCTGCGCCGCCACGCGGCGTCCGCCGCGCTTCGCGTTGGAGTTGACGATGATCGCGAGCCCGGTGCCCGCTCCCCCGCCGCTCGGCGGCTTCCAGGCCATCTAGAGCCCGCTCTCGAGCGCCCGGCGGACGTCCTTCATCAGCGCCTCACGCCCCGGGCGCATTCCAAGGCGCGCGTACTCTTTCGCGTCGATCGGCGGGTGGATCGTCGCGCGGACGTGAGCGTGGGTGCTCGAACGCGTCCCCTTCGCGGGGAGAATGTCGCGAGTCCCCCGTAGCGTAACCGGGAGCACGCGAAGCCCCGCTTCGAGAGCGAGGTTGAACCCCCCCTTCTTGAAAGGGAGAAGCTCGCCGGTCTTGCTTCGGGTCCCCTCGGGGGCGATCCAAACGTTGAGTCCGCCAGCTACTTTTTCCCTGGCGATCTCGAGACTCTGCAAGGCCCTCTCCCGGTTCGATCGATCGATAGAGATGAACCCAGCGTGTTTGATCGCCGGGCCGAAGATGGGGACGTTGAAGAGCTCGGCCTTGGTGATCATCCGAAGGTTTGCGCCCAGAACGTGGAACAGGACGGGGATGTCGTACAGAGACTGGTGGTTGCTCATCACCAAGAAGCTCTCGTGATGCGTTCCGAGGTTCTCGCGGCCCACGACTTCGAGCTCGTACTCGCTGTTCTTGGCGATCTCCGCAGCCCACGACGCGAGCCTCCGGTCGCATTCGGCCATCGTGACTCGGCCCGCGAACGCGTCCACCACCGTCGGCCAGCTGATGAGGAGGGTCTCGTAGATGTTGTGAAGCGAGAGAGCGATACTCTTTCGCGCGTGAGCTCGTCGTGCGTCGGGCATCCGGGGAGCCGGGGGAGGATAGCGTGGATCCGGGGCGTGGGAGTCCGATCGTTCGCCTTCCGGGCGCGCCGCGGCACATTCGTTCACATTCGGACTTTGGATCGACAGGCCGCGGCGGGGGCGCTTGATATCGGCGGTCGCGCCGCCTAGGATCGCTAGCTCCCGCAGCAGCGTTTTCACGCGGAAAATCGCCCACCTTTATGGTCTTCGCGGTCTCGACGTGACGCACCGCATGCGCATCGCTTTCCCAGCTTCTTCGAGCACGCCGCGCGGGCAAATGCGGCGAGCTCACGTGGCACGCGAGGTGGGGGGCGATGTTCTCGGTCTCGAGGGTGATGGATGAGCGCCAACACGATTCGCAACGTTCTCGGTCTGCTTCAGGACGATCCCGATCGCGCGGAGGCGTGGGTCCGCCTGCGCGAAGCGCTCGGCGTGAATGAGGAGGGGACGGAGATCTCTCTGCCGAAAGATCTGGTCGGGCAGGAAGGGGAGATCGCGACCCTCCTCGCTCGCGCCCGAGGGGCGCACGCGGGGCGGCGTGAGCTCGAGGCGGTAGCCGGGCTGTTGGCGATCGAGGCGCTCCTCGCGAAGGGGAGCGAGCGCGAAGCCGATCTCGTCGCACAGCTCGCGGCGGTGCGAGACGAAGAGGTGCTCGACGAGGCGGGGGCCCGTGCGGCGTACGAGCGCCTTCTCGAGCTCCGGCCGGGGGATGCAAAGGCCGAAGAGTTCATCGAGACGAGCGACGCCAAACGGGCGAAGTGGGCGGACATCGTCGCCAAGTACGTCGACGAGGCGAGGCAGGCTGCAGACGCGCCGTTCAAGGCGTCGATGCTCGTCGGCGCCGCGGAGGTCGCCTACCGCTTCGGCCGTCCGCAGCTCTCGACCGGAAAGAAGAAGAAGCAGCTCCCGGCCCTTATCGACGAGGTCATCAGTGGCTTGCGCGAAGCGGTGACGATCGATCCGAAGGGGACGCGCGCGCTCCATGTCCTCGAGCGGGTCCTCCGCGCGGAGAACCGCTGGGAAGACCTGGCGGTGCTCCTCGAGCAGCGGGCCGAGTCGGCCGCTGCAAAGGACGATCGTGCGGCCGGGCTGTTGCGGCTGGCTCGCGTCCTGCAGAGGAAGATGAACGCACAGGAGCGCGCACAAGACGTCTACGCAAAAGTGCTCGACATCCAACCGGGAAACCGCGAGGCGACGAGCGCGCTCGTCGACGTCTTCACTGCGCGCGAGATGTGGGACCACCTGGTCGCGCTCTACGAGGGGCAGCTCGCCACTCTAGGGCGTGAAGGGCAGGCGGGGACGATCCTTCAGATCGCGATGGTGAACTGGAAGATGCGCGAGAAGCCGGAGGCGGCAGAGCCCTACTTCGAGAGGTTGCGGAAGCTGGAGCCGGCGCATCCGGGAATGCTCGGGTTCTTCCGTGAGTGGTGCGGGGCCCGCGGCGAGAGCGCACGCCTCGCTCAGATCCTAACGGACGCATCGCGCGCGCTCCCCGAGGGACCCGATCGCGTGGCCATCGGAACGGAGCTCGCGAAGCTCGCCGAGGAGGGGGCAAACGCGACGAAGGCCATCGAAGGGTGGCGGAATCTTCTGCGGCAGGACCCGAACAACAAGGAAGCGCGCGAGTCTCTCAAGCGCCTCTACCGCCAGACTGGCGGCTGGAACGCGCTCACCGACCTACTGCGCGGCGAGATCGAGCGCGTCCCCCAGGGGGACACCGCGGGCCGTCTGGCGCTCTTGCGCGAGATCGGCGCCGTCTACAAGGACTCGATCAAGAGCGACTCGGCCCTCGTTACGGTCCTCGCGCAGATCGTCGCGATCGACCCGTCCGACCTCGCCGCGGTGCGCGAGCTCGCGCGCGTCTACGACGCCCTCGGCCGATGGCGTGATCTGCTGACGACGCAATCGCGCCTCGCCGAGCTCGAGACGGACAGGGGGGCACGCATCGAGCTCCATCGCGCGATCGCGCGGAGGTGGCTCGACCAGTTCTCGAACGTTCAGAACGCCCTCGAGGCCTACGAGAAGCTCGCCGAGCTGGCCCCGGACGACGCCGAAGCCATCGCGAAGCTGCGCGAGCTGTACACGAAGCGACGCGCGTTCAAGTCGCTTTACGACCTCCTCGATCGGATGTCGCAGCGGATGGATGCGGGGGCCGAGCGTCGCGAGGTCTGGCTCGAGATGGCGAAGATCGCCGCCGAGAGGCTCGATCGCGGCGTAGACGCCGCCGCCCTGTACCGAAAGCTGCTCGAGGAGGATCCCTCCGCGCCCGGCGCGCTCGACGCCCTCGAGAAGCAGGCGGAGCGCGACAAGGACTACCGGACCGTCGCCGAGGTTCTCGAGCGTCGGGTGCTGGCGGCCACCGACGCGGCGCAGAAGCTCGCCGTCCTGCAGAAGCTCGGCGGCGTGTATACCGACCGCCTCCAGGACGTCGAGGGGGCGAAGAAGGCGTGGCGTCGTGTCCTCGATCTTCACCCCGGTCAGCCGAAGGCGCTCCGCGTGCTCCGCGACAGCTACGTCGCGCAAGGAGACTACGACGGCCTCACGGAGCTTTACGAGGCGCAGGGAGACTTCGAGGGCCTCGCCGAGGTTCTTTCGTCGGCCGCGGACAAGACGACCGACCTCGCACTGAAAATCGACCTGTCGTACCGCGCCGCGGACATCTACGTGCGCCGGCTCAAGGCGCCTGACCGCGCCTTCCGCGCATACGAGAGGATCCTTGCCTCGCGGCCGACGGATGCTCGCGCCGCGGCGGCGCTGGTGCCGCTCTACGAGAAGGAAGAAAAATGGGCCCGCCTACCCCCGCTCTACGAGGTCCTCCTCGCCCAGGCGGGCACCGACGAGGCCAAGCTCGAAGTGCTCGAGAAGCTCGCGCAGGTCACGGGGCACCAGCTCGGTGATCGAGCGGCGTCGTTCGCTTACGCGCGCCGCGCCTACGAGCTCGCCGCCGGCAAGGACGCCGCGGGAGCTCTTGCTCGCTTCGAGGCTGCTGCGCAGGCCGCCGGTGCCTGGAGCGAGCTGGTCGAGGCGCTCGAGGCTCGGCTCTCCGGCGCGAAGAAGCAGGAGAAGCGCACCCTGCGGGCGAAGATCGCGGAGGTCCAGGCGCGCGAGGGGCAGCTCGACGACGCCGTGAAGGCCTACCGGTCTCTCGTCGAGGAAGACGAGGAAGACGAGGGGGCATTGCACGCCTTGGATCGGCTGCTCCGCGGCGCCGATCGACGAGACGACCTGCGCTGGCTCTTCGACTTGCGGGTGGCAAGAACGAGTGAGAAGCAGAGGCTCGACGTCCTCATGGAGTGGGCGACGCTCGAGGAGGACGTGTTCCAGGCGCCCGAGAAGGCTGTCGCGATTTACAAGCGCATCCTCGAGGTCGCGCCGCAAAACGGTGACGCTCTACGCGCCGTTGCCAGGCTCCTCCGTGCCGCGGGCGATCTCGAAGGGGCCGCGGAGATCCTTGAGAGGGATCGCGATCTCCGCGAGGGGACGGATCGCGCGGCACGCGACATCGAGATCGCCCAGCTCGACCTCCGTCTCAAGCGGCCGGGCGCGGCGCTCGCCGCCGCAAAGCGGGCGCTCGAGCTCGTGAAGCGCGAAGACGCCGCGATGCACAAGGCCGTGATCGGCGTTGTCGAAGAGCTCCTGACCGTCGGCGAGACGCGTGCTGCGGCAGCCGAGATCCTCGATCAGTCGTACGACGAGACCGGACAGCTCGCCCAGCAAGCCGAAGTTCTCGAAGTGAGGATCGCGACGACGGCGGCGAAGGAGGACCGGAGCGCGCTGTACGTGCGTCTCGCCGGCGTACATGAAAAGCTCGGTGCGCTCGGTATTGCCTTTGACGTCATCGCCCGGGCGGCGCGAGACTTTCCGAGCGAGCTCCCACTGTGGGACCGTCTGGCGGTCCTCGCTCAACGGACGAAGCGCTCACAGCAGTTCGTGGCGGCGATCGCCGACGCGGTCCCCCCGACCGGCGAGACGGGGCTTCCGGCGGCTACGGAGCTCGATCTTTCGGAGCGTGCGGCCACGCTTTACGAGGAGGCGCTTGGAGAGCCCGAGCGCGCGCGCCCTTACCTGGAGCGTGTGCTCTCGCGGGATCCGTCGAACGAGCGGGCTTTCGCGCGCTTGAAGCAGATCCTCACGTCGAGTGAGCGCTGGGGCGAGCTCGAGCAACTCTACGAACGAGTGATAACGGCTTCCACGGATGCGGCGCGAAAGACGGAGCTCCTCGCGGAGATCGCCCTCGTGGCCGAGGAGATCAGCGGCGACAAGGCGAAGGCGACCGCCTACTACGAGCGGATCCTCGAGCTCGAGCCGAAGCATGAGCACGCGCTCCGCGCGCTCGACTCGCTGTACGCCGGGCAGGAGCGCTGGGTCGACCTCGCGAAGCTTCTCGAGAGGCGAATCTTCCAGGCCACCTCGAGCGACGCTCTCGTCCTCAAGTTGCGCCTCGGCGCGCTTCGCTTTTCGCGGCTCGGGGATCCGAAGCAAGCGCTCGACGAGCTCGAAGACGTTCTTCAGGCAGACCCCGCGGGGCGCGAGGCGCGCGACATCGCGGAAAAGTGCCTGGAAGTGCCCGCGCTCCGAGCGCGAGCGGCCGTCGTACTCGAGCGCGTGTACGTGGCGCGCGACGACGTGCGCGAGCTCGTTCGCATCCTGGAGATCCGCCTAGAGAGCGTGTCCGAGGTCAATGACCGGCGCGACCTGCTGCGGCGCATTGCCGAGCTGCGCGACCAACGGCTGAGCGATGACGCAGGCGCAATCGAGGCGTACGCCCGTTTCGTTCCGCTCGCTCCCGGAGATGACGACGCGCGAAGGCGCTTGCTGGAGATCGCGCGCCGCTTGAACGCCCATGAGCGTGCCGCGGCCGTGCTCCTCGAGGCGGCAGACGCCGCGAGCGCTCCGCAGCCTCGCGCGGACATCCTCGGCGCCGTAGCGGCGCTCTACGAGGATCCGATCAAGGACCCGGCTCGCGCGGAGGCCGTCTATCGGCGCGTGATCGAGCTCGACGAGAGCGATCCTGCGCTGGCGCTCCCCGCAGCTCGCGCGCTCGAGCGGATCTATGGCGCAGCGGGGCGGAGCGCAGATCTCGCGAAGATGCTTTCGGTTCAGGTGAAGTTGGAGGAGAGCGCCGAGAAGCGCCGTGAGTTGCTCGCGCGTCTCGGGGAGCTCTCCGAGAACGTTCTCGCCGACGCTCCGGGCGCGATTGGTGCGTGGAGACAGCGCCTCGCCGACGATCCCGCCGACGACCGCGCACTCGAGGCCCTTGATCGCCTGTACGAGCGGACGGCAGAGTGGCGCGCGCTCGTCGAGATCCTCCGTACCCGCGAGCGTGGGGCGACTGACAAGGACGCGCGCCGCACCCTGATGGTCCGCGCCGCCGCCGTCCTGGCCGACAAGCTCGCCGATATCCCCGAGGCGATCCTCGCCTACCGCGCGGTCATCGACGATTTCGGCGCAGACAAGGTGACGCTCGGCGCGCTCGAACAGCTGTATGGCGCCGCCGATCGTTGGACGGATCTGTCCGAAGCGCTCGAGGCGCACCTCGGGTTGGCGGAGGCGGACAGCGAGAGGTTGGCGCTCCTCGCGCGTCTTGGCGAGGTCCGGCGGACGAAGATCGCGGACCTCCCCTCCGCGCTCGAAGCCTATTCGCGTGCCATCGCGATCGACGGCGCGCACGCGCCGAGCCGCACCGCGCTCCAGGGCCTCCTCGACGAACCGAGCGTGCGACGGGAGGCGGCGGCGCTCCTGCATCCGCTCTACGAGAAAGACGGCGAGCATGCCCATCTCCTGCGGGTTCTCGAGATCGAGACGGAGTACGCGGACGTCCCCGAGGTGAAGCTCGCCGTGCTGGCGCAGGCCGTTCGAGTCGCAGAGGGGCCGCTGCACGACGCCGTGCGGGCGTGGGGCTACGCCGCCCGAGGGCTCCGTGAGTCCGTGTCGAGCGGCGCGTTCAGCGAGTGGCTTGCTCACGCGGAGCGTCTGACCGAGGCGACCGCGGACTACGCCGCACTGACCGGGCTTCTGAAGGAAGTCGTGCCGGAGATCACCGACGGCGACGTCCAGCTCGAGGTCACGCTGAAGGTCGCGGGGCTCGCCCGCACGAAGCTCGCGGATCCGTCGGTTGCGCGCGAGTACTACGTGAAGGCGCTCGAGCAGCGCGGCGACGACAAACGGGCCCTGGAGGCGCTGGAGGCGATCTACGAAGAGGCGAAGGACGCTCCTGCGCTGCTCGACATCCTCGAGCGTCGCGCGGCGGCCGCGGTCTCCGACGACGACCGCAGGGCGATCCTGTTCAAGCAAGCGCGGCTCTCCGACGAGACGATGCACGACGCGCGAGCTGCGACGGAGACCTACGAGCAGATCCTCGGTCTTGGGCTCGATGGCATGGCGATCGCCTCGCTCGAGCGCCTGTACGCGGATGCGGCCCGATGGGACGATCTCAACGCGCTGCACGAGCGCGAGATCGCCGCACCGACGACGGGTAGTGCGCGCAAGGCGGATCTGCTCTACGCACTGGGGAGAATCCAGGAGAAACGCCTCGGGAACCTCGACGAGGCCTTCCTGAAGTACGAGGAGGCGCTTCGCGTCGATGGAAATCACCCGTCGACCGTCACGGCGCTCGAGGCGTTGATGGGCGAGCGGGCGCACGCCGCGCGAGCCGCGGAGATGCTCGAAGGGGTGTACTTGGCGCGCCTCGATTGGCGGCGCGTCATGACCACGCTCGAGGCGCGTCTTGCGGTCAGCGAGGACCCCGACGAGCGGAGGCAGATCCTCAAGCGCCTCTCGAAGCTCCACGAAGAGCAAGGTGAGGACTACCGCGCGGCGCTCGAGACGACGGCGAAGCTTCTTGCCGAGGACGTGACGGACGAGGCGACCTGGGCAGAGCTCGAGCGACTCGCGCGCGTCGCGAATGCCGAAGCCCGGCTTGCCGAGATCTTCGCAACCGCGCTCGACAAGATTACGTCGGACGAACCTGCCACGGCGCGCCTCTCGAGGCGCACGGGCGAGCTATTCGAGGCGCAGAAGGACGTCGACCGTGCCCTGCGGTACTACCGCCGGGCTCACGCATTCGCACCGGAAGAGAACGACGGCTCGTTCGAGGCGATCGATCGCCTGCTCCGTGAGTCGAACCGTCCGGCTGAGCGTGTTGCGCTGTACCGGCAGTCGCTCGACTGGCGCGATGGCTCGAAGGAACGCCTCACCACGCTCCATACGATTGCACTCCTCGAAGAAGCGGAGATCGGCGACGACGACAAGGCGATCGAGACGTACCGGGCTGCGCTCGACATCGACGATACGGACGTCCATTCCCTCGAGTCCCTCTCGAGGCTGTACGCGCGTCGGGAGCGGTGGCGCGAGCTTGCCGATCTTCTTCGTCGTCGCGCGGAGCAGAGCGCGCTCCCCGAGGACGAGGCGAAGTTCCGGCTCGAGCTCGGTCGGCTCCTCGAGCACAAGCTGAGTGACGCTACCGGCGCCATCGACGAGTACCAGGCGACGACGGATCTCGCTCCGCCCCCCGCGGACACCGGGAGCCAAGGTGTCATCGCGCTGGAGGCGATCCTCGCGCGTGGCGCTCACAAGGCGCGGGTCGTGGAGATTCTGCGGCCGCTCTACGAGCGCCGGGACGACTGGAAGAAGCTCGTCTCGTTGAACGACGAGCGCCTCGCGATCGTCGGGGACGCGGGCGAAAAGGTCACGATTCTCCGTGAGACGGCGAGACTCCACGAGCAACGAGGAGGAGATGTTGCGCGTGCGTTCGACGCCATTCGTGGAGCATTCGTCCTCGACCCAGAGGACGGCGACACGCGCGCGGAGCTCGATCGCCTAGCGGAGGCGACGAAGCGGTGGGACGCGCTTGCTGACGCCTACGAGCAAGGAATCGCGAAGATCGAAGGGGTCGGGCAGCGGGAGCTCCTGGCGAGCCTCGCGCGCGTTCACGATCGCAAACGGGACGATCCCCGCCGTGCGCTCGAGGCCTGGGACCGTCTGTTCAAGCAGGACGAGACTGACGTCGCTCCGCTCGAAGAGATGGACGCTCTGGCGACTCTCCTTTCGGACTGGAACGCGCAAGTGCGCGTCTTGGTGAAAAAGGCGGAGCTTCTCACCAGCGACGAAGATCGGGCAAGCGCCTGGCGTCGCGTCGGCGAGGCCCGACGCGACATGCTGGACGACCTCCAAGGGGCGATCGACGCGTACGAGGCGGCCCTTGAGCTCGAGCCGGCGAGCACGTTCACGCTCGACAACTTGATCGCTCTGTACGAACAGAAAAACGACGCCGCGCGCCTGGTGGACCTGTACCGCAGGCGCGTCGACCTGTGCGGCGAGGACGATCAGGGGCTCAAGTTCCAGCTCCTCGTCGACGCGGCGACGCGCTACGAAACGGGGCTCGAGGACCGGCGTGAGGCGATCGCTCATCTGAACGAAGCGCTCGCGGTCCGAGCGGAGCCCGATGTCCTGAAGCGGCTGGACGCTTTGTATACGCACGAGCGACTCTGGGCGGAGCTGCTCGAGAACCTCCGGCAGCAGCTGGCGACGGCTGCGGATGAAGGGGCGAGACGTTTCCTCAGGAAGCGAATCGGCGCGCTACTCGCGGGGCAACTCGAGGATCCCCGCCAAGCCTTGGAGGCTTATCGCGACGTTCTTGCGAGCGAGTACGACGCCGACGCCGCCGCGGCGGTCCGTACGCTGGGCGAGCACACCGAAGACCTGCGCCTCGACGCGGCCGGGGTGCTCGAGCCGGTCCTGCGGAAGGCGGAGAAGTGGGCAGATCTCGCCAGCGTTCTCGAGCTGCGCCTGCGAGCGCAGACGGAACCAGGGGAGCGGGCGAAGACCCTGCGTGCGCTCGCGGAGACGGCAGAGTCACGGCTGGGGGACGCGGACAAAGCTCTCGACGCTATCTTGCGTGCGCTGCTCGAGGAGCCGCACGAGACGACGCTGCATGAAGACGCTGAGCGACTCGCCGAGAGGCTAGGCAACACGGGGTGGCTGAAGTACGCGGACACCCTTACGGAGCGAGCCGCGAACGTTTTCGACGCGCAGGTGACCAACGACTTGTACGCGCGCCTCGGTCGAGTCGCCGAGGAGAAGCTGCGCGACGACGCTCGCTCTGCGAAGGCTTACGCGAAGGCGGCGGAGCAAGGGGGCGACTCGCAGGCGACCCTCGCGGCGCTCGATCGACTCTACGGACGACTGAACGAGGCGCACGCGCTCGCCGACGTCCTCGAGCGGCGGATCGTTCTCGAGGGAGATGCGGGGAAGCAGGCGGAGCTCCTCCACAGGCTCGCCAGCCTCCAGATTCACGAATTCGCCGACCGCTCCCGAGGTCTCGCGACGCTCAGGCAAGCCCTCGAGCGCGATCCGCGCCACGTGGCGAGTCGCGAGGCGGTCGAGGGGCTCCTCTCCGAGGAGGCGCTGTTCGACGAGGCGTTCGACGCCCTCGAGTGGGTTCACAGGCAACTCGGACAGAACGAGGAGCTGGCCGCGCTGTACCGGCGGCGCGTAGGGCGTGCGCTCTCCGTGCGCGATCGCGCGCGAGCTCGGCTGGATCTCGCGCGCGTGCTCGAGGTCGAGGTGAAGGACGGACAGCGTGCGCAGCGGGTCATCGAGGAGGCGCTCGGCGACGACCCTGCCGATCCGGACACGCTGGCCGAGCTCGAGCGGCTCGCTCCGGGCAACGAAGGGGGATGGGCGCGCGCGTCCGAGGCGCTCGAACGGTCCCTCGGCGCGGCGAAGGACGTCCCGGCTGGGACGCGCGGCGAGCTATGGCTCCGGCTGGCGACTTGGCGACGCGACAAGCTGAGCGACCCGCGCGCGGCCGAGGATGCGTTCGTGCACGCGCTGGGGGTCGACCCCGAGAACATCGAGGTTATCCGGTCGATCGAGGCCCTGCGTCGCGCCCCGGGGCGCGAACGCGAATTGGTGGAGACGCTCCGCCAGCGAGCGAAGCTCGAGCCCGAGATCACGATGAAGCGCGATCTGCTGCGCGAGGCCCGAGAGCTCGCCGAGAGACCGCTGGCCGACGTGAGCCTCGCCGAAGCGGTCCTCCGAGACCTGCTCGCCGAGGACGAAGGGGATCTTTGGGCGCTTGGCGAGCTGGTGAAGCTCCGCGAGGCGGCGGAGGACTGGAAGGAAGTGGCGACTCTTCTCCTTCGTCGCGCGGAGCTCGAGACGGCACCCGAGATGAGGGAAGTGCAGCACCGTGCGGCGAGGGTCATCACCGACAAGCTCGGCGATGCCCCTCGCGCCATCGGGATCTACGAGGCAATTCTCGAGCAGGAGCCTACGGACAAGGTCGCCTCCACGAGTCTGCGCGAGCTGTATTCGCGAGAGGGGCGCGATCGCGATCTAGCGCGTCTTCTCGAGCTCCTGGTCGAGACGGCGGGCGATGCGGCGGAGCGGGCGCGTCACCGGCTCGATCTCGCGAAGATTCAGGACGAGAAGTTTGGCTCACCGGGCGATGCGGGGGAGACGCTGCGGGCGATCCTCGAGGAGGAGCCGGCCCACGAAGGCGCAGTGACCGCGCTTTCGGGATTGCTGGAAAAGACCGGTCAGGACGAGGAGCTGGCGGAGCTCTTTGTCTCGCAGATCGAGCGGGCACGAGAACGCGGCGACTCGGGTGCGGAGCTTGGTCTGCGCTTGAAGCTCGCCGAGACGTACGAGTCTCGCTTGAAGGACACGCCACGCGCGCTTGGAGCGTACGAGGCCGTGCTTGAGCTCGACCCGACGCACCGCCGCGCCCTCGAGGCCGTGGCTCGCTTGTCGGAAGGACGCGGGGCCTGGGAGCGGGCGGCTAGCGCGCTCGCGAAGCTCGTGGAGCTTGGGAACGGCGCGGACGGTGTCGCCGATGCGGTCCGCCTGGCGTCGGCTCGGGTCCAGCTGGGTGATACGGCGGGGGTCGAAGCGGCGCTTCGTCGTGCGCTCGAGATTCAGCCGTCGAACTCGAGCGTCAGGGAAGACCTGCGCACTCTCTACGAGCGAGAGAAGCACTGGGACGCGCTTGCGGCTCTTCTCGTCGGGGACGCTGATCTCATCGCGGCAGCCCACCCGAACGCCCCCCCGGCGCCGCAGCTCGTTGTGCCGACGGGTCCTGGCCATTCGATCCCTCCCGGGCGTTCAATGCCGCCGGCGGCCACACTCCCTCCTCCGCCGTCCTCCGGTCCGATCGCGGATCAAGTGCGTCTTCTTCGTCGCGCGGCCGAGATTCACCTGAGAGAGCGTAGCGCCGCAGCGGACGCGGTTCCGATCCTCGAGCGGGCGACGGCGCTCACACCGACGGATCGCGATCTTCTCCTCCTGCTGTGCGATGCGTACTCGGCCGCGAGCCGGCCGCGCGACGCCGCGAGCGTTCTCGAGAAGGTGATCGCGTCCTTCGGCAACCGTCGTACGAAGGAGCTCTCCCTGTATCACCATAGGCTCGGGCGTGCGCTCGCGTCGCTCGGAGACAAGGACGTCGCGATCGCCCAGCTCGACATGGCGTTCAAGATCGACCCCGGGAGCGTGGGCGTCCTGAAGGACTTGGGCGTTCTCGCGCTCGAGACCAACGACCTCGAGCGCGCACAGAAGACGTTCCGTGCGTTGCTACTGCAGCGACTCGACCCGAGCTTCGGGATCTCGAAGGGGGAGGTGTTCTACTACCTCGGAGAGATCTGCGCGAAGCAAGGGGACAAGCTGAAGGCCGTGCAGATGCTCGAGCGTGCGATCGAGAACGAGCCGTCTCTCGATCGTGCGCGGGCGAAGCTCAGCGAGCTGAAGAGCTAGGTTCGAGGAGCGTGATCGTGCGCGCGGTGCTTGGAGTGCTCCTCGGGCTCCTCGCGCGCGTGTGGCTGGCAACGCTGCGGGTGCGCATCGTCGAGGATCCGGCGCTCGACGACGTGAGACTTCGCCCCTGGGTATTCGCGTTCTTTCACGGAACTCAGTGGCCCTTGCTTGCGGTTCGCCGGAGGGGACCGACCGTCGTGCTGGTGAGCCTTTCCGAAGACGGCGTGATGCAGGCGCGAGCGCTCGCTCTCCAGGGCTTCTGCGTTGTTCGCGGGTCCAGCACGCGCGGAGGCGTACGTGGGCTCGCTTCACTCGTCCGTCGGATGCGGGCCGACCGGGCCGACGCGGCGTTCGCCGTGGACGGGCCGCGGGGACCTTACGGCGTTGCGAAGGAGGGGGCCGTGGTGGCAGCGCGCGCGGTCGGGGGAGTCCTGGTCCCGTTGGGTGGGGCGATCGAGCGCGGCTTCGTTCTTCGACGTGCTTGGGACAGATTCGGGGTGGCGTTGCCTTTCTCGCGGGTATCGGTTCGTCTAGGCGCACCGATCGAACCGCGCCGCGAGGATGCTCGCGCTGCGCTGGAGGGGGCAATCGTTCGCGCCAATGCCGAGGCAGCCGCGTGAGCCGTGTTGCGTCGATCAACGGGAAGATCGTGCCGCTGGAGAGTGCCGTCATTCCGGTTCTCGACCGAGGTTTCCTCTATGCGGACGGAGTCTTCGAGACCCTGCGTGTCTATGGCGGGCATCCGTTCGCGCGGGAGGAGCACATGGCGCGCCTCGAGCGCTCCGCCGCGACCCTGCGAATCACGCTCCCCGTATCGTTGCCGGAGCTCTCGCGCGAGCTCGATGCAGCGATAGACGCTTCCGCGGAGCCGGAGGCGTACGTGAGAATCATAGTTACGCGAGGCCCGGCAGCGGAACCGACGCTTGTGCCGGCGCAAGGCCTCCGCGCCACTCGCGTGATTCTCGTGCAGCCAGTTCGGCCTCCGAGCGCCGACGTCTACGCGCGCGGACTCGCAGCGATTACGCTCGCGTGGGGGCGCGGGGGCGAGATGGGGCCGGCCGGGGGGGCGAAGCTCCTGTCTTACGTGACGAGCATCCTTGCGCTCGAGGAGGCGCGCGCGCGGGGCGCCGAAGAAGCGATCTTCGTCACACCGGAAGACAACCTCTGCGATGCCTCCGCGTCGAACGTCTTCGTCGTGGACGCTTCGGGAAGGCTCGTCACCCCCTCCGAGGGGCCGGGCGTGCTCGGAGGGATCACGAGGGGTCAGGTCCTCGACCTTGCGTGTTCGCTGGGACTCACCTGCGCCATCGAGTCCGTGCCACGACGATCGCTCGCCGACGCGCAAGAGGTCTTCCTGACCTCAAGCGTGCGCGAGATCGCCAGCATCGTGCGGGTCGACGGGACGCAAGTCGGCGCGGGCGTTCCGGGCGAGACGGCTCGAACGATCCATCGCGCCCTCCGGTTTCGCGCAGGGGCGACCGGCGCCGCACCCTGGGAGTGAGTTGGCGGAGGCCGGGCGGCTAACGAGCCACGGCGATGGCGTCGATCTCCACCTTGGCGCCTCTGGGGAGCGCGGCGACCTGGACGGTCGCACGCGCCGGAGGCGCCGTATGAAAGTACCGTCCGTACGCCTCGTTGACGACCTGGAAGTCGGCGAGGTTCGTCAAGAAGATGGTCGATCTCACGACGTCGTCGAACGTGCAGCCGGCCGCCTCGAGGACCGCGCCGAGATTCTTCATCACGCGGTCAGTCTGAGTGGCGACGTCCCCTTCGATCATCTGCCCCGAAAGCGGATCGAGCGGGATCTGCCCGCTCAAGAACAGGAGCCCTCCCGCGCGAATCGCTTGCGAGTACGGGCCAATTGCAGCGGGCGCGCTCTTGGTCGAGATAGGCTCTTTCATCGTCGGTCTCCTCGTCGTGGCTCCCTTAGAGGCGCTGGCGCCCGGCGAGGGCGCGCCCCATGGTGATCGGATCGGCGAACTCGAGGTCTCCCCCGTGCGGAACCCCGCTCGCGATGCGGGACAGGGTGAGGCCGAGCGGCGCAAGCTCCCGTTTCAAGAGCAGCGCCGTCGCTTCTCCGTCCACGCTAGGTGGTGTAGCGACGATCACCTCGGTCACCCTATCCGCGCGGACTCGGTCGATGAGCTGCGCGAGCGGCAACGCCTCGGGTCCGACCCCATCGAGCGGCGAGAGCAGTTTTCCGAGAACGAAGTAGCGCCCGCGCATTGTCCCCGCGCGCTCGATCGCCAGAAGGTCGTGCACGCGCGCGACGACGCAAAGGACGTTGGCGTCGCGCTTGTTGTCCTTGCAGATGGCGCAGACAGGCTCTTCATCGGGGCGCTCTATCTCGGCGATGTTTCCGCAGCGGACGCAGGAGCGAAGCACGTCATGGAGCCGGGCGATCTCCGCCCCGAGGTCGCGCGCTAGGGACTCTTCGGCTGTGACGAGGAAGAGGACATAGCGCTGAGCGGTCTTTTCTCCCACGCCGGGGAGGCGGGAGAGAAGTGAGACCAGTCGTTCGAGCCTTCGCGAAAACACTCAGACCACGCCAGGGATCTTCACGCCGCCGGTCACCTTCTCGAGCTCCGCTTCCATCGCCTTGTCGGCTTGCTCGATCCCCGAGTTGACGGCAGCGACCACAGCGTCGAGCGCGAGCTCGAGCCCTTCGGTCTTCAGGAATTCCGGGTCGACCTCGATCCGCGTGACCTTGCGTGTGTAGGTAACCGTGGCTTTCACCTTCTCGCCCACGGCGGAGGCGACGACTTCCTTGTCCTGGAGCTCCTTCTTCGTTTGCTCGATCTTGCGCTGCATGCGCGCCGCTTGGCGCATCAGCTCGTTCATACCGCCACGAAATTGCATGGGACCTCTCTGTCTATCCTGGCCTTGGCCTTGGCGCTTGGCGCTCGTCGCGTTCTTTTGCGAGCGAGTCAGTCGCTGTCGGGGAGTCGAATGTCTTTCAGCTCGGCGCTGAAGAGAGCGATCGCCTTCTGCACGAGCGGGTGTTCTTGCGCCGCGGCCTGGGCCTTCGCGAGATCCGCTTTTCGCTGGGCCGCGTCGAGCGCCGCGACCGTTGTGCCAGCACGGGACGAGAGGTCGAGCGCGACCTTCGTTTCAGCCGAGAAGTGCGCCCGGGCCTCACGCTGCAGGAGGTCCATCGCTTCGGGCTCCGAGGCCTGCGCCCCCTCGAAGCTGCCGGTGAGGTAGCCGACGAGCACTCGCTGCGGGGTCACTTCGAGGGGCACGCCGTGCTCGAAGACTGCCGCGACGTGGCCTTTCACGGCTCGCACCCGCGCGAGGATCGCCCGCCATTCATCCAAGTTCGCCGGTCGCTCGAGGCGAGCGGGGGGCGCTTCGAGCGCGAACGCGGTCGTCCTCGTTGGAGCCGGGGGAGGGGCAGGTGGAGCGAGCGGAGGGGAGGGGACGGCCGTGGGTGCTGCGATGGCCGGTCGCGGCGCGGCGTGGGCGATCGCTAGGGAGCCGCGCGTTCGATCGGCGGGGGGCTCCCACGTCGCGGAGGGTGGCGGCGCGAACATCGCGCCGCGATCGGCCCCACCCGACGGAGAGGGAGGGGTGGCGCGCGAGCGGACCGGTTCTCCCCCCCCACCGCGCCCGCTTGGCCCAGCGGGTGGCGGCGCTCCGGTGGCCAAGCGGCGCTCGAGATCGCCGAGCCGCGAGAGAAGCTCATCGATCGGCAGCAGCGGCGGGCGGCGCGCGAGGCGCACGAGCGTCATCTCGAGCGCCGTGCGCGGTTGGCCGCTCCGCACGATGTCGTCGAACGAGCGCGAAAACCCATGAAACAGCCGTTGAAGGTCATCGGCGTCCGATTTCGTGGCGAGTGCGCGGACGTCGGCGACCTCCTCGTCGGCGAGGTCGAGCAGCTCCCGATCCGCCCCCTCCCCGCAGACCTTTGCGACGACGAGGTTGCGAAGATGCGCGAGAACGTCCTTCGCGACATGGGCGAGATCGAACCCTTGCTGCGCGATGCGATCGACGATCTTGAGCGCCGTGCTGGCGTCTCCGGCGACGAGCGCCGTGGCGAGCTCGTGAAGGACCGCTCGATCTGCGACGCCGAGCACCCTCGCCACGTCCTCCGCCGTGAGCTTTTGCCCGCCATAGGCAATCACCTGATCGAGCAGGCTCATCGCGTCTCGCATCGAGCCGGCGGCCTCGCGCGACAACACGGCGATTGCGGCGTCCTCGGACTCGATCTTCTCGAGCGCCAGGACCTCCTTCAGCCGCGCTCCAATCGTCTGCGACGCGATCAACTTGAAGTCGTAGCGCTGGCAGCGACTGAGAATCGTCACCGGAACCTTG
This sequence comes from Polyangiaceae bacterium, assembly GCA_052147435.1. Taxonomy (GTDB): domain Bacteria; phylum Myxococcota_A; class Polyangia; order Polyangiales; family Polyangiaceae; genus JBKQKP01. Next base: position 18,227 of record JBKQKP010000059.1, on the reverse strand, counting down.
TGGACCTCGGTGGTCGCGAAGATGAACTTCACGTGCGGCGGGGGCTCCTCGAGCGTCTTCAGGAACGCGTTCCACGCCGCGTTCGAGAGCATGTGGACCTCATCCACGATGTAGATCTTGAAGCGGTCACGCGCGGGGCGGAACGCGATCCCCTCTTGCAGGCGGCGGACTTCGTCGACGCCGTTGTAGCTCGCGCCGTCGATCTCTTGGACGTCGATGTCGTTCCCTGCGGCGATCTCCTTGCACGCAGCGCACACCTGGCAGGGGGTCGCCGTCGGCCCCGTCGCTTTGCCGTCTGCTCCGAGACAGTTCAGGCACTTGGCGAGGAGACGTGCGCTCGTCGTTTTCCCGACGCCGCGCACCCCGGTGAAGAGGAAGGCGTGCGCGACGCGGTTCTGCGCGATGGCGTTCGCCAGGGTGCGCGCGACGTGTGCCTGGCCGACGAGATCGTCGAACGATTGGGGTCGATATTTGCGGGCGAGGACGAGGTAACTCACGAGGGCACTCTCTTGGCCCTGTCTCGATACCGCAGCCGAGCCGCGGACACTAGGGGCGCCGGTCCGGAAAGACACGGCCCACGGCCCACCTTGCCAGCTTTGCCTAGCTTTGTTTCTTCAGCTCGCTCACGAGCTCGGGGACCGCCACGAAGAGGTCCGCGACGAGCCCGTAGTCCGCGACCTGGAAGATCGGGGCGTCGGGGTCCTTGTTGATCGCGACGATCGTCTTCGACCCCTTCATCCCCGCGAGGTGCTGGATGGCCCCGCTGATCCCGATGGCGAAATAGAGCTGCGGCGCGACCACTCGGCCGGTCTGGCCGACCTGGAGCTCCGCCGGAGCGTAGCCGGCGTCGCATGCCGCGCGGCTGGCCCCGACGGCGGCGCTCAGGAGCGTCGCAAGCGGGTCGAGCACCTCCGCGAACTTCTCCTTGAGCGCGCGCCCTCCGGACACGATCACCTTCGCCTCGCCCAGGTCGGGCCGCTCGCTCTTGGCGGCCTCGAGCCCCAGGAATTCGACGCGCGACGCGGCCGCGTCAGCCGGAGCTGCTGCGACGGTCTCGACCGGGCTCGCGCCGCCGCTCGGCTCCGCGGCCTGGAACTCGCTCTGTCGCACGCTCACTACCTGTGTCGGCGTCGTGATCTCGCAGAGGCCGTACGCATTGCCGGCGTAGATCGGGCGCTTGTACGTGAGCTTGCTCCCGTCGGCCTTCACGGCGCTGATGTCCGGCGCGTACCCGGCGCCGAGCTTCGCCGCGACCCTCGGCGCGACGTCCTTGCCAAATGAGCTCGCCGTGACGGCGACCACGTCGAACCCGCCGCTCTTCGCGACCTGCGCCACGGTCGGGGCGATGAGCTCGCACACCGGGCTCGTGAGCTTCGCGTCCTCGGCGGCGATCACCTTCGCTGCGCCGTAGGCGGTCACCTCCGCTGCGGCCGCCTTCGCGTTGGCGCCGACGATCAGGATGGAGAAGGGGAGTTTCGTGCTTCTTGCAAAGGTGATCGCCGAGTGCGTCGATTTCCGGACGTGTCCGTCGTGAAGCTCTGCGACGACGAGAATCTGGCTGCTCATGTTCCTCTCCTGGGGGCGGACGCCGTCACAGAACCTTCGCTTCGGTCTTCAGCTTCGCGACGAGCTCCGCCACGCTCTTCACTTTCACGCCGGCCTTGCGCGCGGGCGGGAGCTCGAAGCTCGTGTACTTGATCTTCGTGGTCACGTCGGGCGCCAGCTCCGCGAGCTTCATCTCCACGAGTGGCTTCTTCTTCGCCGCCATGATCGCCATCAACGCGGCGAACCGGACGCCGTCGGCGTACGTGTGGGCCGGCGAGTGCATCGACTGGACGCTGTGCGGCGCCACGATCCGGAGATCGACGGTGACCACGGCGGGGAGGGTGACCTTCAGTTTGATCGTTCCGCCGTCCACCTCGCGCCCGACCACCAGGGCTTTGTCCGCTTCGCTCTTGATCGAGCCTGCGAAGGTCGCCTGGGGCCAGCCGAGGTATTCGGCGAGAAGTTGCCCGACCTGATTGGAGTCGCCGTCGACCTGCTGCTTGCCGAGAAGCACGAGGTCTGGTTTCTCTTTCTCGACGACCGCCTTCAGTGCGCGGGCGACGAGATCGCCGTCCAGCTGATCGTCGGTCGCGTCGATGCGGATGGCCCGGTCGGCGCCGGTCGCGAGGGCTTGCCGGAGCGTGGACTCCGCTTCCTTGGGGCCGAACGTGAGGGCGATCACTTCGCCGAGCCGCGCCTTCGTGTTCGCGCCGTTCTCCGTCAGGCGGAGGGCGGTCTCGATGGCGTACTCGTCGAAGGGATTCGGCTTTGCTTCGAGGCCGGTGGTCTCGACCTTTGCGCCGCCGGGAGCGACCTTGATCTTGTTCGCGTTGTCGGGGTCGGCGACCCGCTTGAGGGGGACCAGGATCTTCACTGTGGGCGTCTCCTCATGTGGAACCGTAGAGGTGAATCACGGTTCAGTTTGTGGCTTTAGGGGGCGAAGCTCCGGCTGTCAACTCGTGGCGGGGCGGGCGTGTTTTCCGGCGTGATCCCGTCCGGTTCGCCATGGTCCGGCGCGACCAGACACTCTACATCTGGTGTAAGGTCCTCTGGAAATGCCGATCGTCTGCGAAACCCTGGTCCTCGGCAGCGGCATCGCGGGGCTCTCCTTTGCCCTCGAGGCGGCCGCCGACGGGGACGTCGTCCTCGTAACGAAGCGGTCTCGCGACGAATCGAACACCAAGTACGCGCAGGGGGGGATCGCGGCCGTTCTCGCAGAGGGGGACTCGTTCGACGCGCACATCAAGGACACCCTCGTTGCCGGGGCTGGCCTTTGCCACGAGCGCGTCGTCGAGCTGTGCGTGAAGGAGGCGCCGGAGCGGATCGCGATGCTCCAGTCGATCGGGGCGCGCTTCGACAAGCGGGAGGGGGAGTCTGCGCAGGGCGCTGCCCGATCGGCGTCTGACGCCGCGGATCCGAAGCACGGCGACGCGGACTTGGATCTCCACCTCGAAGGGGGGCACAGCGCGCGCCGGATCGCCCACGCGAAGGACATGACGGGGCGTGAGGTGGAGCGCGCGCTCCTGGAGGCCGTCGCGGCGCAGCCGAGGATCCGCGTGCTCGAGGAGCACATGGCGATCGATCTCATCACGCTCGCGAAGTACGGCGGGCCGGAGATCTGCGCGGGAGCGTTCGTCCTCGACGTAGGGGCCGGGCGAGTCGAGACCGTCCTGGCGCGGGCGACGGTCCTCGCGACCGGCGGCGCCGGCAAGGTCTACCTCTATACGACCAACCCGGACGTTGCGACCGGCGACGGCGTCGCGATGGCGTTCCGAGCGGGCGCCGAGGTCGCGAACATGGAGTTCTGCCAGTTTCATCCGACGTGCCTCTTCAACCCGCAAGCGAAGAATTTCCTCATCAGCGAGGCGCTTCGGGGGGAGGGAGCGGTCCTTCGGCTCATCGACGGGACGCCCTTCATGAAGAGCCACGACCCTCGCGGTGAGCTCGCGCCGCGTGACGTCGTGGCGCGCGCGGTCGACTTCGAGATGAAGCGGACGGGGGCGGATCACGTCTTCCTCGACATCACCGACAAGAAGCCCGCGTTCATCAAGGAGCGGTTCCCGGGGATCTACGCGGAGTGCCTACGCTACGGCGTGGACATGACCGTTCAGCCGATACCCGTGGTCCCCGCGGCGCACTTCGTCTGCGGGGGCGTCTCCACGGATCTCGACGGGAGGACGACGATTCCAGGGCTCTGGGCGATCGGCGAGTGCGCGTGCACGGGCTTGCACGGCGCGAACCGGCTCGCGTCCAATTCGCTCCTCGAAGGGCTCGTCTTCGGTCATCGCGCCGCGAGAGCTCTGGGTGAGGAGAGCAAGAAGCGCGACCGCACGAAGCCGTGGCCGGACGTCCCGGAGTGGGACGCGGGCGAAGCGGAGACGAGCGACGAGGCGGTCGTCATCACGCAGAGCTGGGACGAGCTGCGGCGGCTGATGTGGAACTACGTCGGCATCGTCCGGAGCGACAAGCGCCTCCGTCGCGCAGCGCGCCGCATCGCGCTCTTGCAGGAGGAGATCGCCGAGTACTACTGGAAGTACTTCGTGACGCGCGATTTTCTCGAGCTGCGGAACATCGCCACCGTGGCGCAGCTCGTCGTCGAGTGCGCGGCGGCGCGGAAGGAGAGCCGCGGCCTCCACTCGACGATCGACTACCCCGAGCTCGATCCCAAGCAAGCGCGAGACATGGTCGTGAAGCGCGGAGTCCCGGCGCACATGCGAGGGCGGTAGATCGCGTGATGGTGCTGACACAGCGCAGCGTTTCGGAGGTCGACTCGTGCTAGGCGACGACGACCTCGAAGCGCCGCGATCGGCCCGACGGATGACGTTCCTCGCGGGGGCCGCGTGGAGCATTGCGCTTGGTCTGGCGTGGAACGTGCTCATGGAGATCACGGAGAGCGCGCGGCCCGGCGCGTCGGCTGATCTGGTGAACATCACGGCGTGCAAGGTCCTGGCGTCCTCGGTCTTTCTCTTCCTGATGCTTCGGGTCTATGCGCCTCAGTCGTCGATCCGCGACGTCCTCGGCGTTCGAGACGTGTCTGTGCTGGCGGTGACGCTCGCGGCTGCGGTCGGCGCGCTCCTCTACCCCGGGCTGTCGATGATCGATGACGCCGTCACCAAGCGCTTCCCGGTCCCGGCGGAAGAATCCGATCTCGTCGAGAAGCTCATGAGCGTGACGTCGCTTCGGGAGCGTCTCGTGCTCTTCGCGTCGATCGTCCTCGTCATCCCGCTCTGTGAAGAGCTCTTCTTTCGAGGGGTCCTCTTCCGCGGGCTGCGTCGCGGTCGTCCGGAGGGGCTCGCGGTTCTTGGCGTCGCCGCCCTGTACGGCTTTTCACACGGGGACATCAGGTCTCTGCCTACGTCGCTCGTGATCGGCCTGGTGACCGCGTGGCTTCGCGGACGCAGCGGGAGCCTCGTCCCCTCGGTCTTTGCCCATGTGGCATTTTATGCGGTGCCGCTCGTCCCAATGGCCTTTGGCAGGGGAGAGATCGTGTTCGGGGGACGAGTCGTCGTGGGCGCCGTCGTCACGGCGGGGATCTGTGCTTGGGTGCTCTCCCTCATCTTTGCGCGCGACGGACGAGCGGAAGATGCGCGGTTGCTCGACGCCTGAGCGGCCGAAGGGTGCGGTCTCAGAACGTCCCAGCGGCGCCGAGAGGCGTAAGAACGATGTGGGGCCCTTCCGGCGAGGCCGTCGTGGCCTCGACGAGTCCCGGCCCGAAGGCGAAGGTCGCGTGCCGTGACGACGCCGCTGCCCGGACCGAGACATCGGCGGAGTGGCTCATGGTGCGAATGTAGAGTCCTGCCCCGGCGAGGAGCGCTCCCGCGCTCCCGCCGGCGACGATGGAGGCGAGGGCCGCCGTGGAGGAGTCGCTGCTGCGGCCGTCCAGAACGCCGTAGAGAATAACTCCGACGATCGCGAGGGAAATGCCTCCGAGAATCAGCTTGGTGCTCGTCTGTTTCGACGCGAAACCGAGGCGCGCGACGGCGATGGCAGAGCTCCCAGGGGGGCCGAGGTCGCCGGGGACACCGACGCGGAGCAGCGACGTCGTCCCGGGGCGCTCGTATTGCAAGACGGCGCCGCTCTCCGGCGGCATCCAGTGCGCGCAAGGGAGAGCACAGAGGACCTTCTCGTCGCTCGCGACGAGCGACCAGCGCTGATCGGGATCCTCCGGCTGGAACTGAACCCAGACCGCGTCGGGCGTCGGCTTGTCCGGCCGCGGCTCCGTCGTCGCATGGGGCGTCGCCGGGGGGACGGTCGGCGCCCCTCCGGCGCACCCAGTGAGCGTAGGGATCGCGGATCCGATGAGCGCGGGGATGAGGCACGCGACGAGCGCGCGGTGCATCGGCCTGGTGGCGGGCGGCATGCGGCGCGATGCTAGCGGCATCTGTGCCCAGCGCCACCTGGGACGCGCGGCGCGCTTCGGTTCTCTCTCAGCTCTGGGAAGTGAAAAGCGGCTCGATCAGCACGAATCGGACGTTCCCCGAGAGCCGATAGCGCGTCTTGCCGTACTCGCCCGCGTCTCTCACGCGCTCGATCGCCGCGGGGTCCCCCAGGAGGTCGCGCACGCGCGAGATCAGCACCCGGACTCGGTGCTCCGCGTCCGCCGATTCGGGCCCGGGTCCGCCCGCAGCACGCAGGATCTCCTCGGCGCTGAGCCCTTCGCGAGCGCGACGGAGCAGCTGAACGACGAGCGGCTCGAGAGCCCTGCGGCGCTCCAGCGACACCTCGCGATTGTCCACGCGAAGCGCGTGCGCGAGCGTATCCACGACGAGCGTGGAGCCTTCGCAGTACCGGGTGAGCTCGGAGCGACGGACGCGATTCACTCCGTTCGGAGTGGTCACGTAGATGAGCGCCTCGGACGCGTCGACGTGCTGCTCGGCCACGCGATCCGGGTCCTCTTGCGCCGTCGCCGCCATCTCGGACAGCGACGGGAACGACCGGCGCGACGTCGGCGGCGGAATCGACGGCGGGAGCGGCCCACCGGCGGAGACAGCGACGATCCTCTCGGCAAAGCGGACCACGCGGCTGTCGCCGGACTTGAGCGCCATCCCCCAGAGGGGCAAACTCGCTTGGCGATCGGGGAATACCCAACCGTGCTTGTCGCCGCTCAGCGCGACGCGCTCCACCGCGATCCGCGCCAGCCCCTGATCGCCGAGGGCGAGCGCGCATCGACCGACGACGAGGTTCAGGTTGCCGGTCACGAATGCTTCGGGGAGACGTTCGGAGTGGGGCTGCGCGATCTGGATCGCTTCGCGGAGCTGCCCGCTCGACTCGAGCGTGCGGGCGCGCGTCGCGACGAGGTCCTGCTCGTCGATGGCGTCGATCGACGCGAGCTCGGAACGGAGCTTGTCCGTCCTGGCGAGCCATTGCTTCGCCTGTGGGGCGCGCCCCGAGACGGCGAGGGCCCACGTGCGGTGCTCGGCGAGCTGGTAGCGGAGCGTCGGCTGTTCGAGGTCTCCGAGGACGGCGAGCCCCTCGTCGATCGCGGTCAGCGCCTCCGTGGGGCGATCGGACGCGATCTCCACGATCGCGAGGACGTCGTACGCGTCGGCGTGGCGCCACCCCGCGGCAATCTCGCCGGCGATCGCGATCGCGCTATGTGCGCTCGCGCGCGCCTCCTCGAAGCGGCCGATCGACCCCAGCGCGATGGCGACGTTCCCGTGGGCGTTCATCGCTGGGACGCCGCGCGCCGGCGAGTGAGCGAGGGCGGCCTCGTAGTGCTTGGCAGCGGTTCGCGGATCGGCCAAGCGCATCGAGAGGTGCCCCAACGTCATCGACACCGAGACTCTCCACGCGCCGTCCTCGAGTCGCTCGGCCACGTGCTCGGCGAGGCGCAGCGCGCCGGATGCCTGCTGGGGCCGGTTCATCCGTAGCTCGAGCTGCGCCTGGGTAAGGTGCATGTCGAGCTGCTCGCGAAGCCCCGCGCCTCGCGGAGCAGCCTGGAGCGCGCGCGACGCCTGACGGAGCTCGGCGTCGGCGTGATCGGGGCGCCCGTCGATCGTCGCGAGGATCGCCCGCTCGATTGCGAGCCGCCCGGTATCGAGAGGGTTCCATGACGAAGGTGAGCTCGGCAATGTCGCAGCGAGCTCGCGGGCGCGATCGACTCGCCCCGCTTCTCGGTACGCGCGAAGCAGCCGCACCGCCAGCGCAGGGTCGACCCGCGTGCGGCCGCTCATCACCGACTCTACCCACGCGACGATGAAGGCTCCCTCGTCAGCGGCGGCGAGACGATCGAGGAGCTGAGCGGCGGCCGCCATCGAGATCCCCTCGAGCGCCGACGGAGGCGACGACAGGCGCTCTCCTCCTGCCATTCCCGACGGTGGAGGGGGAACGGTGCGAGGAGCGCTCGGGGGCCCACCCATTCCGGTGTTCGGCGGCGGTGTGCCGGGCGGGGGCGGTATGGTCGGGACAAACGCGCGCCTCGCCATGGACGGAACTGTAGCGCATCGCCTTGAGGCCGTCTCCTTTGGATTTCAGACAGGGCGTAGACGCGTTGCGCCCAGCGTGGAAAGTCCACGGAATCCCCAGGAATTCGAGGTGGAATTCGTCTCGTCAGGGGCTCAACCGCATCTCAACAGGAGCACAAGATTCCCGTTCGACCTCGCGATGTCATCAGCTCGTCGACTCGGGACCCGCCGTCCGGTCCGGGCTCGTTACGGACGTCTCCTTCGAGTAGAGTCCGCGCCCTCTCGCATGCAAGGCGCCGTCCCCGTCCCGCACCCCAACGCGAGCGCTCCGCTCGAGGACGATGTCCTGCGCGTTCTGCGCGACGACGGCACGCTCGACCCCGCAGGGGACCCCAAAGCCGACGCCGCCGACCTCGTCGCGATCTACGGCGCGATGGTCCGCGTGCGCGCGCTCGACGAGCGTCTCGTCGCGCTGCAGCGTCTCGGCAGGATCGCCTTCCACGTCGGGTCCCAAGGCGAAGAAGCCGCCATTCTCGGCTCCGCCGCCGCGCTCCGCGAGCGGGACTGGATCTTCCCCTGCTACCGCGAGTTCGGCGCCGCGCTTTGGCGAGGGATGCCGCTCCAAGCGTACGTGAACCACATGTTCGGCAACGAGGGGGACCCGATCAAAGGGCGCCAGATGCCGGACCACTACGGCGCGAAGGTGGCGCGCTTCACTTCGATCAGCTCGCCCGTGGGGACGCAAATCACCCAAGCGGCGGGGTTCGCGTGGGCCGCGAAGATCAAGAAGGACGACGTGGCGACGCTCGTCTACTTCGGCGAAGGGGCAACGAGCTCGGGCGAGTTCCACAACGGCATCAACTTCGCAGGTGTCTTCGGCGCGCCGGTCGTCCTCTTTTGCCGGAACAACGGGTGGGCCTCGACCGTCCCCGCTGATCGCCAGACGGCGAGCAGCTCCTTTGCGGCGAAGGGGATCGCGTACGGCGTTCCCGGCGTTCGATGCGACGGAAACGATCTCTTCGCGGTTCTCAAGGTGACCCGCGACGCCGTCGCCCGCGCATCGCGCGGCGAGGGGCCCACGTTGATCGAAGCGCTCACCGTCAGAATGCCGGCGACGCGCGACGGGGCCGAGGGCGGGTCGAGCTGGTGGAAGAAGAAGGACCCGATCGCGCGCGTTCGCAGGCACCTCGAGCTGCGCGGGCTCTGGTCGGAGTCGCAGCAGCGCGACTTCGAAGGCGAGGCGCTCTCGGCGATCGACGCGGCGATCGAGGCCGCCGAGAAGCTCGGCCCCCCCGCGCTCACGACGATGTTCGACGACGTCTACGGCGCTCTCACCCCGCAGCTCGAGGAGCAGCGCGCCGATCTCATCGCTGCGCCGCGTCCGCACGGGCTCGCGAAACCCTGAGCCGAGCGCCGCGCCAGCCTAGTAGCCAAGGAGACCATCAAGACCAATGCCCACGATGAACATGGTCCAAGCGATCAACGACGGACTCCGCCTGGAGATGCGCCGCGATCCGCGCGTCGTCGTCCTGGGCGAGGACGTCGGCAAGGTGGGGGGAGTCTTCCGCGTCACGCAGGGGCTGTACGACGAGTTCGGCGACGATCGCGTCATCGACACGCCGCTCAGCGAAGGGGGGATCGTCGGCTGCGCGATCGGGATGGCGCTCTATGGCCTGGTCCCCGTCCCGGAGATCCAGTTCGCCGACTTCATCTTCCCCGCCTACGACCAGATCGTCAGCGAGCTCGCGAAGTATCGGTATCGGTCCGGCGGCGAGTACTCCGCGAAGATCGTCATCCGCACCCCCGTCGGCGGCGGGATTCGCGGCGGGCACTACCATTCGCAGTCTCCCGAGTCGCTCTTCATCCACGTGTCGGGTTTGAAGGTCGTCTGCCCGTCCAACCCTCACGACGCCAAGGGGCTGCTCCTCGCGTCGATTCGCGATCCCGATCCGGTGCTCTTCTTCGAGCCGAAGCGGATCTACCGCGCGGCGAAAGGGGAGGTCCCCGAGGGGGACTTCCAAGTCGAGATCGGTAAGGCGCGTGTTGCGCGCGAAGGGAAGGACGTCACGATCCTGGCATGGGGGGCGATGCTGTACGAAGCCGTCTCTGCAGCCGACCAGGCGAAGGAGAAGGGGATCGACTGTGAGATCATCGATCTGCGGACCCTCTGGCCTGTGGACATCGACACGATCGTCGCCAGCGTGAAGAAGACGGGACGCGTCATCGTCGTCCACGAAGCACCGAAGACGTGCGGCTTCGGCGCCGAGCTCGTCGCGCTCATCAACGAAAAGGCGTTCCTCCACCTCGAGGCGCCGCCTGTCCGCGTCACGGGCTGGGATACGCCGTTCCCGTACACGCTCGAGATGGAGTACCTCCCCCTGGCGCACCGGATTCTTCCGGCTATCGTCCAGACGGCGAGCTTTTGAGACCAAACGGAGAGAAGGCACGCATGGCGCGCTGGGAATTCAAGCTTCCGGACATCGGCGAAGGGGTCACCGAAGGGGAGGTCGTGAGCTGGCTCGTGAAGCCGGGTGACGTCGTCAAGGAAGACCAGCCGATGGTCGAGGTGATGACTGACAAGGCCACCGTGACGATCGGGGCACCGCGCGCGGGGGTGATCCTCGAGACGACGGGGAAGGTCGGCGACGTCGTGAAGGTTCACGCCACGCTCGTCGTGTTCGAGCTTGGAGGCGGAGCCGCCGCGGCGCCGGCGAAGCACGACGGAAACGGTCATGCGCCGACGAACGGCACCGTTGGGAACGCGGCCAACGCCAAGCGAGACGACGGTCCCGCGGCGACGGCAGTGGGGGACATCAAAGAGGAGCTCCCCGGAATGACGGCACCTTCGGCGCGCACGGCGTCTGGTGCGGGCGGGGTTTCTGGGGCCGTTCAAGGGTTCAAGAACGCCAAGCCGCTCGCGACCCCCGCGACGCGCCGCCTCGCGCGTGAGATGGACATCGACCTCACGCGCGTCCCGCCGACCGGGCCGCAAGGGCGGACGACGAAAGCGGACGTGCAGCAGTTTGCGAGCGCGGTGCCGGCGTCGCAGGTCTCGCCGTCGCAGGCCGTGCCGGCAGCGGCGAAGGGGCAGTCGACGGGGATCGTCGCCCGCGAGCCGGTGAAGATTCACGCGCCGGCAGGACAGGCCGGGGGAGCGGCGCTCGAGGAGCGCGTGCCGTTCGCCGGGCTGCGCCGCAAGATCGCCACGAAGATGCAGCAGTCGACCCAGACGGCTGCGCACTTCACGTTCGTCGAGGAGTGCGACGTCTCCGCGCTGAAGGGGCTCCGCGCGCGGATGAAGCCGGCCGCCGAGGCGCAGGGGGTGAAGCTGTCGTTTCTCCCCTTCATCGTGAAGGCGTGCGTCTCGGCGCTGAAGAAGCACCCCATCCTGAACTCGGCGCTCGACGAGTCTACGAACGAGCTCGTCTACCGAAAGTACTACAACATCGGGATCGCGGCCTCGACGGACGCGGGGCTGATCGTCCCCGTCGTGAAGGAATGCGACCGCAAGAGCCTGCTCGACGTCGCGCGCGACATCGAGCGCCTCGCGACCGACGCGAAGAACGGGAAGTCGAAGCTCGAGGACCTCTCCGGCTCGACGTTCACGATCACCTCGCTCGGCTCGCAGGGGGGGCTCTTCGCGACGCCGATCATCAATTTCCCCGAGGTGGCGATCCTCGGCGTCCATCAAATCAAACAGAAGCCGGTGGTGAAGGACGGGCAGATCGTGATCGGCGAGGTGATGCTCCTCTCGCTGTCGTTCGATCACCGGATCGTCGACGGGCACGTCGGGGCGGCGTTCGCGTACGACGTCATCGCGTACCTGGAGAACCCGGAGCGGCTCTTTCTCGAGATGGCGTGAGTCGCTCGTCCGCCGCGCCGTACGTCGTCGTTGCCCTCGCGTGCGTCGCGCTGGTCACGTTCTCGGCGTGCGCCTCGGGTACTCGTGCGGCGGGGGGGATGGAGCCACGGTACATCGCGGTGCACAACGCGCTCGCGGCGATGGGGCTCGCGCAGGTGGGGCCGATTCAACGGGGCTCGCTCGCGGAGGGGCGCGAGACACGCGTGCCGCTCGAGCTCGCGGCGGGATGCACGACCGTCGTCGTCCTCGGGGGAGACGGCGTCCGAGACCTAGATGCCTCGCTCGTCGATCCCGCGGGGGCGCCGGTCGCCCACGACACGACGCGCGACTCGCAAGCCGTCGTGCGCGCGTGCGTCGAGCGTGCCGGGGCGTATGCGCTCGTCGTGAAGATGGCCGAAGGGGGGGGTGACTACCTCGCTGCGACGTGGTCTGGAGGGATCGACGTCGCCGGCTCCGTCGGGGGCACGGCGCCGGGGGTGACGGCCAGCGCGAGCGGGTTGGCGGGGAGCTGCGATGCGCCGATCCCGATCACGGCCGGGACGTACGAGGGAAACACGGCGCGCGGCGAGAGCGAGAACGAGTCCTCCTGCGCCAGCTCCCAGGCGAAGGAGATCGTCTACCGCCTCGAGCTCACGTCGCGCCAGCGCGCCACGATCGACGTCGATCCGCATTTCGACTCGGTGCTCTACGTGCGCAAGGACGACTGCACCGACGTCGAGGCGGAGGTCGCGTGCAACGACGATGTGGGGCACGAGAGGCGTTCGCGCGTCGAGCAGGTGCTCGAGCCGGGGACCTACTTCGTATTCGTGGATGGGCTCCCGAACGAGACGGGACCCTTCCGGCTCAAGGTGGCCCTCGAGGACGTGCCGACGATCGCCGAGGTTTGCCGCGGCGCGCGCCCGCTGGCGTCGGGGATCGCCGTGAACGGCGCGACGACGGGGGGCTTCGACAGCGCCGAGTCCACCTGCGGACAGGGGGCAAAGGGGAACGACGCCGCGTTCCACCTCGACCTCGTCTCTCTCGCGCGCGTCCGCGTCACCGAGCGTTCGAGCGACTTTTCTCCGGTCGTCCACCTCCGAAAGTCGTGCCCCGACGAGAGCTCCGAGATCGCCTGCGCGGAAGAGGGAATGAGCGACGACGTCGCGACGCATACCGGGATCCTGGATTCTGGCTCGTACACCGTGTTCGCGGACTCGAGCGGGCGTGACGGAGACGGGCACTTCACGCTGCTGGCCGAGACCTCGCCGGTGCAAGGGGCCGGCGCGCCGGGGGATACGTGTCCGGATGCGTTCCCGATCAGCGCGAGCGCCAAGTACGACGGCGATACGTTCCCTTCGCGCGACGACGTGAGCGGCACGTGCGGCGGCGCCGGGGCTCCGGACGAGATCTACCGCCTCGACTTGCAGAAACGGATGCGATTGACCACGCGGATCGCGCGCCAGGAAGGGCACCACGTGTTCGTGCTGACGCGGACGTGCGGCGATCGGGCGGGGGAGGTCGCGTGCGGGGCGTCGATCGACCAGGTCCTCGCCCCCGGGACGTACTGGCTCGCGGTCGACGGAGCCGCCGCCGGGGAGTTCGGCCGGTACTCGTTCGAAGCGCGCTTTCACGACGTGACCGCGCAGGAGACGGCGTGCAAAGGGGCCCCGGTGCTTCACCCAGGGACGGTGACCACGGGCACGACCGACGGCGCCGGAGACAAGTTCACGACGTCGTGCGGAGGGCGCGAGGACACCCAGTCGAACCCGGACCGCATGTACCGGATCGATCTCGCGCACCGCGCGCACATCGCGCTCCTCTTGAGCACGCCGACCTGGGACGGCGTCCTCGTGCTGAGGCGGAGCTGCGTGGATCCCGTGGCGGCCGCAGGGGTGCAGGCGAACGAGGTCCGCTGCAACAACGACGACAACGGCGACACGCACCGCGCCCGGATCGACATGGTCGTCGACCCCGGCACGTACTACGTGCTCGTCGACGGCCACGCGACGGGGAACGCGGGCCCGTTCACGCTCGACTACCGCATCCTGAAATGAGAGGCGGTCCTAGTACCGGCGCTCTTTCGCGTACGAGTACGCCGTGTACGCCGAGATGATGTGGCAGATCCATCCGAAGAACCCGGCGCTCCAGAACCAGAGACCGGGTGTGACGATCAGCCAGAAGATCCCTCGCAGGAACTTCCCGTTGTAGAACTGCCCGAGCCCCGGGATGAAGAACGAGAGAACCGCGGCGACGCCCGGACTCGGAAGACTTGAACCGCTCACGATCATCTCCTTGGACATGACGAAGGCCCCTCCGCCTGCTTCGAGTACTTCGACCGAGAAGGCCGCGAAATTTCGACGGCCCCGTCGGAGTCCCCAGCACCATGCGTACGCCGCCGCAGGCGCGCAACCTGGCCCGGATCCGACGACGGTACGACTCCTGCATTCGTCGTTACTGAACTGGTACGCAGGGGCTCGCCGGGACCTGCCCTGGCGCCGAACGCGCGATCCGTACGCCATCTGGCTGAGCGAGGTGATGCTCCAGCAGACGCGGGTGGAGACTGTCGTTCCGTATTACGAGCGCTTCCTCGCGCGCTGGCCGACCGTGCGCGCGCTCGCGGAGGCCCCCCTCGACGACGTACTCGGCGCGTGGAGCGGGCTCGGGTACTACCGCCGTGCGCGGATGCTCCATGCCGCGGCGGGGGCGATCGCCGAGGAGCGCGCGTTTCCACCCGACGCGGAGAGCCTCGCGCGGGTCAAGGGGATCGGTCGCTACACGGCGGGGGCCGTCGCGAGCATCGCGTACGGCGAGGCAGCGCCGCTGGTGGACGGGAACGTGGCGCGGGTCTTTGCGCGGCTCTTCGCCATCGAGGAAGACGTGCGCGCGGCGAAGGGGATCGAGCGTCTATGGGGGCTCGCCGAAGAGCTCGTGCACGCGGGCGACCCCGGCTCGTGGAACCAGGCGCTGATGGAGCTCGGCGCAACAGTCTGCACGCCGCGCGAGCCCCGCTGCCTCGTTTGCCCGGTGCGCGATGCGTGCCGGGCTCGGGCGCTGGGCATCGAGCGCGAGTTGCCGCGGTTGAAGGCGAAGGCCAAGCCCCAGGTTGAGCAGAGGTGGGCGCTCGTCGCGACCGACGGCGGATCGGTCGTCCTCGGCCAGCGGCGCGCCGAGCTTCGCTTCGGAGGGATGTGGGAGCCCCCTTCCGTTCGAATCGCTTGCAAGGACGGTGACGAGGGGACCCAGGAGACTGAGCGTCAAGCCGCCGCGCGCCTCTCCGCGCTCACGGGGGCGAGGCTCGCGAAGGTGAGGCGGGGAGGGGAGGTGACCCACGTCCTGTCGCACCGGCGCCTGGAAGTCTCGGTTCTGGTGGCGGAGCTCGTCTCGCCCGCGCTTTCGGCGGGGAGCGAGGACACAGAGTACGCGCGCTTCGAGATCGTGGAGCTCGACCGGTTGGAGGGGCGCGGCCTCGCCACGCTCGCGCGGAAGATCCTGGCCGCTATCAAGGTGAGATAGGCTCTTCCTCGATGGCCGTGCGCCCGCCCGCGTTCGTGAGGGGCTCCGAGATCCCCGTCGAGCGTCGCCCCCACATCCTCGTCGCCGACGACGACACCGTGACGCGCGATCTGCTCGCTTCGATCCTGCAAGGGAGCGGCTACGACGTCACGACGTGCGGCGACGGCCAAGAGGCGGTGGAGCGCGTGGGGGACGGGGGAATCGACCTGGTTCTTCTCGATGCGACGATGCCTCGCCTCTCGGGGCTCGAGGCCTGCCGGGTCCTCAAGGGGATGACGGCCGACGCGTTTCTCCCGGTCTTGATTTCGACGGTGAAGACGGACCCGGGGAGCCGCGTCGAGGGGTTGAAGATCGGCGCCGACGACTACGTGTGCAAGCCGTTCGAGGAGGGGGAGCTCCTCGGGCGCGTGCGCGCCATGATTCGGATCAAGCGCCTCTACGACGACATGCAGGACGCGCGCGCGATGCTCGAGAGGGTCAGCGTCCACGACGAGCTGACCGGGCTGCACAACTACCGCTTCCTCCACGACCGGCTCGAGAGCGAGTTCAAGCGCGCCGAGAAGGCCCACGAGCCGCTCGCGTGCTTCGTTCTCGACGTCGATCGCCTGAAGTCGCACAACGACCGCGGCGGGCGCCCCTTCGGCGACGCGGTGCTGAAGGGGGTCGCGGAGGTGATCCGCCGCAGCGTCCGTGAGGCCGACGTCGTCGCGCGTTATGGCGGAGACGAGTTCCTCGTGGTCCTTCCAGCGACTCACTTTGCCGGTTCGCTCAGCGTCGCGGAGCGGATCTGGCGCGACGTGGCCGCGACCGACTGGGGGGTTGTCGGGACGCCGACCGCGGGGTCGCACGTGACGGTGTCGATGGGGGTCGCGCTCTATCCGACGCGCGACGTTCGAACGAAAGACGCCCTTCTCAAGGCGGCCGATCTCGCGCTCCTTCACGCGAAGCGTGAGGGGTCGAACCGGATCTGCGTCTTCCAGCAGCAGGGGTTCATCTACACGCCGAACACGGCGGCGCCGGACAAGGGGCCGACGAGGCGGTCGCGCTCTCCGTTCCCCGGAGGCTCGCGCAAGCGGGACGTCTAGCCCCTCCGGTTGGCCCCTCGCGATGACAGCGCGGAAACGGGGAATACTTTGGGGGAGGCCGGTGATGTTGCGGCGCTTTGATTTGCGCCACCCCGTTGGTAGTGTCGCGCCCGATGCGGGTTGGCCGCGCTTGCGCTTTGTTTCTCTCGATCGCCGCGATCGCCGCCGTGAGCGTCGTTTCGGAGCGCGCGCTCGCCGGTGATCCGTTCTCGCTCGACGACGACAAGGCGGATGCCGGGCCGCAAGGGCCGATCGTCGTGCAGGAATCCCCGTCCGTCGCGACGATCCGCGCGCACGCCTACACGCTCGCAGAATGTCTCGCGCTCGCCGACCGGAATTTCCCGACGCTCTGGGCGGCGCGCGCTCGCCTGTCGCTCGCGCACGCGCAGCTCGACGAGGCGAAGTGGGTCCCGTTCTGGCAGTGGAGCGTGAGCTCGAATGCCACGATCCTCGGACGGGTCGAAGGGACGCCGACCTACACCGGGACGGGGCAGGAAGCCCGCGCCCTGAACGGGCTGACGAACGGAGTCGAGCCGTGGTGGACGGTCGACATCTCGGGCGCCGTGCCTCTCTACACGTTCGGCAAGATCACGGCGGCGAGGGAGACGGCCCAGGCGAACGTTCGCCTGAACGAGTGGGATCTCGAGCACTGGCGCCAGCAAGCGCGCATGGACGTCCGCAAGGCCTTCTTCGGCGCGATGGCGGCGCGCGACGGGCGCTACATCCTGAAGGACGTCATCAGCCGCCTCGAAGACGCCATCCATGACGTCGACGACAAGCTCCGGTCGGGCAAGCCGGGCGCCGAGGAGGTCGATCGCATCCGTCTCGAGTACTACCGGGACACGGTGTCCGCGCGCAGCGGGGAGCCCGACAAGGGGGAGCGGTTCGCGATGGCGGCGCTCCGCTTCTACACCGGGGTGCAGACGGCGTTCGACATTCCGGACGAGCCGCTGAAGCGCCCGGACGTCCCCTTCGCGCCGCTCGTTCGGTACCTGGCAGCCGCGCGGATCTTCCGCCCGGAAGTGAACATGTCGCGCGCGGGAATCCAGGTGAGAAAATCGCAGGTCGACTCGGCGCGCGCGAACTTGTTCCCGGACATCGGCCTCGGCCTCGTCGCAAGCTACGCGATCGCGCCGACCGCGGACCCGCAGTACACGAACGTCTGGGCGAACGACCCGTTCAACCACTTCTACGCGGGGGGTGGGCTCGGGCTGCGGTGGGGGCTCGACTTCCTCCCGAAGGTGGCGCGCATTCACGAGGCCGAGTCGCAGCTCGAAGAGGCCCGAGCGACCGAGCGGTTCGCGCTCGGCGGGGTCGCCGTCGAGGTCGAGAACGCTTACGGCACCGCCGCCGAGGCGGACACCCGCGAGCGCTCCTGGGACATGGCGGAGCACAAGGCGAAGCAGTGGATCGTCACGGTGCAGAACCAGATCGATCTTGGGACCAAGCAGGAGAAGGACCTCGTGGAGCCGCTACGCGCGTTCGTAGACGCGCGCGTGAACCACGTCACGGCGCTGATGGACCTCAACGTATCGCTCTCGGACCTCGCCCGGACGAGCGGCTGGGACGCGGCGGCGCCAACGGGGATGTGACAGGCCGGAGCGCGGGATACTTGTCTGTCGCGCGGACCCGGGACGGCTGTTAGCTTGCGCGCCCATGAAGAAGTGCGCGCTTCTTGTGGCCTCGCTCGCGGTCGCTGCCTGCGGCTCCCCTCCGCCCCCCTCCGTCCCCCCGCCCGCGACCCCGACCCCGCCCTCGGCCTCGCCCCCGCCCTCGCCCCCGCCCCCCGTCCCCGCCCCCCCCGTCCTCGATCGCCCCTTCCTCCGCGCCCTCAGCGAG
>JBKQKP010000058.1:0-8840 GCA_052147435.1 Polyangiaceae bacterium | reverse complement strand
CGCGGCTCACCTTCGCCCAACGCGCCCCGATTTCTCCTCCCCCCGATTCGGGGGGAGGCTGGGTGGGGGGCTTCCCACGCGCGGCGCGACGCTGGATCACGCTAAGCGCTGCTCTTCTCATGCCTCGTCACCACGGCAAATGCGTGCGCGATGACGTCGCGCGCGGCTTCGAGCACCTTCTCGTCTCGCCCAGGGCTCCGGATGATCACGATCTCTCCACCCGGGAGCGGCATGTCGACGAGCACGCGGGCCGCGGCGCTGACCGCCTTCGGCACGCTCTCGTCGTGCGCCAGCGCCCGCAAGTGCTCCACGTACGTCCGCTTCCACGCGGGGTTCGGCTCGACGATGAGCGCCGCGTTGAGCGCCATCCCCGCCGCGCGCTTGCACCCCGCGAGCCCCGCGCGCGCGTTCCTCTGCGCGTACGAGAGCTCCGCGAGGTGCAGCTCCTTCATCCCGGCGCGGATCCACTCCTTCGGCGAGTAGCGCCGGAGCCAGTCGTTCGGATCGCGCGTGAAGGGGGGCGACAAGCGGCTCTCCTTGCTTCTCCTGCTCTCGCCGCGAGGCTCCGGCTCCGTCCTCATCGGACGTGGCGCGTCGTGTGCTCGCGCCCGTCGTAGCGGAGCACCACGGCCTTCCCTTCGGCCATCGTGCTCACGTTCACCGGCCGCTTCCAGATGCGCACGAGGCTCCGGATCACCTCGCGCGCGTAGTCCTGGCGCAGGTCGAGCCCCTGGTGATCGTGGCGCAGGAGGAGCTCGCCGCGGTTCTCGAAGTTCGCGTCCTCGACGTAGATGAACGGGTTGCCGCCGTTCGTGAGCTGGAAGAGGAGCTTCTCCTTCACCGCCTTGAACTCGCGCGTCTCGATCTCGTACCGGTCGTTCCGGTTCGACCACGAGAACGAGAAGAGCTTGTGGTCGCGGCAGAAGTCGGGCGTGAGAAACTCGTCGATGAACGTGACGTCGTTGTAGAGCGAGCGCACCTCGAAGATCTTCTGCTTGCCGAGCCCGAGGCGGAGGTTCCAGTTCTTCTTCGCGTCGAGGTCGTCGCAGTCCTCCCACTCCTTGCCGAACTGGCCGCGGTCCCAGCGCTCTTCGACGTTGCGGTACAGCTCGACGCCGAGCTTGTACGGGTTCAGCTGCCCCTTCGACGTCGCGAGGACGCCGGCGGCGTTGTCCGCGTAGTCGATGATCTCCGACGCATCGAGGATCCGCGTCGTCATGAGCTTCGAGTGCCAGTACGTGGCCCACCCCTCGTTCATGATCTTCGTCTGGATCTGCGGGACGAAGTAGTACGACTCCTCGCGGATCACCTCGAGGACGTCCCGCTCCCAGCGCTCCATCGGCGCGTTGTCGAGGAGGAACTTCAGGACGTCGCGCTCCGAGTGCTCGGGGAACTTCTTCGCCTTGTCCTTCTCGTCCTGGATCTTCTTCCGCTGCTCCTCGAGGTACTCCTCGGGGTTGATGAAGGACTGCATGTAGTCCTTCGACTTCAAGCGCGGGACCTCCGTCGCCTCGACCTCCACCTCCGGGTCCACCTTCACGCGGCGGCCGGTGAACGGGGCGTGCGGGTCGATGAGGTTCTCGATCGAGAGGCAGTGGTCGATGAACTCCTCGATCTTGTTGATCCCCTGGCGCGCGACGTGGCGCCGGATGCGCGCGCCGTGGTTCGCCATCTTGTCGATCCAGCCGCGCTTCGGGTCGTAGTTCTCGCGCTTGCGGACAGGGTCGATCATCCCGCCGATGTCGAGGTCGGTCGCGCGGAAGCAGTAGTTGTTCTTGAAGAAGTCCACGTGCGCGCAGACGTGCGCCATCACGAGCTTCTGATCGGTGAGCGAGTTTCCCTCGAGGAGGTAGGCGTACGAGGGGTTGTTGTTGATGACCATCTCGTAGATCTTCGACAGGCCGTACTCGTAGCTCTTGGCGAGCCGCTCGTACTCCATGCCGTAGCGCCAGTGCGGGAAGCGGTTCGGGAAGCCGCCGTACGCCGCGATCTCGTTCATCTGGTCGTACGTGAGGATCTCGAAGACGATCGGGAAGAAGTCGAGCCCCTCCTCGGCGGCGATCCGCTGGATCCGGTCCTGCTCGACGCGGAGGTACTGCGGGAGCGCGGTCTTCAGCGCGAACTCGCTCATCTTGGCTCGCCTCTATTTCCCCTTGCCGAGGAATTCTTTGATCGACCCGACGATCGCGTCCTTGTCGCGGATCTCGCTCGTCACGACCCGCTCGTCCTTGCCGAAGTGGTCGCGCAGGTCTTTGATGAACTGCCCCGACCCGTACGGGCTCTCCACCTGGCCGTACGCGAACATGTTCACGCGCGGGAGGATCTTCTGCTTCATGAGCTCGACGCACGCGAGCGTGTCGTCCATCGACCAGTTGTCGCCGTCGGAGAAGTGGAAAGGGTAAATGTTCCACTCCTCCGGCGGGTAGTGGTCGTCGATCATCTGCGAGCAGAGCTTGTACGCGCTCGAGATCATCGTGCCGCCGCTCTCGCGCGTGTGGAAGAACGTCTCGCGATCCACCTCGCGGGCGACGGCGTCGTGGATGATGTAGCGGCTCTCGAGCCCCTTGTATTGCTTCTGGAGCCACGCATCGATCCAGAAGCTCTCGATGCGGACGATCTCTTTCTGCTCGTCCCCCATCGAGCCGGAGACGTCCATCATGTAGACGATGACCGCGTTGGCGACCGGCTCCGGCTCCGTCTTCCAGGAGCGGTAGCGCTTGTCGTCGGGGATCGGGACGACGACGGGGCTCCCGGCGCTGTACGAGCCCATCGAGATCTGGCGCTTGAGCGCTTCGCGGTAGGTGCGACGGAAGTGGCGAAGGGACTCGGGGCCGACGCGCCGGACGCCGGTGTAGCGGTCCTTCGCGTTGATGAGCTTCGACTTCCCCTTGTTCTCGATGTCGGGGAGCTCGAGCTCCTCGCCGAGGATCGACGCGAGCTCGTCGAGCGTGACGTCCACTTCGAGGACGTGCTCTCCGGCCCCTTCGCCCGCCTTCTTCCCCCCCTCCCCTTCTTCCCCTTGCTCGCCGCCGACGGGATCGCCCGGATCGCCGTCCCCTTGCCCGGCTCCCCCCTGCTGCTTGTCGCTGAAGCGGAAGCGCGGGATGTCGATCTGCGGGATGGGGATCGAGACCAGGTCCTTCCCCTTGCGGCCGATGAGCTCCCCCTGGGAGATGTACTTGCGGAGGTTTTGCCGGATCCGACCGCGGACGATGCCGCGGAAGCGGGAGTGGTCCTGGTCGATCTTCAGGGACATCTGGGGATCAGTGTACCCGGATTTCGACCGAGGGTTGTGCGCTCTCCACGGGCGCGCGCCTGGCCCGCGCGCTGCACCTCGGAAGCCCATGAGTTACCCTTCGGGCATGCCTTCGCGCTCCGCGACAGCCCCGAACGCCGGGTACACGTGGGACGACTTCATCGCGCTCGAAGAAGACGACCTGCGTGAGCTCATCGACGGCGAGCTCGTGGAGGTCGAGGTGCCTACGTTCACGCATGAGGAGATCGTCGGCTCGCTCGTGACCGACCTCACCCTGTGGACACGCGCGCACGGCGGGAGGGTCGTCCCCTCGGGCTACAAAGTCCGCGTCTCCGATCGCCGCGGCGTTATGCCGGACGTTCAGCTCTATCGAAAGGGGAACGAGGGGGCGGTGGAGCAGCAGCAGGGCCTCGTCACGGGCCGCGCCGACCTCGTCGTCGAGGTCGTTTCACCCTCGAGCCGCCGCTACGATCGGGTGACGAAGCTCCGCTGGTACGCGCAGCTCGGCGTCCCCGAGTACTGGATCGTCGATCCGGAGGGGCGGACGTTCGAGCGGCTCGTGCTTCGACCGACGCGACCGGGGACATCGGAGAACGCGCCGTCCTCTGCCTGGGACGTCGAAGGGGCGTACGTGATCGCGGCGTCGCTCGAAGGCGAGGAGACGTTCCGGCCGGAGAGCTTCGAGGGGCTCGATATCGCGCTGGGGAAGCTCTGGGGTTGAGACCGCGTTACGCCCGCTTCGAGTCGAGCGCGATCCGCGCGACCCACACGCACACCGCCACGCTCGCCAGCGCGTAGAGCCGCATTCCCCACGTCCCGAGGACGAACGCCACGTCCCCCGAGATCGCCATCTGCGTCGCCAGCGCGGCGGTCCCGAGCGCGAAGCCGCCGATCGCCGGACGGAGCCGCTTCACGCCGAAGAAGACGCCCGCCGCCAGGAGCACGGGGAGCGCCCCTGCGAGCGGTAGCCACCGGTGAACGCCCGGACCGAGCGCGATGTCCCACTCGCCGAACGGCCGCGCCGCGAGCTCGAGCCACTGACGCATCGCCCCCGCGCGCCCGAGGAGACCGAGGTACGGCGCCACCGGGATGATCCCCACGGCGCCGAAGAGCGCCCCGAGCCCCGCGAGCGGAGAGCGCGACGGCACGCCGCCGCGACGACGGATCCGGCGCCAGACGAGAAGGACGAACGCGAGGAGCGCGCCGAGGCGCACGAACAGGTGCCGCGCGAAGACGTTCGCGACCGAGCGCCCCGCGTTCAGGATGCCGGCGCCGTAGAGACTCGCGTCGTCCTTCGGCGTCGCTCCGGCGGAGAGCGCGTCGCGGACGGAGTCGGGATCCGTCACCCCCTCCGCCATCAGGAGCGCCGCGGCCCCCGCGACGTGCGGCGAGGCCATGCTCGTCCCGTTGAACGTCCCGAAGATCTCGCAGTGGTTCTTCCCGCCGTCGCACACCGTCTGCTGCGTGACCGCGACGCCGGGGGCGGCGATCGACACTTCGGGTCCGCGCGACGAGAACCAGGCGATCTTGTCGCTCGAGTCGGACGCGCTCACGGCGACCACGCCGTCGTACGCCGCGGGCCACCCGACGCTCCGGCCGCTGTTCCCCGCCGCCGCCACGACGACGACGCCGCGCCCGACGGCGTGCTCGACCGCGTCCTCGAGGATGCGGCTCTTGATCGGTCCGCCGAGCGAAAGATTGATGACCTGCGCCCCCTCGTCCGCCGCGAAGCGGATCCCCTCGGCGACGTTCGCGACGGTCCCCCACCCCTGGCGCGTGAGGACCTTGATGGGCATCAGGCGCGCGCAGAACGCGAGCCCCGCCGCCCCTTTCCCGTTGTTCGTCGTCTGCGCGATCGTGCCGGCGACGTGGGTGCCGTGGCCGTGGTCGTCGGCCGCTTCGTCGCGGTCGTTGACGAAGTCGTAGCCCCGCTCGCAGCGCGTCCCCGCCAGATCGGTCCCGCGCGAGAACGGCCCCTTGTCCCAGCACGCGACGCCGGTGTCGATCACGGCGACGGTGACGCCGCGCCCGCACGTGTACTCCCACGCGCTCTCCGCGCCGACGCGCTTCAGGTGCCACTGCTTGGCGTCGTACAGCGGATCGTCCGGGACGAACGACGCGCGCAGGACGCTCATCGCCTCGGCGTGCTCGACGCGCGGATCGTGCGACAGCGCATCCAAGACGCGCGCTTCGTCGGCGACCGCGACGTGCGCGTCCTCGAGCTTGTCGTGCGCCGTGCTCCAGGGGCTGTTCGGCGTGAGCGCGAGGCCGTACTTGCGCCCGAGATCGGCCACGTCGGCCTCGGTCGCGTCGTCGCGAACGTCGACGACGATCTCCCCTGCGACCTCGTCCGGCAGCGCCGCCGCCTCGACCGACGGGGGGTCCACCGGGGGGCCGGACGGATCCGGCGCATCCTGGGCGAACGCCGGCTGCGCGAAGGCGAACGAAGCCACCGCCGCGAGCGCGGCGGGCAGAAGCACGAGACGCATGGAGCGTGTACGGACGATCATCGGAAAGGATCTTACGCCTCGGGAAGGGTGGGCGCCCCTCGTGGCCCTGCACCTGAACGCCCGAGGGGAGCGTTTTCATCCGTGGCGCCAAGCAGTGGCTTTCGCACCCGATTCGACTAGAGGAAGGGCGTCGGATGACGCGCCACCCCACGTTCCGCCTCGCCGTTCTCCCCGCGCTCGTCCTTCTCGCGAGTTGCAGCCGTTCTCAGCCGGCCGAGCCCACTCCGTTCGACGCCGGCCCCCCCCACATGTCGCTCGCGGAAGCGATCGGGCTCGGGAGCGAGAAGCCCCCTCCCCCCGATCCCCCGACCGACGCCGACTTCGTCAAGCTCGGAGCGCGCGAGCCGGACTGGGACCTCGACCCGGGGGATCCCGCGCTGGACTACGTCGAGCGCTACATCCACGCGGTCCTCCGCTACAAGAACGACCACACCTGCGTGCACGCCCAGCCGAGCCGCGTCGAGAACGGACGCACGCTCGTCGACACGCGCGACACGCCGGACACGGGCGACGGCAAGTGCAAGGGATCGAACGCCGTGCGCGACACGTTCGCGGTGGACGTGGAGCACGATCACCTCGAGCTCGCCGATCCGGCCGTCGGCGCCGCGCTCGCCGACTGGCCCGACGGGAGCGGCCCCGGGGGGATGCCCGCGCCGTCGCCGAAGGAGGGACCTCCGATCGACCAATGGAGGTCCGCGCTCCCGAAGGCGTTCCAGGAGCTCGAGCTCGTGCCGTTGCGGGTCCAGTTCTACGGCCGCGGGAGCTATCCGGTGATCAGCATCGCGGGGTGGCACGGAGTCGTGAAGCCGGCGACGCCCCCGACGGAGCTCAAGGGGGTAGCGGAGAAGCTTTGCCACGCGTCGGCGGGGTTTCCGCTGGGGGTCTTCACGACGGGGGATCGAACGACGCTGTTGCGGATCAAGTGTCCGAACTTCGTGCGGTGGGAGCGGCTCTAGAGCGGGGGGAGCGTGAAGGAGCGCGCGGCGCGACGATGTCTTCGTTGCTCACGCTCCCCCCGCCCTGCCAGCGTTTGCCAGCGGGGCGGGGGGCCGGGGGGGTGGGGTTGCGTGAAGGGCGGGGGGCCGGCGGGGTGGCGTTCACGACATCGCGCGCAACCGCGCCCGCTTCCGTCGCGCGAGGAGCTCCTCCGCGAGGCGCGCCCCACGCTCGCCGATCCCCTTCGGATCCCCCCCGTTCGCGCGGATGCTCGCGTCGAGCTCGGACTCGCTCATCGCGGCGATCGCGGCGAGATCGCCGTCCTGTTCGGTGCGCTGGATCGCGCGGAGCAGCTCCACGGGGGAGCGCTTCCTCTTTTCGATGCCGCTCATTGCAACGTCCTCGGCTCGTTCGACCCGCCGTCGAAGCTCTGCGCGATCTGGGTCGCGAGCGCACGCAGCTTCGAGCGCGCGTTGTACACCGCCTGCATCGCGAGCCCGGTCGCCTCGGCCTGCGCGTGCGGGTCGTCGATCTCGTCCTCGAACGCCGCGAGCACGGACGCCACGGCACGCTCGCCCGCGACCTGCGCCCGTAGCTCCTCGACGATCTGCCGCGCGCGCTCGCGGCGCGCCATCGTCTCGTCGGTCGCCTCGAGCGTCGCCTCGAAGACCTCGGACGCGAGCTCCTCGAGGTCCTCGTGCTCGTACGGCGTCTCGACGCGGCCGGCTCGCCGCTTCCGCCGCTCGTTGGCGAGGATGCCGGGGACCATGTTCCCGAGGAACCAGAAGATGTTCGGCTGCGTCTTCGGGTTCCACCGCTGGCACCGCGCATCGAACACGCGCCGGAGCGCCGTCTGCGCGATGTCCTCGGCGTCCTCCCACGATCGCTTGTGGATCTTGCGCCACGCGAACTCGGTGAGCCGCTTCGACAGCGACTTCCAGTCCTGCCCCTGGAGCAGGTCGTCGTACTCCTCTTCGGTCATCGTGCGGGAGTCGGGGAACGTCATCGCGCGGGGACCCTAGTCCGCGGCGGGGACGGCGCCACGTCGAAAATCGACGTGGAACGTCGGTTCGACCAAGGAGCAGCGTTGAAAATCGACGTGGCACGTCGGTTCGACCAACGAGCAGCGTTGAAAATCGACGGGCCTCGTCGGTTCGAGCACCCGCGGACGCTGAAGAAAGAGTGGCCTTTTCAGTGTGTTGGACGGTTTCTCGAAGAAAAGAGCGCCCAGGTCAGGAGAAACGGCCTTCTCGCGACTCATTCCTCTCTGAGGGCGATGCGAGTCGCTCTCGCGGAGGGTCGGCCCGTAGAGCCGCCGGCCAGAAAGGAGAGCGAGACATATGAAAAAGACAAGAAAACCAGAGAAGAAGAAGATCGCGACGACCACCGTGGCCGCCGCGAGCAGCACTTCGAGTCCGCTACCGCCCGTCGGCGGTGCGGACGCTTTGCCGTCGGTCGGGGCGCCCACGCCTCCGCCCAACGACAACCCCGTCGCCGTGGATCCGCACAAGCGCGTGTTCCAGGCGGAGGCGGACGTCGCCGAGAACGCAGCGAGTGAGCTGCGCACCTCGACGCTGTTCCCTCAGATCCTGGGCACGAAGCTGGGAACCGCGCAGTCGATCGCCGATGCGATCGACTTCGCGGCCCAGTGGGATGCGCAGGCGAAGACGGGGGCGACCTGGGGCACGTACACGCAGGAGCAGTCGAGCCTCGCGTGGAACTACGCGCTCGCGATCCTCGATCGCGTGCGCGGTACGTACCAGGCCGCGGCGGAGACGGATCCGGCGATCGAACAGGAGCTTCCGAATTTCACGAAGCTCCTGGCCGTTCGCCAGGCCGTCGCCTTGAAGGGGGTGGCGACGAGGCGGAAGATCAAGAGCGGAGAGATCGTGGTGAACAAGTCGGCGAAGCCGCCGCGCAAGGGCACCAAGACCTCGACGAACGCGACCTCCGCGGCGCCCGCGCCCGTCCCGGCCCCCGCCGTGACGGCGCCCGCGCCGGTCGTCGCTCCGGTCGCGCCCGAGGTGACTCCGGTCACCCCGGTCGCGAACGGCGCGAACGGCATCGGCCACTGAGGGAGTGGGGGGAGCCCCGCGATCATCAAAAGGTGATCGCGGGGCTTTTTTTTAGCTCGCCTG
>JBKQKP010000057.1:0-5221 GCA_052147435.1 Polyangiaceae bacterium | reverse complement strand
CCTCCGAGGTCGCTCGAGCGACCCTCGAGGACGGACCTACCGACCTCCGAGGTCGCTCGAGCGACCCTCGAGGTCGCACCGGCTACCGATACCCCTCCGCCTGCAACGCAAACATCCGCGCATACTTCCCCCCATGCGCGACCAACGCCTCGTGCGACCCCTCCTCCACAATCCTCCCCTTCTCCAGCACCACAATCCTCGACGCCATCCTCACCGTCGGAAACCGGTGCGAAATGACGATCGTCGTCCTCGCCCCTTGCTCTGCCGGCCGGTCCGTCCCCGCCGCCAGCGCCCGAAACCGCTCGAACACCGCATGCTCCGACTCCGCGTCGAGCGCCGCCGTCGGCTCATCGAGCACCAGAATATCCGCCTCCTCCCGCATGAACGCCCGCGCCAGCGCCACCTTCTGCCACTGCCCCCCCGACAGCTCCGTCCCGTTCTGAAACCACCGCCCGAGCGGCGCGTCGAGCCCCCCCGTCAGCGAACCGACGACCTCCTCCGCCCCTCCCCGCTCCACGGCGCGCGCGATCCGCGGCTCGTCCTCCATGTTGTCGACGCTTCCGAACCCGACGTTCTCCCGCACCTTGAGCTGGTACTGATTGAAGTCCTGGAACACGACCCCGATCCGCTTTCGTAGCGCCTCCGGGTCCCACGCGCGCACGTCTTCCCCCCCGACCAGCACCCGCCCCTCGGTCGGCGTGTACAGCCCCGTGAGGAGCTTGATGAGCGTCGTCTTCCCCGCGCCGTTCTCTCCGACGAGCGCCACGCTCTCCCCCTTGCCGATCGTCAGATCGATCCCCCGCAGCGCCCACTCCTCTTTGTCGGGATAGCGAAACCCAACTCCTTCGAAGCGAATCTCCGCCCCTTCCCCCCGCACTCCCCCCCGCTCCCCCTTCTCCCCTAGCCCCGCGTGCCCGACGTGCGCGATCTCCAGGTACTCGAAGAGGTTCGACATGTAGAGGTTGTGCTCGTACATCGACCCGATCCCCGACAGGATCGACTGGAACGCCGACTGCCCCTGCCGAAAGGCCAAAATGTACAGGGTCATGTTCCCGAGCGTGATCTTCCCGGTCGCCGCGAAGAGCGCCATCGCCGCGTAGGCGCCGTAGAACGCGATCGTGGCGAGCATCGACAGGACATGCGTGATCCACGCCCGCTTCACCGCGAGCTTTCGGTCCTCCTCGTAGAAGAGCTCCGCCAGACCGCGGTACCGATCCATCAGAAGCGGCCCGATGCCGAAGAGCTTCACCTCCTTCGCGTGCTCGTCGTTCGCGAGGACATACTCGAGATAGAGAAGCTTCCGCGACTCGGGAGACCGCCAGTTGCGGACGCGGAACGCGATCTTCGAGTAGCGCATCTCCGCGATCGTCGCGGGCACGGTCGCCACGAGGAGCCCCGCGACGGCCCACCCGCTGAAGCGAACGAGGAGCGCCCCGTAACCGACAAGGGTGATCGCGTTCTGCACGAGCGCGAAGCTCTCCGTCACGAGAGCCACCGGGCGCGACGAAGCCTCGCGACGCGCGCGCGTCAGTTTGTCGTAGAACTCGGGGTCTTCGAAGTACCGGAGATCGAGCCCGAGCGCCTTCTCGAGGATCGTCACGTTGATGTCGATCCCGAGCCGCGCCCCGAGCAGCTGGCGGACGAGCCCGAGCCCTCTCTGCGCCGCCGCCATCGCCGCGACGAGGACCAGCTCGGTCACGACCCAGCGGAGCGTCAGATCGCGCGAGTGGGCGACCACGCCATCGACGATCCTCTTCCCCGCGTACGCGACCCCGAGCGGAACGACCGACGCGACGAGCGTGAGCGCTCCGAGCGCGATCGTCTGCGTTCGCGACGAGGCCCACACGAGGCCGAGCGTGCGCCGCGTGTAGAGGAAACTCTCCTTCGACGCGGCGACCCAGCTGCGAGGAGTGAGGGGCTTCTTTTCGTTCGGTAGCGGAGGGGTCATTCGTAAGACGAGATCGTCGCGTCTCTCTTCGATGCTCGGAGGACGGCGATCGTCTTGCCGAGCTCACGCGCGAACAGCGGCGCGTCCGCGAGCGCCGTCTCGAGCCGCGCGGCGTCGGAGGCGCGATGGGCCTTCGCGTCCGGAGCGTCCGGCCAGAGATCCTCGAACGCGTGCCTCGTCGCGCTCATGGCCAGCGACGGGAACGCGCCGTCGTCGACCTCGCCGACCCCCACGATGAGGAGCCTGGACCACAGCTCCTTGAGCGCCTTCGTGAACACCGGCTCGTTCGCTCTCCCCTGGAGATCGGCGCTCGCCCGGAGCTCTTTCGTCGACTGCGGCGAGTTGTCCTCGAGTAGCTCCAGGACGAGCGACGCCGATCGCGACAGTCCCCCGCGAAGCTCCCCCGCGTTCGCGAGCGCGCCGAGCAATCCGCGGAAGACGTCTCGCGCGAAGAACGTCGCCCTCCCCCGGAACCACTTCGCGTAGACGACCTCGCTCGACCGAGCGAGCTCTTCGCGCAGCTGCCAGAGACGCGCGACGCGTCCGTCCGCCCCGGCGTCCCACGACCAGCGCATCGGCGTCCGCGGATGGAGCTCGCTCCAGAGCGAGCGCGGCTCCGGGCGATTCGCGAGGGGATAGACGAGGAGGATCCCGCGGCGCTCGATCGCGGCGACGGCCCGGTCGATCGGGCGGACCGAGCGGGTCGTCAGAAGCTGACCCCGACCTGGCCGTGGATCGTGACGCTGACAGGCCAGTTCGTGCTCGTGTTGATGCTGCCCCCCGATCCGTACGCCGGCTCGCTCGTGATGAAGAGCGCGTTGATGTCAGCGCCGAAGAAGAACCAGCCGATCGTGATCATCGCGAGGGCGCCCGGCTCGAGGTAGAAGCTGCTCGCGCTCGGATAGTCCGGCGAGCTCGAGCCGGAGAGCGAGATGTTCCCGAGCCCAATCTGCGGGCGGATCGTAAGGACGCTGATCCCGATGCCGTAGCCGATCGTGCCGCCGTACTGAAGGGCGTGGTACGTGCCCCCCAGGCCATCGCCCGAGCCGATGTAATCCATGATGTCGACGCCGGCGTAGATGTTGAAGAGGGTGATCCCCGCGCGCCCGCCGAACCCGACGCCGAACGGATTGACGCCGGAGTTGTTGCCGCTCGGGTTCGTTCCGTCGCCGACCCGCAATCCAACCTCGATGCCGACCGGCCCGAGCGCGTGCGCCTCTCGCGACGAGAGGGCGATCGTGAGCGTGACGAGGAGCGCACCAATCAGCTTGAGCGAAGTCTTCATGCTGGAAAGTTTCGTTCGGCTCGGCTCGCTTGTAAAAGCTTTCGTTGCTCGCAGGCTGGGGGGGCGCCCTAACCCGCCCCGAGCCGAGGCGGAATGCCGCTGGGCCCGCTTCCTGGGGGGCGTTCCCCCCCGTGACTTCCACCCTCGTCTTTCGCCCCCTCTTGAAGTATCTCGTCGCGGAAGAGTTCCGCCCCCCCTGAGAACGAGAGTCATGCAGCACCACGAGTCGAGGCTTCCCGAGTCGGCGCGACCGAAAACCTCTGTCCGCCACGAAGGTGATCTCCCCGCCCGCGCTCTGCAGTCCTCCCCCTACCCGGCCATCATCGGCAAGGGGCTCCTCGCCGCGGCCCGCGTCAACAACGCGCTCTGGGATTGGTCGCTCTGGCGCGTGGAAGAAGCGCAGCAGCACGCCCTGCGCGATCTCGTTCGCCACGCGCGGGACACCGAGTTCGGTCGCGCCCACGACTTCCGCCGCATCCGCAGCTACGCCGACTACGCGCGCCGCGTTCCGGTCGGGGACTACGATGCTTTCTCGCCGGCGATCGAGCGCATGCGAAAAGGCGAGCAGGGGATCCTCGTCCCCGAGTTCGTCCGCTACTTCGGCAACTCGTCGGGCTCGTCGGTCCAGGGGAAGTCGAAGTTCCTCCCGATCACGGAGCGCCAGATCGCCCACCAGAAGCGCGCCGGAGCCGACTCGCTCATGCGCTACCTGGCGTGGGCAAAGGACGAGGACTTCCTCTCGGGGTTCACGCTCGGCCTCTTCCCGCCGACGACGATGAAAGAAGAGGGCCCTGTCCTCATCACGTCGAACCCCGCGCTGATGGCGACACGGATGCCGTTCATCACGCGCCCGTCGTACCTGCCGCACGCCGACGTGAAGGTCATCCCGGACTACGAGAAGAAGCTCGGGGTCATCGCCGAGCGCTACCTCGATTACGACATCCGCGGCGTCGCCGGGACCACCTGTTGGTTCACGCTCCTCTTCGAGAAGGTCCTCGCCGAGGCCGAGCGCCGCGGCCGCCGCGCCCGCTCGATCTCCGACGTCTGGCCGAACCTCAAGGTGATGCTCGGCGGCGGGGTCTCCGCAGAGCCGTACCTCCCGGTGCTCCGGCGCCTCCTCGGCCGGGACGACGCCACCCTCATCGACACCTACAACGCGACCGAGGGGGGCATCTACGCGACGAGCGACCACTCGGGCGAGCGCGGGATGCTCATGCTCCCCCACCGCGGGACGTTCTTCGAGTTCGTCCCGATCGACGAGCGCGACCGTCCGTCCCCGGCGCGCATCCCACTCTGGGAAGTGGAGAAGGACCGCCCCTACTCGATCGTGGTGACGACCGTCTCGGGCCTCTACTCCTACGAGATCGGCGACATCGTCCGCTTCACGACCCTCGAGCCGCATCGGATCGAGTTCATGGGGCGGCTCTCCGGGTGTCTCTCGGTCACCCAGGAGCTGACCACGCACGTCGAGATCGAGCGCGCCGTCGCCTACGCCATCTCCCGCGTCCCCTGCCGCACCCTCGACTTCGGCGCAGCGGCCGACGTGGGGGTCGATGGCACCGCGAAGGCTCGCTACGTCCTCTTCGCGGAGTTCGACGAAGGGGCCGACCCGTCGAGCTTGACCGAGCTGGCCGCCGCGTTCGACGACGGCCTGTGCAAGGAGAACCGCGTCTACCGCGAGCACCGCGGCGGCAACGTGGCGATCCTCCCCCCCCGTGTCGTCGCGCTCGTCCGCGGCGGCGCCAAACGATTCATGGATGAGATCACGCGCGGCAACGTCCAGGGCAAGTTCCCGCGCATCCTCGACGACGCTCGCAAGACGAAGCTCCTTTCGTATGCGCGCCCGTCGTCCGAGACCAAGAGCCCGTCATGAGAGCATCCCTATGAGCAAAGTCGGAGTCGTCATCATCGGAGTCAACGGAGCTGTCGCCACGACGCTGGTCGCCGGCGTCGAGCTGATGATTCGTGGTCTCGCGCCTCGCCTCGGT
>JBKQKP010000056.1:0-19947 GCA_052147435.1 Polyangiaceae bacterium | reverse complement strand
GTCCTCGTGGTCGCGGCGCAGTCGATCGCCAATCGCGCGCTCACCGGCGAGTGGAGCGCCAACGGCGCGCTCGTGAAGCTCGCCATCAACAACCCGTACTTCGGCGTGGACGAGAAGATCGACGACTACATCTTCAACCTCCGGTACGCGCTCCTTCGCAACGTCGAGTACCACTTCGCCGACGTCGCCGACTTCGGAGTGATCCTCCCTGGGCTCGCGGCGGCGGGCGTCGCGTCGAAGCTCACGCGTCGAATGTCCTCGATCCTGATGGCGCAGTCCGCGTCGTGGCTCGCGCTCGTCGCGCTCAACGGTCAGGTTCGCTGGCAGAACGAGCGGTACACGATGCCCGCCGTCGCCTGGCTGATCATGGCCGCAGCGCTCGGCGTGATGGCGCTCGTGCGCAAGGACCCGCGCGCGAAGCCGACGTTCTTCGTGGCGGCGATCCTGGGTGCGCTCGTCGTTCAGCTGTACGGCGTCGTCATCCGCCCCCCCAACACCACCCCCGAGCTTCGCTACACGTGGCGGTTCGCCCTCGAGCTCGCGGCGGCGGCAGCCATCCTGCTTCGCATCAGACCCGTGCGAGTCCTCGCCGCCGCCGCGGCGCTCGTCCTCTTCCACGATCACCAGGCCTCCAAGATGCGCGACCAGCGGTGGTTCTTCGGGCGCGCGTCGCGCAACATCCGCGACCAGCACGTCACGACCGGACGCACGCTCCGAGATGCCCTCTACCCGCTCCTACCGAAGGGGGACGGGAGCTTCCGGATGGGGCGCGCGCAGCGGATGCTCCTCGGCGACGCCGGCGCGATCCCCTACGCGTCGGACACTCCGGCGCTCGACATCATCGGCCTCGGAGGGTTCCACCGGTTCCCGTTCGCGCGCGCGGGGGTGAACGGGCTCGCCTCGACGATCGAGCTGATGGAGTACATGCCCCCGCCCGAGCGCCCCGACGTGCTCGTCCTGTATCCGAGCTGGTGGGGATCTCTCCCCACCCTCTTCTCCGACGCCGTGCTCGCGCGCTTCCCGGTCGAGGGGAACGTCATCTGCGGGGGCTACGAGGACGTCGTGTACCGCGCCGACTGGCACCTCTTGAACACGGGGAACGATCCGCGCGAGGCCCCGCAGGGGGAGGCGGTGAAGGACGAGGTAGACCAGGCGGACGTCCTCAGCGAAAGGCGCCACGAGTACTCGTTCGTCCACGGAGACAACGGGTGGACCGAAATGAAGGTGCTCGCCGATCCGGCGGACGCGACGAAAGACATGCTCGACGGCGGGCGGCGCTTCGAGGCGGGGAAGTCAGAGCGCTTCACGCTGCGGAAGCTGGCGGCGAACGAACGCGCGCACCTCGTGATCCGAACGACGCCGGAGAAGGAGACGACTGTGCGCGTGCTCGTGGGTGGCGCCGAGATCGAGCGCCTGCCGCTCGCCGGGGTGGAGTCGTGGGTAGAGCGTGTGGTCGCCGTACCTGAGGACAAGGTCGGCGAAGAGATCGACGTCACGCTCGCGAACGACGGCCCCGGCGACTTCGTCGACTACCACGTGTGGGTGACGCAGTAGATGCATCTGCCGCCGCTGCCAGCCATCCTCGGCCCGTGGGGAATGCCGCCGGACGCGCCTGCGTGGGGGGCGTTCGGGTTGGCGGTGGTCGCCATCGGGGTTGCGTGCGTGCCTGGCGTGGGCTCGAGCGCGGCACGCCTCAAGGGCTCGCGCGTCTTCCTCGCAGCGAGCGCGTTCGGCGCTGCGCTCCTCTCGCTCGCCTATGTCGCGTTCTACCTCCGCGACGGGCCGCGCATCGTCGACGCGACGTCGTACTTCCTCCAGGCGCGGGCGCTCTCCGAGGGGCACCTCGCGTGGCACATACCGGAGCCGACGGCGAGCTTTCGCGGGAGGTTCCTCTTCTTCCACGACGGCGAGCTCTCCGGGATCTTTCCCCCCGGCTATCCGCTGCTCCTGTCGCTGGGCTTCAGCGTGGGCGCGCCGCTCGTCGTGGGGCCGGGGCTTGCGGCGGCGATCGTGATCGCGACCTGGATGCTCGCGCGTGAGCTCGCGCGCGAGGCCAGCCTCGATGCTCACGTCGAGGAGCTGGTCGCGCGCGTCGCGGCCGGGCTCTCCGTCACGTGCGCAGCGCTCCGCTACCACACGGCCGACACGATGGCGCACGGCGCGTGCGCGCTCGCGTTCACGCTCGCGATCCTCGCGGCGCTTCGCTCGAGGCGAGAGCGTCTTCCGTGGTTCTTCCTCCCGGCGGGGCTCGCGCTCGGTTTCGTCGTAGCGACCCGTTTCGCGTCGGCGCTCGCGCTCGGCTCGGTCTTGGCCTGGCTCGCCCTCAGCGGAAAGGGGAAGAAGACGGCGCTCGCCGCGTGCGCGATCGGCGCCGTCCCGGGTGTCCTCCTCTTGTTCGCATCCGAGAGCGTCGCGACCGGGCACGCGCTTCGCGCCGTGCAGAGCGCTTACTACGCGGCGAGCGACGGCCCCCCCGGGTGTTTCCGCTATGGCTTCGGCGCCGGCATCGGCTGCATGGTCGAGCATGGCGAGTTCGTCCGCGCTCGAGCGAGCGATGGTTACGGGCTCCTCTCGGCTCTCGCGGTCACGGCGCGGCGGCTTCGCATGCACAGCGAGGACGTAGCGAACTTCGAGCCGCTCGTGCTCCTCGTGCTCGTCCCGGTCCTGCGCGCCAAGACTCGCACGCTGGGAGTGCGTGCGTGCGTCGGGCTCGTGGTCGCGCTGGTCGTGGCGTACGCCCCTTTCTATTTCGACGGTGACTACCCGGGGGGGGGCGCGCGGTTCTTCGCGGACGTGCTGCCGGTCGAGCACGCCTTGATCGCCGTCGGGCTCGCCGCGCTCGCGGGAACCATCGCTCGAGGAGCGGCCGCGCTCTTCGCGCTCTCCGCCCTCGGCTTCGCCGTTCACGCGGCGCACGACCACGAGCAGCTCCGCACCCGCGACGGCGGCCACCCCATGTTCGACCCCGAGGTCCTCGCGACCCGCTCGCTCGGCGGGCCTGCGAGAGAGGGCTCCCCCGCGTCGCTCGTCTTCGTCGAGACCGACCACGGCTTCAACCTCGCCCACGATCCCGACGCCGCCGACCGCGCAGCGCTGGCGCTCGCGCGGGGCGAAAAACCGAACGGCACGATCGTGGCGCGGCTCCGGAGCGACGACCACGACCGCCTGCTCTACGAACGCCTCGGTCGCCCCGCGACCTGGGTGTACCGCTTCGTCCCCGACTCGCCGAAGACCCTCGCGCAAGCCTCTCGCGGACGCCACGTCTCGTCGGGCGACCTCCAGCCCTGGCCTGCTCCCAATGCCTGGCGCCCCGGCGCCGAGGCGTGGCGCTTCGAGGCGGAGAACGAGTGGCCTCCGCTCGCACAGACAGGGAACGCGTGGGCGGAGCCGATCTGGGTGACCGACTCGTGCGCCTCCCCCGCCGGCTCTGGCCGGGCGCTCGCGCTCCACCGCACAGGGGCCGCTTCCCGTGGCGAGAGTGCGGGGACGGTGGTCCTCGCGCTGCCGATCCCGCGCGCCGGAAGCTGGCGCGTGACGCCCCGTCTGCTCGTGGATGGGGGCGCGCCGGGCATCACGATCGAGATCCTCGCCCCGGACGGCGCCGTTCTCGCCCGGTGGGAGCCCCCCGACACCACCACCGACTTCGGCGGCGCGGGGAAGACCTGCTTCGAGCCAGCGCCGAGGGTCATCACCGTCCCCACCGACCACGAGCTACGCCTCGCCCTCACCCCCCCACCTGGCGGTACCTCCCCTCCTGACGCGGCTGACGCGGGGGACGCGACTAACGCGGCGCATCTGGTCGCCCTCGACCGTGTGCTCGTCGCCCCTTCGCCCCGTTGACGCCCGATTATTCGAGGGTGTACGCCTAATTGACTGCACTTTGGGGGGGCGACGCGCTCGCGTTCAACGCGGGGGCGGGCCGCACTGGCAGGGGAAGGCCAAGTCGAGGACCGGTCATGACCAAGAGCGAGCTGATCGACGCGATGGCGGCGCGAGGGGAGCTGACGAAAGCACGCGCCGAGCTCGTCGTGAACTGCGTGTTCGACGCGATGACCGAAGCGCTCCAGCGGGGCGAGGGGATCGAGATCCGCGGCTTCGGGAGCTTCACGGTCAGACCTTACAAGCCCTACTCCGGGCGCAACCCGCGGACGGGCGCTCCGGTGCCGGTCCCGGCGAAACGACTACCGTTCTTCAAGGTCGGCAAGGAGCTCAAGGAGCTCGTGAACAACAGCCGTCACCTCGCGATCACCGGCGGCGACGACTCGGACGACTGACACACCTCGCGCGTCTTCCGCGTCGGGGGGCGCGCTCTCTGGTAGATCGCCCCAATCCAAATGCCGACCCCGTTTGCTCCGGTCGCCGAGCAGCTCGCCCTCCTCACTCGCGGCGTGGTCGATCTCCACGTTCGGGCCGAGCTCGAAGAGCGCCTCGCCAGGTCGCAAGAGACAGGCGTCCCTCTCCGCGTGAAGGCGGGCTTCGACCCGACGCGCCCCGACCTCCACCTCGGCCACGTCGTTCTCATGCAGAAGATGCGGCAGTTCCAGGACCTTGGGCACCAGGTCATCTTCCTCGTCGGCGGCTTCACGGCGATGATCGGCGACCCCACGGGCCAGAACGAGGCACGCCCCCGCCTCACGCGGGAGGCCGTCGACTCCGCCGCGAAGACCTACCTGGACCAGGCGTTCATGGTCCTCGACCGCGAGAAGAGCGAGGTTAGGAACAACCTCGAATGGCTCGAAGCGATGACGGCGACGCAGCTCGTCGAGCTGATGGCGAAAGTGACGGTCTCGCGGATGCTCGAACGAAACGAGTTTGCCGTGCGCTTCGCCGACCACAAGGCGATCTACCAGCACGAGTTTCTCTACCCCCTCGCCCAGGCCTACGACTCCGTCGCGCTCAAAGCGGACATCGAGCTCGGCGGTACCGACCAGCTCTTCAACCTGCTCCTGGGGCGCGACCTCATGGAGAAATACGGGATGAAGGGGCAGATGGTGATGACCACGCCGATCCTCGAAGGGCTCGACGCAAAGCTCGTGGACGGCAAGATCGTCGGCAAGAAGATGAGCAAGAGCGCCGACAACTACGTCGGCGTCCTCGAGCCCGCGCCCGACCAGTTCCGCAAGCTCATGCAGGTCGATGACGACGTCATCTTCCGGTACTTCGAGCTCCTGTCGTCGAAATCCACGAGCGAGATCGACGCGCTGAAGGCGGAGCGCCTGGCGGGGCGCGATCCGCGGACGATCAAGGCGGAGCTGGCGCGCGAGATCGTCGCCCGCTTCCACGGCAAAGAAGCGTCCGTGTCCGCCGAACGCGACTTCCAGAGCGTCTATTCCGCCGACGCTCTCCCCGCCGACGTCCCGACACACACCGTCGTCACCGAGGGGCCGACGCTGTGGATCGCGAAGGCGCTCGCGAG
Source organism: Polyangiaceae bacterium (assembly GCA_052147435.1). Lineage (GTDB taxonomy): Bacteria > Myxococcota_A > Polyangia > Polyangiales > Polyangiaceae > JBKQKP01. The sequence goes on along the minus strand of JBKQKP010000056.1, from coordinate 14,531 downwards.
CGCGGGGCTCGTGAAGACGACCTCCGAAGGGAAGCGGCTCGTCGAGCAGGGGGGGGTCGAGGTGGACCGGGTGCGAGTCACGGAGGTCAATCTTCAGCTCGAGCGTGGGAAGACGTACTTGCTCAAGGTCGGGTCGAAGAACAGGAGATTCGCGTACGTGGTCGTCGCTCCGTGAGCGGCGCGCGGCGCACGGCGACGATCCTTGCGTTCCTCGTCGCGTCGTCGGCCGCGTGTGGTGGAGCGCCCGCGCCGGGGAAGGCGAGCGGCCCAACGAGTGTCCCGCTCCACCTCGCGCCGACGACCGATCTCGCGCAAGCGGCGTCGATCCTCTGGCTGATCGATCTCTCCCCGCGCGCCATCACGTCGCACGCGGAGCTCCTCCCCGCGATCGAAACCGTCCTGCCGCACGACCGGGTCGCGTCGTTCACGGAACGAAACGGCTTCGACCCGTTCGCGCTCGAGGAGCTCACGCTGGCGTCGTACTCGTCCTCGGTCGGGAGCACGACGCTGTACCTCGCGCGCGGCGTCTTCGATCCGGGAAAGCTCGAGTCGACCTTTCGAGCGCGTGCGGGTGCGGTCGAGGGGCGCGCGGTTGACCGCGAGGGGGAGCAGACGATCGTCAGGCAATGGGGGACGGTGCACGACCAGCGGGCGCAGATGGCGACGTTCGGGCACCAGGTGGCGGCCGTCGAGGTGGGGCGCTTCGGACCGCTTCGCGTCGCGGAGCTCTTCGCCGAGCAGAGGCTCAAGCGCGCCTCCCCCGCGCTGAAGGCGGGACCGCTCGCACGCGCAGCGGAGCTCCTCCGAGACCCGACGAGCGAGGCGACCGCAGAAGCGCCCGCCCGAGCGTTCGCCCTCGGCCCGTTCGAGGGGAACACCGGGCAAGCGCTCGGGGGCCTTCTGGCGGCGAGCACGGCCGCCGCCGTTGCCGCGCGCCCCGAGACTGTAACCGGGCATGCGGCCCTTCGCGTCACGCTGGTCCTGACGGGGGGTTGGGAGGGGGACGCGCCGAGGGCCGCAGACCGCCTCTCGGCTGCGTTCAATGCCCTCTCGGCCACCCCCCTCGGCCTCCTCGCGGGCCTCGACCGCCCCCTCGACCGTGCCCGTGTCGAGCCTTTCTCGGACGCGCTGCGCCTAACCGTCGCGCTCGACGCGCTCGGGCTCGCTCACGGAGCCCGCGCGGCCATGGGGGCCGAAGTTACCGAAATCATGTCCTATTGAGGAGGTCGCTCAAGGGGCCCCCCATGGCCCCGAGAGGCCATGCGCGCTATCCTGAAGGCTCACGGATTGACGCAACACTCGCCCGCGGTGTACTCCGCGAGCCCCCTTCTCGAGACCCCCCCAAAACATGGTCCGTCCCGCCCGCAGCGCAGCACCGTCACAGCCCCCGTCGTACGCCCCCCCCATGACCCCGCGGCTCCCGGCCGCAGAAGACCCTTTCGAGGTCGGGGATAAGGCCGTCCACCCGTCGCATGGCGTCGGGGAGGTGACGGCAATCGAACAACGCGAAATCGGGGGTACGCAAGGGAAGTTCTACATCCTGCGCATCCTCGACAACGGGATGAAGGTCATGGTGCCGACCACGGCAGTCGCTCAGGTCGGCTTGCGCCGCGTCATGAGCACTCGCGAGGCCGACACGGTCCTCGACACGATGAAGAAGCGCGAGGTCGCGGTGGACCTGCAGCCGTGGAGCCGGCGCTTTCGCGCGTACACCGAGATGATCAAGAGCGGCTCCCCGCACGAAATCGCCAAGGTGCTTCGCGACATGCACCGCTTGAAGTTCGACAAGGAGCTGAGCTTCGGAGAGCGCCGCTTGCTCGACCAGGCGAAGGGGCTCCTCTTCAAGGAGCTCGCGCTCTCGAAGAAGGTCACCGAAGCCGAGATCGCCGCGCAGGTGGCGGCGATCTTCAAGAGCTAGGGCGAGCGAAGCCCCTCCTCGGCGCGGTCTTTCGACGGCCGAGTCGTTTTTCTAGCAACCGCGGTCCCCGCCTGACCGATGGGATCCCTGTGGGGTGCATTCGCGCACCCTCGAGGACCATCTACGCGAGAGGGGACGATGACGATCGATACGACTCCGAGTGCGAGGGAAGGCGAGCCGCGGGGAGACGGACGAGCCGATACGCTGACCGCGCCGGGACGGGTGACCCGGGACGCGCTCGAGGGGCTCTACGCGACGGGCCACTGGCTCTACTCACGCTCCCGGTACCGAGATGCTTCCGCCGTCTTCCGGGTGATGGTGCTCTGCCTTCCCGACGAAGAACGGGGGTACCTCGCCCTCGGCGCGTGCCACGAGGGGCTCGGACAAGAGGCGATCGCGCTCGAGATCTACAACACGGCCACCCTCTCGACCCCCTCGGCGCCGCGGTGCCACGTGGCGCGCGCGCGGCTCCTGCGCAGGTGCGGGCTCGACGACCACGCCGACGCGGCGCTCGACGAGGCCGAGTGGATCGCGAACGAGCTCAACGATGATCACCTCCGCGCCCTGGTCGCGTGCGAGCGGTCCGCTCCTGCTGCGAGGTAGCGCGTACCTCTCACGCTCGCCGCGGTATGCTGAGCGACGATGCGGTGCCCGCGCCACGATCTCGCGTTGGCCTCGGATGGGAAGTGCGTTCGCTGCCGTCACGAGGAGGAAGCGGCCTCGAACGATCCGGCGGCCGCGCCGACAGGGGCGACGGGACGGCGGATCGCGATCGTTCTCCTCTGCGCCGTGTCGATCGGGGGCGCCGTCGCTTGGACGCTTCACGCGAGCTCGACGCCGACCGCGATCCCGCTCCCCGCGTCCGCGCCGTACGTCCCGCCGAGCGCCCCTCCCCTCGCCCCACTCGCCCCTGCCGCGGTCGCCGCGGACCCGACCTCCTCCGCCGCGAGCTCGGGCGGCAGCACGCCGCTCGATCGCGCGATGCACCTCGTGAAAATCACGCTCTACTCGCGCCCCGCCTCGACCGACTGCGGGCGCGCCCGCACGTGGCTGCTCGACCACGGCTACACGTTCAAGGAGCGCGACGTCGACGAGGATCTCGAGGCGAAGGCCGAGTGGAAGAAGGCGATCCCCTCCGGCACCGTCCCCGCGTTCAACGTCGATGGGACGATCGTCAGCGGGTACGACCCCGCGAGGATTCAGGGGGCGATCGAGTACGCCGGCGCGCGGAGATTGCAGCGCTGACGGAGCGCGGGTACGTGGGGAAGAGCGATGAAGATCTATACGAAAACCGGCGACGACGGGACCACGGGGCTGTTCGGCGGAGCCCGGGTGAAGAAGGCATCGTTGCGCGTCGAGGCGTACGGGACGGTCGACGAGCTGAACGCGACGATCGGCGTCGCGCGAGCAACCAAGCTCGATGCCGACTCGGAGGCGGTCCTTGCGCGCGTACAAGTGGACCTCTTCACGCTGGGGGCGGAGCTGGCGTGCGTGCCGGGAAAAGAGGCGAACCTGAACATGCCTCTCTTGGACGGGGCAGACGCGCAGCGCCTGGAGAAGGCGATCGATCACGCCGAGACGTTCGCCGCTCCCCTCAAGTACTTCGTGCTCCCCGGCGGGAGCGCGCAGGCCGCGGCGTTGCATTTCGCGCGCACGGTCTGCCGGCGGGCGGAGAGGGCCGTGCTCGCGGTGGACGACGCGACACCGCGGGGCGAGCTCGTCGTCTATCTGAATCGCCTGAGCGATCTCCTCTTCGTCCTCGCGCGCCGCGCGAACGTGGAGGCGAAGGTCGAAGACGTGCCGTGGGTCCCCCATCCGCGCGGGGCGGGCACGTCGACGTAGGCTCTCGCCTACGCCGCCTCTTTCTCGACGAGCTGCTCGGCCAACAGGCGCCTGCCGCGATGCAAGCGGCTCATGACGGTCCCCACGGGGACCCCGAGCTTCTCGGCGGCGTCGCGGTACGACTGCTGCTCCAGATCGACGAGCTCGATCACCGCGCGGAACCCCGTCGGCAGAGCATCGAGCCGCTCGCGCGTTGCGCGCGTGAGCGCGACGTCGGCGTCCGGAGCGGCGAACGTCTCGGGGAGCGTCCACGCGCACGGGTCGGCGGAGAGGTTCCTGAGCGCGCTCCGCTCGCGGCGTGACCGGCGGTAGCGCGTGATGAAGACGCTGAAGAGGATCTGCTGCGTCCACGCGCGCAAGTTCGTGCCGGGGACGTACTGCGCGGCGAAGCGCAGCGCCCGCTCGACCGTATCTTGCACGAGGTCGTCGGCTGTCGGTCTGTCGCCCGCGAGTCGGAGCGCCCGTGTCCGCAGATCGGGGACGAGGGCCACGAGCCCACGCCGGAGCGACTCGAGGTCGTGGGCGACGATCGCGGGGCGGGAAGGTCCGTGGGGGGCTGCGTTCGACATGGGCGCTCTCCTGTGTGGACCGAGCTGCACCCTCGCGGGGGCTCGCTGTCCGACACGTCGAGAGAGCAACGGAGGTGCCAGCGCCCCGGTATCGCGATCCCCGGGGAAAAGCGCGATCGCCGCGAAAACCGGGCCAGGCGGGGCGTGTCAGCGCGGACCGCGCGTGTGTTCCCCGGACAACGCGCGGAGGACGTCGGGGACGCCGTCGGCGATCTCCGAGGCGAGGAGCCCGCGGTCGCCGTGCGCGGCGCTCCAGGCCTCCGCCGCCGCCGCGTGTAGGAAGACGCCGGCGCACGCGGCGTCGAACGGGGAGAGGCCGCAGAGCATCGCCCCGACGAGCCCCGCGAGCGTGTCTCCCGACCCAGCGGTCGCCAGCGCGGGACACGCCGACGGGTTCACGGCGACGCGCCCCCCCGGCTCGGCAATCAGCGTGTACGCCCCTTTGAGCACCACGACGGCTCGGGCGCGCGTCGCGAGGGCGCGGACGGCGGCGAAGCGATCCCCCTCGACCCCTTCGGACGTCGTCCCGAGGAGCCGCGCGGCTTCTCCGGCGTGCGGGGTCAGCACGGCCGTCACCGCGGCCCGCGCGAAAGCCTCGGGGCTCCCCGCGAACAGGGTGAGCGCATCGGCGTCGTACACGGCGGGGCCCTTCCACCGATCCAGGAGCGCGTTCACCGCGGCGAGCGCGTCACTGTCCGTGCCGAATCCTGGCCCGACGGCGATCGCCTTCTTGCGATCGAGCGCCCGGTCCAGGCTCGCCCCGAGACCGGCCCCGCGCGCGAGCACCGTCACCATCTCCTCGGTCACCCTCGCCCGGAGAACCTCCGCGGATTCCTCCCACGACGCGATCGTCGCGAGGCCCGCCCCCGCCCGCAGCGCCGCGTGGGCCACGAGGAGCGCCGCGCCTGTCTTCCCCCCCCCGCCGGCGAAGACCGCAACGCTCCCGGCTTTGTACTTCTGGTCGTCCTTCGGGCGCGCAGGGAGCAGCCTGGCGACGTCCGCGGCCTCGAGGATCTCCCCCGCAGGCGCCAGCGCTGGCCCGAGGAGCGCCGGCACGCCGAGGTCGACGACGTGAAGGATCCCCGCCGCAATCGCTCCCCGCGGCGTCATGAGGCCGATCTTCGGATGCGCAAACGTGACGGTGAGGTCGGCCCGGAACGACGCCCCCAGCGTCGCCCCCGTATCGGCGTCGATGCCGGAAGGGACGTCGATCGCGACCCGTTTCGCCGTGGATGCGCTCATCGCCCCGAGCACCTCGACGATGTCCCCCGTGATCGGCCTGTCCAGCCCGGTCCCGAAGATCCCGTCCACGACGACGTCGGCGCGCGCGATGGCGTCCCCGAGGTCACGGCGCCCGTTCGCGTCGAGCGCGGGACGCACGGCGCCACCGACGCCGACGAACGCATCGTGGTTGGTCCGCGCGTCGCCGTGCAATCCCACCGGATCGACGACCGCGAACAACGCCACGTCCGCCCCCCGCCCGCGCAGGTGCCGCGCGACGACGAACCCGTCCCCTCCGTTGTTCCCGCCGCCGCACACGACGACCACACGCGTGCCGCGCGCGTCCCCGTTGAGCGCTTCGCGCTCGACTACGTCCGCGGCGCCGCGGCCTGCGTTCTCCATCAGAACGAGCCCGGGCACCTTGCACGACTCGATGAGGTGCTTGTCGAAGTCGCGCATCTGCGCGCGCGACAGCGCCGGTCTCACGGCGTGCTCCGCTCGAGCACCACCACGGCGGCCGCGATCCCCGCGTCGTGCGAGATCGTCACGTGCCACTTGTCGGCCCCGAACTTCTGCACCATCGCGAGCGCGTTCCCCTTGAGCTCGAGGCGAGGCCGGCCGTTCTCGGCGCGCCTCACCTCCACCTCGTGCCACCCGACGCCGGGCGCGCCGTCGAGCGCCTTCGCGAACGCCTCCTTCACGGCGAAGCGCCCCGAGAGAGCCGTCGCCATGTCGCGCCCGGCAAGGTCCACCCGCTCCCGCTCACTGCAGATGCGCGTGAAGAACCTGTCCCCGTGGCGCTCGAGCGCGCGCCGCATCCGCTCGATCGAGCAGACGTCGATGCCTATGCCGACGATCATCGATAGGTATCCTATCAATACTCGCCGTCGTCGCTATCGCCCCCCTCGCTCAGCTCGTCGTCGGTCTTCGGCGACGCCAGAAGCTCGCCGTTTGCCCCGTCGCGACGGACGATGAACGTCCGACGGCTCGTCGTGTCGGGGTTCTCGCGCGCCCACACCGACACGTAGTTCGTCCCTGGGCGCAGAGGCACGTCTGCTTCGAAGCCCATGTGGAGCGGGTCGGCGCCGGTGCGGTTCGAGCGGTAGAAGACCTTGCGCGAGCCGACGAAGATGTACGCGTCGAGGAGGCGCTCCGTGTCGCTCGCCCCCCCCTTCAGGCTCATGTGCGTCTCGCGCGTCGCGAGGGCGACCTGGGCGAGATCGATCTGCGGAGGGGCGTGCGCGATCGTGTCCTCGAACGCGACGACGGCTCCCGGCGCCCCGCCCGACTCGACGTCACTCGCGCGGGCGAACGCGAATCGATTGTTCCCGAGCGCCAGCTTCACGAAGCTCCCGGAGACCGCGACCTCCTGCGCCGCGGTCCCTGCCGCGAGCTTGCCGAAGGAGATACCCGCCACGTCCGGAGACGCGAGGAGTGCCGCGCCGCTCGCCTTCGCCTTCACCGCCGCGCTCGTCGGCGTGAGCGGTGCCGCGGGGGCGATCGGCATCCTGATCTTCTCGGCGACCACCTCGCGAAGATCGTCGTCGCTGATCCCGAGCTCGAGCTTCGCCTCCGGATCCGCGAGCTGTTGCTGTACGTCGAACGTGAAGGCGACGTGCTTCGTGTCGCCCGGCATCATGTTCGAGATGTCGAAGCGCCCCTCATGGAGGAGGAGCCCCTCGCCCGAGAGGTTCCGGATGCTCGCCTGCGACTCGTACGAGCGCCCCTTCCCGACGTTCTTCACGGTGAGGTACATCGTGAAGCCCTCTCCGCGCTGCACGCGCCCGTCGCCGTTCGCGCCGTCGCGGTTGTCGACGATGTCGTAGGTGTACGCGAACGTCGGGCGCTCGAGCGCCTTGATCGTCACGCGGGCCTCGGCGTCCGCCGGGGCGTGGCCGCGCGCCTCCTCGAAGTGGAGCTTGATCCCGTCCGCGCGCGTGAGCGCCTCCTTCGGGATGTGGCAGATCCGCGGCGCGTCCTTCGCGACCGGGGCGATCGAGTTGATGCGCCGCCCCTCGATCTCGCACCACCCGAGCGGCGCGGTCGCCGTCCGGCTCTTGCCGGGGTCGAGCCTGCCGATGATGAGCTCGCGGTTGTCGAACATCGGATCGTCGCTCTTGCTCACCGCCGAGAGCCGGAAGAGCGGCTGCGTCCCCCGGTTCGTAACCGTCAGCTTGAGCGTCATCGGATCGCCGGCCGTGACTTCGTTGTCCGGACGATCGGTCTCCACCTTCACGTCGACGTTCGGCGCCACCACGGGGGGATTCGCCGCGACCATGTCCGCCGGGGCGTCGCCCCAATCGACGCCGATCGTCTTCAGCTCCGCGGCCACCTTCGCGAGCTCCGCGGCGCGGGCGTCGTTGAGGAACGACTTGGCCTGGCGGACCTGGTCTGGCCGCTTGGCCGGGGTGACGTGCGCGACGAAGTCGCGGGCGAACCGGATCGGGAAGTCCATCGCGAACACCTCGTCGGAGTCCCCGGTCTTCTCGCGCAGCTCGCGCCGATCTTTCTCGGACAGGTCGTAGCGCACCGTCTCGGACGGCTTCGCCCCTTCGCGCGCGCGCGCGTTGGAGAGGCTGCGCGTGAGGTCCCGCTCCTTGTACTCGTTGACGTCGACCGTGAGGTCCATCTCGAGCGGGTCGACCGTCATCGGATCGAGCTCGATGTCCGGCGTCACCCCCACCCCTTGAATCGACACGTCGCCCGGCTCGGTCAGGTACTGCGCGATCGTCAGCTTGAGCGCCGCCTTGTCGGGCAGGTCCTGGAAGACGAGCTGCACGCTCCCCTTGCCGAACGTCGTCTCGCCGATGAGAACGGCGCGATCGTGGTTCTTCATCGCGCCCGCGACGATCTCGCTCGCGCTGGCCGACGTGCCGCTCACGAGCATCGCGATCGGGTAGTCGGGCTCGGTCCCTTCGCCGTGCGCGACCTTCTCTTCACGCCCCTCGCTCGGATTGCCCACCGTGGCGACGATCGGCCCCTCGGCGATGAACTTGTCGGCGACCCGCGCCGCCTGATCGAGGAGCCCGCCGCCGTTGCCGCGCAGATCGAGCACGAGGCCCTTCAGGTCGCCGCTCTTCTTCATGTCGGCGAGCGCCGACTCGAGATCCGCCGCCGTGTTCTGCTGGAACTGCTTCAGCCGGACGTACCCGATGTTCCCGTCGAGGAGCCGGTGCTCCACGCTCGCGACGTGGATCGTCTCGCGCACGAGCTCGAACGGCCTCGCCCCCGGCCACCCCTCGGCCCCTTCGCGGTGGATGTAGATCGTGACCTTCGACCCGGGCGCGCCGCGCAGGTGGTTCACGGCCTCGGTCAGCCCCATGTTGAGGGTCGACTCGCCGTTGATCTTCGCGATCCGGTCGTATTTCTTGATCCCCGCGCGCCCGGCGGGCGTCCCCGGCATCGGGTTCATCACCGTGAGCTGCTGGTCGCGGATCGAGATGACGATCCCGAGACCGCCGAACTGGCCGGTCGTGGTGATGCTCATCTCCTTGTACTCCTCGGGCGACATCAACCGGCTGTGCGGGTCGAGCGTGAGGAGCATCCCGTTGCAGGCGGCGTATTCGACGTCGCGCAGGTCGACCTCGGTGCCGCGCAGGCCGTCCTGCAGGAAGGCGAAGACGTCGCGGAGGCGCGCGCTGACGTCCCAGGGGCCCTGCACGTTGTCGACGCGGAACTCTTTCTCCTGCGTGTCGACCCGCACCTTCACGGTGGGCGATCCCTCGTCGTGGATGACGATGACCTGGGCCACTCCCTTTTGCACCGTGTTCAACGCCGACAGGAGCATCTCCTTCGGCTTCACGCGCTTCGGATCGACGTAGCGGTCGCGGATCGTCTTCAGCACCTCGTTCACGACGCGGAGCTGCGTGAGGTCGTAGGTGCCGGGGGTGTTCGTCGCCTGGAGCGCCGCGTTGTTCGCGGCGATGGCCGGGGCGAGCCCGTCCCACAAGCCGCTACCTCCGTGGAGGTTGATCGCGAGGTAGAAGGCGACGGCGAACGCGCCCAGGAGCGCGGCGACCTTGGAGAGCCGTTCGATGAAGCGCATCCCGGAAAGTATAGACGCGCGAGGGGGGGGTAAGTTCGAAGGTTTCGCTTTTTTCGCTACGTCTTGCGAAGCACAGCCGCGTAGAACCCGCCAAAGAAGGCCGCTGGGGAATCCGCGAGCCAGTGCTCGACGTTCCAGAGGACGCGCCGCAGGCCCGGGACTCGCATGGCGAACGCCGCCGGAGTCACGATGCGAACTCCGCGGACGGCCTCGACGTGCATCCCGGGAGGGAGGAGGCGGGGGATGACCCACGGGGGATCCATCCGCGTGTAGACGGCGCTCTCGCGGGTCGAATCGGAGATCTTCCCCGGGCCGCCGAGCCGCTTCGCGAGCGCCCTCAGCGAGAGCGGGTTGTAGAACTCCGCGATCACGACGCCCCCGCTCCGGGTCACGCGCCCCATCTCCGCGAGCGCCTTGCCGATGTCCGGGACATGGGCGAGCACTTTGAAAGAACAGGTGACGTCGAATGCCCCGTCGTCGAACGGGAGGCTCGTCACGCTCCCTTCGCGCACGTCGAGCCCTCGCTCGCGCGCTTTCTCGAGCATCCCGGGGGACAGATCGATCCCCTTGGCCGTACGCGCGAAGCGGGCGATCCGCTCGAGGAGCAACCCTGTCCCGCAGCCGCACTCGAGGACGTCGCGCCCGGAGCCGTAGCGTTCGGTGAGGTCGACCTCGAGCCCGTCGAGGAGCGCGTGGTAGCCGCGCGGGTCGTGGCGGTGGCGCTCGTACGCGTGGGAGAACTCGTCGTAGTAGGCGCGGGTGTCTCCGGCGGGCATGGTCGGGCCCGTTTCTCTAGCACGGCTCACGAAGCGGGCGCGACGAACCGGTGATCGATCGCATAGGCAGCCGCCGCCCTGCGACCGCGCGCGCCGATCTTCGCGCACGCGCGCGCGGTCTCCTTCCGCGCGGCCGGCGCAGCGACGCCGAGCGCGGAGGCGATCCCCTCGACCGGGTGCCCCTCGCCGATCATCGCGAGGATCTCGACCTCGCGCGACGTGAGGCCGTCGGGGTACGAAGGGCGCGGCAGATCGAGCAGCCGATGCGCGTGCGCGACCCACGGGTCCATCCCGAGCAGTCGGAACGTGCGGAGCGAGGCCGCGAGCTTCACCCGCGCCTTCGCTTCCCCGGTGCCGTCGCCCGAGCGGAGAACCGCAGCGGCACCGTCGTGGAGGGCGATCGCGTGAAGAGGACGAAGCCTTCGCCTCGACAAGAGGACGTCGGCGCGGGTCATGTGCTCGCGCGCCTCGCCCCATTCTTCGAGGAGCACCGCCATCCGCCCCATGTTCACGTCGCGCGACGCATACGGAGCGGACCCCGCGAGCGGCGGCGCCCCCCGTTCGAGCGCGCGGTACTTCTCGGCGAGGTCGCGCGCGCCCAGGTGCCACACGGCCGTCGTCGCGCAGCCGAGGGCGACGCCGTAGTGGTAGAGGCCCGCGTCGCAGCGCTCGAAGATCGCGGCGAGGTGACCGAGGAGCGAGCGGGCCTCGCGCGCGTGACCGCCGAGCGCGTATGCGAGAGACGCGATCGCCGCCGCGACGTGCCCTGCGGGGGAACGGCGCGCCGCAGGATCGGACATCGCGCGCGCCGCAGCCTCGGCGAGTGAGCGCCAGTCGCCGCCGACGTAGTACGCCAGCATCGCGTCGAGCCCCAGCCACGGGACGTGCGACAGGCGGTACGAAGGGCCCAGGCGTGACGCGAGATCGCGCGCCCGTTCGCGCTCGTCGGCGGCCCGCTCGAGCGCGCCTAGCGCCGCGTCGCACGTCGCCATGTGGACGAGCGCCTCGGCTTGCCCCCGGATCGACCCGGCGCGGCTCGCGACTTTGAGCATCGTCTCCACGTGCCCCCGCGCGTCGCCGAACGCCGCGTGCCGGAACACCAGCTCGCGAACCGCCACGTCGATCGCGCGCAGGCGCGCCGTCGGGCGGGTCCACTTGCTCGCCATCTTCACGAGCTGCTCCGCTTCGGCGCGCGTCCGCGGCGCGTCGTCGAGCGTCGACGCGTAGTCGTCCTCGTCTCCGTCCTGGCGCGCGCGGCGGATCGCCTCCTGGTCGCGCGGCAGGACGCGCGCGAGGTTCACCGCGCCGTACGCGAGCGGCTCGAAGCGATCGTCCATGAGCGCCAGGCGCGCCCACGTGAGAGAGCGCGAGCCGTCCGCGAGCACGAGCGCCTTCTCGACGAGCGGGGTCCAGCAGCTCGGCGGCGCCGCGCCGTTCTTCAGCTCGCGCGCGACCTCCGCGAGGAACGCCGCGACCTCCTCGGGGACCGCTCCGGTCTCCTCGAGCGCGGCGAGCGCGGTCTCCGTCGCGCGGACGGCGTCGTCCGCGTGGAGCGCGCGCGCTTCCGCGAGCGCGAGCTCACAGAGAGCCTCGGCGCGCACGTGAGGCGGGGCCCCCGACGCGAGCGACCTCGCCCGCCGGAGGAACGAGACGGCCCGCTCGTACGCGCATGCAGCGATGGCCTCGTGCGCCGCTTCGACCGCGTGCGGAACCCCGAGCTCGGCCCCCGCGATCGCCGACGACGCCTGGTACTCGCCGGCGATGAGCGCTTCGAGCCCCGGCCGGCGATCTCCGGAGACCTCGAGCGCCTCGGCCATCCGACGGTGAAGCCGGGCGCGCAGGTCCGGTTGGACCCCGTCGTGGACGACGCGCCGGACGAGCGCGTGCGAGGCCTCGTAGCGATCGTCCTCCGTGGCGCGGAGAAAGCCGCTGCCGACGGCCCCTGCGATCGCCGTCCGGAGCTTCGCGGCCCCGAGCTCGCTCACCGCGAGGAGAAGCGCGGGATCGCTCGGCTCGGAGGTCGTCGAGGCGATCCGCACGACGCGCGCCGCGGGCTCCGCCAGACGCGCGAACCGCTTCGCCACGACCTCGCGCACCCCGCGCGGGACGCCGAGCTGCCGCATCGTGACGTCGTCGCTCGTCGCCGCACGGACGAGCGCCCCCTCGTCCGCGAGGAGGCGGATCACCTCGCGCGCGTAGAACGGGTTGCCGACCGTCTCCTCGAACAGGATGCGCACGAGCGCCTCCGAGAGGGGTCGCCCCGCGCAGCTCCGGGCGTACGCTCCGACCTCCTCGAGCGTGAGCCCCCGGAGCGAGATCCGCTCGAAGTCGCCGTCGTTGAGGACGCCGAGGACGTCGCCGAGGGGGGTGCGACCGTGGTCGACCTCCCCTTCGCGGTACGACAGGACGATGACCCACGGGGAGCTCGCCGCCCGGCGCGCGAGGTCCTGGAGGAGGACGAGGGAATCGACGTCGGCCCACTGCAGGTCGTCGATCACGAGGACGAGCGGGGCGCTCGCCGAAGCCCGCGCGAGGAGCTCCGTGACCGCGTGGTGCAGGCGGAGACGCTCGTCGCGCGGATCGAGCGAAGGGGGGGGCGCGCTCGCCGTGAGCTCGGGGACGAACCACGCGAGTGTCCCGCGCCCCGCCCCCGCCGCGCGCTGCGCGGTACGCTCGCCGAGCGTCTTCACGACGGAGCCGAGCGCTTGCGACCAGGGGAGGAGCGGCGCGGCCCAGTCCCCCTCGCCGCACGTGCCGATCGCGACCACCGCTCCTTCGTCGCGCGCGCGCTCCGCGAAAGCGAGCGCCGTCCGCGTCTTGCCTATCCCCGCTTCGCCCACGAGCGCGACGACCGCGCCGCTCCCGTTGCGGGCGCGCGCGAGCCGGCCGCGGAGCTTCTCGAGCTCTGCGCCTCGACCTACGAAGATCGCGCCATCGGGGACCACGGCACGCCAGCGTATCGATCTCAGCGCCGGCTGGGGAGGCCAGCGATACTGCCGAGGCCGGGGAACGTCCTGCGCTCGAGTACGCTCCCGCGCGGATCTCGGTAGAAGACCCACAGCGCCCCCTGGCGGTCCAGCTCGACCTCGACGTCCTTGATGAAGGGGGCTTCGTCGATGATGCAGCTCGGCGCGAACGCCCCTTCGCGCGACAGCTCGCCGATCTCGAGGACGCGGCTCGACTTCGGATCGGCCGTGCGCGGGCGGACGCGGGCGATGACCATCGTGGCGCCGCCGTGGGTCGCGGCGATCGGCGCCGGGTCGAGGCCATTCGGGTAGAGGGACCAGACGACCGGCTCGTCCTCGCGCGGCGGCTGCTCGACGCGAATCGCAGCCATGCCGAACGCGGAGGCGCCGTCGGCGACGGCGATCAGCTCGAACGCGCTGCCGTCTTTGGCGATGGCGAGGGCCCCCGCGTTGTGGCGCTCCGCCGAGCCGCCGACGAAGACGACGGCGTCGGGGCCGAGGGAGAGCTTGCCGTCTTCGACGGAGAGGGGGCGGGCGTGGGCGGGGGTCATCGCGGTGCGGGCGTCGATCGTCATCGCGAGGAGGGCGGTGCCGCGAGGGGCGAGCTCGACGAAGGTGGCGCCGCTGCCGTCTTCGGAGAGGCGCACGGGAGCGCCGTCGTCGAGGACGACCCAGGCTTCGCGGACGATCCCCTCGCTCGTCTGGCGCTCGGCGAGGTACGCGAGCGCGACGTGGCCTCCGAAGGCGGCGGCGGCGATGTCGGTGCCGGCGCGCGCGTGGGCCACGATGGAGCCGGTCTCGCCGTGCCACGCGTGGACGGCGCCGCTGGCGTCGGGGCAGTAGAGGACGTCGGCGGCAGCGGCGCAGGAGGGGAGCGTGCTCTTGGTGCGGCCCGTCACCACGCCGGTCGAGTCGTCGGAGGCATCGGGGGGGGTCGTAGGGACGGTGACGATCTGCGGGATGCCGGTGTCGTTGAAGACGAGCTGGGCGACGGGGGCCGGGCCGTGGTCGTTGATGCGGAGGACGACGGGGGCGATGAACGAGGGGTCGATGTAGACGGGGCGGAGGGGCTTGCAGGCGAGGGTGCCGGCGTCGAGATCGACCCCTCGTTCATCGCCCCCGTCGTCCTCCGCATCAACGACCACGGCCCGGCCCCCGTCGCCCAGCTCGTCTTCAACGACACCGGCATCCCGC
>JBKQKP010000055.1:0-42388 GCA_052147435.1 Polyangiaceae bacterium | reverse complement strand
AGGACGATGTTGTCCCCCCCCTCCCCGACGACCCGGTAATGAATCCGCGCCCCGCGCGGCCCGACGGCAAAAGGCATGGCGTTCTTATGACGCGAATTGTCCCCCCCCGGGTAGCCCCAAGCGTCGCGGGAGACGGGAAGGGGATGGTAGTCTCGCCGGCATGAGCGTGACGGCTACTCCCATAGTGCACGTCGAGCGCGTCCTCCCTCACCGGGCGGATCTGACGGTCGGCGAGGTCGATGCAATCCTGGAAGCGGCGTACCTGGCGACGGCGGCCGACGGCAACCTCTCGCCCGAGGAGCACGAAGCTTTTCGCTCCGTCGCTTCGTCGCTCCGGCACATCGCCGCGGGGGCCCCTCCTGGCAAGCCGAAGGTCATCAGCGACAAGGACCTCGACGCCCTCTTCGAGCGCTTCGCCGTCCGGAGCGATCACACCGAGCGCGCCGTCCGCGTGACGGCCGTGCGCGAGCGGCTCGGCCGCGTCGAGGTGCGCGAGCTCGCGTACAAGGTCGCGTTCGCGATGTCGCTCTGCGATCTCGACGCGAACGCCGAAGAAGAGGCGTACGACGACGAGCTGATCGAGGCCTTCGCGATCGAGGGGGAACGCGCAGACGCGCTCGCCGCTGAAGTCTACGCTGCGCTCGACGCCGATCTCGACCGCGACTCCGAGGCCCCCCCCAAATGAACACCCGACACGCTTCGTCTCGAACGCTTCGCCCCCTCGCCTCACGCTTCACGGCGCTCGCCGTCCTCGCCGCGGCCGTCGCGCTCGCCGGCTGCGACGACGACAAGCAGCAAGAGCTGATCGCCAAGGTCGTCGGCGACGCGAGCATCAAGCCGATCCCTTCCGTCACGGCCGCCGTGCCGTACGAGGCAGGGCCGCCGCCGAAGGCGAAGGTCGTCTGCGCAAAGGGGCCCGACGTCGACTTCCGCGGCAACAAGGCGCTCGAGGCGGAGGTCTACCGGAAGCTCGGGCGCGACGGCGGGACGGTCACGCAGAACGACCTCAAGGCGATCAAGTCGGTCAACCTCTCGCAGGCGACGATCAACGAGCTCGACCCGTGCATCTTCCCGCTCTTCACCGGCGTGAAAGACCTCTTCCTCGGCCCCGGCGATCTCGACGACCTGAACCCCATCGGGACGCTCACGCAGCTCATCACGCTCCGCGCGTCGATCAACAAGGTGAGCGACATCAGCCCGCTCGCGAAGATGACGCAGATGGACCGGCTCGACCTCGGTCGCACGGCCGTCCGCGACATCGCACCGCTCGCGAACATGGTCGCCCTCACCGAGCTCCAGATCGACGACACCGAGGTGACCGACCTCACCCCGCTCGCGAGCTGCAGGAACTTGGAGCGGCTGAGCATCCGGAACACGCCGGTGACCGACATCTCTCCGCTGAAGAACGCGAAGAAGCTCAAGTACCTCTACATCGAGGGGGCGCCCGTCTCCGACACGACGGTGCTCTCGAACCTGAGCGCGCTGAAGATCGTCCGCAAGGGACGGATGTGAGCTGCGCGCTCAACCCTCCCCCCAGCCCCCTCCCTGCAAGCAGGGAGGGGGTGTCGTGCGTCGCCTTCTTCACGACAGCTGTCGAGAACCGCGTGGAGCGCGACTCCCCTCCCCTGCTTGCAGGGGAGGGGCTGGGGGTGGGGTTAGAACGGTCGCGGAGAATCTCCCCCCCGTGACCCTCAAGCCGCCCGCGTATCTCGCTCTCATCAAGCGCGCGCAGTCCTTCGTCGACTTCGAGAAGACGCTCCTCGAAGAGTCGATGCGCGACTCCGTGCAGTACGCGAAGGGGGACCTCGTCGACGTCGGCTGCGGCGACAAGCCGTACGAAGCGCTCTTCGCCCCCAAGGTCTCGAAGTACGTCGGCATCGAATACAACGAGACGTACGGGACGAGCTTCTACAAGCAGCACAACCCGAAGGCCGACATCACCTACAGCGGCGATCGTCTCCCCTTCGGCGACGCCTCGTTCGACACCGTCCTGTCGAACCAGGTCGGCGAGCACGTCCCGCACCCGGAGGCCTTCTTCGCGGAGCTGGCTCGCGTGCTTCGTCCGGGGGGGAACCTCATCTTCACGGTCCCGTTCTCGTACCGCATCCACTCCGACCCGAACGACTTCCACCGCTTCACCAAGTACGCCCTCCGGCAGTACGCGAGCGACGCGGGACTGGACGTGGTGCGCCTCGATCCCCGAGGCGGGTTCTGGTCGGTCATCGGCCAGAAGCTGACGAGCCACATGGCGCTGCACTGGGCGCGCATGAACAGCGACATCCAGGAGCTCGGCGAGTTCGGCTACGAGAAGCCGGAGACGAGGAAGCCGCGGTACTGGACGCTGCCGGTACTGGGTCCCGCGATCTTCGGCGCGGCCGCGGTGACGAAGGTGCTCGACCGGGTCGATTACGACGAGTCGGATACGATCGGGTACACGTTGGTCGCGAAGAAGCCCTAGCGCCGCCGCCTGCGCGCACCGAGCACTAGCCCCGCGACAGCGAACAACCCCCACGCCCCCGACGAAGGCCCTCCGGCTCTCCCCACTGCGCTGCACTTGCACGACGCCGCCGCCGTCGACACCCGACTCGCCGTCCCCCAGTCCCCCGCGTCCTCCCCGCCGGTCTCAATCACTCCGCCGTCCTCACCCGCGACGCCGACGATCCCCCCGTCCTCCCCCAGCGCGACGCTCCCCCCCTCGTCCTCGCCGCCGTCGGGCAACGCGACGGTCACGCAGCCGCTCGCCGCACACGTTTGCCCTGGCTGGCACGCGTTCGGCGCGCTCCACGCGTGGCATCCGCCGTCCGTCTCCGACGTGCATGTAAGGAGCGATCCCCCCTGGCACTCGATCGCGCCTGGCTCGCAGGCGTCCGTGCACGCAGGAGAGCTGCACACGTCGCCTGTGCAGGTCTGGCCCGAGGGGCACGCCGTCGCCGCCCCCCACGTGTTGCACGGGACACTGCCGAAGTGACCGCACAGCTCGAGGTTCGCGCCGCTGCAACGGCTCGTTCCCGACGTGCATGCGTCGGTGCACGTCGCCTGGCAGGTGCCGTGGTCACAGACGTCGCCGGCCGCGCACGCCGCGGCGGCTTGCAGCACGTAACACCCGCTCGAGCCAAGAATGCACTGCTGGGGAACGTTCCCCGAGCACGACTCGCCGAGGCCGTTCCCTTCGTACGCGGCGTCGCCGTACGTGAAGATCCCGCCGTCTCCGCCGACGAGCCAGTAGCCGCCGTCGCCCGGCGTCGCGGCCAAGCCGACCATCGGTTGCGCCAGCGCCACGCTCCCGGCAGACCCGTAGAAGAAGGCGTTGCCGAACGTGAAGATCCCGCCGTCGGCAGCGACCAGCCAGTAGCCCTGGCCCGTCGCCGTCGCCGCCATCCCGACCACGGGCGCGTTGAGCGTCTGGCTCCCGGTCGAGCCCTGGAACACGGCGTCGCCGAAGGAGAAGATGCCCCCGTCCGCCGCGACCAGCCAGTACCCCTTGCCCGTCGGCGTAGCGGCCATTCCGACGACCGGCTTGTTGAGCGTCTGCGACCCCATCGACCCATAGAACTGCGCGCTGCCGTAGCTGAAGATCCCGCCGTCGGCCGCGACGAGCCAGTAGCCCGCGCCGTCGGGGGTGGCGGCCATTCCGACGACCGGCTTGTTGAGCACCACCCCCCCCGTCGATCCGTAGAACGCCGCGTTGCCGAACGAGAAGACGCCGCCGTCCGCAGCGACGACCCAGTAGCCCTGCCCGGCAGGCGTCGCCGCGATGCCGACGACCGGCTTGTTGAGGCTCACCCCGGAGAGATCGCCGAAGAACTGCGCGTTGCCGTTCGGGTAGACGTGCCCCCCGCCGTCGACGATCCAATATCCTTCCCCCGTCGGCGCCGCGGCGATGCCGACGCGCGGCCAGTCCGTGCACTGGTTCGTGCACGCCGGCGGAGGGGGCGCGACCCCCGGTCCCCACTGTCCGAAGTCGGTGGCGACCGCCTCGTCCAGGTCCATCTCGCCCCCCGCGATCCCGTTCTCGATCTGGCGAAACTGCGCGCGAGGGTCCCACTGCGTGGGCGTGCCGGACCACGCGTACGTCTGCCATCCCCACGTGATGAGCCCGGCGTTGAAGAGCTGGTTGATGATGAAGTAGCCGCCGTACGCCCCCGTGCGTGCGAGCCCGATGACCGACGCGACCCCCTGGAAGTACGCGTCGACCGCGGCCGCCTGGGCCGACTCGGCGTCGAAGTCGATGCTGAAGTAGATCGGCCGGGTCGCGGGGGCGCCGTCGGCCGTCGCCTGACTCTGCGCGGTCTGCGCGTCGGTGACCCCCTGGTTGTAGCCGTCGAGGGCGTTCTCCGCGCCGTCCTCCCAGTTCGAGACGATGTCGAGCCCGGCGGCCTCGAGCGCCTGCGCCTCGCCGAGCGAGAGGTTCTTCCCGGTGGTGTCGTTGCTCAGGTAGCGCGCGACGAACCTGTAGCCGTCCGCGACGAGGCTCGACGGGGCGGGGCGGTACCACGAGTAGTCGACCCCGTAGATCGGCGTGATCGCGGGTGACGCGCGACCGAGGTCATCCTTCGGCGCCGAAGACGACCCCCCTCTGGAATCACCCACGTCACCCGAGCCCCCAGCGCACGCGGCGCTCGCGACGATGCCCAACGACACGACGAACAGAAACGCCCTACGACGAGCTTCGACGAGGAAGGCGTTCACACCCATCGCAACAGCACAGGATATGCCGAGCGCTGCTGGCGCGGAAACCCGCGCGAGCTCACCAGAAAGACGCGGGAAAGACGGCTCCCGCCGGATCGCGGCGTCGTCGCGAGACACTGCGAGCGTCGTAGGGCGACATCGCCGTTCGCTCCGGCAATGCCTCCGCGCCCCTTGCGATGCAACGCAGATGCTGCGCCTCGAAATAGAGGCACAGCGCGCTCGACCGCTCCCCTCTTCTGTCCTCGGGGATGGAGCGCGATTTGCGTACGACGGCGCATGGAGTCTCGAGGCCGCGGATGACCGCCGTCGACTGGCTGTCGCGTGCACACCGGCTCGTCCCTGGTGACGACTGGCGCGTCATTCTGTCGCCGCCGCGTCTCGTCGCGCGCTTCGCGCGCTTTGCGCTCGCGCGCGCGACGGGGCAGGCAGGTCATGTCTACGCCGACGATCTCGACGCGCGCGATCCCGAGCTGATCGAGCTCTTCCTCGATTTCTGTCGCGCCTTCGCGACCCGCTACTTCCGGGCGCGCATCGAGGGGGTCGAGAACGTCCCCGAGCGCGGGCCCGTGCTCCTCGTCGGCAACCACAACGGCGCGGTCCTCCCGAGCGACGGGTTCTTCACCTGCCTCGCGATCGCGGACCGCTACGGCCTCGACCGCCGGGTGTACGCGCTGGCGCACGACTTCCTCTTCGAAGATCCGCTCCTCCGCTCGTACGCCCAGCGGCTCGGCATCCTGCGCGCGAACCACGACGGCGCGCACCGTGCGCTGGCGAACGGCCACTGCGTCCTGGTCTACCCAGGGTCCGACCTCGATGCGTTCCGCCCGTTCGGCGAGCGTTCGAAGATCGTCCTCGGGGGGCGCAAGGGGTTCCTCAAGCTCGCGCTGCGCGAGCGCGCGCCGATCGTCCCGGTCGTGAGCGTCGGCACGCACGAGCAGCTCATCGTGCTCACCCGCGGCGACAAGCTCGCCCGACTGACGCACGCTCACGCGTGGGCGCGCAGCGAGACCTTCCCGATCGTCTTCTCCCTTCCGTGGGGGATCACGTCGGGGTTCGTGCCGTACCTGCCGCTGCCGGCGCAGACGACCGTGACCTTCGGCGCGCCGATCACCTGGCCGGGCCTCGGGCCGGACGACGCCGAGGACCCCGCGGCCCTCGAGCGCTGCTACGAGGAGGTCGAGTCGCAGATGCAGGCGATGCTCTCCCGGCTCAGCGAGGGGAGGCGGTTCCTCGTCGGCTGATCACGAGCGGCTGCTACGCTCGGAGTGTGTCGCGCACGCCCCGCGAGGGTTGGCTACGAGTCGGCGCCCGCGTGGGACTGCTCTGCGCGTCGGGTGCGCTCGCGGCGGCCTGCGGGGAGCTCCTCGGGCTCGACGACATCAACTACGACGTGAGAGACAGCGGTTCCGCCTCGCTCCCCGACAGCGCGCCGGCGGACGCACCCGTGGAGGCAACGGAGCCGGACGGCCAGGTCGTCCCGAGCACCCCCGCGACCCTCGCGACAGGACCGATCGGGGCGCAAGCGATCGCGCTCGACGACACGCGCGTCTACTGGGTCGTCGGCGGCGCGAGCGGATCGATCTTGAGCGTCCTCAAGGACGGCGGAGGACTGACGACGATCGCGTCGGGACAGGCGTCCCCTGTCGACATCGCCGTGCAGGGGACGAGCGTGTACTGGTCGGTGTCCACGGGAGGGCCGGATCCGGGGTGCATGGCGATGGTCGCGAGCACGCCCGAGGGGATCGCCGATGGGGGAGACGCAGCGGCGAGCTGCGTGGCGACGTCGATGGATCAGACGGTGCGCATGACGCTCGGCGGGGCCAGCGTCGTGCTCCTCGCCCAGGGGACCGCCGCGCAGAGCAACACCGAGTACGTCGGCTTCGCGACCCCCGCGAGTATGTACATGAGCGCCCCGACGAACGGGCCGTCCCTGGCCGTGACCGCGACGTCGCAGCAGGTCTTCCTCGGAAACGGCAACGGCGATCACGTGGACAGTCTCTCGCTTCCGGGCCTGACAGCCGCGCCGATCGCGTGCACCACCAACTGCGGCAGCGCGCCGAGCGTCGACATGACGACCGACGTGCCACTCGAGAACATCCTTTGGATCACCGAGAACGGAGGGGTCTTCAAGGCCCCCATCGCCGTGAACGGATCGACCGGCGCTCCGCTCGCGCAGCTCCCGTCGAGCCTCGTGCGGATGGCGCGCGATGCGTCGTACGTCTACGCGACGAGCCAGGACATCGGCGTTTACGCCGTGCCTCTCGCGCAGGTCGGCGACGGTGGCGCCTTCCTCACGCTGTCGAACGACGAGAGCGCGCAGCCGTTCGGGATCGCGGCCGACGGGACCAACGTCTACTGGACCACGACGGGCGGGTTGATACGGACGATGAGGGCGCCAGCGCCCTGACGGCTGTTCGCGCTAGGGGGGGCAACGATCAAGAGCCTGGCCGTCGTCTCCGCCCTTTGCGCGCCATGAACAGCAGCACGAACGCCAGCGACACCCCCGCCGCAGCAAACGGCGCGCGCGCCGGCGTCGCGAGCTCGCAGTCCCACGCGCCACCCCCCGCCGAGCCTTCGTCCGGCGGCGCGACGCCGTTCTCCAGGCCCCCGTCGTTCGCGTCGACGGCCGGCGGAGAAGAGTCCGCCGCATCGACGAGCGGGCTCGCGTCCACGGGGGTCGTCGCGTCCTCGGACGCGTCGGCCTCGCCGTCCGGAGCGCCGGTGTCGTCGCTCGCGTCCGGGATGGGGGGGGGATTGACGCACGTGTGGTTCGTCACGTCGCACACGAGCACGCCGGGGCAGTCCGCGCCGGAGATGCACTCCACGCACTGGAATGGGTTCTGGCTCGTGTCGCAGATCGGGTACGTCGGGTTCGTGCAGTCGGTCGAGACGACGCACGGCTCGGGG
Source organism: Polyangiaceae bacterium (assembly GCA_052147435.1). Taxonomy (GTDB): domain Bacteria; phylum Myxococcota_A; class Polyangia; order Polyangiales; family Polyangiaceae; genus JBKQKP01. The sequence continues at coordinate 34,792 of JBKQKP010000055.1, read as the reverse complement.
AGACAGACTCCCGGTGCGCCGTCGAGGATCGCCCCGGCGTCGGGGAGCGCGCAGTAGGCGTTGAACGCGCAAGGTCCTGCGTCTTCGGTGTCGCACACCTGAGCGCGCGCTTGGCGCCCCGCGAGGAGCACCGCGAGCGCGGCGATGACCGCGAAAAGACCGCGCCTCACGGCTTCTTCTCCTCTGCCGGGGCGGGAGCCGGCGGTGCGGGTGTCGTCGTCTCGATCGCGTGGAACTCGACCCGACGGTTCACCTTGCGCCCGTCTTCGGTCGTGTTCGAGTCGATCGGACGCTCATCGCCATAGCCCACGGCCGTGAAGCGCGACGCGTCGAGCCCCTGCGACACCAGCCACTTCACGACGGCCTGCGCCCGCTGCTCCGACAACTTTTTGTTGGCCTTCGAGTCGCCGTGGTTGTCGGTGTGCCCCTGGACCTCGAGCTTCTTGATCTCCGGATGGTCGATCATCACCTTCGCCACCGCGGCGAGCACCTCCGTGCTGTCTTTTCCTTTGGCGATGCGCGCGCTGTTCGCTTCGAACCGCACCTGGTCGAGGATCCGGATCTCGGCGCCGCGCAAGATGGCCTTCGGGCAGCCGTTCTTCTTCGGATCGGGGTCCTTCGGGCCGGCCTCTTTCGGGCAGGCGTCGTCCTCGTTCAGGATCCCGTCGTGATCGCGGTCCGGATCGATCGGGCAGCCGTTGTCCTGCGGGTCCTTGCTGACCGCGCCGGCGACGCCGGGGCACGCGTCCTCGGCGTCGATGATGCCGTCGCGATCGCTGTCCGGGGGGCAGCCGTTCTGCGTCTTGTCGGTCTGCTCGACGCCGGCGCGCAACGGGCAAGCGTCCTCGGAGTCGGGGACTCCGTCCTGATCGGCGTCGGGGGGACAGCCGTTGAGCTCGGGGTCTGCGCTCGCCGAGCCCTTCTCGTCGGGGCATGCGTCGGCGTTGTCGGGGATCCCGTCGGCGTCGCTGTCGGGCGGAGGCGGGCAGCCGTTCAGCGCCGGGTCGATGTTCGTCGGACCGGCCTGATCGGGGCAGGCGTCGAGGGTGTCGGGGACGGAGTCGTGATCGCGGTCGTTCGGCGGATGGTAGTGAACGACCTTCTTCGGTCTGTCCTCCGCGGCCTCCGACAGGAACTCGATCGAGAGCGCCGTGCGCAACGCCGGGGTGCCGATGCCGGAGCTCAAGCCGGGGCCTACGCCGAGGTTCACGCGCCACTCGCGCGCAAAGGCGTAGTGCGCTCCGACGATCGCCTCGACCGGCGCGTTGGCGGGTGAAGGCTGGGTGACCGACGCGCTCCCGTACACCTCGGGTCCGATCATGAAGGGCCCGTGGTTCGGTCGCCAGCCGATCGCGCCGCCGAAGACGATCGCGTCGCCGCGCGTCTGCGTGCCGATGGGGTCGTCCTCCGTGCGAAAGAGCATCCCGGCGCGAAGCGCCCAGGTCATCTCCTTGTACGTCCCGGCGAACTGCAGGCGCGGCACGAAGCGCGTCTTGCCGTCCCCCGTGTACTGCGATCGAGACCCGGTCGGCGCGATCGCCTCGAGGCCGAGCGCCCCCGTCACCGCACCGCCGTAGCGGCCGAAGAGGCGAAGGTCGGCCACGAACGCCGTGTCTCCGAGCGCGGCCTGGCTCGGCGCCGTGAACGACTCCCCCTGGTAGGCGGCCGCCGTCCCCTCGTTGTACAGGGCGATCGGCATGTCGAAGGCGAGACGCAGCCGATCGAGGATGACGAGCGATCCGCCGGGGTGCACGAAGAGCTGGTCCTGCACGATCGCGGCGCGGTCGCTGCCGTCGGCGTTCTTGATGACGAACGGCTTGAACGCATACTCGGCGACGATGCCGACCGAGCCGCGCCCGTCGTCGCGGATGTCGAGCGAGTCGAGAACGAACCACTGGCTGCCGCGCACGGAAGGGTCGAACGTATCGACCGCAAATCCGGAGACCGTCGATGGATCCGCCTCCGCACGAGGGGCCGCGAACACGACCGTCGCGACGATCGCCGCCGCGCGCCCGAGCGCCCTCAGCCTGCAATTTCCCACGGAGGCAGAAGTTACCGCTTCTCGCGCCCCGTGGGCGAAGAACCGTAGCGCTCCTCCCACGTTCTTTTGTAGGCGGCTTCTTCCTTGTCCCAGGTGGCGTCGTCCCAACCCAGCTCGGGCTGGGCGACCTTGCGGATCCGCGCAATCTCCCCCATCCCGCCTCGCTCCGCGAGGAGCCCGAGGCGCGCCCTGCGCAGGAGCAGATCCTCCAGGTGGACCACCGCTTCGTCGCGCGCGGCGAACCGAAGCTCACTCCAGAGGACGGCGGTGTCGGCCACCGTCTCGGTCCCCTCTGGAGAGGCGAGGATCGTCTTGGCCTCGACGCCGTGCCTCCCGATGAGTCGCTGGGCGAGCAGGGGATCCACCTTCCCGGGGAGGGCCTCGCCGGCCGTGTCGTTCAGGATGCGCGCGCGCCGGAGCTTCTTCACGGCCGGGAGCTGCTTCTTGGCCGCGCGGAGCGTCTCGAGCGCCATCACGCGGAAGGTCGTCAGCTTCCCTCCGGTCACGGTGAGCAGGCCGTTCTCTTCCCAGAGGGCGTGCTCGCGCGACTCCTTCGACGGGTCGCGCGCGCCGGTGTTGATCACGCCGCGTACCCCCGACCACGTCGCGCGAATGTCCTTCTCGGCGATGTCGAGCCGCGGGAACGCGTGGCGGAGCGACTCGAGGATGTACTCGAGCTCCGCGCTGGAGATCGACGGCTCGGTCCACATGTCCCCCTTGTGGTCGACGTCCGTGGTCCCGACGATCGTGACCCCCTCCCAGGGGATCGCGAAGACGGCGCGGCCGTCGCGCGGGTGGAGCATGCTGATGGCCTGCGCGATCGGGAGGCGCTTCGCCGAAAGGACGAGGTGGCTCCCGCGGATGGGGCGTAGCCGCTTCTCGGCCCCCACCTTCAGCCGCAGCCCGTCCGCCCACGCCCCCGTCGCGTTGATCACGACGCGCGCCTCGACCTCCGCCGACCGCGTCGGGCCGCCGCTCACGTCCTCGATCACGACGCCCCGCACGCGCCCGTTCTTCGTCTTGAGCACGTCGGTCGCGCGGGCGTAGTTGATCGCCACGGCGCCCCGCCCGACCGCCTCGCGCAGGACGCGCAGGACGAGCCGCGCGTCGTCGGTCTGCGCGTCGAAGTAGTGGTAACCGCCGCGGACCTTCGCCCCACCGAGCGAGGGGACTCGATTGAGGAGCTCCTTCGCGTCGTGGCTCTCGTGCGCCCATTTGCCCGCCAGCGCGTCGTACATCGCGAGCCCCAGGCCGAACATCCAGCCGGGCATCTTGTCCCCCTCGAACGTCGTTAGCCAAAAGCCGAGAGGCTGAACCAGCCCGCGCGCTTCCTGCATCAGCCGCTCGCGCTCGACGACGCTCTCGCGGGTCACGCGGAGCTGCCCTTCGCGCAGGTAGCGGAGCCCGCCGTGGACGAGCTTGGTCGATCGGCTCGACGTCCCCGACGCGAAGTCCTGCGCCTCCACGAGGAGCGCCTTCAGCCCGATCCGCGCCGCTTCGGCGACGATGCCCGCCCCCGTGATGCCCCCCCCCACGACGATCAAGTCCCAGGGTTTCGTGCCTCCGTTCAGGCTGCTCCAGACCTCGTCGCGCCAACCTCGAGACCACATCGACGCGGCACGTTAGGGTCGTTTCGCCAGGAAAGCGACCCCCTGGCGATACGCGACGAAAAACCGAGGGGGCCAGATTCGTTCTAGCGTTCCGACGCGACACGCGACGCCAAGACGCCCCCCGATCCCCGCCGATGTCCACCGTCCACCTGAGCTCCAGCCTTCGCACGACCCCGCCGGAGGTCACGCTCCAGCGCGCAAAGGCCCGCGCGCGTGGGCTCGGGATCTCGCGCGTCACCGACATCACGCGCCTCGACCGCGTCGGCATCCCGGTCTACGCGAGCATCCGCCCATCGGCCGTGGTGGGCTCGCTCTGCGTGAGCGCTGGGAAAGGCCTCCACCCGATCGAGGCCGAGGTCGGCGCCTACATGGAAGCGATCGAGCTCGCGCTCGCCGAGCCCGGGGCATCGCACGTCGCGACCGTGCGCGCGACCGCGCGCGACGTGCTCGACGGGCGAACGAGAGCCGAGGCCATCCTCGACCTGTGTCCGCGAGCGGGGGCGCGTGTCCGCCTCGACGCCCCGCTCGACTGCGTGGAGGTCGAGGAGATCACGACATGCGAGCGCGCTCTAGTCCCCGCAGAGCTGGTGTTTGTCCCGTTCCGCCCGCACGCGCGCTTCCTCGGGCTCTTCGGGGCGACCTCCAACGGCCTCGCCTCGGGCAACTCCCTGCAGGAAGCGACCGTCCACGGACTCTGCGAGGTCATCGAGCGCGACGTTCGCTCGTTCGAGGTGGTGCGCGATACGAGCGTCCCCGTCGACCTTGCCACGGTCGACGAGCCTGGCCGCTCCCTCGTCGAGGCCGTCCGCGCCGCCGATCTCGAGCTTTACGTGCGCACGGTGAGAAATCCCTTCGGCGTGCCCTATTTCTTCGCGATCATCCACGACCCCGATGCGTGCGCCCCGCACCTGCTCAACGGCGGCTTCGGCTGCCATCCGCACCGCAGCGTGGCGTTCGTGCGCGCCGTAGCGGAGGCCGCGCAGAGCCGGCTCTCGTTCATCCACGGCGGTCGCGACGATCTCGACACGATGCTCGCGCGCTACCGCGGGTGGAGCGCGCGCCGAAAGCGGGGCTTCGTCGAGTCGGTCGTGAGGAGGGCTTCGCAGGGGGAGGCGGTGCCGATGCAGGCGGTCGACGATCACGGCTCCACGGTGAGGAGCGTGGAGGCGTGCGAGGAGCTCGTCTTGCGAAGGTTCCGCGAGCTCGGCTTCGCGAAGGCGTACCGCGTCGCGTTCTCCGCGCCCGAGGACGATCTGCAGATCGCGAGGGTGATCGTTCCGAGGATGGAGCTGTTCAGCGAGGCGGTGACCCGCTTCGGCGTGAGGTTGAGAGATCATGCGCGCGCGGGCGTCCGCTCGTGATCTCCCACCGAGCGACGTCGAGAAGGTAGTCTCCCGTCGCCGGGACCCGGCAAGGAGGGTAATTTCATGGCTGCGAAGAAGAAGACCGTGACGGTCGAGCTCGATCTCGAGGCGCTGAAGAAGCTCATTCAAGCGGCGAACGCGCTGTCTGCGCTCGCCGCCGCGACGATCATCGCGAGTGACAATCCGAAGGTGAAGGCGCTCGGCAAGCGCAAAAAGTCGCGTCGCTGACGCGTCTTTTTCCACCCGGATCACTCCCGTGAGCCGAGCGGCTATGCTCATCGGCGCGCCATGCCAGTCCGACCCGAAAACGTCGTCGAAGGTCGGTTCGAGATCGGGCAGGTCGCCGGCTCGGGGGGGATGGGTGTCGTCTACCAGGCACGCGACCGCAAGACGGATCGTACCGTCGCGTTGAAGGTGCTCCTCCAGCGCGACCAGGGGCCCGCAGACCGCTTCGCGCACGAGGTCGAGGTCCTCTCGAAGCTCGATCACCCGCACATCGTCGGGTACGTCAGCAACGGCGTCACGCAAGACGGCGCGCCGTACCTCGTCATGCCGTGGCTCGACGGAGTCGATCTGCAGCAGCACCTGAAGAACGGGCCGCTCTCGATCGAGGATGCGCTCGTGCTCGCGCGCCACGTGGCCGACGCGCTGTCCTATCTCCATGGTCGAGGCTTCGTTCACCGCGATCTGAAGCCGAGCAACTTGTTCTTGCCCGGCGGAAGGGTCGAGGACGTCCAGCTCATCGATCTCGGCATCGCGCGCGCGAGCATTTCCCAGCAGGTCCTCACGCTCTCGGGGTCTCTCATCGGCACCCCCGGGTACATCGCGCCCGAGCAAGCGCGCGGCGACCGCGAGGTCGCGCCGACGGTGGACGTCTTCGCGTTCGGCTGCGTGCTCTTCGAGTGCCTCACCGGGCGGCGGCTCTTCGATGGAGCGCACCTGATGTCGGTGCTCGCGAAGATCCTCCTCGAGGACGCGCCTCGGGTCTCCGAGCTTCGGCCGGAGGCTCCCGCTGCGCTCGACCTGCTCGTTCACCGGATGGTCGCGAAGGAGCCGGAACGGCGCCCGCGCGACGGCGCCGAGCTCGCGCGTCGACTCGCCGATCTCGAGGAGGAACCGCGGGTCGAGAGCGTGCGCCCGAACTCGCCTGCGCTCACCGAGAGCGAGCGGCGGGTTCTCACGGTCCTCGTGGTCGTCCTCCCCCCGCACAAGACGACCCCCCAGAACGCCGACGAGACGCGCGCTGACGCGCATCCGGTCTACTCGTCTTCGGTACGTTTCGGGGTGCGGGCCCACCTCCTGGCCGATCGCATGGCGATCGTGCTCGCTCCGGAGCGGGCCAGCGCCGCGGACCAGGCAACGCTCCTCGTTCGCTTCGCGTGCTACGTCGCCGAGACGTTCCCCGGCGCGAGCCTCGCCCTGACGACCGGGAGCGCGGTCACCGGGGGGCGCGTCCCGATGGGGGAAGTGATCGAGCGCGCGGTGTCGATCGTCCGCGCGGGCTCGACGGATCGGGGCATCGAGGTCGACGACGTCACCGCAGCGCTCGTCACCGCGCGCTTCGACATCCGACGCGAAGCGGGCAAGCTCGTCGTGAAGCACGAGCTCCTCACGCTCGATCCCACGCGGCCGCTGCTCGGCAAGCCTACCCCCTGCGTGGGGCGCGAGCGCGAGCTGTCGATCCTCGAGAGCCTGGTCGTCGAGTCTGCCAGGGGCGACGGACCGAAGGTGGTGCTCGTGACGGCCGGCGCCGGCGCGGGCAAGTCCCGCCTCCGTCACGAGCTCGTGCGCCGTCTCGGCGCCGGCCCCGACGCCCCGCAAATCCTCATGTGCCGCGGCGACCCGATGCACTCGACGACCCCGTACGCGATGCTCGCGCAGGCGATCCGTCAAGCGGCCGGGTTGCGTGACGGGGAGCCCCGAGAGGGGGTGCGCAAGAGGCTCCGGCAGTACGTCGCGACGCTCGTGCCCGAAGGGGAGGCGACGCGAGTGAGCGACTTCCTCGGGGAGCTCATCGGCGCGGGCTTCGACGACGCGGAGCACCTCCCGCTCCGCGCCGCGCGCAACGACGCCGCGGCGATGGCCGACCAGGTCGGGCGCGCGTTCTCTGACATCCTGCGCGCGTGGTGCAAGGAGCGACCCGTCGTGCTCGTCCTCGAGGATCTCCAGTGGAGCGACGACTCCTCGGTGAAGCTCCTCGACCGCGCGCTCCGCCGCGGCGCGGGATCGAACCCGTTCATCCTCGCGCTCGCGCGGCCGGATATTCACGAGCGCTTCCCCTCGCTCTTCGCGAACCGCGACCTGATCGAGATTCGCCTCCCGCCGATCCCGAAGCGCGCGTGCGCGACTCTGGTGCGCGACGTGATGGGCGACGAGACGCTCGACGAGGACGTGGAGCGGATCGTGGAGAGGTCGGAGGGGAACGGCTTCTGTCTGGAGGAGCTCATTCGCGCCGCGGTCCAGCGACCGCGCGGGGTGAGCCGGCGCTCGCCGACGTCGCGCGACGACGATCTCCCCGAGACGGTGATCGCCGTGGCGCAGGCGCGCCTCGAGCGGCTCGAGCCGAGCTTGCGCAAGATCCTGCGCGCTGCCAGCATCTTCGGCGACTCCTTCTGCGTCGAGGGGGTGAGCGCGCTCGTCGGGCAGGATGCGGCCGCGCTCGAGCCGGCCATCGTCACGCTCGTCGAGCAAGAGGCGATCGCTCCGTCGGAGCACCCCCGGTTTGCGGGCATGCGCGAGCTCGGCTTCCGCCACGCGCTCCTGCGCGGGACGGCCTACGCCACCCTGACGGACGGCGATCGCCAGCTCGGTCATCGCCTCGCCGCGCGGTGGCTCGAACAGGTCCACGAGGACGGCGAGGTCGTCGCGCTCCACTGGCTCGAAGCGGGCGATCGCGCGCGCGCCGCTGCGTGTCTTTCGAGAACGGCGGAGATGAGGTCTTCCCGGGCGCAGGCTGACGCCGCCGCGCGCTGCGCGACGCGAGCTCTCCTCGTGGGGGATGCGGGATCGGAGACCGTCGAAACCAACGCCGCGCGCGTTCACGGCCTGGCGATCGCCCTCGAGGCGAGCCGCAGCATCGACCCCCGCGACGTGCTCCTCGGGCTCGACCGCTACGTCCGGCCACCGCCCGAGGGGGCGTCGAACGCCTCCCATGCGATCGTGCGCGCCGCGCTCGAGCCCGCGCTCGAGGTCGTGCGCGCGGCGGGCGACGGCCCCGTGCTCGCGGCCACCCTCGCGAACGCGGCGTGCGCCATGGGCGCGCTCGCAGATTTCGTCGAAGCGAAGAAGCTCCTCGCCGAAGCGAGCGAGCGCGCGACGGACGATCCGGACCGCTTCCGGTCGGTTTCGTACGCGTCCGTCAAGGTCTCGTTCTGGGCGGGAGAGGTGGGGACCACGGTCGCGCTCCTCGAGGAGACGTTGCTCCCCGAGGAGCCTCGAGCGCGCCAGGAGATGCTGCTCCTCTTCTCCATGGCGGTCGTCATGGTCGGCGGACGGTCCGCCCTCGCTCGCGGCCTCGATCTGGTGAGTCGGGCAGAGGCGATCCTCTCTACACCGGCATCCGCCGGCGCCGAGCCGCCGCGAGAGGATCCCGTCGCTCTCGCCCACTGTGCGAAGCACCGTTACTTCTGCTTCCTCTTCGCGGGCGAATACGCGAAGGCGGCCGACGCTGCAGAGTCCGCGATCGCGATCGCGCGGCGCGCAGGGCTACGCTTCGACGAGTTCGCCCACCTGCACAACGCGGGCGAGCAGTACCTTCGCCTGGGGCAGCGGGATCGCGCGCGCACGCTGATCGAGCAGTCAGTCGGGATGGCCCCCGAGATCGGCGCGGAGCGGCACCAGAAGCACAACGAGGTGCTCCTCGCCTACCTCGACGAGCGCCATGATCGCCTCGAGGCTCTCGCGGAGGACGCGCGCGCCGCGAGCGAGGCATGGGTCGAGCTCCACGCGCGCTACTGGCTCGGTCATCTCCTCGCGGCGACGCGCCGACGCACGGCCGGGCCGGTCCTCGAACGGGCGCTCCACCTGGCGACGCAGCTGAAGGTGCGTACGATGGCGGAGGAGTGCGGGCGCGCCCTCGCGGAGCTCAACGCCTTCTGAGGCGCGCCGGCGACGTACGAGCAAAATGCCTGCCACGGAAGGACGCAGCTCTTTCGCGTCAAATCGTGGTACCCCATCCCTCGTACACGGAGGAGCCAGGCAATGCGAATCGTAGTCCCGCGGGACGAAGCCGCGGCCGAGAAGCGGGTCCCGATCGTGCCGGAGTCGGTCAAGCGGCTCCTGGCAAAGAAGATCGACGTGTCGGTCGAGGCGGGGGCCGGCGCGCGAGCCCACGTGAGCGACGACGAGTACAAGGGGGCCGGCGCCACCATCGAGGCGTCGCGCGCGGCGCTCTTCGCCAGCGCCGACGCCATCGTGCGGGTCCGTATCCCGACGGTCGAAGAGATCGGCGCGATGAAGGAGGGGGCCGCGCTGATCGCGCCGTTTTACCCGCTCCATCAGCCGGCTCTCGTGAAGGCCCTGGCGGCGCGCAAGATGACGTCCCTCGCGCTCGATCTCATCCCGCGGACCACCGTGGCGCAGATGATGGACGTGCTCTCGTCGCAGGCGACCGTGGCCGGCTACTGCGCCGTGCTCATGGCGGCGACCGAGCTCCCCCGATTTTTCCCGATGCTCATGACCGCGGCCGGGACGATCGCGCCGGCGCGGGTGCTGATCCTCGGTGCAGGCGTCGCGGGGCTCCAGGCCATCGGAACGGCGCGGCGCCTCGGCGCGGTCGTCGAGGCGTTCGACGTGCGCAAGGTCGTAAAAGAGCAGGTCGAAAGCCTCGGCGCGAAGTTCGTCGAGGTCGAGTCGGCCGAGGACGCGCAGACCGCCGGCGGGTACGCGAAAGAGACCAGCGAGGAGTACAAGAAGAAGCAGGCCGAGGCGCTCGCCCGGCACGTGAAGACGGCGGACGTCGTCATCTCCACCGCGCTCATCCCCGGGCAGCGCGCGCCGATCCTCGTCACGGAGGAGATGGTGAAGTCGATGAAGGCCGGCTCGGTCATCGTCGACCTCGCCGCCGAGCAGCAGGGAAACTGCGCGCTCACCGAGACCGGCAAGGTCGTCGAGAAGCACGGCGTGACCATCATGGGGCTCCTCGACCTGCCCAGCCGGCTCCCCCTCCACGCGAGCCAGATGTTCTCGCGCAACGTCGAGAAGCTGCTCCTCCACGTCATCAAGGAGGGGGCCTGGAAGCTCGACGCGAAGGACGAGATCGTCGCCGGCTGTCTCGTCACGATGAACGGCGACGTGGTGCACCCCAAGGTGAAGGAGCGACTCGCATGAGCGACGATCTGATCTTCGGCCTCTACATCTTCGCCCTCGCCGGGTTCGTCGGCTACCAGGTCATCTCGCGCGTCCCGGCGCTCCTGCATACGCCGCTCATGAGCGGGACGAACGCGATCAGCGGGATCTCGCTCGTAGGCTCGCTCGTGGCGGCCGGCGAGCACAACAACCCGCTATCCACGATCCTCGGCTTCATCGCGGTCTTCGCGGCGAGCACCAACGTCGTCGGCGGGTTCATCATCACCGACCGCATGCTTCGGATGTTCAAATCCAAGGGTCCAGCGGTCGGCAAGGCTGCGGGCCACGCGAAGGACTGAGCAATGCACCAGCTCATCAACTTCGCGTACCTCGTCTCGTCGATCCTCTTCATTCTATGCCTCCGCGGGTTGTCGTCGCCCGAGAAGGCCAAGCGCGGGGTGTACCTCGGCGAGCTCGGCATGCTCATCGCCATCGTGGCGACGCTGTTCAAGGCGGAGGTCATCTCCTACGAGTGGATCATCGCCGGGATGGTCCTCGGCGCGGGCTTCGGTACTGCGATCTCGGGTTGGATCCCGATGACGAAGATGCCGGAGCGAATCGCTTTCAGCCACGCGTTCGGCGGCGCCGCCACGGCGCTCGTCGGCATTGCGGAGTTCTGGAAGACGCAGGGGCACGTCTCGCGCTTCGAGACGGGCGCGCTCGGCCTCGAGGTCTTCCTCGGCTCGCTCACGTTCACCGGCAGCAACATGGCCTTCGGCAAGCTCCAGGGCTTCATCACGGGCGCGCCGGTGACGTGGAAAGGGCAGAACTTCATCAACATCGGCCTCTTCATCAGCGCTCTCGTCCTGCTCATCGTGCAGATCGTTTTCCCTGGCACGTACCCGTGGATGCTCTACGCGATGTGCGGGATCGGCTTGTCGGTCGGCATCATGGCCGTCCTGCCGATCGGCGGCGCCGACATGCCCGTCGTCATTTCGCTCATGAACTCGTATGCGGGCCTCGCGGCGTCGGCGACCGGCTTCGCGCTCGGGAGCAACGTCCTCATCATCTCGGGCGCGCTCGACGGGTCGAGCGGAATGCTCCTGTCGATCCTGATGAGCAAGGCGATGAACCGCTCCTTCGCGAACGTCCTCTTCGGCGCGTTCGGGACGGAGATCGCGTCGTCCGCGGCGCTCCCGTCGAGCACGGCGCGCCCGTTCAACGAGGCAACGATCGACGACGCCGCCGAAGTGCTGAAGGCGGCGCAGACCGTGATCGTGGTTCCGGGGTACGGGATGGCGGTCTCGCAAGCGCAGCACGCCGTGCGCGACCTCGCTGCGTTCCTGCAAAAGCGCGGAGTGGACGTCAAATACGCGATCCATCCCGTCGCCGGCCGCATGCCAGGGCACATGAACGTCCTACTCGCCGAGGCAAATGTTCCGTACGACGACTTGTTCGACCTCGACATGATCAACGACGACTTCGCGCGTACGGACGCGGTGCTCATCGTCGGCGCGAACGACGTCGTGAACCCTGCGGCGAAGAAGGACCCCGGGAGCCCGATCTACGGAATGCCGGTCTTCAACGTCGAGCAGTCACGGTCGGTCATGGTCCTCAAACGGAGCATGGCCGCGGGGTTCAGCGGCGTGGAGAACGAGCTGTTCTTTCTGCCGAACACGATGATGGTCTTGGGCGACGCCAAGAAGACCCTCATCGCGCTCGCGAACGCGGTCAAGGACGAGGGGGGCGGCGGTCACTAGGCGACCTTCGTGTCCTCCGCTGCGTTCTCGCCCCCGCTCTTCGTGAAGTAGAGGCTCATCAGGATCGCCACGGCCACGGCGAGGATCGCCGTCATGGTCATCTGCGTGCTCGTTCGTCCGGTGTCCGCGTCTAGGAGCGCCGCGCGCTCGTGCATCCGGTGATCGCTCGCGCCGCCGAGCGCCCCGGCCGTCTTCTCGAGACGGCGGATCGTGTCCTTGTAGACGGTGATCGCCTGGTTCGCCCCTTGCGGCGTAGCTAGCTCTCCGCTCCGGACCGATGCCGCCACTTTCTCGAAGCCGGCTGTGTACGCCGAGAGGTCGGCTTGCATCCCCCGCAGCGTGTCGTGGTCCGCGGCGCTTGAGACGAGCGCGTCGAGATCTCCGAGTCGCGCGACCAGCGCTTCGTGCGCGTCTTTCCACTTCACGAGGTACTCGGCCTGCACCGCGGGGGCGCCGATGTTGAGGAAGTAGTCCTTCTCGTACCGGCGCAGCTGCAGCGTGAACGAACGCGCCTCGAGAGCCTCTTCGGCGAGGTGCGCGTCCTTGAGCAGGATCTCCTGCGTCGTGTCCTTTGCGTGGGCGAGCCCCATCCGCCCCGAGAGCGCGACGGCGACGACGAGGAGCGACATCACGCCGAGGGCGATGAGGAGGCGCGTTTCGAGCTTCATGCGGTCGAACATTCCGCCGTTCTACCCCCGTTTCGTCCTGCTTCGGCCATCTTTCCCGGTTGCGTGTCCCGTTGCCCGATTGTAGGCAAAGAGCATGGTCCGCCTCGGGGAGCCCAAGCCTCGTCCACGCATCGCTCGCCGTATCATCGAGATCGCGATCGTCCTGGGCGTGATCGGCGTCGTGGCGATGAACTCGTGGCAAGCGTTCGGCGGAAAGCTCTGGGCACACGCGACTGAGCGGAGCGACGCCGTGACCGTGCTCGACGACTGCGTCGGGGGGCTTTGTATGAACGGCTCGAGCGCGGAGGTAGTCGAGGTGAAGCCTGGGGGCGGAGCGGCGAAGTAGGCGCGTCATCCGACGCCAGGTGCCTAGGCGGCCGTGCCATCGCCGTTTCCGGCCGTGCCACTCGTCTCTTTCCGTAACCTCGCGACTTTCCAGTCCCCTCTTGCCGGCCCATCCCCTGCACGAGGTGGCCTCGTGGGTTACCCTTCCAGCATGACGTCGCACTCCAGCGCCGCGAGCGCTTCCTACACGTGGGACGATTTCATCGCTCTCGAAGAGGACGACCTGCGTGAGCTCATCGACGGTGAGCTCGTGGAGGTCGAGGTGCCGACGGTGGATCACGAAGGGGTCGTCTTCAACATCGCGGGCTTCCTCGGCCCATGGGCGCGCGAGCACGGAGGGAGGGGCTTGACGTCGGGCTACAAGGTCCGCGTTTCCGCACGCAGCGGCGTCATGCCCGACTTGCAATTCTATCGATCGGGTAACGAGATCTCGGCGGATCAGAAGCAGGGCCTGGTGCGCGGTCGCGCGGACCTTGTCGTCGAGGTCGTCTCGCCGTCGAGCCGCCGCTACGACCGCGTGACGAAGCTCGGCTGGTACGCGCGGCTCGGCGTGCCTGAATACTGGATCGTCGATCTCGAGGCGCGCACGCTCGAGCGCCTGGTGCTCCACGACGGCACCTACGTGATCGCCGCGTCGCTGGAGGGAGAAGAGACCTTTCGACCTGAGACCTTCGAGGGGCTCGAAATTCCGCTCGCGAAGATCTGGGAGTGACCCGAGCTACCTCCCGCCCCCTGCGGCCAAGAGCTCGCGCGTCAGGTTCCTCACCCGCTTCTCCCCCCCCGTCACCACCACGTCGTCCTCGATTCTCACCCCCCCCAACGCCGCAATCTCGCCCACCAGCTTCCAGTCGATCCCGCTCGACTCCTTCGCCCTCACCGGCGCGAGCAGCGGCTCGATGAAGTAGATCCCCGGCTCGATCGTAAACACCTGCCCCACGTCGATCACCGACGTGTTCCGCAGGAAGGGGTTGTCCGCGCGTGGCTTCGTGAGCGCGCACCCGACGTCGTGGCACTGGAGCCCCAGCGAGTGCCCCAGGCCGTGCGGATAGAACGCGCGCGTGATCCCTCGCGTCACCAGCTCGTCCTGCGAGAGCGAGGCGATCCCCACGTCGCGCAGGATCCCTGCGACCTGCCGGTGCGATTCGTCATGGAGCTTCTCGTACGGCATCCCGACGGCGATCGCCCCGCAGAGCCTTTGTTGCATCGCCTCGACCCCGGCGACGAGCGCTTCGAACGCCGACGCCGTCGCCCCCGTCCCCTTCACCCATGTCCGCGTCACGTCGGAGCAATACCCCTGGTACGCCGCTCCTGCGTCGACGAGGAGCGACTGCGCCGGCGCGCTCGACGGGTGCTTCGTGTAGGTCACGTGGTGGAGCGTCGCGGCGTGCTCGTTCAGCGCGACGATGTTCTTGTACGGCGTCTCCGGATCGTCCTGCGCGGTCGCCCGCAGATAGAGCAAATGCAGGTCGAGCTCCGACGCCGCCCCCGCGCGGAACGCCTCGAGCACCGCGTTGTGCCCCTTCGCGGCACGACGGTTCGCCTCTTCGAGGCAGCAGACCTCGTACGCCGTCTTCGTCGTCCGGAGCGCGTCGAGCGCCTTCACGAGCGCAGTCGGGTTCACTTGATCGATCCCCCAGAGCACGGCGCGCGATGCGTCCTCCCCGACGAAGGCAACGCGCCTACCTCCACTCGCCGCCAGCTCCTTCACCTGCTCCACGCGGTGAATGTCCACGACGTCGAACGACGCCACGAAGTGATCCGTCTCGGGCGCATGTGGCTGCTCCCAGAAGTCGAACGCCTTCAGCCACGCCAGCTTCGGCTTCCTCCCCGGTTGGACGACGATCGCGCAGTCGGGCTGCGCGAGCGGCGCCCAGTGCTGAAAATGCGGGACGGGGCGGAGCGGCCAGTACTGGTCGTCGAACTCGGAGCGCTTGCGGAGCGACCCGGAGTGAATGACCACCGCGTCGAGCGCCGACCCTCGAAGCGCCTCTTCGTACCGCGTCTGGAGCTCAGCGACGTGGTGGCTGTGGAGCTTGGCGAGCTGGGAGAGGTCCATCGGGCGGGACTTTAGCGCTCACGCCGTCCGCGCGCAGCGAAACCCTCCCGCCGCGAAGCGATACTCCGGCGAGTAGCTCGTCCGCGCGAACGTCCGCAGCGCGCGTGGCCCGAACATCCAGGCTCCGCCGCGCATCACGACCTTCGGCGAAGGCTTCGTGTTGCACGGATTGTATGCCGGGCCGTCGGCGTAAAAGCCTGGATCGTCGTAGTCCTCGCACCACTCCCAGACGTTCCCCGCCATGTCGAGCGCACCGAAGGGGGATGCGCCCGCGGGGAATGCGCCGACGGGGGTCGTCCCGCCGAGCTTGCGATCGAAGTTCGCGAGGCTCGGCTTCGGATCGGCGCGCCCCCACGGATACTTGCGCCCGTCGGTCCCGCGCGCCGTCTTCTCCCATTCGGCTTCGGTCGGCAGCCGCTTCCCCGCCCACTGCGCGTACGCCTGGGCGTCCGCCCAGGAGACGTAAGTAACGGGGCGCTTCTCGTGCTGCCCGCCCCTCGACCCGCGCGCGTCCGTCCTGAGAAAGCGCCCCGCCCCCGCGCCGCTCGGGTGGTAGCCCGTGACCTTCACGAAGCGCGCGAACTGCTCGTTCGTGACGGGCGCGCGATCGATGTAAAACGCATCGAGCTGAACGGTTCGTCGTGCGCGCCCCATCAGGAACGGACCCGCGGGGACGAGGACCATCTCGTAGCCCCCCGTGTCCTGCAGGACCGGCGCGAGCGGTCGCTCCGTGGTCGTCGCCTGCACCGGGGCAACCTCTGCGAGCGCGGCGTCGAGCCGCTCGCGGAAGACGGCGCACGACGGCGGACGGGCCGCGGGATCCTTCGCGAGGGCGTCCAGGATGAGCGCCTCGAGCGCGGGGGGCACGTCCGGGCGGAAGCGGGACGGTGGCGGCGGCGCCTGACTGACGTGGGCCATCAGCAGCGCGAAGTGATTCTCGTCGTCGAACGGAACGCGCCCCGCGACGAGCTGGTACAGCGTGACCCCAAGCGAGTAGACGTCCGAGCGCACGTCGACCGTGTGGGGAGCCTTCACCTGCTCGGGCGAGATGTACCTGCACGTGCCGAGGAACGCGCCACTCACGGTGTAGCTCGTCCCCTCGAGGATCTTCGAGATCCCGAAGTCCACGATCTTCGGGCGCGGGCCGTCCGGCCCGTGCACGACGAGGATGTTCTCCGGCTTCAGATCGCGATGCACGATCCCGCGCGAGTGCCCGTCCTGCATGGTGTCGAGGACCGCGCCGAAGAGGGCGCGGATCTCGGTGAACGGCATCTTGCCGCGCCAGCTCGCGAGGTGGTGGACGAGGCTCTTCCCGGCGACGTACTCCATGACGATCGCGAGCAGGTGCTCGTGCTCGACGAAGTCGAAGACGCCGACGACGTTCGGGTGCACCCAGCTGCGCAGGACTTTCGCCTCGCGGGCGAAGCGGCGGCGGATCTGCGCGTCGCCGGCGAGGTTGGTGTGGAGGCACTTGAGGGCGACCGTCCGCTCGAGCGCCTCGTCGTCGGCGCGATAGACGACCCCCATCCCCCCTTCGCCTACGATGTCTCTCACGCGGTAGACCGAGACGAGCGTTCCCGGCGCGAGGCGCATGGCGGGGAGCACGGGCCCGCGCTGAATTTCCGTGTCGGCGAGGTGCGTGTCGTTCGCGTTCGCCGAGACCTTCCCGCACGATGGGCAGAAGCGCGCCATCGCCGGCAGATCGGCGTGGCATGTGCTGCAGGAGCTTCGGCCCATCGGCCGATTGTGGCACACGCGCACCGTCGCGTGCCCGGCGAGACGTCACCCGAGTGGATGACGTCACGCTCATTGCGCGGCTACAGCGGTCGGAATCCGGCCAGCTTCCAGAGCCCCGCCGAGTCGTACGCTCGCCCCCGCGAGACGACGAGCGCAGTCTTCCGTACGTTGCTGATGTCTGCCAGCGGGTCCCCGTTCAGGACGACCAGGTCGGCGCGCTTCCCCGCCTCGATCGTCCCGAGATCCTTCTCCCGGTGCATGAACCGCGCGGACACCAGAGTCGCCGCCTGTATCGCCTCCATCGGCGTAAAGCCCGCCTGCACGTACAGCTCGAGCTCGCGATGCAGCGAGTGACCGGGCACGTTGATGTCCGTACCGGGCACGACGACGACGCCCTGCTTGTGAAGCTCTGCGAGGAGCGCGACGTATTTTCCGAACGCCGCCTCCCCCTTCGCCTCGAGCGACGGCGGGATGCCGCCGAGCGTCGCGACGAGCTCGCGCGGGAGGGTCGCGATGCCGGGCTCGCGCTTCGCGTCCTCCGCCTCGGTGTGCAGCCCCTGTTCGTAGAGCGAGAGCGTGTCGTCGATCACCACGTGGTGCGCCACGAGCGACGCGAGCTCGTGCTTCATGGCGGGCGACGCCAGATCGATCGCCGCGAGCCGCTCGAGCGCTTTCTCACGCGAGAGCCCCTTCCTCTCCTTCTCCGGGAGCGCGGCGTCGAGCAAGTAGTCGATGTGACTGATCGAGTCGTACCCGGCGTCGATCGCCTGCTGCGACGTCATGTCGAAGGGGACGTGCCCGACGGCACCCATGCCGTGCGCGTGGGCATAGGCGACGATCGGCTTCACGAGCGCCGGATCGATGCTCGAGTAGATCTTCACGTCGATGCAGCCGGCCTTCTTGAGCATGTCGATCGTCGGAGCGATGTCCTCCTTCTTCTTGATCCTCACGGTGCCGAGCGCAGCGCTCCCGCTCCCGTCGACGATTCCCTCGACGAGCACGCGCGGGCCGAGCCCCTTCCCGGCGTCGACCGCGTCGCGAATGCCGGTGATGAACCCCATGATGTTGCCGAGGTCGCGCACCGTGGTCACGCCGGCGGCGAGATAGACGAGCCCCTGCTCCACCTGCTCGACGTGCGCGTGCATGTCCCAAAGCCCAGGGATGATCGACTTGCCGGTCACGTCGATCGTGGTCGCTCCTGCCGGGATCGCGACCTTCGCGCGCGGTCCGGCGGCGACGATGCGGTCCCCGTCGATCACCACGACCGAGTCTTTCACCGCGGGCCGCCCCGTCCCGTCGATCAGCGTTCCGCCGACGAAGGCCTGAATGCCCGAGCCGCTCCGCTCGGCCCCCTTCGCCGCACCCGCGAGCCACGCCACGCCGTCTGCGCCCGCCGCAGTGGTGAGCTGCGGCAGGAGCGAGTCGAAGCCGTCGCGCGCCGCCTCGTGATGATCGAACTCCGCGTCGCGCGTCACCACCGCCGCGAGCTGACCCTTCTCGTCCAGCCAGACGTCCTCGCGGCCCCAGACGAGGCCGCTCACGGCGACGTGCTCGAGCGTGACCTTCCCCGACGGGCCGTCGTAGGTCTCTCTCCCGCGTGCCTCGATCGCCACTTCCCCTTCGGGGAGCATCGCCATTTTGGCCGGTCGCCCGTGCTGGTTCCACGCTCGGAGCATCAGATCCTGCCCGAGCATCGGCGCGTAGCCGGAGAGCGCGACCGCGACCCCGTCCGGCCGCGCGACCGTCTTGCGGGCGCCGTCGTGCCACACCTCGAACGCGCCGTGCCGCGCGTCGATCCGCTCGTCGATGACGGTGAAGCGCGACGTTCGCCCCCACGCCTCGTACTCCTCGAGCGAGCCGTCGGGGCCGAAATCGTATCGCGCCGCGAGTGGAACCGTGGCCATGCGATCGCGATAGGAGAAGACGGCCTTCGCCTCCGTCCCGCCGTCGGGGGTCGCGACGTACGTGTCGCGCTCGGAGCCCACCTCGGCGAGGAACTTGTGGAGCGTGAAGGAGACGCGGTCTGCGCCGAGCGGCGGGGGAGGAGCCGTCAGCATCGCGATACCTGCTCGCGCCGACGGCGCAGGCGCGGGTGCGGCTGCCACGGATGGCGTCGTGGCGGACGGCGCGGTCGCGGCGGGGCTCGCGGACGGGGCGGCGGGCGCGGGTGCGCAGGAGAGCGCTGACGCGGCAAAGATGAACACGAAGGGAGTTGCGCGCATGGCCGCGCACCATAGGCGAGGTTGGCCCAGAGCGCCGCTGCATCTCGCGCTCCCTTGTCATCGCGAGCACGTTTTCTGCACCACTCGTGGTGGTGCAGATGGAGAATCCCCCGCCCTCCACCACTCGAGGCCCTTCCAGCGCTCTCCTCTGCGCTCCGCCGCCGCTGGCGCACGCACGGGAGGCCGACGGCGAGGCGCTCCAGCGAGAGGCGACGGATCATTTGGCCCGGTGGCCGACGCTCCAGGTGATGGCGGAAGTCCTCATCGACCTGCGCGCCGCGGGTGTGCCGTGGTGGGCGCCCGCGCAGCTGTGCGCGCGCTGGCCCGTGGGCGAACGGCTGCTCTGGATCGAGCAGCGCCCTGACCTTCGGGATGCGATCACGCGATCGCTGACGGGGCTCACGCTGCGCGAAGGGCTCCGCCGATCCGTCTCCTTCCAGGCCGAGTTGATCGACTCGGTCGTCGACACGGCCATCGACGCGCAGCGCGTCGAAGACGCGTTCGATCCGCGCCAGGTCGTCGTCTACGGGCCGGTGCACGACCTTTGGGACGAAGCGATGGCGCGGATCCCGTGGGACTCCGAGCTGCAACCGGCGCTCGTGGACCAACTGCTCGCAATCCTGCTCGCGGACCGCTGCGCGGTTCTCGGCACGACGCGCCCGCCGATCCTTTCGCCCTGGCAGCTCCGGAGCGCGATCGACACGCGCGCCTGGCAGGCCCACGTCCCCGCCCGTCTCCGCGCGGCGGTCGACGAGGCCCGCCTTCACAAAGAGCTCGTCGATCCCCGCGCGCCGTTCACCGCGCGCGACGAGCTCGAGATCGTCACGCTCGGCGTGATCGCCGCGAACCTCCCGCTTCGGGCGCTCCGCCCCGTCTTCTCCGCCGCCGCACGGGTCATGGGGCTCGAGCACGCGGCGCGTGCCCACTCCGAGCCGGCACCGAAGAGGAGCTTCGACGAGGTCGCGAACGACGCCGATGTCGAGGTAACGGTCTCGACGGCGTAGCGGCCTGACGGGATCGCGGGATAGCGGCGGAGGGCGACCGAGACCGGGTTGAAGTCAGACTGGACACTGGCCCCGGGCCCCCCGGCGTGGCATGGTCCGGCCACTTTGAGCCACGCCCATACCAACGGGAACGGGAAGCCGATCACCTTGCACGCCAAGGACGTGAAGGCGAAGCCTCAGGAGATCAACCCCGTATCTCCCAACGACCGCCGCTCGCTCGAGCCGGTCCGCGTCTCCACCGTCGAAGAGGTCAAAGACGCCGTCGCGAAGGCTCGCGCGGCGCAACAGCACTGGCGCCTTCGCCCGCTCGCCGATCGCGTGGCCGCGCTGAAGCGCGCCGGCAAGGGGGTGCTCGCGCGCCGCGGGGAGCTCGTCGAGCTCGCGCGCGCCGAGATGGGGAAGGTCGAGGTCGAGGGGATCTTCAACGAGGCGCTGGGCCCGCTCGACGCCGTGGGGGGATGGGCCGGCGTCGTCGAGCACGCCATGCATCGCTCCGTCCGCTTGAACCCGCTCGTCTTCCCGAAGAAGAGCGCGCGCGTCGATATGGTCCCGCGCGGCGTCATCGGGGTCATCGCGCCGTGGAACTTCCCCGTCTCGGGCATCTGTCGCCCGATCATTCCGGCCCTCCTCACGGGGAACGGCGTCGTCCTCAAGCCGTCGGAGTACACGCCCCGCACCAGCACGTGGCTCATCGAGCGCCTCGCCGCCGAGCTCCCCGAGGGGCTCGTCCAGGTGGTGCAGGGGGCCGGCGACGTCGGCTCCGCGCTCATCGACGCCGGCATCGAAGCGTGCGTCTTCACCGGCTCGCCGGCGACCGGACGCAAGGTCCGTATCCAGTGTGCGGAGCGGGGGATCCCCTCGAGCATCGAGATGGGGGGGAAGGACGCAGCGATCGTCCTCGCCGACTGCGACATCGATCGCACCGTCGCGGGGATCACGCACTGGTCGCTCAGCAACGCGGGGCAGGCGTGCGGCGCGATCGAGGTCGCGTACGTCGACGAGCGAATCGCCGACGCGTTCGTCGAGCGGCTCCGCAGCGCGTGGACGAGGCTTCGCGTGGGCCCGTGCGAGGTCGCAGACATCGCGCCGATGGCGAACCAGCGGCAGCTCGACGTCGTGATCGCGCACGTCGCGGACGCGAAGGCGAAGGGGGCGACGATCGTCTGCGGTGGCTCGCCCGTCGGCGCTGGGCTCGGCTTCGCACCGACGATCGCGGACCGCTGCGCCGAGGGGATGGCGATCGTGGACGACGAGACGTTCGGTCCCGTGCTCGCGGTCGTCCGAGTGGACGGCGCCGCGGAGGCGATCCGCCTCGCGAACCGCTCCCGCTACGGCCTCGGCGCATCAATCTGGACGAGCGACGTCAAGCGAGCCGAGCGCCTCGCCGAGCGTCTCGAGTTCGGCGTCGTCACGGTGAACAACCACTCTTTCTCCGGCGCGATCGCCGCCCTCCCTTGGAGCGGTACGCGCGAGACCGGCTTCGGCGTCGCGAACGGCCCCGAGTCGCTCGCCACCTTCGTCCGTCCGCGTGCCCTGATCACCGACGAGGCGACTTCGCCCGAGCCCTTCTGGCTCCCGTACGATCGGAGCCTCTGGGAGATGGGGGAGATCCTCGCCGACGCTCAGATCATGAAGCTGATGCGCGCCTGGAAACTGCCGCTCCTCATGCGGCGGCGCGTCGAGACGGTGCGGAAGTTCTTCCGCTGATCACGCGCCAACGGCTTCCGCGATCTTCTCTGCCGCGCGCGTGGCCATCGCCATGATCGTCATCTGCGGGTTTACCCCGAGCGCGCTCGGCACCGTGCTCCCGTCCGCGATGTAGAGCCCCGGGACGTCGTGCACCTGGTGATCGAGCCCGACGACGCTCGTCTTCGGATCTCGCCCCATCTTGCAGGTCCCCATCGGGTGGTAGCTCGACCACACGATCTCCGCCGGTGCGAACGGCGTCTTGCGGAACTCGTCGAACGCGCGGTCCCCCTCGATGATCTGCCGCCGGAGGGCCATGGGATAGAGCGTCTTCGCCCCCGCGGCGCGGCACATCTCTCCCGCGCGCGTCATCAGGAGGTGTATCCGCGAGATGTCGTCGCGGGTCACGTTGTACGTGACGGCCGGCAGCCCTGCGACGTCGCGCCAGACGCGCCCGTTCGCCGTCGAGTCGCGCAGGAGGAGCGCGAACGATGCGATGTGATCGACGCGGCCGAGCGTCTCCATGAGCCGCTGCCCCGAGAACGGGAAGAGAACGCCCGCTACGTTGACGTCGGGCTGCGCCGACATGATCAGCATCCCGTCGCGGCCGAACTCGTCGCACGCGTACCCTTGCGGGACGTGGTCCTTCCCGCTGATCTTCTCGTCGAACCGCGCGGAAAAACCACTGCTCGGCTGGAGCACGAGGTTCCGCCCGACCTGCTCGCTCCGGTTGCCGAGTCCTTGTTTCAGTAGAAAGAGCGGCGTCGGGACCGACCCACCGGCGAGGACGACTGTCTTTGCTCGCACGCGAAGCGCTCGTCCGCTCTTCGTGAGCCCTTCGATTCCCACCGCGCGCCCCCCTTCGAGGATCACGCGCTCTGCCCGAAGACCCGTGAGGAGGAGCGAGCCTCGCTCGAGCGCCGGAGGAACGTACGCGATGTCGGTCCCCCGCTTCGCCCCGGTGCGACAGCCGAAGTCGCAGAAGCCGGATCCGTTGCAGCCCGGGGCGTTCCTCTGGATCGGGAAGTGGTGCCACCCGAGGGCGTCGCAGCCGCGCGACATGACGTCGGCGATCGGGCCGATGTATCGGCGTTCGGTCGGCGCGACTTGAAGGGTGTCCTCGACGCGGGAGAAGAAGCGCTTCATCGCCTCGGGGGCGAAATCGCTCGTCCCTAGATCCTCGCACCACTGATCGAGCACCCAGGGGGGCGTCCGGAAGCAGGTCCCGCCGTTGATCGCCGTCGACCCGCCGACGAGCCGCCCCATGAAGATGGGCATCGGCGCGTTCCCCATCGTGACGGCGCCGCGATAGAACTTGTGGTGCGTTTCGAGCGAGCGCCCGTTGAACGCGTCGCGGCGGTAGTGCTCCCCCTCTTCGACGAACACGACCGCGAGCCCGCGCTCCGCGAGCTCCCGCCCGACAACCCCGCCGCCCGCGCCGGTCCCGATCACGACGACGTCGCACTCGACGTCATCCCCCTCCGCCCAGTCGTCGGCCCGGTGGACTTGCTGGAGCCATCGCGGCTGCTCAAGCTTCGGCTCCTCGGGACGCTCCCCCCCGAGTGCTTCGAAGACGCGCGGCCGGTCGAAGTGCACGAAGCGGTAGATGAGCGATACGAACCCGAGCGGCATTCGAAGGACGGGGTCTTGCTCCCACCGCCGGACCAGCGCGTCCTGCGCTGCGGCGGATAGCGAGTGAAACGGACGCCCCTTCTGCGCGATCGCGGCGGCGTCGAGCGTGCCCTGGGCGACACGAAAGGCCTTCTTCAGGCCGGGGTGGAAAAGGCCGAGCGCTTCGTCAGCGAGCGCGACGGTGACTTCGTCCGCGGCCGGAATGCTGGCCGACCCCGGGATGATGGCCTCTGCGAGCGCCAGCGCGGCGCGGCCGAAGGGGAGGGGATCGCCGGGCAATATGCGGGGCCGATTTGCGAAGAAAGACACGCTCATTCCAATTGGATGCCGGAGGTAGTGCAATTGCCACGGGCCTGACCACTGAACAAGTCGAAAGCACGGGACAAAAGAACGAAGGCGACCACCGGTCACCCGGGGTCGCCTTCGCCGAAGTCACTTGCCTGCGGCGAACCTACCACGGGGGTAGAGCTCACCTTGTTTCGAGGACGGACGCGCCAGAGCGCCTCCACCGCAGACCTCCACGGCACGGACCCTCGCGAACCAAATCGCGGGAGCGCGCGCTCGTGCATCACCGAAGCGTGTCTCGGAGTCTTTCGTTCGACGCCCGCCGTTCGCGCGGCTGAGCGAAGAAGCAAAAGGGGCAGGGCGGTTAACCGTCGCCCGCTTCAGTCGTTACGATCTCAGTGCACTCCGCGTGTCGCACGCCTCCCGGCTCGCGACCGCCCCGTGTGGCCCCGACGCAAGCGCCGTGACCTCACATCGCCGACGCCTGCCCCGCAGTTAGTGGAGCTCCGCGCCGTGGGTGCCGACCCCCCGCACCGTGCCTCCCGAAGGAGAACGCGGCTGGAGGAGCCTCCGAAACCGTCCCAACCTCTGAGTGTCGCCGTCGCCCCAAAGGCACCGATGAGCGCATTTCCGTTGCTGCGCCACCAGCGGCACCGCGCGCCGTGAGGCTCGCGTTGCATTCACCCTCAAGGCCAGAGCCGCAATCACGCCCCTGGTTTAGGGGGGCGCATCCACGACCCGGACACCCTTCCATCGTATCGGTTGCCGCGCGCTCGCGGCCCTGGGACTTCCCGAGTCCCCGAGCCCGCACCCCTCCGGATGCGATCCCGACGAGGCTTGCGCGTGCGGTAAGGACCAGTCCGCGTCTCCGTGGTTAGAAAACGCTTCGATGGCCCGCGCACCGTTGTCGCTCGATATCGCCGCTGCACTGCGCGTCAAACGCCCTGCAAGCGACTCTTCCGGGCTAGGTCGCGCGTATCCGAGGTGCGCTTGGTAGCGCCCACGGGCGTCGCGACCGGCGATGCGTCCGATCGACTTCTGCACTCCGAAACCGTTCCAACTCGAGCACTCGTACTTCGTCGTTTCCCAGCGCTACGACCGACCCGTGCGATTCGCTTCTTTCGTTACGCTTCGTCCGAGGGTCGCTCTCGTCCCGGAACCTTGCGGCTCCGTGCTCGTTCACGCGAACGTCTGTTCTTCGCGCGCCGCTTCGCCCGTCCGAAGACGCGCGAACCAGGCACCGGGAGGCTCGGGGCCGCCCGATGCGAACGAGGCCGGGGGGAATCATGCTTCACGGCGTGGTTCCCACTTCGGCGACCGGACGGTTTTCACTCGGTGGCGTTTTCTTCCGCCGTGCGAAACCGATGACCGACCGCCTCTGACACCCCTGTCGCCTCCTCCGTGCTGTTTGCGTGGGCCGCTTTTTTTTCACATCCCACGCATTGGCTCGGAGGCCGCCAAGACCGGTTCCGCGGGGGCCTCGTGAAAGGCGTGCGCTTTGCCGATCCAGGGTGCCTTCCGCCAGCAGACGCGACGCACACCCCGCCCGCGCCGAAGCACGGACGAAACTGCGCTGCTTTCATCGATAGACGCGGCGCTCACGTGATGAGGATCGCCGAGCTTCGATGAGCCGCCCCCCTTTTGCCACCGGTGTGCTCCTGCGCTTGCGCGCCTGAGCGACTCCGATGGTCAGGCTCCCGTTCACGCGCCTCGTATGCCGCGCGGGCTTTCGACCCGACCGATACCGATTGCGCGCTTCTCTGAGCCCGAGGACGTTCTGCCAACTTCTGCAATACGACGATGCACGGGCACCCACCGCGAGCTGCTTCGTTTCCTCGTGCTGCGTTAGGAGGTGACGACCCTCCTACCGCCTTCACCTTCGTCCGCCCCCTCGCGGGGACGGCACGGGCTGACGAGCCGCGCAGCGCTTGCCTCCGAAGAAGCATGCGCTGTGCGGACCGGACCGACTCGAGTGAAGGTTCGCGCCGACGTTTCGACGGGCGAGGCCCCTCCTCGAACCGGTACCGCGCACCCCTTTCGTCGTGCGGGCAGTGCTACGAGAGGCGGAACCTCTCGCGCGTTTTGCCTGCACCGGGTGATTCACTCCCACGCGAACGTGGGGGGTGAGCCACCGTTGAGGCCTCCGGTTCCCGCACCTCCCCGCGAAGGGCGATGCGTTCCGACGAAGACCGAGGTGCGTTCCACCGTACCTGCGCTTGTCTGAGCCCGAGGATTGCTCCTCGCTCCCACCCAATCGGGCCTCCGTCCACGCAGCACCTGTGCCCCGAAGAACACCGACGCTTTGCAGATTGGGAGAGCCTGCGCCTTTTCAACCACCCCGTGATGCCCGGCATGACGAGCCAAGCATCCGGTGCGGCTCAATCGAACGGAACGAAAGGTTGGTTGCTTCCCCCCTCCCGAACCCCTCGATCGCAGCGCCCAAGACGGCTTCCGTGACCGACTGCTGCCCGCGGCGTGATGTGCCGCGAACTTCGTAAGGACGTATTTGCGTCAACCAGCGCTCAAATGAAAGAAAAAAAACGTTGCAAAGTCGATTTTCTTCTCCACAGGTTCTCCACCTCTTTTATTGCGGGCTTTCCACATGTTTCCTACGGATTCTTCAGGACTGAGTGGTTTGTGGGGGCCGCGCCGGCGCGCCAATATGGCATTTGAAAGTGCATATGCGAGAATTGCATTCGTCACTATACTGTTTGAGTGTTGTGAATGATGTGAGGCTTTCTGTTTGAATCATCGAGTCGCATCGATCGATGAAATTGCTGTCCTCAACGCCAGTCACTCGAGAGACAATTCGAGTTCTTGATCCGTGATCGCCTCGCTCGCACACGAGCTTCAGCGTCGATGCGATTCAGCGATTGCGATCGAGAGCGCGTTGCGCGTCCCGTCTCGTTCACAGGGGCTGGGGAAAACTTCTGGGGATAACTTCCGGGCGCGGACGCTCCGGGCGTGGCTCGGAGGGGGCTCGAGAGGGGTCCTCGGGGCGATTCGGGGGCGCCGGGGGTCGGCTCTGTGCCCTTCCTGTCGCGGTTGGTCCCGGGCTCATCCGGGCGGGATCTTGACTACAGGCGCCGACACGATTCCCGTAACTTACACCCCGTACCCGGAATGACGCCGCGCGAAGTCTGCGTCATTCGACGAGATTTCTTGCTGCGCACCTTGCTACGCGGTGCTCGAGCCACCATAGTCTCAGTATGGCGGCCCCCTCGGGAGCACCGCGAGAGACGCTCCTCATCCTTTCCGACGTACATCTGGGCAGCGACATTAACGATCGTGCAGCCCCTGGGGCCGCGCCGCGCCGATCGAAGCGGGTCGACCAGGATCTGACGGCGCTCTTTCGTCACTACGCCCGGGTCGCTCCGGCGGGCGAGCGGTGGAGGGCGGTCATCGCCGGCGACTTCATCGACTTCATCGGCATCGCGATGGCGGCCGAAGGGTCGCGCGCGCAGCTGGACACCGATCCGAGCGAAGAGGAGCTCGCGCACGGGCTCGGGAACTCCTCGGACCACTCGCGCGCGAAGTTGAAGCGCGTCGCGGAGCGCCATTCCGAGGTACTCGCGGCGATCGCCGAGTTCGTCGCCAAGGGGCACGCGCTCACGATGGTGCACGGCAACCACGACATCGAGTTCCACTGGGAGTCGGTGCGGACCGAGTTCAAGGAGATCCTCGCCCGCCTCGCCATTCTGGCCAACCCCGAGATCGACGCGAACGAGTTTCTCGCCCGCATCGAGTTCAACCCGTGGTTCTTCTGGGCAGACGGCGTCGCGTACATCGAGCACGGCCACCAGTACGACGCGTTCTGCGCGACCGACTACGTGATGGCGCCGCTCTCGCCGCTCGATCCGCGGCGGATCGCGCGCGGTTTTACCGAGGTGTTCCTCCGGTACGTGGTGCGTCCCACCAAGGGGATGAAGGAGCACGGTCACGAGACGCAGGGGCTCCTCGACTACATCTCGTTCGCGGTGGGGCTCGGAGCGCGCGGGCTCCTGCGGCTGGCGTGGCGCTTCACGAGCGCCGTGATCGAGCTCTTCCGACTGCGGCGCGAGCACTTCACCGACGCGGCGCGAAAGCTCCGCGAGGAGCACGAGAAGCGAGTCGCGCTCCTCGCCGAAGCGTCCCGTATCGGCATGGACCGGCTCCGCGCGCTCATTGCGTTGCAGGTCCCCCCCCTTACGCACTCGGTCCGCGGGATCCTCGCGAGCGTCCTTCTCGATCGACTCGCACTGGCCCTCGGCGCGTCGCTCGCGCTCGTCGGGGTCGCCATCGCGAGTTGGAACCACGGGCACCGCTGGTGGGGCGCGGCGTGCGTGCTCGTCGCCTGGTCTCTGGCGAACCGGTACCTCTCGAGCCAGCGGAAGATCGAGCCCGACGCGTTCCTCGCGGATCGCGCGCAGCACCTCGCGAAGCTCTTTCCTGCCGCCTTCGTCGTCATGGGGCACACGCATGTGCCGCAGCGGGTCGACGTGAACGACGGCGCGACGACGTACATCAACGTCGGCTCCTGGGCGGAGGAAGAGGCGGACGAGACGTCGCAGTACAGGGCGGCGCGCACGCACCTCGTGATCCGGACGACCGAGCATGGCCCCGTCGCGGATCTGCTCGCGTGGGACTCCATCGAGGGGCCGCGGGCCTACGATCCGAAGCCGCTCGCCGTCTTGCCGGAGAGACGCGACAAACGTGACGGGAGCGATAAGGGCTGAGTCGCGTCGCCGTGCGGCGTCTGCTAACGAGAGGCCATGCGAGAAGAGAGTCTCGGCGGGCTCCGCGTCCGCCTCACGGGGGGCACCGACCGCGAAGGAGGGGGCAACGGACCGCTCGTCGTGCTCATGCACGGCTTCGGCGCTCCGGGGACCGATCTCGTGCCGCTCGCGCGCGTGCTCGACGTGCCGCGCGAGGTGCGCTTCGCTTTTCCCGAGGCTCCGCTCGATCTCGGGCCCGAAGCGATGAACGGGCGCGCCTGGTGGTGGATCGACATGGCGCGCATGCAGCGAGCGATGATGACCGGCGAGGTGATCGATCGCACGCAGTCGGTCCCCGAGGGGTTGACGGAGGCGCGCACCAGCGTCATCAAGCTGCTCGGTGAGCTCGGGCGAACGCTCGCCCCCTCCCGTCTCGTGATCGGCGGATTCTCGCAGGGGGCGATGCTCGCGTGCGACGTGGCGCTCCGGACGCAGATGCCGCTCGCCGGGCTGGCGCTCCTCTCGGGAACGCTCATCGCCGAGCCGGAGTGGAGACCGTTGGCGCCGGCGCGCAAAGGCCTGCGGGCAGTCGTGTCGCACGGACAGAACGACCCGATCCTCCCGTTTGCGGCAGCGGAGGGGCTCCGTGATTTCCTCGTAAGGGCGGGGCTCGACGTGAAATGGGTCCCGTTCCGAGGGGGACACGAGATTCCCCCCTCCGCGCTCGATGGGCTCTCGAGGATGATTCGCGAGTCCACCCAGTCCCCGTCCCCGTAGGCGCGGGCCCCGGTAGTTGCATATCGCACCCATTTCGTGCGCTTTTTTCCCAGTGCGGACCGATCTGGCGGTACTTCTCCGGATCCAATGTGGTTCGTCCGCCGAGCGGCCCTCGCTTCCTTAGCTGCCATCGTCGGCCTCTCGGCCGCGTCCGCGGCGAGTGGGGAGAGCAAGCCGACGGCGACCACGGTCGATGCTCCGCCCGCGGCGCGCGCCCCCGGAGCGGCGACGACCCCGCACAAGAAGCCGGCGCATGGGAAGCGGAAGAAGCACAAGAAGACGCTCACGACGCTCGCGGCTCACTCGACCGCGCCGACGGCCCGCCCCACGCTCGCGGCGTCTGCGGACACGACCCCGCATGGGTCGCTCCTGGTCGATGATTCGCTACTCCCCCCCGTCGAAGGGGGGCGGTGTCCGCCCGAGATGGCGTCGATCGAGGGGCGCTTCTGCGTCGATCGCTGGGAAGCGACGCTGGTCGAGATGAGCCCTTCGGGGGACCGACCGTTTTCGCCGTTCCTCGTCGTTGACGGCCACGACGTGCGCGCGGCGAGCGTGCCGGGGGTCTTCCCGCAGGGGTACGTGAGCGGCTCGCAGGCGAGCGTCGCCTGCCAGCGCGCCGGAAAGCGGCTCTGCTCGCCGATGGAGTGGCGGAAGGCGTGCGTCGGACCGAAGCCGCGATTGTACGGATATGCCGAATCGCGCGAGCGGGGACGCTGCAACGACGCGGGGCGAAGCCCGATGCTCGCGATCTGGGGGGGCGGCGCGCTCACCGAGACGAGCGACTGGGATCCCCTAAAAATGAACGATCCGCGCCTGAACCAGCTCGACGGCGGGCTCGCGCGCACGGGCGCTCACAAGGGGTGCACGAACGACTATGGCGTCTACGACATGGTCGGCAATCTCCACGAGTGGACGAGTGACCCCGACGGGACATTCCAGGGGGGCTACTACCTGGACACGTCGATCAACGGCGAAGGGTGCACGTACCGCACGACCGCGCACGACTTCGACTACCACGACTACTCGACCGGCTTTCGCTGCTGCTCGGCTACACGCTGAGGCTCAGCGCGGGCGAGCCTTCGGCTGCGTGCGGGGGCTCTTTGTGCCTCTTGCGCGAGCTGCTCCTGCCCCGCCTTTCTTTGCCGGCGCGCGCGCGTTCTCGGTGACGATCGGCTCGAGGTAGCGGAAGAGCAGCGTCTTGGCCTCGGCGAGGATCGTGTCCGAATCGGCGCTCGGCCTTCGAACGCAGAGGAGCAGCATCGCCGAGACCACCTCGACGATGACCGTCGCGACGAGCGTGCGGCGCGCCGGCGTGAGGCTCGGAGCCTGCGCGGAGAGGACCACCTCGGCGCGGCGGGCGAACTCGCGGTTCACCTCTTCGTTGGCGAGGAGCATGTCGGCCGAGATGCGCCAGTTGACGAGGATCGCGCGGAAGCCAGGCTCGTTTCGGTTGAGCGCCGCGAAGCCGTCGATGGCGTGGCCGAGGAGGTTTTGCCACGGCTCGTGGATCGCCGCGGGGGTCATGAATGTGTCGAAGAGGGCCTGGCAGCGCTCGATGTAGCGGACGGCGATCGCGTTGAAGATGGCGAGCTTGTTGGGGAAGAACTGATAGACGGACCCGATCGACGTCCCCCCGAGCCGCGCGATCTCCTCGGTCGTCGCGGCGTCGTACCCCCGCTCGGCGAAGACCTGCGCAGCGGCGTCGAGGATCTGCTCCACGCGGCGACGGCTCCGGTCCTGGAGCGGGGTTCGTCGCGACAGGGTGGCGTCGGGGGGGGGCAAAGGAGGCGAGGCGGAATCTTTTCTCTTCACCAGCTGTACTCCGTGGGTTGACAGAATGTGAGGATACCCTCAGATTCGATGGAACGTGAGGCTCGTCTCACGTTCTTGGTGACACACTCGAGAAGGGCGGCGGGACATGACTCAAGCTGCAACGGTACCGGTGTCTGCGATCGAGGCCCCGCAACTCCCGGGGTTGCCGTTCCTGGGGAACCTGCTCGAGCTCAGGCGAAACCCGATCGACCTCCTCGGTCAGGTCGCCGAGATGGGCGATGTGGTCGGGATGCGCTTCGCCCATGCGAAGTACTTCCTCGTGAACAGCGCGGAGACTGTCCACCACGTCCTCGTGGACAACAACAAGAACTACACGAAGAGCCCGAACTACAAGGGCCTCAAGCTGGTCCTCGGAGAGGGGCTCGTAACGAGCGAAGGGGAGTTCTGGCGCAGACAGCGGCGGCTCTCGCAGCCCGCGTTCCACCGCGACCGCGTGGCGTCGTTCGTGACCGCGATGGTGGACGAGACGGAACGCATGCTCGCCAGGTGGGAAGAGCACGTCGGCGAGGTGATGGATGTCCACGCCGAGATGATGAACCTGACGCTCCGCATCGTCGCCCGTACCCTCTTCAGCACCGCCGTGGGCTCGGAGGCGGACACCATCCGCGAGTCGCTCGGTGTCGCGCTTCACCACGCGAACGACTACGCCGAGGCGGTCATCAAGCCTCCCCAGTGGCTGCCGACCCCCAAGAACTTCCGCTTCAAGCGCTCGCTGAAGACGCTCGACTCGCTCGTCTTCCGGATCATCGACGCCCGCCGCCGCGGCGAGAACGCCGACGCGATGGACCTCCTCGCGATGCTCATGGCGGCGACCGAGGACGGCCGCGGGATGACCAATACGCAGCTTCGCGACGAGGTGATGACCCTGGTGATGGCGGGGCACGAGACGACGGCGAACGCGCTGGCGTGGACGTTCTATCTCCTCTCCAAGGATCCCGAGGTGGAGCGTCGCCTGCGGCGCGAGGTCGGCTCTGCGATCGGCGACCGGGCCCCCACGGCCGAGGACGCGCCGCGCCTCAAGTACTCGACGATGGTTGTGCAGGAATCGATGCGCCTCTTCCCGCCGGTGTGGGCGCTCGAGCGGCAGGCATTGGAGGACGACGTCGTCGGCGGGTGCCGCGTCCCGGCCAGGTCGCTCGTCGCGCTCTCGCCGTATCTCCTCCACCGGAACCGGGCGTACTGGGAGAACCCCGAGGGCTTCGACCCGGAGCGATTCGCCCCCGACCAGGTGGAGAAGCGGCCGAAGTTCGCCTATCTGCCGTTCGGTGGCGGGCCCCGCATGTGCATCGGGATGGGGTTCGCGATGATGGAAGCGCAGATGATCCTCGCGCGGATCGCGCAGCGCTACCGGCTCGAGCTCGAGCCGGGGCGGCGCGTCGAGCCTGAGCCTGTCGTCACGCTGCGCCCGCTCGGCGGGCTGTGGATGCGCGTTCGGCGTCAGACGCCGACGGTCGCATCGTCACCCGAAAAGCGTGTCGCGCACGTCGTGCAGGATCTGCTGGGATAGGTCGCTCGAGAGGGCAAGCGCCGCGGCGAGCGCGTCGATCGCGGCCGCCTCGGCGTGCACGACTTGGTCGTCGACGAAGGCGACCGCCGCCGCGAGCCGGAACGCGAAGGAGCGCGCCTCCTCGCTGCGTAGGCGGCGGGCGACTTCGTCCAGGCGGGCCGTCCACCCGTCGCGCTCGAGGCGGCGGCTCAGGTCGACCAGCGTGGCGTCGAGGTCGATCGGTCCTTTTCGATCCTGCGTGTCGAGCATCGCCTGCATCGTCCCGGCGAGCTGCGCCACTTCCTGGCCGGCGACGGCGCCGTCCACCGCGGCCATGAGGAACATCGCCTCGATCGTCGCGTCGAGCTCGTCGGCCTGCGCGTGCTCTTCGTCGGCGAGCTGCGCCCCTTTCACCCTCCGGTCGTACGCGCGCGCGGCGGCATCGACGGAGAGCCCCCCCTTGGCGATCTTCGCCAATCGTTCCTTCGGTCCCATGGGGCCTGACGTACCACGCCCCGGGCGATTACGCTGCGACCAGCCGCTCCGGGAGCGCAAACTCCGCCGTGGCGCCGGCGAGCCCGACTTCGATCACCCGATCCCAATAGCGGTTCCCGACGGCAATCGCCGGGCCGTCCGCGAACGGGACGGTCGAGCGAACCAGCTCCGCCCCGCGCACGAGACGCTGCATGAGCGGCACCACCAGCCGCCAGGGGGTACGCGGGACGGCGAGGGCGTCGGCGAGCTCGTCGCCGATCAGGTGCCGGCACATCCCCTGCGCGAAGCGGACCCGACGCCCCATGTCGCGTGCTTCGGCCGGGGTCTTCGCGTCTTGAAGCGGATGCTCGAGGAGCGCGCGCGTTAGTGCGCGTGAGTCGGCGTCTGGGGGCCCTTGCACCGCGAGGATCAAGTCGGCGAGGCGAGTCGCGTCGTACATCGACGCGGGGACGAGCTCGGGCTCGATCCCGAGGACGTGACCGACGAACCTCCAGAGCTGGAGGAAGTTCTCCGCCTCCACATCGTCGATTTGCACTCCGAACGAGCGCAGTCCGACGATGACCGACAGCGAGAACAGGAGCGACGTCCCCGCCGTGTCATGCTGGTTGATCGGCGCGCCCCAGAGCTCCGGTCGCCAGCGGCCGCTCTTCAAGATCATCCGGCGCACTTGCGCGTGAATCAGGCGGACACGAATCGCGATCTGCCAGCCGTCCGCTCCGGGGCGCATTCCGCGAGCGCGGCAGACGGCCTGGACGAAGCGCGCAGTTTCGTTCAACCGCCGCGACGCTTGCTGCTCGAGCCGGCCCGTGAGGACCAGCGGCTTGTTCCCTGCGGGCGACGCGTACCCGTGAACCAGCGACTTGAGACCGAGGACGAGCCCCCCGAGAAGCCCTGCGCGCAGGAGCATGTCGCCGGCCCGGTCGATCGTCTTCCAGTCGAGCCAGACGGGCGTCTCCTCGATCTGCGCGAAGAGCGCCTTGATCGCCTCCGGCGCGTCGGGGGTCGAGGCGATACCGCGCGCGCTCGCCTCCTCGATGAAGCGCCAGCCCACTCCGCGAGGCATGTCGTCGATCGTGGCGACCGCCGCGTCGGCGAGCGGGTCGACGCGGTCGAGGAAGCCGACGAAGCGGGCGGCGCGCTCACCGAGTCGGGCACGGGCGCGCGGTAGGTCGATGACACGCTCGGGGATCATCATTGACGAACATGATCCCGGATCGGCACGCGCGCCACACGTCTCGTTCGCCTCGTTGCTCCGCCTAGCTGTGGGTTCGCCGGCGGAGCACCAGTGTGGGCTCGGTGTCTCCCCCCTCTTCGTCCCAGGAGATCTCGATGTCGAGCGACGTCGCCGGCTCGTCCTCGAAGACCCGCGAAAACCACTGAACCTGTGCCTCTGGGTCGATGCTCGGGAAGGACGCGCGGGGGGCGTCCCCCTGGAGAGATCGGGCCGCGCGCGGTGGAGCCCCGCCGTCCCGTTTGGCTACGGGCATGTGCGATGACGACACCATCTCGACGGGATCCACGAGCGTGTCCACGCGCTCCTCCGATCCTCCCCCTTGGGGCAGCAAGGTGCGGTCCATGGACCAGAGCCATGGCCGACCGGGGTTCTCCGCAGTCTCTTCCACCGTATGGATACCGTGCGATCCGCGTACTCGATCCCGTAGGCAAAACACCCACGTGTTGCCTCTGGACCGTAGGGGCGTCCCCTCGAACGGGGCGGTTTTCCCTCAGCAGCGGCGACCGCCACTCAAGACATCGCGAGCTCGATCTGCGTGATCTCGGCAGGGGAACCGACACGCATCGGCGGCCCCCAG
>JBKQKP010000054.1:0-7702 GCA_052147435.1 Polyangiaceae bacterium | reverse complement strand
CCGCACAACGGAGATCCGCGTTCTCCTCCCCCCGATTCGGGGGGAGGCCGGGTGGGGGGCTCCCTATCGCGGGGCGATCTAGTCGAGCAATTCCCATCCTTCGCATGAAGACATCTCCTCGGATCATGGCTGCGACGCCACGGACGCGAACGTCATCCCGGCCGTGCCGTCGATCGCGATCGGCGGCTGCCAGGCCCCGTTCGCGTATCGAAGGGTGAGCACTCCCGCCGCGCCGGTGAGAGCCACGACCGCGTCGTCGCCACACACGCCCGGCGCGATCGACGGAGGCGACGTGAGCGTCGCGCTGCTCGAGCCGATCGCCGCGGGGCTGGTCCACAGCGGCGAGGTCGATGGGTCGTACACGCTGAAATAGGGGAGCTCGTTCGTCCCCAGATACGTCATCACGGCGCGCCCCGCCGAGAGCGCGAGGAGCGACGGTGCGGCGTTGGTGAACGCGTTCGTGTTGATGACGGCCGGAGCGGACCACGCTCCCCCGCTTCGCGCCGTGGAATACAGGGTGCCGCTCGCGTTCGCGTAGACGACGAGCGTGTCGCTCGGCCCCCCTTGAAGCGCCGCGATCGCCGGCGAGAGACTCCCGATCGGCGCGGTCGTGTGCTCGTTGTCCGGCACCCACGCGCCGTCGGCCCACGTCTCGTCGTAGAGAAAGCCGTTTTGCCCGCCGTACGCGATCACGAGATCGCCGGCCACGCTCTCCGCCACCGGGGCGCTCGGCCCGAACCCCTGCTTGGCTGCCCCTCCGATCGGATCGTTCGCGGCGCCCCACCCGGCTCCTGCCGTGAAGACGCCGTGGTAGTACTTCGTGTCCGCCCCTTGGTAGACGAGGTGAAGCGAGTCTCCGACGATCGCGAGCGACGGAGCGTTCATCGCCGTCACCCCTCCAACCGTCGCGGGCGACGACCAGCTCCACGACGACGTCGAGAACTCGAGGTCCCCCGCCACGTCCGCGAAGACGACGACGAATCCGCCGCCGTACGCCGCGATGGCGGGGGGGCTCGCCACGTTCGTCGGCAGCGAAGAGACCGCCCACGATCCTCCTTGGACGAGCGTTGCCGCGAACGCGATCGTCGATGCCCCCGCGACAGTTCCACCGACGACCGCGATCGAGCCCGTGCACGCGTCCCCTTCGGCTTCGGGTCCGGCGTCCGAAGCCCCGCCGTCGGAGACGCCGCCGTCAGAGCCCGCGGCACTCTCGACCCCGCCATCCGAAGCGTTAGTCGCGGGCGACCCGGCGTCTGGCGTCACGGCGGTCGCGCCATCGACGATCGGAAGCGCCCCGCCTCCATCCCCCGTAGGGGCTGCGTTGCTCGGAGTCGTGCCGCTCGCGCAGCTCCACAGACTCGCGGGGAAGCAGACCCCTGCAACGCACGCGAACGCCCACGGGAAGACGCGATTCATCCGACACTGCCTCTCCTTGTGGACACAGGTGGATCGCTCCCGTCGCACGCTTTTCTGCAAGAGCGCGAAAGGATTGACGCTCTCTGCGGGGCGCGCCGCTTCAGTTCTTGGGCGAGAGCCGACCGACGTCCCGTCCGCTCGCGAGCGTATCGGGGTGGGTTGGGCCGAGCGCCCGCGCGCGAATCTCGAATGCGCGCCGGAAGTCCGCGAGCGCCTCCGCCGGTCTCCCCTCCTTCTCCAGGACGGCCCCGCGTCCACAGAGGCTGGTCGCCAAGTCGGGGTGGTCCGGCCCGAGCGACGTCTCCCGAATCGCGACGGCGCGACGGAGGAGCGCGTCCGCGCCGGCGAGATCGCCTTGGTCGAGATAGACGGACCCCACGCTCGTCAGCAACGTGGCCACGTCCGGATGGCTCGGGCCGAGCACCGACTCGCGCATGCTCAACGACGACGCGAGGGTCTCGCGCGCCAGATCGAGCTTCCCCTGCTGGTGATAGAGCTCCCCGAGATCCTTGAGGCTACGGGCGATCGGCAGGAGCGACGCCGGGTGGGCCTTCTTGCGCAGCGCGAGCTCGTCCTGGAAGTGAGCCATCGCGTCGTCGAGACGCCCGAGCGTCATGTCGGTCCGGCCGACGAGGCTCTCGAGATCGGCGCTCAGCTCGAGCGGCGATCCAAGGCGCACGACCGCCGCCTCCGCGATCCGGCAACGCTCGAGCGCGTCCTGGTAGCGGCCGATCCGATTGAGGGACTCCGCCTCTCCTACGAAGGCAGGAGCGACCTCGTCGTCGTCGCCCGCCCCTTCGGCGGAGAGGGCAGCGTCGAGGAACATCCGCTCGGCGGCAGCGAAGTCGCCGTTCCGGAACTCGAGCTTCCCGCAGAGGAGCTGCGCCTCGGCCACGACAGGCGGGTACGCGAGCGCTCTCGCGCGCTCGAGCGCATCTGTCGCGATCCCGAGACCGCGGGCGAAGAGCCCGGCGTCCATCAGCGCCTTTGCCTGGACGAGCTGGGAACGAATCTCCTCGGCCGTCCGCCGGTCGGCTTCCTTCGCCGGAGGCTTCAGCTTCGCCGCGAGCCAGTCGCGATCCGCGCAGCGATCGAGCGGCGTGAGCTGCGAGACCGCTTGCACCGCCTTCTCGACGACCCCTCGGTCGGCGGCGGCCGCGCGAAAGACGTCGCTCTCCGCCTTCACCTCTTCCCGACGCGCGCGAAGGCAAGCCGTGCGCAGATCGAGCATGGCGTCGGACTGCTCGCCGCGCACGCGAGTCGCCTCGCAGGAGTCCTTGCTCATCGCGATCCAGTCGGCCACGTACGCGTCGAGGCTTCGCGACACTCCGGTCCATGCGCTCTCGGCGAACGGCGCACCTGTCGATCGGAACGCCTGGTGAACCGCGTCCTTCACGGAAGGGTCCCAGATGCCGGCGAAGGCGCCGGCCGACGCCTCGCACACGCGCGCCTGACGGACGCTCGCGCGGTGTACCCCCACGGCTGTGAAGACGAGGAGCGCGGCGATCGCCCCCGCCACGGCAAGCCGCCGCCGAATGACCCAGGGATCTCTCCCGAGAGCGTCGAGGAGATCGCCCATCGTCGCGAATCGGTCTTCGGGGCGCGCGGCCTCTCCCCGTTCGAGCACCCGCTTCAGCCACGCGGGCGCCTCTCCCAGCGCGCGAGAGAGCGCCACAGAGAAGGCGTACTGGTCGGCGCGCGCATCGACCACGCCGCCCGCTTGCTGCTCCGGCGCGACATACCCCGGAGTCCCGACCGCGCCGCCGAGCTCCCCCCCTGCTCCGTGAGCCAGACCGAAATCCGTCACGCGCGCTCGCCCGTCCGTACCGACGAGGACGTTCGCCGGCTTGAAGTCTCTGTGGACGAGCCCTGCCGCATGGGCCGCTTCGAGCCCGCGCCCCGCCTGGACGAACATCGCCACGATCTCGGCCGTCGAGCGAGGACTCTTCCGGAGCCACTCGGCCAGCGTTCCCCCCTCGACGAGCTCCATGGCCACGAAGACGCGGTCGCCGAGCTCCCCCACTTCGTACACCTGCACGGCGTTGGGATGGGACAGACGCGCCATGGCTTGCGCTTCGCGCAGAACGCGCCCGCTGATCTCGTCCTCGGCGATCACCGGCCTCAGAACCTTCAACGCCACCTTGCGGTCGAGCCGCGGGTCGTAGGCCGCATAGACCACCCCCATGCCGCCGGCGCCGACGGCCCCCAGGATGACGAATCGCCCGAGCCGGGCCGATCCCGACACGTCGTCCCGTAGCGCGCGCCCCCCCGCCGGATCGGCGACCAGGTGCGCCACGAGCGTCCGGCAGTCGGCGCAGCCGTCGAGGTGATCTTCGATCGTGGTCGCGGGAGCGCCGTCCAGACGTCCTTCGACGAAGTCGAGGAGCTCGGTCTCGGTTGGGCAAGCCAGGCAAGCCAACAGTGACACCTCCACGTTCGGGCGCGATGCTACCATCTCGCGCTGATGCCCGAGGACCCGATGGTGGAAGTCCTCGCGCTGGCGAAACAATCGGCGCCCGAGCTGGACCTCCCCGCCGAGGTCTTTCGTCGCTATCTCGAGGAGCGCGTCCCCAAGGGGGGCACGCTCGCCGATCTCCGGATCGCCGACCTCTATCTGGCATGCGCCTGCTCACGCGGCGACGCGCTCGCCCTGAAGCGACTCGAGCAGGCATGGACCCAGGTCGTCCTCCCGCCTCTCCTCCGAATGGACCGCTCGGGCGTGCTGGCCGACGAGACGCGACAGCAACTCTGGCAAAGGCTCTTCACCCGCGACGGCAATCACGCGCGAATCACGGAATACGCCGGACGGGGATCGCTCCTGAGCTGGCTACGAATCGCCGCCGTCCGAACCGCCC
Source organism: Polyangiaceae bacterium (assembly GCA_052147435.1). Lineage (GTDB taxonomy): Bacteria > Myxococcota_A > Polyangia > Polyangiales > Polyangiaceae > JBKQKP01. Next base: position 3,431 of record JBKQKP010000054.1, on the reverse strand, counting down.
TGAACTTGCGACGAAAGGATCACGCCCACCCTGTCGACGAGGGGGTGGGTCTCGACACGCTCGCATCGCCAGGGCGCGATCTCGAGCTCGACTACATCCAGGTCCGCTACCGAAACGAATTCCGCGTCGCCTTCCGCACCGCGGTGGACTCCCTCACCCCGCGACAGCGGAGTCTCCTCCGCTTCCAAGTGATCGACGGCCTGACCGTGGACGATCTCGGGAAGGTGTATCGCGTTCACCGGGCTACCGCCGCCCGCTGGGTCGCCGACGCGAGAGAGACCCTTCTCGAAGAGACCTGTCGTTTGATCTCCGGGAAGCTCGGGCTGAAGCCGGCGGAGTTCGACAGCATGATGAAGGTGATGCAGAGCCGGCTCGACGTGAGCCTCACGGGTTTCTTGCGCGACAAATGACTCCTCGGGCTGGCCGAAGGGGGCGATGGCGCGCTCATTTCAGCCGGTGTAGAGGGGTGACATGAACCGATCGACGGCGTTGGCGTTGGGCTCCATGCTCCTGATGGCCGCCGCGTGCAGCGGTGGAACAGTGACGGGGGCGCCCTCCGATGGAGGTTCGGTGAGCAGCGAGGGGGGCTCTTCCGGGAGCAGCTCCGGCTCCGGCAGCAGCTCGGGGAGCAGCTCCGGCAGCAGCAGCGGCAGCTCCTCCGGAGGGTCGGGGAGCGGGAGCAGCAGCGGGAGCTCCTCGGGGAGCGCCGACGACGCAGGCGGCGGAGGCGTGAGCGCGTTTCTAGGCACGTGGGCGACGAGCGGAACCACGACGTACAGCTCGAGTAGCTCTTGCCCGCTGGTCCCCGCCGCTTTGTCCGGGCCTGGCAGCCTCACGATCGTCGCGGGCCCCATCTCGGGCGAGATCACGACGCAGTACGACGGCTGCGATCTGAACTTCAGCGTGAGCGGCAACGTTGCCACGCTCATCATCGATCAGATGTGCACGGGAAACGTGACCGTCGACGGGACCAACATCAACGGCACGGCGACCTTCACGTCGGGCACGGCCACGCTGACCGGCAACACGGCCACCGTCACTACGAGCGGAAGCGAGGTCTTCACCGACACGAGCGGATCGGAGACCTGCCCGCTCGCGCAGACGGGAACCTGGACGAAGAACTGAGGAGTTACGATGCCGGCCGCCTGTGTCGGCGAGGTCGTGCGCGCGTGCGCGTTGACGGCGCTCAGAGGTCGTCTCCTAGGTCTCTGCCTCTCGCTTGCACCGTTCGCGTGCTCGCGTCCCACGCCGTCTCCCCTACTCCCAGCGGACGCTGCGCCCCAGGTCGCCATCTCCGTCCGCGTTCCTGGAGCGCTGTCCGTCGCGCGTGCAATTGACACGCTATCGGTCGCGATCGATCCCGCCTCGCTCGGCGTGACGCAGGTGGCGGCTCATGCCGGAACCACGCTCGGGGTCGAAGCCGACGTCCTCGTCTTTCGCGCCGGAGAAGCCGAAGGTCGTCCTCTCCTCGAGCGCCACGATCTCCGGTCCGGTCCGGACTTCGCCCTCGGCACGACGACCTGGAGCACTGCGCACGACGGCGTCCCCGCGCCGGGAACGAAGTACATCGTCGAGATGCAGCTCGTTCTCTTCGAGACGAGCGCTTCCCGCGGCGCGGGCGCGTTCAACCCGCTGTGGACACGCACGCTCCGCCAAGCGGAAGAGTAGTCGGCGACGCCTCGCTCCCCTCGCGCTCGTTTTCAGGCACAGCCGCACGGGAAATCCAGAAACGACGCGTCTTCCTCGTCATCGTCCTGGCATCCGAACAGTCCCCCGGCGTCCGTCAGCGGCACACCAGGCTCGGCGCACTCCTGCGCGGCGTTCCCCATGCACGCGCACGTCGCGTTCCCCACGCACGCCGGCGGTATCGCGACGCACGTGGCAATCGAGGTGATGTCGGAGTCCCGCTGCGCGCAGACAGTCCCTGCTGGGCACACCGCGCGAAGGCACCCGAGGAACTCTCCGCCGTCGGGGATGAGCGGCTTGATGCAGCTCACGCCTCCCCCCCCCGCGTCGAAGCCTCCCCCCGCATCACCTTTTCCGCCGTCCTGTCCCGGGTGGGGGAGTGGAACCGATCCGTCCCCACCCCCCGCGTCCTCGACGGTACCGCCATCTTCGCTCACACCCCCATCTCCCGCTGGAGCGCCGAACGTCGCCCCCGAGGCTCCGCCACAAGCATAGAGAGCAAGCGAGCCCGCAGTCGCGAGGAGCACTGTCGTCTTCCAAGAGGTCAACATGATGCCGGCCGCACCAGCAGGAAGCGCGCCGTAGCCCACACGCGCAATCGCCGGGAAAAGCCCCCCCCCGGACGTGTCAGGCTGTGCCACCGAACGAACGAGACGCCCTGGCGAGCCCCACTTGAGCAAAGCATTCACTAAAGACGACGCCTCGACCGATCCGGTCGTCCTGCCGACGCGCCGCCCTCTCCCCGCCGGCACGCCCAACTACGTCACACCGCGCGGCCTCGCTTCGCTGCGTGCGGAGCTTCAGCGCCTCCACGACGAGGGCTCGCCGCCCGCGCAGGGCGACCGCGATCGCGCCCACGCGCAGCTGGTCACTGCGACTCGCCTCCGCGATCTCGAAGAGCGCATCGCGAGCGCGGTCCTCGTCGACCCGAGCGATCACCCTCGCGACGAAGTCCGATTCGGTGCCCGCGTCACGGTGCGCGGCGAGACGGGCGAACGAACGTACGAGATCGTCGGCGTCGACGAAGCCGACGTAGAAGAGGGTCGCATCGCATTCACCGCACCCTTCGCACGCGCGCTCCTCGGCAAACGCGTGGGCGACGAAGTGACCTTACGAACGCCCCGCGGCGAAGAAGACCTCGAAGTCCTCGCGATCGACTAACCCGACCCCGACCCCGACCCCGACCCCGACCCCGACCCCGACCCCGACCCCGACCCCGACCATCGACCTCGCCCTGCCCTACCTCCCCCCCAGCAACCCCAACACTTCCTCCTGCCACTCCTTCCCATTCAAGCACCGCACATCGAACACGAACCCGCCCTCCTCCGCCGACACACCGTGCCCGCTCTTCTTCGTGAGCGCCCCTTTCGCGCTCGTGAGCACATTGACGATCACCCTCGCCGCCCCCTTCACCGCGATCACGGTGATGCTCCGCTTCCCGGGGTTCGTTCGCGCGATCGAGATCGTCCACCCGCCCGACGTCAACCGCTCCGCGATCTCGTCCGCCGAGCTCGTCGCCGGCGAGAGAGACTTCCGCGGCGGGGCTGCCACGACGGGGGGCGGAGCCGGAGCTGCTGCTGACGACAGCGCGACCTCCGAGTGCCCCTCGAGCGCCGAGTTGTACCTCTTCGCGTCGAACTTGAAGCGGTCCGGCTCGTCGATGAGCCGCGCGTCCTGCGTCGCCGCTTCCTTCTTCCCGGCGAGCACCATGTACGTTCCGACGGCCGCCGAGATGAGCCCCGCGG
>JBKQKP010000053.1:0-16374 GCA_052147435.1 Polyangiaceae bacterium | reverse complement strand
CATCCGGCGCGGCCTCGACTTCATCAGACCCGCCGCTATCGCCATCGAAGCCCTAGAAAGCGAGGGGAAGCTGAGATGAATGGTCAGTGCCTGCGGGGAAGGGGGCCGGGGGGAAGGGGTTGCGCGGGCGACGGCGATGAAGCTCGCGTAAGCCAGCGCCTCACGAAGCGATCGTCGATGCCTGCGCGTTGCTCTCCGCGCCGCGCGCGATCTCGACCGCGCCGAAGAGGGCGAGCGCTGCGATGAGGACCCTGATCGCCGCGCTCCCCGCTCTCCCTGCGCGCGGGCTCGACCAGGCCGACCAGGCCTGACGCAGCGCGATCATGCACAGGCCGACGGGCACGAGCATCGTGGGCCACGGGAAGACGATCCGCGCGAGCGCGTCGAGCCCACCGCTCCCCGTGAGGCTCGGCAGACCGTGGAAGACGAAGCCGGCGAGGATGACCCCGTCGAGGAAGAGCCCCGGCGCAGCGACGATCAGCCCCCAGGACACGGGCTCCGCGCGCGCGCCGACCACCATCGCGACGATCCCGAGCACCAGGGCGAGCGCGGCCACGCCGCCGCCGATCCAGACCGGCGTGCCGTCGAGCGCCGTCGCCCACAGCACGACAGGCCACTCGCCCGGCACGAAGCGGGTGAGGGCGGCCGTGATCCCGAGGACGAGGAGCCACATGACGGCCATCCCTGCGAGGTTCCCGACGGGCTCTTTCGGCTCCTCCACGACGTCATTTCGCATCCCGTGCGTCGCTCGTGCGACCCGCCGCGACGGCGAGGGGTGCTGCATCCTCGGGTCCGCGGCGAGATCGACGCGCCGGTCGCTCATCGGGACGATCTCCGAGGCCAGGTCCGAGTCAACGACGACGCGCGGCGCGGGCTTCGGGCCCGGCGGGGGAGCCTGGGGCTTCGGCTTCGGCTTCGGCGCCGGAAGCTCGAGATCGGGGACCCCCGAGGAAACGACGGACGGTGGGGCGCCCTTCGTCTCCGCGTCGGGTCGTGAGGATCGAGGGAGGGGAGCAATCTCGTGCGCCGACGGAGCGCGCTGAGGGAGCCCGGCGAGGGCGCGGAGCTCGCGCGCGAGGTCGGCCGCGCTGGCGTAGCGCTTGTCGGCGCGCGGCTCGAGGCACTTCTCGACGATGGCCGCCATCCCCGGCTGTACTCCAGGGAGCGCCACCTCCAGCGGCACCGGCGGCTCCGTCACGATCTTCACGAAGAGGCCGCTGTGCGAAGACGACTGGAACGGAAGCACCCCCGCGAGGACCTCGTACAGAATGACGCCGATCGCCCAGACGTCGGAGCGCGCATCCACCACCTTGTCGGCGCGGATCTGCTCGGGGGACATGTACGCCGGGGTTCCGATCGACATCCCGGTCGCGGTCATCCGCTGCTCTTCGGCGGTGACGATGCGCGAGATCCCGAAGTCGAGGAGCTTGGGGGTGATGGCGCCGGTGGGACCTCGCGAGAGAAAGATGTTCTCCGGTTTGAGGTCGCGGTGAATGACGCCGCGATCGTGAGCAAAGGCAACGGCGTCGATCGCGGGGAGGAGGAGCGGGACGGCCTCCTTCACATCGAGCTTCCCGCCGCGAGAGTGGACGTAGTGGGCGAGGTCCTCCCCCTCGAGGAGCTCCTGGACGATGAACGGGGTTCCGTCCTCGGCCTGCCCGATGTCGAGGACATCGACGACGTTCGGGTGCCGGACGATGTTGGCCGCGCGCGCTTCGCGGAGGAAGCGCATGACCACTTCGGAGCTCTCCCCGTGCTCTTCGCGGAGCAGCTTGATGGCCACGGCTCGCCCGATCCCGAGGTTCTCGGCCCGGTAGACCTCCCCCATCCCGCCCGCGCCGAGGAGCGCGTCGAGCCGGTACTTCCCCGCGAGAACCTCCCCCTCGCGCGAGTTACGCCGCGCCTTCGCCATCGACCTCCTGATGCAAACCGAGCCACGCTCCGCGCAGACTCGCCGCGGACCTACATTACCCCTTGAGCCCCTCGAGAGCGACGGACACGAGCCGTCGCACCGACGGCCGGGCCTCCATCGCCGTCAGCTTCTGCCCCACCCGGAGCAGGTTGCGATGGTCGGCGAACCACACCGGCTTCGGTCGCATCCGGAACGGCGCGAAGACGACCGACTTCTGCGGGTGGTCGAGGAGGAAGGTGTTGTGCACGACGCCGCTGCCGGACTGGATATCTTCCGGCACGTGACCAGGAAACGCGCCCCACGTCGGCGACCCGAGCGCGTAAGCAAGCGACGACCACGCGTTCACCCCGATCGCTCCGTACCGGAGTAGCGAGATGGCGCGATCGACCTCGCGGCTGTGCTCCTCACGCGTGGAGGGGTGAACGAGCACGGTGCACGAGAGGGTCCCCCAGCAGTCGTCGTTGGCGAAGTCGACCGCCTTCGAGAGGAAGTCGACCGGCCCTTGCGCATCGAGCGTCACGGCGGCAAGGACTCCGCAGAACGCTTCGTTCGAGAGGGCATACTCCCCACGCTCTGCCGGCACATTCGGGATGAGCGTCCACGGGACGAGCCCGGGCCCCTCGGCGCTCAGCTTGAGTGCCTTCGGGTAGTGGTCCAGAAATGCGCGCCAGCGATCGACCGCGCCGGGGTAGTAGGCCTTTCGCTGGGGGGCGGCAGCGAGAGCGGCTTCGACCTTGCGGAGGAACGCCTCGCGCTGCAGCCACCCCTTCGCCACGACGAGGACCTTCGCCGCGGTGCAGTTGAAGCTCGCGTTGTGGGCGACCATCCCGGCGACCTGCCTCGCCTGGTAGTCCATGTCCGCCGCGGACCACGGGCCGGGGACGACGATCACCGGGGTGACACAGCCGAGCTCCGCGGTGAACGGGCGACGGTTCTTCGGATCGTGGGCAGCCTTTCTGCGCGTCCTCTCTTCGTCCGTGGAGCCCCACACGATCGCGTCGTACGTCTTGTCGGAGCCGGTCACGTGGAGAGTGTCGATGAGCGGATGCTCGGCGAGGTACGCCCCCTCCTTCCCGCCGCCGTGGACGATGGCGAGGTAGCCCGCGTCGATGAGCGGGGACAGCGCTCGCTCCCAGTGAACCCCGAGGTACGCGTTCACGGGGTTCGTCTTGAGGACGACGACCTCGTTCTCGACGAAGAGCTTGTAGAAGGCGTCCATGGGGGCGATCGAGCTCACGTTCCCCGCGCCGAGCACCAGCGCGACCCGCCCCCCCGTGCTCGGCTCGCGATAGATGCGCCCTTGCGTCGCCGGGCGGCCGGGCTCGATCCACACCTCGGACGTCACCCCCGCGAACATCGCCCTCTCGAAGCCGTCCGCCGGGAAGACGCGCGCGACGAGCTGGCCGTCCTCGCGCGCGGAGACCCTCGGCAGGCGACGCTGTCCCAGGCTCTCGAGGGAACGGATGAGGAGGCGCGCGTTGCGGATCGTCGTCGAAGGGCCGACGATCCACTCCTCGCCGGCGAGCGGATCGCCGGGTGCGATCCCCTTTGCCCCGCAAGCGTCCGCGACCCACCCCTCCGCGACCGCGACGAGCCCTTCGATGCACCGCTCAAGGAGGCGAATCCTCTCCGGAATGCCAACCAGGGTCCACGCCCCCTTCTGCGCGGAGACGCGCGCGACGGCAGCGTCGAGGGCCTCCTGTGGCGTGGCGGGGACCGGCGACGGCGCGTCCGCGCGGTCAGGAGTCGGAGGCTCGGGGAAGCGCGGGGAGGACATCGACCAGGGATAGTATCCTCCGCACCACCTTGTTACCCGTGATCCTCGACGGCGCGGTGGGGACGGAGCTCTGGGGGCGCGGAATCGACACCGCCGGGGCTCTCTGGAGCGCGAACGCGATCGACCGGGCGCCCGAGGTTCTCGCCTCGATTCACCGCGACTATGCGGCGGCAGGGGCCACGGTTCACACGGCGGCGACGTTTCGAACGAAGCGCCGGTCCGCGGGGGAGAGCTGGGAGCGACTCGCGCGCCGCGCTGTCGCGATCGCACGAGAAGCTGTCCCCGAAGGACATCGCATCGCCGGGAGCATCGCCCCGCTCGAGGATTGCTACCGGCCGGACCAGGCGCCGACGGACTCCTCGCTGTTGGTGCGAGAGCACGGAGAGCTCGCGCGCGCGCTCGTGGACGCCGGGGTAGATCTCCTCCTCGCCGAGACGTTCGCCGCACCTCACGAGGCGGTCGCCGCGACGGAGGCGTGCGTGGCGACGGGGGTAGAGACGTGGGTCGCGCTCACGGCCGGGCCGCGCGCAGACCTGCTTACGCCGGCGGCGCTGGCGGAGGCGGCGCGACGATGCGTGGATGCCGGGGCGCGCGCGGTGCTCGTCAACTGCGTCCCGGCGACGAAGACGCTCGCCTACGTGGAGGCGCTCGCTCGCGTGGGAGCGCCGTTCGGTGCGTACGCGAACGCGGGAGACATGGAAGAGGGGCTCGGCTGGGTCGCGGCAAACGAGGCGCGCGGTCCGGCGGTGCGCTACGCGGAGTTGGCCCGTACGTGGGCGAGCGCTGGCGCGACGATCCTCGGCGGGTGCTGCGGAACGGGGCCAACGCACATCGAAGCGTTGGCGCAGATGCTCAGCGTCCGAGCCCCACCCACGTCGGCGCCCCGTGCCGGAGAATGACCCCCTCGACGCGCCCCATGATCGCGTCGCGCGTGACCAGCCCGAAGTAGCGTCCGTCACGGCTGTCCCCTCGGTTGTCGCCGAGCACGAGGTAGCGTCCCGCCGGGATGCGTACGGGTCCGAAGTCGGGTCCCCCCCCCGCCGCGAGGCTGATCGCGTGCACCATCGCCCCGAGGTCCTCGAGCGACGCGCCGCCGCGCTCGAATACCGGCATCGGTCGACCGTCGATGACGACCGTTCCGCGCGTGATCGTGACGCGATCGCCGGGGAGCCCCACGACCCGCTTCAGGAGCACGATTCCGTCGTCCGGCGAGAGGAGCACCACGACGTCGCCGCGCGCCGGTGGGCTGAAGTGCAGCGCGTAGTCTCCTAGGAGAGGAACACGGAGCCCGTAAGCGAGCTTGTCGACGAAGACGTGGTCCTCGGGCTCGACCGTCGGGAGCATCGACCCGGACGGGACGAAGTAGTGGTCGGCGAGCGAGCTCCGCGCCGTGACGACGATGGCGAGCGCGAGGCCCATCGTGACGAGGTCTCGCAGCCAAGCTCGGGGCGTCCGAAGGAATCGCATTCGCATCGGGGGCGAAACGCGCGAGACGTCCCGCTTGTTCCAAGGGGCTTCAGGAAATGCGTCAGCGGCTCAGGCGAGCCTGTCGTTCGCGACGAAGAGCTGCTCGACGGCGTCACGCAGCGCCCTGACGACCGAGGTTTGCCCGAGCTCGATTCGAAGCGCGGCCAGCTCGCGCCGAACCGAGTCTCGCAAGTCCGCGAAATGAAACCCCGCGGCCTCTTCTGCGGCGCGGGCGAACGACACACTGTCGCCGTCCCCCTCGAGCCCCTCGAAGCCGAAGACCTCGAGGGCACGGGCGAGCTTGGACGCCCGGAGATAGAGCCCCTTCACGTACGCCCCGAGCGACGTGTCCGGGGCGAGCACGCTCACGACCCGCGCATCGGCCGCCCGCGAGCGCACGCGGTCGAGCGCCTCCCCGAGGGCGATCACCGACGAAGCGTGAGTGAAGAACCCGACGTTCTCCGGCTCGTCCGGGAGCATCCTGGTCAGTGAATCGACGACGAGGAGGCGCAGACCGAGGTCCAGCGCGTCGGTCGCGAGGTCGTCGCGGAAGGCGCTCGCTTCCGCGACCGGGTCGACGTTGCGAACCGTCGGGGGGGGCGGGGGGACGGCGACGCCGAGACTGTCTCCGTCCCACTCGCCGAGCTCCTGCTCTGCGCGAAGTAGAGTGGATGTGCGCGAGAAGGCGCGAGGCGAGATCGACACCATAAGAAGGTCCTCAAGCGAACCGTTCACCCATCGACTCATCGTGTGCTCTCTCGCCTCCATGACGCTCTCCCTGCAGAGTTCTACGCAGGCGAGCCTTGCCCCCTTCCCCCGGCGAATGCGGTGTATCCTGGGCAGATGTCCGGACGGACGTTCGCGGTAGGCGACATTCACGGAGACATCAGCGCGCTCTTTGCGCTCCTGTCGCGCCTGCCTACGCTCACGGAGAAGGACACGCTCGTCTTCGTCGGTGACTACGTCGATCGGGGCCCGCGCTCCGCGCAGGTCATCGACTACATCCGCCGCCTTCCGACCGAGTGCAAAGCGCGCATCGTGGCCCTCCGCGGGAACCACGAGGACGCCTGGCTCCGCGTCATCGAGCGGGGGTGGCCGGAGTTCGTCATGCCCGTGCCAAACGGGTGCCTGGCGGCGATGCGCTCCTTCACGGGAGGAGAAGTCCCCGGTGAGGACGAAGAGGCACAGGGTGAGGAGATGCTGCTGCTCCTCAGCGGGAAGTTCTTCCCGCCCGACGTCGTCCAGTGGATGAACCAGCTGCCGTACTGGTACGAGGACGAGCACGCGATCTACGTTCACGCGGGGCTCCCGCGAACGCCCGAAGGGTTCGTCCACCCCTCCGAGGTGAAGCAGAAAGCCGCGCTCCTCTGGTGCCGCGACGAGGCGTTCTTCCGCGAGTACCGCGGGAAGATGGTCGTCTTCGGGCACACGGCGACCGTCTGCCTCCCCCCCGAGCTCTCGTCGTACACGCCTGAAGACCCGGCCGACATCTGGGCGGGCCCCTGCACCGTGGGCCTCGACACCGGGTGCGGCAAGGGGGGCTTCCTCACCGCGCTCGAGCTGCCGTCGATGCGGGTCTACGAGTCGCGGTGAAGGTCACGCAAGAGACGCTCACGGTGGCGACGGAAGGGCGCGGGTTTCACGACGTGACCGCGCAGGTTCGCGCGGTCGTCGCGCGAAGCGGCGTCCAAACGGGGCTCTGCACCGTCTTCGTGCAACACACGAGCGCCTCTCTCCTGATCCAGGAGAACGCCGATCCCTCGGTCCTCCGCGACCTGGGGCGCTGGCTCGAGAAGCTCGCCCCCGAGGACTCGAGCGCCTACGAGCACGACGCCGAGGGGCCCGACGACATGCCCGGGCATCTCAAAGCGTCGATCACCCGCGCGAGCGAATCGGTGCCAATCGCGAGCGGCCGGCTCGCCCTCGGAACGTGGCAGGCGATCTACCTCGTCGAGCACCGAGCGGCCCCTCACGAGCGCCGCGCGGTGGTCCACGTGAGCGGGATCTGATCGCACTTTACAACGCGCCCCCGCGACCCCAAGGATCCGGGGCGCAGGACCCGAGACCCCTCGAGCCCCGGAGAGAATCATGATTGGAGTCGGCGAGCGCGCCCCTGATTTCACCCTACCTGCCGGCGACGGCCGCTCGGTCTCGCTGGCGGACTTCCGCGGAAAGAAGGCGGTGGTCCTCTTCTTCTACCCGAAGGACGAGACGCCGGGCTGCACACGCGAGGCGTGCGAGTTCCGCGACTCGTTCGACCGGTTCGGCGACGCGGGGGCCGAGGTCATCGGCGTGTCCGACGACGATGTGGAGTCGCACAAGAAGTTCGCCGCACACCACCGGCTCCAGATGACGCTCCTCAGCGACGCAGGGGGGAGGGTCCGCGAGCGGTTCGGGGTGAAGGCGCTCTTCGGGATCTTGCCGGACCGGGTCACGTTCGTGATCGATCGGGAGGGGGTCGTGAGGCACGTCTTCGCGGCGCGTCTGCGGTTCGGTAAGCACGTCGACGAGGCGCTCGCCGTCGTGAAAACCCTCGTGTCGGGGGGCGCTGCCGCCTCGACGCCGTCATGAGTTTCCCACGGAACTGATCAAACGCCCCCCGGCGCTGGCAGAATGGACAGGGATGGTCCTTCCGTCGGAATACCCCCCAGTCCCGGGGGCCTTCGGCATCACGCTGAAGGGATGGCGGTCGCAGCTCCGCTGGGCGATGACCCAGCGCGAGGAGGACCCGGCGCGCGTGTGGCTCGAGGTCATTTCGATCGACGAGCGCTCGAAGATCGCCCTCGCGACCGCGACCGACCCCGAGCAGCTCGCGGAGCTGAAGAAGTTCCGAACGAAGCTCGAGCAGTCGATCGCCTCGCTCACAGAGGAGCTCGGGGACGAGAAGGTCGCCCCGCTCTACTCGTGGCTCGACCTCGTGAGACAGAAGCGCCGCTTGCAGGCGAAGGTCGACGTGGCGCGCGCGGCAGTGAAGCAAGCCCGCGCGCTCCGAGCGCCTGACGGGACGCGGACTCCCAAGACCGAAGAGGCCGCCAGCGAGCAGCTCGCACTGGCGCAGGGGGCTCTCGCGCAGTGGAAGACCGCGGTCCCTCCGGCCCCCCCTCCCGAAGTCCTCGCCGTCTGGGAAGCCGAGGGGGGAGACGCGCTCGCCCAGCGGATGCCGCGCGACGCGATGGCCGTCGGGAGGCGAGGCGACGAGGCGCGGCGGGTCCTCGAGTCGGCCGTCGGGCGCGCCCCCGGGAAGCATCCGTGGCGCGGTTCCAAAGCGGAGCGCGTCTCGATCCCCGTGGCGGGGGGGGTGACGCTTCTCCTCGCGGTGCTCGCCATCGCGGAGGGGTCGGGGGGGCTCGGAGGCATCGCCGGGCTCGCGTTCGGCGGTCTCGCGGCGCTCCTCGCGTTCAGCTTCTTCGCGCGCCAGCAAGAGAAGGTCGAGATCGCGGCCGCGATCGACTGGGTGTGGCACTCGCGGATGTACGCCGAGCGGACCAGCGTCGCGGAGCTCGAGGCGGGGTGGCTGCGCGCCCTCGTCGATGCGCACAAGGCGCTCAAGTCCTTCGATACGCACCCTGCGACGGGGGACCAGCTGCGCGACTTCGAGCAGGAGCGCCCTGACCTCGCGTCGATCGTCCACGAGGTCGCCCGGGACACCGACGCATCGGAATCCGGCGCAGAGGGTTCCGCACCGGGAGCCCCCGCGACGTGATCGCCGACTCGCCTCTCTGGCTCTCGCTCCGGGTCGCGACGATCGCGACTCTTTTCGCCGCGGTGCTCGGGATCGCCTTCGGCACTCTCCTCGCGCAAAACCGGTTCCGCGGCCGGAACCTCGCCGACGCGCTCGTGACCGCGCCGATGGTCCTGCCGCCGACGGTCCTCGGGTATTACCTCCTCGTCGCGCTCGGCCGTCATAGCGCGATCGGTCACGCGTACGAGGCGCTGACGGGCTCGTCGATCGTGTTCACGCGGACCGGAGCCGTGGTCGCCGCGGCGGTCGGGGCGTTCCCGATCATGGTCAAGTCGTCGCGCGCGGCGCTGGAGGACGTGGACCCCGTCTTCGTGCGCGCGGCCCGGACGCTCGGCGCGGGGCCCGTCCGCGCGTTCTTCACCGTGCAGCTGCCGCTGGCGGCGCGCGGCGTCTTGGCGGCGGTGATGCTGTCGTTCGCGCGCTCGCTCGGCGACTTCGGCGTCACGCTCATGGTCGCGGGCGACATCCCGCGCGAAACGCAGACGGCGTCGCTCGCGATCTACGACGCGATCCAATCGCACCGCGAGGAGGAGGCAGCTCAAATGGTCATCGTTCTGTCGGTCGTCGCCATCGGCATCCTCTACCTGGTCAATCGCCTGACGATGCGGCGAGGCGCGCGCTGAACCTTTTCCCGAGTGACGCGCGCCTCTTTCGCTATCTTGGCCTACAGGAGAGGTCTCTCGGCATGGCAAAGGGTCTCTTGCACATAACCGCGCTTGCACTGGCGCTCGCGCTCGCGAGCGGCTGTAAGGCCAAGCCCGGCGGTCGATGCTCCGCGAACCAGACGGCCTGCGAGGACCCGCACACGGGGCTCTTTTGCCTGGACGGCAAGTTCACCGAGATGACCTGCGGCGGCCCTGACGGCTGCGTCGCCGCCGGGAAGCAGGTCGATTGCGACAACACGATCGCGAACAAGGGGGACGGCTGCTCCGAGTCCGAGGACCTCGCCTGCACCGCCGACAAGAAAGGGGAGCTCCGCTGCCGGGGGAACCACTTCATCGTGGCCTCCACGTGCCGCGGCCCGACCGGCTGCTTCTTCACGGGGAACAAGCTCCACTGCGACACCGACGTCGCCGACTCGAACGACCCCTGCGAGGAGAAGGACGATCTCGCCTGCTCGGTCGACAAGAAGGCCCTCTACAAGTGCGACGGCCAGAAGTACGACATCGAGAGCACCTGCCGCGGCCCCAAGGGGTGCTCGATCGAGGGGAACAACGTGAGCTGCGACCACCATGTCGCAGAGCTCGGCGATCCGTGCCGTTTCGAGGACAGCTTCGCCTGCACCGGCGACAGAAAGGCGCTTTTGGCTTGCCATGGCGCCAAGTTCAAGCAGGAAAAAAGGTGCAACAAGCCGTGCGCGTTCACCGACCGCGGCGACAAGACCGAGTTCGACTGTCCGTGAGGAATTGAAGCCATGAGCTACGGGGCGCCGCAGGCCACGCTGGTCATCGAACGTCCGGTGGACGTCGTACGAGCTCAGTTCTTCGACGTCGATCACCACATCCGCGATCGCGTCCACCCGAGCGTGGCGCTTCGCTGGTCCGCCACGCGCGCCCCCGGCGAAGCGCGCGTGCGGCAGGAGACGAACGTGCTCGGCCGTCTCGTGGCCGAGGAGTTCGTGATCGAAGAGGGGGAAGGGGGCCGGTGGGTGAAGCGCTTCGTGGACGGGCCGAACGTCGGCGGGGCGTACGTGGCGAGCTTCGCCGCGGAGCGCACGGTCGCGACGCGGATCGAGGCGGAGGCGAAGGCTCCCCCCAAGGGCTTCGACAACGGCCTCGGGAAGCTCTCCGACCTCGGCGTGCAGAAGGCGCTCGAGAAGCTGCTCGGTGATCACCGGCGCGCGCTCGAAGGGTACGAGCCGGGGCGCGTTCGCGGCGATGTATCGCGCGTGCTGCGCGCGCTGCGCGAGAAGACCTCGCCGCTCTTGAAGCGCGAAGCCGACGAGCAGCGCGCGATCATGTCGAACCTCCTCGAGGCCGCGACGCTGACGGCGATCATCGACGAAGTGGCCGACGACGTGGAGCGCCACACGCTCAAGGCGGGGGCGCAGGCGCTGTGTTTTCTGGAGCTCGACGACGCCGCGGTCGACAAGCTCGTCTCGAGCACGCGCGGGGCGGCGGTCGCCGAAGGGGTCGAGGGGCGGTGCGAGAAGATCGGGTCGCGCTTGCGCAGACACGACTTCGTCGAAGTGGGGCTCGCGTTCGCCACGCTGATCGCGCAAGTGAGCCACGGGCTCGACGCGCGCGAGCTCGCGCTCCTCCAACGAATCGCGAGGGCCGCCGGGCTCCCCGACTCGGAGCTGGGTGCGCTGATAGCGCGTGTGGACGGGCTGCTCAGCGGGCCGGTGGCCGCGCCGCCGCTGGTCTGAGAACCCGACCCCCCTAATCGCGCGAAAACCCCACCCCCCTGGCCCCCCGCCCCGCAGGCAGGGCGGGCGGAACGTGAACCCGTCGGCGTTTTTCACGCTCCCCCTTCCCTGCCTGCGTTGCCTGCGGGGAAGGGGGCGGGGGGAAGGCGTTGCTCGGGGACGGGCGAGAGACGCGCGAGAGGCCGGAGGCGAACGTCGCAACGTGCGCTCCACGAGGACCCTACGGCCCGGCTCGTTGGCCCATTTCATCAAGCATTACTGGAGGATTATGTGGTGGGTCGCTGCACCTCCCACATCTTCTTACCCCGTTGCGGGGGTTATCCTCATGAGACGTGAAGCGACGGCTGCGGATGGTGAAGTCCGCGCATGCGGATCCCCGTCGTTTCGACTGTCCTCGCACTCGTCGCCTTGGCTCCCGCCTTCGCCTGCTCGGGCGCGAATCCTCCGAGCGCCTTCGAGACCGACGGTGGCGGCGGAAGCAGCAGCGGCGGCGGAAGCAGCAGCGGCGGCAGCAGCAGCGGGGGGAGCAGCAGCGGCAGCGGAAGCGGCGGCATCAACCTCGGCGGCAACGTCGGCGAGGGGGGGACGGGGACGACGACCGGTGACGCCGGGTTCGTCTGCGATCCGAACCCGCTGAACTACGACATCCCGGGGAACGGCTGCGACGACGACGACGACGGCATCATCGACGACGTCATCATCTGCGACGGAACCCTGCCGACTGGCTCGAGCGCCGGGACAGCCACGCAGATTCTCAACGCGATGGAAGTCTGCCACGCGGCGGACGCGACCCACTGGGGCATCGTCTCGGCCACGCTGTCGAACAGCCATCAGACCCCGACACAGCAGGGCGACGGGAACTTCACCTACCAGCACGGGATCCTCAACACGTTCGGCAGCGTCACCGTACCGCAGGAAGGACACGCGCTCGCCGTCCTCAGCTCGGGCACGGCGGACCTTTATGACTTCAAGGACATCAGCGCCGGTGACCCCGCGACGACTCCGTATTTCAAGGGGTTCAAGAACGGGATGCAGAACACGCAGAACGGGGATGTGCCGACGGGATACCCGAAGGCGGCCGCTGGGTGCTCTGTCGATAGCAGTGTGAACGACGTCATCGATCTCAAGGCACAGATCAAGGTGCCGGCGAACGCGAAAGGCATCACGTTCGATTTCGATTTCCACTCGGGTGAGTGGCCCGACTACGTCTGCACCAGCTACAACGATTCGTTCATCGCGTACCTGACGTCGACGGCGTTCAACGGCGGCGCACCCGACAACATTTCCTTCGATTCGAAGGGGAACCCCGTCAGCGTGAACATCGGGTTCTTCGGCGTCTGCTCACCGGCAAACGCCTCCACGGGGTGCGACGGCACCAGCCCCGGAACGGCCGCGTGCAGCGCCGGTGCAGGCGCCCTCACGGGGACAGGCTTCGACGACTCGGGACCGTGGTGCAACCTCCAGACGAGCTCCGGCGGCGGTGCGACGGGGTGGCTCACGTCCACGGCGCCCGTGACCCCTGGGGAAACGATCACGATCGAGTTCATCATCTGGGACACGGGCGACGACAACTACGACTCGAGCGTCCTCCTCGACTATCTCACTTGGGTGCCCGTCGAGGTCCCCGCGACGCCGGTCACGACGCCGACGCCCGCGCCGAAGTAAGACCGCTCCTCCAGCGAAGGGCCGTGCGCGCGTCGTGTCGGCCGTTCCAACAGTCGCGTCCACAATCTCGACAGCGCCGCGACGCGTAGGGGCTCCCTTACGGCGGGGTCTTCAACGGGGTTTCCCGCAGGTCGAGAGGATTCACAGGAAGACGGGAAGACGGGAAGCAGGGGATTTCCTGTTCCCTCTCCGCTTCCCGTCTTCCCGGCTTCCTGTCATCCCCCTCTCTCAATTGCGGACGCCCGTGCAGATCGCGTCCTGGCCCGCCCGTTGCTCTAGGCGGCGGCCAGACCGGCTCGAAGCGAGGCCGGTTCCTCATGCACGTCTCCCCGACCACGATCTCGTGGTCACGGAGACGAGGTTCGCTTCCGCGACCACGACGTCGTGATCCGCGAGACGACGCTCCCCTCCCGGACCACGACGTCGTGATCCGGGAGACGACGCTCACCTCCTGGACCACGACGTCGTGGTCGGGGAGACGAGGATCGCGTCGGGGACCACCACATCGCGGTCCGCGAGACGATCCAACCGACAGCCAACATCCACGAGGTTTTCGATGTCCACGTCCAAGAAGCCCGCATCCAAGAAGTCCTCCTCGACGAAGTCGCACGCGGCCTCCCCCTCGCCCGCGGCCACCTCCACCACGCCGGCTCCGCCGCTCGCAACCCGTTCTGCGCCCGTCACCTCCGCCGCGCTCTTTTCGTTCGCGCCGCCGCCCCCCATTTCGAACGTCCTCACCCCTCCAACCGGCTTCATCGCGGCGACGACCGCTCAGTTCCGCGGAGTCCTTCCGTATCAACCCGAGCAAGCTTCACTACAGGCCGCCATCAAGGACCTGGGGCGAATCCCCAACTACGCCCTCTTCGTCGGCGCCCCGCCGCTCGCGGTTTTCACCCAGATGCTCACGCTCGCCGGCCAGTGGACCGACATGCGCAACGCGAGCTTCACATGGGACCAGTACGCCGCGACGCAGGAGGGGAACGTCTGGACGAAGGTGCGGCCGCTGATGGATGAGTTTCGCAACGCCTTCGCGCAAGCCCAGAAGGCCGATCCGACGCTCGCTGCGCAGCTCCCGGGGTTGACGACGTTCCTCGGCGTGAGAAGCGCCGTGGCGCTGAAGGGGGCATCGACCAAACGCGCGAACAGGAAGGCGGAGGCCGCGGGCCTGCGCCCGGATCACGGTCAGGTCGGCAAGCAGCGCAAGCGCGCCGCCGCAAACGCCGCGCTGGAGGCCGCGGGCGCGAACGGCGCGACCGCATCGAGCACGCCGGTGCCCGCCGAGGCTCCCGCGGCGCCGACTCCGGCTCCAGCGGAGGCAGCGACGACGAACGGGGCGGCGCACTAGACCCGCTTTCCGGAGTTGATCGAACAGGAAGGTCGGAAGATCGGAAGCGGTGAGTTTGATTTCCACCTCTCCGCCTCCGGTCTTCCGACCTTCCTGTGAACGATGGGCCGGGGCTGATCGGACACGACACGTGTCGCCCCGGGACACGTTTGTCGCCCTTGCAGGGAGCTGAGCAGGGGCGCAGGAGCTCCCCGGAGCGGACGCGACGCATCTCGAATAGCGGCATTTTGCCGCAGAATTGCGCGAGGTTCTGAACCCCCACAGATCCGCACGGTGAAGGTGGCGCCTAACTTGCTTTGCCCTAGGGAAGGAGTAAAGAAGGCCCCGTCTCTCATGAACACCGCGAGCTCCAACCCCCCGTCGACCCGTTCGCTAGCGAAGGAAAGCCTTCGTTCGCTCGACCGGATCACGCCCGACGTCGCCCCCGCGCCGCGCGCGCCGCGGCTCGCGAGCGGTGTGTACCGCATGGGCGACGAGTTCGCGGGGCTCGAGCGGCTCGATCGCGCTGAGCTCGACGAGACCGACGAGACCGACAAGGCCTGACGAGCGAATGCCTTCGGCGGAGTTCGTTTCGTCGATAGCGAGCGACTTCCCGTCCGACTTCGTCACGCGCGAAGCAGGCGACCTGGCCGAGTATGGCAAGGACTGGACGAAGGTGACTCCCCCCGCGCCGTGGGGAATCGCGCGCCCGCGCACGACGGACGAGGTCTCGCGCCTCCTCGCGCTCGCCAACCGGCATCGCGTGGCGATTGTCCCGTCAGGGGGGCGAACCGGCCTCGCCGGCGGGGCGCTCGCGGCCAACGGCGAGCTCGTCGTCTCGCTCGCGCGGATGCGGCGGATGGATCCGATCGATCTGCTCGGCTCGACTGTGCGCGTCCAGGCGGGAGCGGTGACCGAAGAGGTGCACAAGCACTGCGCGCCTCACGGTCTCACGTGGCCCGTCGACTTCGCGTCGAAGGGGTCGAGCCACGTCGGGGGGAACATCGCGACGAACGCCGGCGGTGTGAAGGTGATCCGCTATGGGCTGACGCGAAACTGGGTGCTCGGCCTCCAGGTCGTGCTGCCGAGCGGCGCGGTGCTCGAGCTGAACGGCGCGCTCGAGAAGAACAACACGGGGCTCGATCTGCGCCAGCTCTTCATCGGGAGCGAGGGGACGCTCGGCGTCGTGACCGAGGCGACGCTCAAGCTCGCGCGCGTGCCGGGCGCGGTCAAAGTGTTCCTCTTCGGAGTGCGCGATCTCGCGGCGGTGCTCGCGCTGTTCCGCGAGGCGAGGCGGGCGCCGTTCACGATCAGCGCGTACGAGTTCTTCACGGACCGCTGTCTCGCGCGCCTCGTCCGCCACCGTTCGCTCCGCGCCCCGCTCGCGCAGAAGTCGTCGCATTACGTGCTGCTCGAAGCAGAAGGGGGCGACGATGCGCTCTTCGAGTCGTGGACCACGTCGCTCTTCGAGCGCGAGCTCATCGAAGACGGGACGATGGCCCAGCACTCGACGCAAGCCGCGGAGCTCTGGGGCCTGCGTGAGGGGATCAGCGAGTCTCTGAGCGCGACCGGTCTCCCTCACAAGAACGACGTCTCGCTCCCCGTCGCCGGCCTCGAGGCGTTCTGCGCGGAGCTCGACGCGGTCTTCGCCACCCGCTACCCCGGGTGGGAGATCTGCCTGTTCGGGCACATCGGCGACGGCAACCTTCACATCAACGTGATGAAGCCCGACGCCATGGACAAGGCGACCTTCCTCGCGAAGACCAAGGACGCGGATCACGATCTCTTCGCGCTCGTGAAGAAGCACGCCGGGAGCATCAGCGCCGAGCACGGGATCGGTCTCCTGAAGAAGCCGTACCTCGGCTACTCGCGCTCGCCGGACGAGATGGTGCTGATGCGATCGATCAAGCGGGCGATTGACCCGAACGGGATCATGAACCCGGGGAAAGTGATCGACGTGGAGTGAGACGACGTGGAGTGAAACCCACGCTCCCGTCGCTGCGATCAACCCACCCCCGGCGCGGCGATCAACCCACCCCCGGCGCGGCGATCAACCCACCCCCGGCCCCTCCCTGCAAGCAGGGAGGGGAGGTCTCTGGCGACGCTGACACCCCTTCCC
>JBKQKP010000052.1:0-23092 GCA_052147435.1 Polyangiaceae bacterium | reverse complement strand
CGACCTGGGGCGATGTCCCCATCGACCTGGGGCGATGTCCCCACCGACCTGGGGCGATGTCCCCATCGACGTGGGGCGATGTCCCCATCGACCTGGGGCGACGTCCCCACCGACCTGGGGCGACGTCCCCATCGAGGCGTGGTGACCTCCCCATCGAGCTGGGGCGACGTCCCCATCGAGGCGTGGTGACCTCCCCATCGAGTTGGGGTGACCTCCCCATCGAGCTGGGGCGCTGGCCCCAACCGGTTACGCCGTCTTCGGCCCCGGCACTCCGCGCGCGTCCATAGCGCGCGGTATCGACGACGACGACGGCGACGACTGGTTGTTCTGCCAACGATCTATCTTCCGATAGAGCGTCCGGCGGTCGATGCCGAGGATCTCCGCGGCGCGCGTCTTGTTGTCCCCGAGGAGCTGGAGCGCGCGCGTCACGTACCGTCGCTCGACTTCGTCGAGCGAGACGATCTCGTTCGTGTCGTCTGCCACCAGGATGAAACGTTCGGGCACGTAGCTTCCGATCTTGTCGGGCAGGTCGTCGACGGTGATCTGGTCGTAGCGCGCGAAGGCGACCGCGCGCTCGATGCAGTTCTCCAGCTCGCGGACGTTGCCGGGCCAGGCGTAGGCGATGAGCTTCTTCGCTGCTTCGGTAGAGACGCCGAGCGATGGTGTGCCGGTGCGCTCCGCGTGGCGCCCCAGGAAGTACTGCGCGAGCGCGAGCACGTCCGACGATCGCTCCCTGAGTGGCGGGACGCCGATCCGGACGACGTTGATCCGATAGAAGAGGTCTTCGCGGAAACGCTTCTGCTCGATCTCCTCTTCGAGGTCGCGGCTCGTCGCCGTCACGAGCCGCGCGTCGAACGCCACCTCGACGTTCGACCCCACGGGGCGAACTTTTCTCTCCTGGAGCGCTCGCAAGAGCTTCGCCTGCATCTCGAGCGGCATCTCGCCGATCTCGTCGAGGAAGAGCGTCCCGTGGTGAGCCTGAACGAAGAGGCCCGCTCGGTCGTTCTTTGCGTCGGTGAATGCTCCGCGGGTATGGCCGAAGAGCTCACTCTCGAGCAACGCCGACGGGATCGCGGCGCAGTTGATGGCGATGAACGGGCCGTCCTTTCGAGTGCCGGTCGCGTGGATGCGGCGGGCGATGAGCTCCTTTCCCGTCCCCGTCTCGCCGTGAATGAGGACGCTCGAATCACCTCCGGCGATCCGGGCGATCGTCTCGTGCACGCGACGCATCGCGCTGCTGGAGCCAACGATGTTCGATGGCGTCTCCGACGCTTCGACTTGGTGGCGTAGACGCTTGAGCTCCGCGTGGAGCCGGGAGTGCTCGACGGCGCGCTCGACGGCGAGCGTGATGAGCGCCGGATCGTTGATCGGCTTCGTGATGAAGTCGTAGGCGCCGGCGCGCATCGCGGCGATAGCGGTCTCCAGGCTCGCGTGCCCCGTCACGACGAGGACCGGGAGCCCGGGGTTCGTCCCCGCCACTCGCTGGCAGACCTCGATGCCGCCCATCTCCGTCATACCCAGATCCGTGAGCACGGCGTCGAACTCCTCCGTCGCGAGGTGCTCGAGCGCCTTGCGCGCCGAAGTGCACGCGACGACGGACGCACCCTCTCGCTCGAGCGCCATCGTCAGCAGCGCACACAGATCCTGTTCGTCGTCGATGACGAGAATACGAGCCTTCATCGAATCTCCAGTTGCAGCCGCGGTCGCAAGATCCCCACGCGCCCAGGGCCGGCTCCCACGGTACTCGATCGACAGACTTGCAGGGACCATGCATGACGAATTTCGTGCCGAATATCGCCGGACGAAGCGCGCCTGCGGAGTGGCGTTTGTGTTCGCTGTGGCGTTCTGGATCCAGTCGTCCCCGCCAATAGAGTCGATCCCGTTGAAACCGCTTGCGAGCGGTCTGGCACGACACCTGGATAGGGAGCGCCGGCGCCTCGTGACCGAGTGCCTTTTCGACCCGGGATCATCCGAGCGGGAACGCGGGGGAGGAATACGAACTTGGAACCAGAGTCTCCCGGCGGCGCTTCGAGACCGGCGGCGAACGGGCGGTCCGGCGATGAGCAGCGGGTCCACGACGAAGCGGAGGACACACCTCACGCGCGTCGCTTGCCCCCCATCCTCGTGCCCGCCTCGCTCCCGAACGCGACCGGTTGGGATCGCCGCGATCGGCGCGAGACCCCCGTGGGGACCGTACGGCCGGCTGCGCTTCTGCGCGACCGCGCGACGCTCACCGTCCTCAGCGGGGAAGAGCCCGGCCGCGTCCTCGCGCTCCAGCCCGGTGAGACGATCCTCGGTCGCTCGAGTAGGGCGACCATCTCGGTCGACGATCCGCTGATCAGCCGCCACCACGCGCGCGTCGCCCGCACCGAGAGTGGTCGGTACCTCCTCGAGGACCTCGGCTCGAAGAACGGCACGTTCGTCAACGGGCGCACGGCGAGCCGCGTTCCCTTGAGGTCGGGCGACCGCGTTCAGCTCGGGCCGGGCCTCGTCTTCCAGTTCGCGCTCGTCGACGAGCGAGAGGAGACCCTCCACCGGCGTCTCTATGAATCGTCGACGCGCGACTCGCTGACGGGGCTCACGAACCGCCGCTCCCTGCTCGATCGGCTCGAGCTCGAGATCGCGCGCGGGCGCGAGGACGGGAGCGACACCGGAATGCTCATGATCGACGTCGACCACTTCAAGGAGATCAACGACAGGTTCGGACACCTCGCGGGCGATGAGGTGCTCCGCGCGCTGGCGGCGTCCGCGGCGAGGATGTTCCGCGCGGGCGATCTCTTCGCGCGCTACGGAGGCGAGGAGTTCGTGGCCGTGATCTGCAGCGCGACGAAGGGCGATCTCGTCGCGCTGGCCGAGCGCCTTCGCGCTTCAATCGCGGCGATGCAGGTGGAGATCGGCGCCGGTGCGGTGAGCGCCACGGTAAGCGTCGGCGTCGCGCTGTGGTCCGAGTGCACCTCGGAACGCGCACGGGGCGATTCGCTCGCTCTCGTCGCCCTCGCGGACGATCGCATGTACGCGGCGAAGCGCTCCGGTCGAAATAGCGTGTGCTCCGACGCCGCGTCGCGCGGGGTTCGCCGGACCTAGAGGGAGCCGGGCGATGGAGCAGCGCGACGCTTCAGGCGCCGAGCGCCTGGTCGGTGCGCCCAAGAATCGGCGCGCACTCGAGCACGAGCGCGAGCAATGCCTCGGCGTCGAGCGGCTTGCGGAGCACGCAGACGGCGCCGAGGTTGCGCGCGAACGCGTCGACCGAGGGATCCGGAAACCCCGTCATGATGATCGTCGGCGGCATGTTCATGAACCTGCGCATGACGCGGAGAATCCCCAGACCGCTGAAGCCGGGCATGATGAAGTCGAGGAGCACGACGTTGGGGAGGACCGCGCCGCCGTCGGCCGCGCTCGAGAGGAGCTCGAGCGCCTCGTCGCCGTCCGCCGCTTCGACGACGTCGTAACCCTTCGATGCGAAGAGCTCTCGCAGCATGCCGCGCAGGTCCTCGTCGTCGTCTGCCACCAGCACTTTTTGGGGCGCGATTCGCACCCGCATTCCACTCTCGGACGCCCCGCCGGGCGCGCTCGCGAGCGCGTCGTCAGTCGCCTTCGCCAGCGTCGGTCCGACATGGTCTCGGTGTGGCATGGTCACCTACCTTAGCATCGCGTTTGATGGGGTCAGGCGAACCCATGGGCGATCTGCGAGAGGTTTACGCCGCGAGCGGCATCACCGGGAGGTCGATCGTGAAGACGCAACCGCTCCCCGGCACATCACGCACGCTAAGCTTTCCGCCGCTCGATTCGACCCCACGGCGGCTGATGTACAGCCCGAGACCGAGGCCGGCCTTGTTCGCGCCGAGCTGGCGGAACGCGCCGAAGAGTTGCTCCGCCTTTTCCGGCGGCAGCCCACCGCATTCGTCTTCTATCTCGATCTGAACGCGCGCCCCGACCAGGGACGTCCGCACCGCGATGTGTCCCCCCGCGTGCGTGAACTTGAAGGCGTTCTGTAGGAGGTTTGCGATGACTCCAGAAAGGACCTGAGGATCGGCGTCGACGTCGATCGCCTGATCGATCGGCGCTACGTGCAACGAGACGCCATGGACTCCGGCCTCCAGCGGCTCCGTCGACCTCGGCGTCGGCGATGAGCTCGTGAAGGTGGATGCGCTGGCGTCTCGTGGTTCCGGAGTCGAGGCGCACTTCGACGAGCGCGCGGCTGATGAGCTCCGTCATGCCGTGCAGACTTCGCGTGACGACCGCCGCGACGCTCCCTCCGGTGGGCGCGCGCCCGCTCTTGATCGCCTGGAACCCCAGCAGCGCCGAGGCGAGCCTGTTGCGGAGCTCGTGCGCGAAGATGCCGGAGCGCTCCGTCTGGCCGGCGGCCATCGCCTCGTCGCGAAGCCGCGTGTATTCCGTGACGGCTTCGGCGATGGCGTTGTCGAGGCACAGGTTGAGCGTATGAAAATCCTCCGTGCTGATCGGCGCCGCGAGCTCCACGGCCAGCTCGGTGATGGCCTGGCAGATGTCGCCGTAGTCGTGAACTACCTGGGCCACCGTGTAGCCGCGGTCGAGGAGCGCGGCGCCGTGCGTCGCGGCGCTGCGGTTCATCACGTCGAGGCTCGAAGAGGTCTGGCGTCGCAACGTGTCGACGAGTTGGTCCAGGAAGAGCGGGACGCCGGTGGTGAGCTCCCGCTCCGTGGGTCTCGGCGCGAATCGCTTGGTGACCTTCGCTCTCGTCCGCGCGACGAGCTCGTCGCGGTGCGCGAGAATGAACTCGATCAGCATTGCGAGAGAAGACCCCCTTGCTTGTTGCTACTCCGCCGAGTGGCGCAACGCAACGGGCGCGCCTTCGGTTCGCGGCGCTCCAAATAGCCACGCAACTCGCGTGAGCGAGCATTCGACCGGTCCGTACTTCCGCGCCGAGGCCGCACTGAGGCACCGTTGCCGAGCAGAAACGCCACGGGAGCTCTCGGACGCCGGAGGGGCCCGCGCGACTGCAGGCGGTCGTCCGGGGACGAGGACGTAGCGACACTCTGGCTCGCAGTTTGCTGGGTTCGCCCCAAACGTTGCGCGCTCGCCTCTGTTTCGAGGCTCGAGGCTCGACGTGGGTGAAGGGGTCATGACCACAGCAGCCGCGATTTCCGCCGTACGCCGAATTAGGACCTCTCCGGAATTGCTGCGGCTCCGCAGCCAGGCCGCGCTCGTCCGCGCGCTTCTCGACGAGATTGAACGGGTCGTCCCGTGGGAAAGCGGAGGCGCAGAATCCACGCTCGGCGCGCAGCTCGCGGAAGAGCTGTCACGACTGGGCGATCGGGTCCTCGAGTGCGCCGCGAGGATGACGCCGTAGGCGCTCTCGCCCACTTCACGCTTCGGAAAGGCGCTCCGCGAGTCTCCCTTTGGCGAGTCGTACGTACACTTCGTGCGCGCCTGTCGCGGCGGGATCGAGGTGGAGACGGTTCGAATCGACCACGTTGCCGTCGAGCGTGACCGTCCGGACCCCCTGAGCGACGTGGTCGGGATTCTCGACGGTGACGTGAACCTGCTGTCCCCCCAACCGGACCCACGCTTCGAACCCTTTCCACGCCGGAGGGATACACGGGTCGATCCGCAGCTCGCCGTTCTCCTTGCGCAGCCCCAGGATTCCTTCCACGCCGAGCCGCCAGAGCCACGAGGCCGCTCCCGTGTACCAAGTCCATCCGCCTCGACCCACCCACGGCGCCGCTCCGTATACGTCGCCCGCGAGGACGTACGGCTCGACGCGATAGAGGTCCGCCTCTTCTCGGGTTCTGGCGCGCAGGATCGGATTGAGGATGCGAAAGATTCGCTCGGCGTGCGCACCGTCCCCGAGCGCGGCATGCGCCCAACCGAGCCACGTCGCCGCGTGCGTGTACTGCCCCCCGTTCTCGCGAATGCCCGGAGGGTAGGCGCGGATATATCCGGGGTCGTGGCGGGTGCTCTCGAACGGCGGCGTGAGCAATAGAACGAGCCGGTCGGCTTCACTGACGAGCCGCTCGTCGGCCGCGCGAACCGCGGCGCTCGCGCGACTCTTCCCTGGGGTCTCGCGGGGCTCGTCGGTCGTGCCGGGGGGGCCCGAAAGCGCCGCCCACGATTGGGCGATCGAGTCGATGCGGCACTCGCGCCCCTTGGCCGAGCCGAGGACGGAGCCGTCGTCGTGAAAGGCGCGCAGGTACCAGGCGCCGTCCCATGCGCACCCGTCGATCTTCTCGCCCAACGAGACCGCGCGACTCCGCCACCCCGCGGCGTCACCCGCTTCGCCCCGCCCGTCGCAGAGGACGGCGAAGCGAGTCATCGTCGCGCGAAGGAACCAGCCGAGCCAGACGCTCTCGCCGCGCCCCTCCGCGCCGACGCGGTTCATGCCGTCGTTCCAATCGCCGTCCCCCATCAGCGGGAGGCCGTGAGTACCCTCGGTCGCCGCGCGCTCGAGCGCTCGGCGGCAGTGCTCGAAGAGCGAGGCAGGGCGCGGCGACGCGGCGAACTCCGCGTACCTGTCGTGCTCGTCCTTCCGCAGGGGCTCACCCGTCAAGAACGGTACCGACTCCGAGAGAATCGACGTGTCGCCCGTGGCGATGACGTACTCCGCCGTCACGAAGGGGAGCCAGGCCATATCGTCGGAGCAGCGCGTTCGCACGCCGCGGTCGGCCGGCGGATGCCACCAATGCAAGACGTCCCCCTCGTCGAACTGGTGCCTTGCCGATTCGAGGATGTGCGCGCGCGCCCGCTCGGGCGCCCCGTGGAGCAGCGCGAGAACGTCCTGGAGCTGGTCGCGGTACCCGAAGGCGCCGCTCGATTGGTAGAAGGCTGTCCGTCCGAAGATCCTCGACGAGAGGGTCTGGTAGCGAAGCCATCGGTTCAGCAGGAGGTCCATGGCCGGGTCCGGGGTCTTCACCCGCACGCCTCCGAGCAGATCGTCCCAGAACGCGCGGAGCTCCTTCCATGACGACTCGACCGCCGCGGGGTCTCGGAAGCGCGCCGCCCACTGGAGCGCATCCTCGCGATCCGAGCCTTGGCCGAGGAGGAAGTGCGTCTCGATCTCTTCGCCGGGAGCAAGCTCGAGGTGCACCTGCAAGACGGCGCACGGGTCGACGCCTGCCTCGACGCTCCCCGCGAGACCCCAGCGCTCCAGCGCCTCCGGTCGCGCGTAGTCGCCGCGCCGGCCGAGGAACGCGACGCGGTCCGTCGTGAACCCGTGGACCTTGCGTTCGGAGGCGAGGAACGCGACCCGATCGCCGAAGTCGGCGTTCCAGCTGCACCTCGCCAGGAGACTGGCGTGCGCTGCGTCGTGCTCGCTCACGACGTAGGGGCGCTGCTCTTCGCGCAGGCTCCCGAGCACCCACTCGGCGTAGTACGTCGCCGTCAGGCGCCGGTGCCGCGTGAGTGTGTTCCTCAGCTTCAGCCTGACGACCTTGAGCGGGGCGTCGTGGGGAACGAAGACGGTCAGCTCCTGAACGAGCCCGTGACTCTCGCGCGAGTAGGTCGTGTAACCCATCCCGTGGCGCACGAGCGTCTCGACGTCGCCCCCCGCGGGCAACGGCGTCGGCGACCAGACCGCCGCGGTCTCCTCGTCCCTGAGGTAAAGGGCCTCGGCGGGCGCGTCGAAGACCGGGTCGTTTCTCCATGGAGTGAGCCGGTTCTCTCCCGCGTTGAGCGACCAGGTGGAACCGAGCGACGACTCACTGACCATGCAACCGAAGCTCGGATTCGCCAGGACGTTGCACCACGGGGCAGGCGTCGGGTTACCGGGCCGGACGGCGATCGCGTACTCGCGCCCGTCCTCGGTGAAGCCCCCGACGCCGTTGTCGAACAGGAGCTTGGGTCGCTGGGGCGCGCGGAGCGTCCCGGCGTCCACGACCGTCGGCTCGAAGCGGGGGAGCTTGGGCGGACCCTCGAGTCGCCTCGCCATTCGTGACGAGAGGGAGCCGTCGCGCGTGTCGAGGACGACGCGCGCGCTCGCCTCGAGATCTCTGCGCTCGTCCCCCTTGAGCTGATCGGCGGCGAGCACGAAGACGCCGCCGTGCCGGTTGAGCCACTCCTCGACATTGCACTCGGCCAGCACGCTCCGCAGTGTTCCCGCTGCGTCCATGAGGTAGCCGGAAGCCTTCTCGTCCACGAGCACCAAATCGAAACGGACTCCGCACGATCGTAGGTAGCGCTGCGCGGCAATGACTTCTCGCACGAGCTCCGCCGCAGCGTCATCGACCCGCACGAGGAGGATCGGGTCGTCGCCCGAGATCCCTCGTCCCCAAAGGCGACGCTTGCACGGACGCCCGGCGGCGATGACCTCTGGCGGGGCGCGCATCGCCGGGTCGGCGAACAAGAGGGCGGAGAAGAGCTGCTGAACGGCGGGCAACAGCTCGGGCTCGAGCTGCGCTCGCGCGAGCCGCCTGCGGCTCTCCTGCTCGGCGTCTCGGAAGGTCCAGCGAACGGCGTGCATCGACCCGTACCGCCGCGCGAGCTCGAGCGCGGTGCTGCGGGTACGACCGACGGTCGTGACGAAGGCGAGGCTCACAGTCCGTTTGGGCTTGAGCTCGACTCTGGCCATCAGACCCATGATGGGATCGAGCACTGCCCCGACTCGGCCGCGGAGCGCTTCCCTCGGGATAGCCAACGACTTCGGGGCGCGCGGGCTTCTGCCTCGCCCGAAGAACGCCCCGCGGTCGGTCTCGTAGCCGGCGAACGTCACAGCGGAGCTCTCGCCGACGAGCCGGTGGACGACCACGGCGCGGTCGTCCCCAGCGGACTTCGCGCGGCGTGAGAAGACGAGGGCGTCGAGCTCGGGAACGGACTCGCTCTCGACGAACATCCTCGCAAACGCCGGATGAGCCGCTGCTTCGCCTCTCGGTACGAGCACGGGCTCCCCCGCGCTGGTCACGGCGACGTACCGGGTTCGATCCGTCTCGTTGTGCAGAGTGACGAGGCGCACTTCGACGTCGTCGGCGGGCGCGACCGTTACGTCGACGTGCACGGAGATCCCCTCGTCGCGCTGGTGGAACTCGGCCTTGTGCGCCGCGTAGGTCGTTCGACCGCGCTCGGACGTGGCGAGCCATAGGCGACCCGTGTCTTCGTCTCGAAGGTAGATCCACAGCCCGTCGCCGTCCCCGACGACGTCGGGCTGGAAGCGCGTGAGCGCCAGCCCCCGCCACTCCAGCCCCCCGCCACCCGAGTCGGTCAAGCAGCTCGAGAGTCGACCGTTGCCGAGCACGAATGCCTGCGGTCGGCCTTGCGCCCCTTGCGCCTCCGGCGACCAGGGGGCAGCGGGGATGGACGGAAGGTCGACGACGGCGGTTGCGGCGCTCTCCGCCTGCGCGACGATCGGCCACTCGCGCGGCGCGGTCGCGGGGGCACGCTCGTTGAGAAGGAGCTCGCCGATCTCCACCCTTCTGTCGCGGTGAAACCGCTCGACCATGACTTGGTCGTTCAGGAGGTTGTCGATCGCGACGAGAAGCATCCCTTGGTGGTGCGCCATGTACGAGCGGACCACGCTGAACGGGCGCCCATCCAGGACGCGCTCCGGGCGCATGTCGACAGCCTCGAACAGGCCGTACGTCCCGAGCATCCCCATCTTTTCGAGTCGCCTGACGTTATCGAGCACGGCGCGCGGTCGGATGGACGCGGCGAGCACCGATGCGTACGGAGCCACGACCAGATCGTCCTCGAGGCCGCGCTTGAAGCCGAGGCCGGGGACGCCGAAGGATTGGTATTGATGCGTCTGATGGGCGTCGACGCGCCCGTACGCCGACTCGGAGATGCCCCACGGGGCCCCCATCTTTTCGCCGTAAGCAATCTGTTCGTCGACGACGAGCTCGCAGGTCTGCGCGAGCAAGGTCCCGTCGCGGCTGCGCATCAGGAGCGCCGGCATGAGGTACTCGAACATCGTCCCCCCCCATGACAAGAGCAGAGGGGCGCCGGACACTTGCGTCATCGGGCGACCGAGCGTGGACCAGTGAGACTCGGGTACGTCCCCCTTCACGATGGCGAGGTAGCTCGCGAGCCGCGCCTCCGACGCCAGCAGATCGTAGTAGTGGCCGTCGAGCTGATCCTGCGTGGCGTTGTACCCGATGTGGAACAGCTTCCGTTCGCGATCGTAGAGGAGGCGAAAGTCCATCCCGAGCGCCTCTTGCCGCGCGCGCGCGGCAAGGTCGAGCAGCTCGTCGGTCAGCCCCTTGGCGCGCGCCTCGGCAGCCTGCAGCGCCGCTCTCAACCGCTGCCCCGAGCGCGCCATCTCGGCAGAGAGCGCCCCCTTCTCGCGCGCGTCGCCTTCGCGCCGGTCGAGCTCGGCGACGAGCTCCCGGGAGACGGGCTGTATCTGGTCGAGTCGAAGTCGCACGGGGAGCGTCAGACCGACCGCAGCCGGCTCGCCTCGCAGGGCGAGCCAGGGGAGCAGCATGTCGATCTCGTGCTGCATGAGCCGGAGCTGGTGATGGAAGCGATCCATCGACGTGCGCACGGCGCGGAGCGTGTCGGCGTCGTGCCTTAGCGCGCCGCTCTCGAGGAGGACGAGCAGCTCGTGGTCGAGCTCCGCGGAGATGTCGTCGCAGAGGGCTCGAAACGTCGGGTACGCCTCGTGGGGATCGCCGCGCCCTACGTCGAGGCCGCGCCGCATGCGGGAGATGACGGACCGCAAGGGGCTCCCCCCCTTGGCGACCGTGCCTAGCGCCTCCTCCAGCAGATCGAGCGAATCGGCGAGCCCTTCCCAGGCCACGGCGCGGAGGACGGGCGCCGTCGCTATCTCGCGGCACCCCTGCTCGAGCGCCAGGAGGCAGCCCGCGAAGTTCCCGCTGTCGACGGTGGAGACGTACCGCGGGAGGAGCGGCTCCAGGTTCTTGGTCTCGTACCAGTTGAAGAGGTGCCCCTGGTAGTGCGCGAGGCGCTTGATGCTGTCGAACGCGTTTCGCACGCGCAGAGACAGCTCGCTCGGTCCCAGGTATCCGAGATCGTACGCCGCGAGCGTCGAGAGGAGCATCATGCCGATGTTGGTCGGAGAGGTGCGGTGCGCCGTCTGCTCGCGCGGCTCCTCCTGGTAGTTGTCGATCGGGAGCCACTGGTCGTTCGGACCGAGGAACACGTCGAAGAAGCGCCAGGTCCGGCGGGCGAGGAGCCGGAGCTCGCGCCGCTCGCTCTGCCTCAAAGGCTCTTCACGGGACTTCGGGGCCCGGCTCACCCAGCGGGCAATCTCCGGCGCGACGAGCCAGAGCGCGACGAGCGGCGCGGCAACGGGGAGAGCCGACGGCCGGACCCACGCGACCATCGCCGCGCTGCCCACGGCAAGGACCGGCGACCAAGCCATCTCCGTCCACAAGAGCGCGCGTGGCGATCTCTTCCCGATCCCGAACGCCGTGTGCGCCGCAGAGGTCCATTGAAGCAGGTGCTTCCGCGTGATCGCCATGCGGATCGCGACGCGCGCGATCGCGTCGAGTACCACGACCGCCTCGTGCGCCAGAAAAGCAACGGCGAGGAGGCAGCGTCCAAGGTTCAGCGCGCGCCTTCGGGGATCATGGATGAGGGCAGAGAAGCTCGGGAGGAGGAGAACCGCGAGCGCGCCGAGCGTCCAAAGGATGGGAGGGCCTGGAAGCCAGAGGAACCCGACGAGGAGCAGCGCGAAGAGCAGAGGGGTTGCGAGGCTTCGGCGGAGGTTGTCGAGGATCTTCCACTGGTCGACGACCGCGAGCGGGCTCGGGACCCGCGTCCCGTCCGCGGACGGGACCTTGGAAAATAGCCACGGGAGGAGCTGCCAGTCGCCGCGCACCCAGCGGTGCATACGCCGCGCGTACGCCGCGTAGTGAGAGGGGTACTCCTCGAAGAGGACGATGTCGGTCGCGAGCGCGGTCCGTCCGTGGACCCCCTCGAAGAGATCGTGGCTCGCGAGCGCGTTCTCGGGGACACGCCCTTCGACGCTTCGCATGAAGGCGTCCACGTCGTAGATGCCTTTGCCGACGTAGATCCCGGCGCCGAAGAGGTCTTGATACGACTCGGAGACGGCGTGTGTGTAGATGTCGAACCCGACGTTCCCGGCGAAGATTCGTGCGAAGAGCGTCTGGCGCGAGCTCGAGGGGGAGATCTCGACGCGCGGCTGGACGATCGTGTAGCCGGAGACGACCCGTCCGGTGTCTTCATCGAAGAGCGCGCGGTTGAGCGGGTGCATGAGGAGGCCGACGAGCCGGCGCGCGGTCCCCATCGGAAGCTGCGTGTCGCTGTCCACCGTGATGACGAAGCCGACCCCGAGGAGCCCCTCCGGGTCTCCGACGTGACGCGTGTAGCTCGTGTCCTTGGCTCCACGGAGCAGGCGATTGAGCTCCTCGAGCTTCCCCCGCTTGCGCTCCCAACCCATGAACCGCTCCTCGGCCGCGTTCCAGCGCGCCTCGCGGTGCAGTAAGTGAAACGGTCCAGCGCGCGTCTCCCCGCGCGTCGCGTACGTCGCGTTGAGCCCGGCGATCCCCCGAGCTGCGCTCTCGAGCAGGGCCTTGTCCTCCCGCTTCTCCTTGGAGTCCACGTCGTCGGTGAGGAGCGCAAACTCCAGCCTCGGATCGGGATTCGACAGGTAGTGGAGCTCGATCTGCCGGAGCATCCCGTCGACGTCCTCGCGTCGACCGAGGAGCGTCGGGATCACGACGAGGGCACGGATGTCTGCGGGGAGCCCTTTCGCGAAATCGAGCTTGGGGAGCGTTCGCGGCGGAATGAGGCGGGCTAGAGCCCATTGCACCGAGGTCACGGCCACGATCGACGCGGGGATGATGCCGAGCGCGAGGCTCACCGCGACCGAAGGCGCAGTCGCTCCGGCACGGGAGAGGCCCCATGCGAGGAGCAGAAGGAGCGCGCCGGTCGAGAGCACGAGCGCCGAGAGGTAAGCGAGCGTGGGTCGCAGAGTGAGGGCGCGGCGCACGCGCTCGACGCCGCGAGGGCGATACGCGAGTCGCTTCTCCAGCTCGCGTCGCCCCCCGTTGACGAGGTAGAAGCCGACGTGTCCGGTGCGCGGGTCCGGGATGTTCTGGCGCGCCATCTCCACCGCCAGCTCGGCGACGTCCGCTTCGGCGACCTTCGTGACCCACGCGAGCTCCTCGACGATCTTGCGATATGCGTCGCACGTCTCGAAATCCATTCGCGTGTAGACGCGCGCAGGGTCGGTGCGCAGGATGGCTTCGACCCGGTTCGTCTTCTCGAAGAAGGCTTTCCAGTCGATCTCCGCGAGGAGTCGCAGGGCGCGAATCGACCGCTCGACGCCGACTCCAGGGCCGAGCCCGAACGGTTCTGCGTCCGGAGGCGTTCGGAGAGACGGCGCTCGGTCGAGCCGACCATGAACGGGAACGCCCATCTGCTCGAGAAAGCGAAGCAGGCCGTGCAAGACCGAAACTCGGAGCATCGTCGGCAGCGCCCACAGCTCGGCGATCGTGAGGGGCGATACTTCCTGGTAGTGGACGAGGAATGCCTGCAGCGCGGCGACGTCGATCTCGATGCTGCTCCTGACCACGAGCGCGCGCGCCAGAGCGTCGATGCGGGGTACCCCCTTCGCGGGTCCATCCGCGAGCTGCGGCAGGCGCCTCAGAAAGCCCACCGGAAGCTCCTGGGTGACCTGTCGCGCGACTCGACGGACCAAGTAGTAATTGTCGAGGAGCCACTCCGCTGCCTTCTGCAGCTTGGGGTCCTCGAGATGGCTCGAGGCGAGGTATTTGCGCGCGCGCTCGAGGGCGCGCGTTATCCGCGACGACGACAGCTCGATGAAGTCCGTGAACGCCGGCTCGGCGCGCTGCAGAGGGCGCTGCGCTTCGGCGAGCGCCCGCGCCTCCTCCTCGAGCGGAACCACCTTCGGAGACTCTTCGTGCGCGGCTCTCGCCGCCGCCGTCAAGCGCCCTCCGGGGGATAGCTCGCGCGGAGCGGCGGCGCGCGCCGATCGTTCTCCTGCCCGGCGATCAGCTCGGAGTCGCGCAGATCTTGAAGGACGAGGAGAGAAACGGCCGAGTGGGTGAGGAGGTGGACCGCGACGCTCCCGAAGCTCAGCGCCGGATTGCAGGTGGAGCCGTGCGCGGAGAGCACGACCAGATCGCTCCGTTCCTTCTGGGAGAGCTCGAGGAGCGCCTGCTTCTCGTCCAAGCTTCGAAGGACGAGCGTGCGCACGGACGCCCCCTCCTTCGCCAGCTGGTCGCGGAGCCCCTCGAGGTATCGCTTTCCGCCGACCTCGAGACGCGTGGCCAGCTGGCGCGCGAGCTCGAGATCCTCCGGCGCGCGGAGCACGGCCGTCGGAGCGGGTTCCCGGACGACGAAGACGAGGAGCAGCTCGGCGTCGTTCGCGCTGGCAATTCGTACGGCGGTGGGGAGCACGCTCTCGCTCCGGCGGGAGCCATCGAGCGGCACGAGGATGCGCTTCGGAGACACCTCGCTCCCCGCGTTCGATGTCGAGCGCGCGATGAGCACCGAGCCACGGGTGACCGCCAGGACCTGGAGCACGGTGCTCCCCAGGGTCCACGCAGCTGCGCCGCGCTCGCCGCGGCTCCCCAGAACGGTGAGGTCGGCGCCAATCTCACGCGCGACGGCGGTGATGCGCTCGGCCGGGTGACCTTGCTCGAGCCTGGTATCGACTTGCCGTCCCGACGTTCGCGTCCCCCGCTCCTCCAGATGCTCGAGGTACGCGCTCTCTTCCTGACGGGAGATCTCCCAGTCGAGCACGTCGGTCGCGTGCAGTCCGGATCGTTCGTGTGGCGGTTGCATCACGTGCAGGAGCGTGATCGAGCTCCCGAGACTCTTGGAGATCGCGACCGCGTGCCCGAGGCACTCTTCCGAGAACGGTGAGTGGTCGATGCATACGAGAACGCGCCGGATAGCGTGTGCGTCGCGCGGCAGAGCTCTCGGTTGCGAGCGGTTGGTTTCGACGTGGTGGAGGTTCGACAGCTCGACGAGGTGCGCCATTTGCCAGCCGCCTTTCAAGAAGCCCGCCAACCTCGACGTGCCGTGGTTGAGCACAAAGGCGCGAACTCGCTGCTCGCCTCAAGGCTCGAGCTCGGTCACACGAGTCGGCTCGACCGAGCCATATCGCCACGCCGTGGCACATCTGCTCGGGCGCTACCGGCGCCCTTTTTCACGGAATCGCTATCGCGCGCACGCGCTGATGTGCCGATCCGTCGCCACCGTTGCCATCGGCGACGTAGACGGTTGTCCCGTCGGGCGTTACCCCGATCCCTTCCTGCCCGTAGAACTCGGCCAGGTTCCCCGCGCCGTCGTTGAACCCGGCCGTGCCGTCTCCGGCGACCGTCTCGACGACGCACGCGACGCTGATCCGGCGAATGACGTGATTCCCGATATCGCTCACGTAGGCGTTCCCCTCTGCGTCGACGGCGACGCCGCGCGCGGCGTTGAAGCTCGCCGAGGCGCACGGGCCGTCAACCAGCGTCGGGGAGCCGTTGCCGGCGAACGTCGTGACAACCCCCCCGGCCGTAACCCGGCGGACGACGTTGTTCGCCTCGTCGGTCACGAGAAAGCTTCCGTCGGGCATCGCCGCCGCGCCGATCGGGGAGTTGAACCGAGCCGCCGCGCCGGTCGCGTTCACGTAACCCGCGATGGTGACCGCGCCCGCGAGGAATGGAGTCTGGCCCGTCGTGACGGCGAGCGTCTCGGCAATCTCCTGCGTTCGATCCACCACGAAGAGGTTGCCACCGGCGATCGGCGCCATGCCGCGGGGGCGCCCGAGGTTCTGCCCGACGACGGTCGGCATCGCGATGGCCCCGTCGCTCAGAGGGGTCACCCGCCAGATCGTCCCCGTCATCGTGTCTTTCACGCCCGAGGCGTTGGCGTCCGTCTGGACGTAGTAGCTGCCGTCCGTGGCGACGACCGAAGCAAAGGGATTCACGAAGCCGGTACCCGCTGCGATCGTGGTGACCACGCCGGCCGGGCTGACGAGGCGAACACGCCCGCTGTCGTAGTCCGTCACGAGCAAGTTTCCGTTGGCGTCGAGCGCCATCCCGGTCGGGTTGTCGAACTGCGCCGCGGCGCCTGTACCGTCCAGGGTCCCCGCGACAGAGGAGCCCGCGAGCGTCGATACCGTGGCGCCGGGGAGGTAGTTGATCATCACGGGGAGCGGCGCTGCGTCCCCCTCGTCGGTTGCGCTCGCGTCGTTCGCGCCGCCGCCGGGAGGCGTCACGGTGCCGGCCTCGCTCCCAGGCGGCGTGCTGGCGCCCGCGTCCGCTATCGTCTTGCCGCTATCGGCGCCGTTCGTCGGTGTGGCTCCAGGAGCGCCGCCATCCGACGACTCAGGAAGGGCCTGACACGCGAGCGAGGCGAACATGGCAAACGTGACAGGCCACGCTGCGACGAGAAAGCCGAGCCCAGCGAACTGCGAGTGTGAGCGATTGAGATGCCTCATGGTGTTGCAAACCATCTGAGCAAGGGACGTGCTCAGCGTTGG
The DNA here is from genome assembly GCA_052147435.1 of Polyangiaceae bacterium. Taxonomy (GTDB): domain Bacteria; phylum Myxococcota_A; class Polyangia; order Polyangiales; family Polyangiaceae; genus JBKQKP01. Next base: position 6,702 of record JBKQKP010000052.1, on the reverse strand, counting down.
ACCCGCGCGCCGGCGCTCGCTTTCCTCGGCGGTTGTCCGGAGATGAATCTCAACGCGACCTTCGAGCGCCTTGCGCAGCGACGCCTCGAGATCACGAAAGTGCCCCAGCACGATCGGCGCGCGCGAGGTCCGGCGGAGGCTCGCGAAGAGGTCGACAGGACGTGGCGTGGAATTCGCTCTCGCTCGGCTCATGAAATATGAAATGCCAATGAGCAGCCTCCCGGGGGAGGGCGAGCTCTTCGACGCCAAGTACCGCATCGGATCGGTGCTCGGGATCGGAAGGACGACGGCCGTGATCGCTGCGAAGCGCATGGGCTTCGACGATGACGTCGCCATCAAGCTCCTCCGCGCCGACTGCTGCGACGACCCCATGATGATCGAGCGCCTCGTCCAAGAGGGGAAGATGGCGGCCCGGATCCGGAGTGAGCACGTCGTCCGCATGCTCACGGCCGACGCCTTCGCTGGGCGCGCGTATCTCGTGATGGAGTATCTCGACGGAGTCACCCTCGCGGAGCTTCTCCGCAGGCAGGGGCCGCTCCCGCTCGCTACGGCGGTCGACATGCTCCTTCAGGCGTGCGAGGCGATCAGCGAGGCGCACACGCTCGGCTTCTTCCACCACGATCTGAAGCCGGCGAGTCTTTTTCTCACGCACCGCGCAGATGGCTCGCCCTGCGTGAAGGTGCTCGACTTCGGGATCTCGACCGTGCCCCGCATCGCGACGATTGCGCCGGGCTCGGGCTCGCGTCCGCCGCCACCTCCGGCACCGACGGGGACCCCGCAATACATGTCACCGGAGCAGCTGACTGCGGCCAAAGTGGTCGACCAGAGCTCGGATATCTGGTCGCTCGGCGCGATCCTCTACGAGCTCGTGAGCGGCCGCAGGGCGTTCGAGGGCTCTGGCGTGAGCGAGATCCGCACGCACGTGCTCCACGCGACGCCCGTTCCGCTCGGTCGGCTCCGGCCCGAGATCCCCAAGGAGCTCGAACGCGTCGTCTCCCGCTGCTTCGAAAAGGACCCGTTGCGCCGTCACGCGAACGTCGCGCAGATGGCCGGTGCGCTCGCCCCCTATGGGTCGTCTGCCGCTCGCGCATCGGCGGGCTCGATCGTGCGCGCCGTCGAGGGGGGGATCGTCGGGCGCTCGCCGCTGTCGGGCGGCGTAGAGCGCGTCACGTCGACGGTGGAGGAGACGCTCGCTCGGGCTCCGGCCCGACGGCGGAAGGGACGGGCGCTCTTGATCGTCGCGCTGGCCGCGTTGAGCGTCGTCGTAGGGGGCCTCGCGCACAGGGCGAGGGCGGGCCAGCTTCACCTCGAGTGGCCGAGCGCGCTCAGCCGCGTCAGCCCCTAGCCTGCGTGCCCGCGGGTCCCGCACGCGGCGCCCGCGTCACGACTCTTCTTCGAGTGCGACGCGATTGCGCCCACCCGCCTTCGCCGTGTAGAGCGCGGCGTCGGCCCGCCGGAGCCACTCGTCGATCGATTCGCCCGGCGCGGCCCTCAGCGCCGAGACTCCCGCGCTGACCGTGACGATCGGGAGCTCGGCGGCCGGCGAGTGCACGATCTGGAGGCGCTCGACCTCTTGTCGCACGCGGTCCATTCCCTGGGCGGCCTCGGCGAGCGATTGCTCGGGGAGGACGACGAGAAACTCCTCGCCGCCGTATCGGTAGAAAACGTCGCCGCGCCGCAGCCCGTCGTGGATCGCGCGGGCGACCTTGCGAAGAACGTCGTCGCCCGACAGGTGGCCATAATAGTCGTTGTAGGCCTTGAACTCGTCGACGTCGAAGAGCGCCGCGCTGTACTTGTGGCCGTACCGAGAGGCTCGGGCGGCAAGCGCCTCGAGATCCTCTTTCAGCGCCAGTCGATTGAACGCCTCCGTGAGGGAGTCCGTCCGCGCCGCGGCGTGGGCGCGCTCGCTGTCGTGCCGAAGCGTGGAATTGCGCGCCCGGAGCTCGCGATGGAGCATCACCACGCGCCGCGCCGAATCGAGCCGCGCCTTGAGCTCGTCTACGTCGAAGGGCTTCACGATGTAATCGTCGGCGCCCGCGTGCATGCCGTCGATGAAGTGCGTCCGGTCGCTGTTCCCCGTGACGAAAATGAAGTGCGTATATGCGCCAGTTGAGTCAGCGCTGCGTACCTTCTCACAGAGATGGAGGCCGTCCATCTTGGGCATCTTCCAGTCCGAGAGAATGACGTCGGCTCGGTCCGCTTCGTACATCTCCCATGCTTCCTGACCGTCGCGCGCGACGCTGCATGAGTGGCCGAGGTAACGAACGGCCTCTTGCAGGGATTCGCGGCAATCCGGCTCGTCGTCGGCGACGAGCACCTTGAGCGCTTCCATGGGGGCCGGGGACGGAGTGACTTCGGTTGCGAGGGTGTTCACGATTCCTCCCCTTCCGCAAAAGCGGTGCCACGAGCAGATGCGCTCGTGTGCGGCATGTCGGGTGCAATCGACCCCTGTCAAGAAACGATGGCAGCTCCCGGCTTCCCCCAGTACGAGTCGCCCGACAGCAGCGGCTGCCGCGCCGTCCGCCGATCGCCCGAGCTCCAGCCAGGAGACATCGTCGGAGGGAAATACGAGCTCTTCCACCGGCTCGGCGTCGGGGGAATGGGTCAGGTCTGGAGCGCTCGAAACTCGTCGACGGGCGCCGAGGTGGCGATCAAAGCGCTCCTCCCCGAGCTCGCGTCCTCGAGCGACGCGCTCGCGCGGTTCCGCGACGAAGCGCACGCGGCCGCGAAGCTCGCGCACCGTGGGATCGTGCGAATCTTCGATCTCGTCGAGCCCGAGTCCAGCGCGGAGCAGCCGCTCATCGTGATGGAGCTCCTGAGGGGGCACTCGCTCGCCGAGCGCCTCGCGAACTACGGTCCTCTCTCGATCGACGAGACGCTCGCCGTCGCCCTGCCGATCCTCTCCGCGCTGTCGCACGCGCACGGCGTCGGCGTCGTCCATCGCGACTTGAAGCCCGATAACGTCTTCCTCGCGATCGAGCCGGACGGGCAGGTTATGCCGAAGCTCGTCGACTTCGGGATCTCGCAGCTCCGCGAGTGGGGAGCGTCGACCCCGTTCGAACAGGTGGTGATCGGCACGCCTTGGTACATGTCGCCCGAGCAGGCGCGAGGCGAAGAGGTGGACGCGCGGAGTGACGTGTTCGGGGTCGGAGTGCTTCTCTACGAGTGCCTCTCGGGGATCAATCCGTTCCGCGTCGCGGGAGCGACGAGCGGCGCGTACCAGTCCTGGCGGGCCGCTCCGATCGCCACGATCCCTGGGAGTCTCTGGGCCGTGATCGCCAGAGCCCTCGCCGAACGAACCTGTGAGAGATTCTCGAGCGCCGCAGAGCTCGCGGAGGCTCTCGGCGACGCGACCGGAACCCGGCGCACGGAGAGCCTCTTGTCGCTCCTGCCGAATTACTCGTCCCGGGATGCTCCTCCGCGCGTACGGGCGGTCCACGCCCTCGGAGTCCTCGCCGTCGTCCTCTTCGCCGCAGTGGTGTTCTTCCAAGCTGGCGCGCCGGGAGCGCAGGGCATCCCGCCCGCTCGCCACAGGATCGCGGATCGCGCGATCGCGGCGCCATGACCGGTGGTCTGTTCCATGCCTCCAGGATCGTCGGCGATTGTTCGTGGAGAGGATGAGCCGAACACTATGGTCATTGAAAGTTCCACCCCCGACCGGGGCGAAACGCTGCTCAGACCGCGGAAGGTCGAGCAGGTCGGCGCCACGCGGGGGCGCCTCGGCGACCGAACGGGGCTCGACGCGCGCTTCGCGATGGCGATGAAGTTGGTCTACGTCGTGTTCCAGCCGATCGTTTCGCTGCGGCGGCGCCGCGTGTTCGGATTCGAGGCGCTCTTACGGTCCTACGAGCCGACTCTGCCGACGGCTTGCGACGTCTTGAAGGCGGCCGAGCAGCTCGGGCGACTCCACGACCTGGGGCGCGCCGTTCGCGCCCGCGTCGCGGACGAAGCGAAGAGGGCGCCAGACGGTGCGAAGCTCTTCGTGAATCTTCACCCCGTGGATCTGAACGACGGGGACCTCTACGCGGCGGGCTCGCCTCTGGCGCGAATCGCCTCGCGTGTCGTTCTGGAGATCACGGAGCGCGCGTCACTGGACAGCGTAAAGGACGTTGTCCTTCGAATGAGGGAGCTGCGCGCGATGGGCTTCCAGGTCGCGCTGGACGACCTCGGCGCCGGCTATGCGGGGCTCACGAGCTATTCGCGCCTCGTGCCCGAGATCGCCAAGATCGACATGTCTCTCGTGCGGGGCATCGATACCGACGCGCGCAAGCGGAGCATCGTCGGGGCGATGAAGAGACTCTGCGACGAGCTCGGCACCACGGCGGTGGCCGAAGGGGTCGAGACGCCGGGGGAGCGCGACGCGCTCGTCGGACTTGGCTACGACCTGCTGCAGGGCGATCTCTTCGCCAAACCTGCGCGAGGGTTTTCTCTTCACGGGTGGTGAGAGTCAGACCGCCTTTTCGCCACGCGCGATGCGAACGCGCCACAGTCCTCGGAGCCGAGACGGTCCCGCTTCAGGTGGAGATATGCACCGGAGGGGGAGAGCGGGTCTCGGGAGCGCGGCCTGCGGTGCCGTTCGTCGATGGGGAGACGGCCGCTGCCCCGGCGACAGTTCGAACGCCTGGCGCCAGCCACAGCGCGAGCGCCGCTCCCGACACGAGCCCGACGGCAAATCCGCCCATGCCGGGCATGACGACGGAGAGGAAGGAGCGCTTGCGCTCGACTCCGGCGAACGTGAAGAGCTTCGCGAAGGCCAGGTGCTTCGTCATCGTCAGCCCCTCGACCGCCACGCGGACGAGCTCTGCGAGTGGCTCACGCATGAAGAGTCCCGCGGCGGTCAGCGCGCCGGCGCCGAGCACTGCTGCGGCAGGAGCCGCGAAGCGCCCTCCACCTTGACCGTGCTTCGTGCGAGCGGCCCGCTTCGCGCGTCCCGGCCCCGCAGGTCGAGGCGTCGTCGTCTTCGTGGTCTTGGTTGTGGGCATCGTGACCTCCGCCTCGCTCGGAGTGCATTGCTCATGCCGGAGACGCGCGGCGAGTTGCCTCCCTCTGCGGCACGAGGCTCCCTTCGCGCTCGGCGTACACGCGCGTCAGCTCTGCGCCGAAGAAGACGAGGAGACTCACCACGTAGATCCACATGAGGAGACCGAGCACGCCCCCGACTGCGCCGTAGGCCGCGTAGCTCCCCAAGTGAGTGAGGTACCAGGCAAGGACGTGGTTCAGGGCAATGAAGAGGATCGCGGTGAAAAATGCCCCGCCCATGACATCGCGCCACTTCACGCCGGCTTGCGGGAGCACGCGGAAGATGACCGCGAAGACAAGCGTCGTCAGTCCGAGCGATACCAGCGCTTCCATCACGCGCCAGGCGACGAAGTCTGGCAGGACCGGCATCGCAGCGGCGCTCAGCGCGTTGAGCGCGGTGCTCACGAAGAGCGAGGCGAACAGGATCGCCCCCGCGCCGGCGACGGCGGTGAACGAGGTCGCCTTCTGCTCCAGCGCGGCGACGATCGTGCCCCACACTCCGCTGGAAGGGACCTCCGTGACCCGCCAGATCCTCTTGAGCAGCGTCTCGAGCTCGGAGAAGGCGCCGCTCGCGCCGAAGAGGAGCGTGATCGCCCCGATCGCACCGCCGACGCCTCGCGCCGTCTGGTGCAACTGCATGCTCGTGAGCGTCTCGTCGAGGAGATCGCGAAACTGGCGCGAGAAGAGCCCCGCGACGGACGCGAGGATCCGCTCACGGCTCGACGGCTCTTCCCCGAGGAAAAATCCGAGGACAGTCGCCGCAACAAGGAGGAGCGGGAAGATGGAGAAGAGGGCGTAGAACGCGAGCGACGCTCCCGATCGGTAGCAGCTGTCGTCCCACCACCGGACGCCGCCCTCCTTCAGGATGGCACCGACCCTCTTGAGCCACGCCACGGGCACCTCTTCCGCGCCGACTGTCTTCGCCGGGCATGTGCCTGCACGCGGCATACCGCTCGCATCCTGGGAGAGACCGCGTCTTGCATGATGAGCCGGCAATCCCATGGAGAGTGAACGATGATCGTCCAAGCCAACATCAGCCGCGTCGACCTCGGCAGTTTCCTCGATGAGCTCATGCCGCTCGTCATCGAGCTGAGCGCAGACGACTTTCCCCTTCGCGAGGTCCACATTCAACGCCCCGAGCGGACGGAGCTCGTGGCGGGGCGCGGGCTGCGAATCTTCACGCACCTCGTTCTGCACGGCGTTACCGGCGGAGTGCGAGCCCCGATCGCGGGAAGCTCCGCTCAGATTCTGCTGACTCCGTCGATCGGCGCGCGAGATGGCCACGAGGTTCTCGCCTTCTCGTTCCGGCTCGAATCCATCGACCTGCCGCACGTCCCGGGCGTTCTCGATGAGAAAGTCCTCGAGCGGATCAACCGCGCATTCGTGAAGGACGACGCCCGGCTCTCGTGGGACTTCGCGAGGACCCTGGCGTTCGGTTTCAGCATGCCAAGGAGCATGCGCTCCGTGAAGCGGGTCACGCTGAGAGCCCAAGAGGGGGGCGTCCGCGTCACCGAGGAGGGCTTCAGCATGGCCGTGTTCTTCGAGACGGAGGTCTCGCGCACGAGCGCGCTCCCGTCGTCGCCGGAGATCATGGCCAGGTCCGAAATCGCTTCGAGCTAAACAGTCTCGCGTTGGCTGGGGATCATCGCTCGACCCCCGCGCCACCCCCACCCCCCCGCCCCC
>JBKQKP010000051.1:0-6893 GCA_052147435.1 Polyangiaceae bacterium | reverse complement strand
CGTGGGCGTGCGAGACGAGGAGGTCGGGGTCGCGCAGTGAGAGGAGTCGCGAGCCGCCGAAGCCGCGGAGGTCGAGCAAGATGAAGCGATGCCGGTGCGCCAGCGGGAGCACGAACGGGAGGAAATGCGCCGCCTGCATGCCGAAGCCGTGAAGGAGCACGCACGGCGGGCCACGGCCGATGTCGATGTAGTGGAGGTGGTCGCCGCGCGCGACGCTTAGGAGGGGCATCGAGGGGGGGAAGTAGAGGGGAAGGGGGGGCGGGGCGCAACGCGGGCGGCGGGAGGAGCGCGGCCGTGTGCACTGCAATTTACCCTTGTCCCTGGATCAAGACCACCACCACCTGGTTGCCCTGCCCCCCTATCAAGTGGCGTGTTCCACCATTGTTTTAGGTAGTTGCGTGACCTCGCTCGGTCGGCACACATGGTGCTCAGGTGAGGGACAACGGAGGCAAGCACAGTGGGCTCAGCAAACAGCGCAGCGCTCTCGATGGATACCGATGAACCGACGCTCGTGATGGCGCGGAAGCCGCTCCCGTTCGCCGTCGACAACGAGCGGACGGTCGTGGACTCGGCGCCTCCGTCGGCGCCGAGGGCGATCACGGTGCCCGGCGTTCCGGCGCCCGCGCGCCCAGCTCCGAGCGCACCAGTCTGGAAGAACGCACCCAAGACTCCCCCTCGGCCGACGCCGTCGGCTCCGCCGCCGCGCAAGTCAGGGCCGCCGCCGCTCCCGGCTTCGGTCGCCGCGAGCGCGAAGCGCACTCCCGTTCCGCCTCTCCCGCCAGCGGCGCGGCAGGCACGCCCTGGCGTCGCGCCGTCGCACCCACGCGTCTGAGGCCGAGAATCGCGCTGGGGCGTGGGCCACACGGAGCCACCTAGCTCGTGAACGAGATGATCCCTCTCCGCTCGAGCCCCGAAAGGAGCGCGAGCGCCTCGCCTGAAGGCATGCCGCTGATGTCGAGGATGTTCTCGACTGTCGTCACGCCGTCCATGAGCGAGATGAGGAAGTAGTCGCGATGGTCGAGGTCGGCGGCGTTCAGCTCCTCCGGCGCCACAACGACCCTCGGCGTCTTCGCGAGGAACGCCGCGGTCACCTCCACGTGAGGAACGGTCGGCGCATCGTGTGTCTCGGGTTCACCGGGTCGTTCCGTGACACGGTCCGAACCGCGCGGTGGTTCCCTGCGTCCCCCCTTCGGCATCGAGCCCCCCGGGCAATGGTACCCAAAGCGGCGCGCCCTGCCGAAATCGCCGGAACCTCCGCGCCCCGCTGCTGTCCTCTCTGTCTGCATGGTTTGCTTCCGCACTACCCTCGCGCTCGCTGCCGGTATTGCGACGCTCGGGTGCGCCTGCAGCCCAACGACGACCGGCTCGTCCCCGACGCCCGTCCTGCCGCTCCGGACGCTCCGGCTCTACGAGACCGGCGTCGGCTACTTCGAGCGGGCAGGTGACCTCGGCTCGTCGTCGGCGTCCCTCCCCGTGCCGGCCGGGCATCTCGACGACGCGTTGAAGACGCTCGTCGTCCTCAGCTCCGGCGGCAAGAGCACCGTCCACGGCATCGAGTTCGGCAGCAGCATCAGCCGCGGTATGGCTCGCGCGGTGGCCGGGCTCCCCATCGATGGCGACCAGCCGCTCGATCTTCAACAGCTGCTCGTCGGGCTCAAAGGGGCGGAGATCGAAGCACGCACGCGCAGCGCGACGTACAGGGGGCGGCTCGTCGACGCGGTCGTCGCGACCGACGACGGCCTCGTCTCGAAGGACGCGCCGGTCCCCGAGCAGCCGGGTGACGCCAGCAAGCCGCGCGGGAAGCCCGCATCGCTCACCCTCCTCGTCCTCACGGACGCGGGTGCCATCGTGCGCGTCCCCGCCACGGAGGTCGACTCGGTCCGCCCCCTCGACCCGACGTGGGCGACCCGCATGGGATCTGCGCTCGATGCCCTGTCGAGCCGCGGCGCGCAGAGCGAGCAGCTCCTGCACGTGATCGCGTCGGGGGGGCCGATCTCGCTCGGCTACGTCGCCGAGGCTCCCGTCTGGCGCACCACGTACCGCGTCGTCCTCGACGATTCGGGAAAGACGGGGGTGCTTCAAGGTTGGGCGCTCCTTCACAACGACACCGACGAGAACTGGCGCGATGTGCGCGTCGAGCTCGCCAACGGCCGCCCCGACTCGTTTCTCTTTCCGCTCGCCGCCCCCCGCTACACGCGGCGCCCGCTCATCGCCCCCGACGATCAGCTCGCGACGGTCCCGCAGCTCATGGGCACGACCGTGGACGCGATCTGGGGTGACCAGATCGGTGACTCGGACGGCGCGGGGGGGATCGGGCTGAGCGGGATCGGCGTGGGGGGGAGTGGATATGGAATGGGAAGCGGTCACGGGAGGCTCGGCGGGAGCGTGCGGGCGTCGGGAGCTTCGAGCAGCGAGCTGCTCGAGGTCGGCAACCTCGCGAGCAGCGGCCCCGCGGCGGGCGTCGAGGCCGGGGCGTTGTTCGTCTACTCGCTCGCCGAGCACGTCGACCTGCGCGCCCACGGCTCCACGCTCGTCCCGTTCGCGCAGCAGCGAGTCGACGCAGCCACGATGACGTGGGTCGACTCGCCGGGCGCCCCCCCGCGGAGCGCCGTCCGCTTCGCCAACTCGACTTCGCAGACGCTCCCCGCCGGCCCCATCGCGTTCTTTGCGGACCACGGCTTCGTCGGCGAATCCTCGCTGGCGCGGCTCAAGCCGGGCGAGCGGCGCTTCATCACGTACGGCCTCGACCTCGACGTCGAGGTTCAGCCGGAGGCGACGCGCGCGTCCGAGGAGCCCAAGCGGCTGGTCTGGGACAAGGCCGCGGGTGCCCTCGAGGAACACTTTTTTCGCACGACCGATGCCGCGTACACGATCGAGAACCGCAGCGGTCACCCCCGCTCGGTCGTCCTCGCGATGACTCTCGACCGCAACGCGACGCTCACCGGGCCGGATCAGGTCGACTTCGATGCGGCGACCTCACGCCCGCTCGCCGTCTTCGTCGTCGCCGCGCAGAAGAGGGTCGAGCGGAAGACGCACGCCGTCGAAGGACTCGTTCGCGCGACGGCCTTCACGGCCCTCACGGCCGGGCGCATGAGCGAGATCGCTTCGGCGCCGTCGCTCGATGCCGCCGACAAGGGTGCGGCATCGCAGGCCGCCGCGCGGCTGCACGAGGCCGAGGAGGACGCCAGGAAGGCGACACAGACGAAAGGCGAGATCGCAGAGGTCGAGAAAGACCTGGACCGTCTTCGGGAGCACATGAAGGCGCTCGCGGGGGAGAGGTCGGGAGGGGGGGGCGGGGCCAATCCGTTCGCCACGCGCGTGCTCGCGTCCGAGGATCGGCTCGCGGGTCTTCGCAAGCAGCTGGACGCGTTGGATTCGGACTCGCAGTCGAAGAAGGACGCTGCGCAGGCCGCGCTCGCGCAGCTGGTGCGATGAAAAACTAGATGGAGCCGGGGAAGGCGAGCCTCCGTTACCGGACCGCTCGCTTCTTCCTCGCCACGACGTCGAGCACGGTGGGCGCCACCAGGACCGACGTCTTCTCCCGCGCTGCCGCGAGCCACTCCCGACGGACCCTCGCCGCGGCCGGTTTCGAGAGCGGCCCCAGCGCCGCATACCGATCCATCACGCCGAGGAAGTAGTCGCTCATCCAGCGCCACTCGCGCGAACCCGGCGAGCCCATCTTGATGGTGGGCGACGCCTCCTCGACGACGAGCCCCGCTGCGCGCGCGAGCCGAGGGAGGTGAGCGCCGACGTTCGCGTCGCCCCCCTGCGTCGCAAAGAAAGCGCGGTCGGCGGCGAGGAAGGGGTCCCAGTCGGTGGGGCGTGGGACCATCGAGAGGGTGTCGCGGAGGTAGTCCTGCACGGCGAGGCGGCCGCCGGGCTTGAGCGCGCGGACGAGCTGCTTCAAGTGCCCGGGCACGTCGGGGAGGAAGAGGAAGACCCAGCGCGCGAAGATGACGTCGTAGCGGGCGGGGGGGAGATCGGCGTCCGCGAGTGCGCACTGCCAGATCGTCCCCTCACCGAGGCCGTCGCGCGCGCAGGCCGAGGCGAGCGCCGACGCGAACGTCGCCGAATGCTCCACGGCGTCGGCCGGACCCCGCAGACGGCGGCGGAGCTCGGCATGAAGGGAGCCGCGTCCCGGACCGACTTCGAGGACGCGTAGGCCCGGGCGAATGCGGAGGCGGTCGAAGAGCGCGTGGGAGGTGGGATCCCAGAGGGCGGCCTGGCGCCGGAGGCGGGCGCTCTCGGTACGCGAGTCGCCGAGGAGGTAGTCGTAGCGCGAGGGCATGGGGACTTGGGGATTACCTACGATGGCGGAGACGAAGTGTCTCGCCGGTTTCGGACGTGGAAGCGCGACGGCTTCGCGTACCATCGCGATCGGATGGCGAGCTCGAAGGGCATGCGCGTCTTCGGGATGGTGATTCTCGTCGCGTGCATTGCGGTCATTGGTGGCGGCGGCTGGTATTTCTTCGGACGCGACCTCTTCGAAGGGGCAGACGACGTCGCGAGTGACGACGAGCCGGACGAGCTGGTCATCGACCGCGACGGCGGCGCACACCGCATTCATCACGCTTCGCATGCGACGCACCATGGAAAGCGGACCAGCGGTCATCACAAGCCGTCTCACGCCGCGCCCCCCCCGGTGAGCTACGGGCCGGCCGGAAAGAGCTACGAGGCCGCGGTGGCCGGCAACCAGGAGCAAGTGTCGATCGGCGGGACGGGAGCGGTGCCCGATCTCACCGACGCGCAGCTCGCCGGGCCGATGCGCAACGGGACGTTCCTCGGCGTGTGCGGCACCCCGGACAGCATGCACGTGACGGTGAAGGTGGCGATTCGCGGTGGACGCGCGGTCGGCGTGAGCGTGTATACGAATCCGCCGAACGGCCAGATCGCCGGGTGCGTCGATCGACAGGTCCGGAACCTCGCGTGGCCCGTGAATGCGAAAATGGATTCGTTCGTGACGGTGTACTGATCTCCGCTCGCCTGGAGCGGAGCGACTCCCCTCGCGTTGCCCTTCAGCGCCGAGTGCGACGGCGCCGTCCGAACGCAGCGAGACCGAAGAGGAGCGCGCCGATGACCCCGGCGTGCGTGCTCTCGCTACGGCTTCCTGCCGTAACGCACCCGCAGCCTGCGGACGTGTTCACTCCCCCAGCGCCGAGGCCGTTCCCCCCGTCCTCGCCGAGCCCAGCGGGCGGGGACGAAGCGTCTTCTCCGCCTCCGATGGTGATGATCCCCGAGTCCTCGCCAGCCGACCCGGAGTCCTCGCCAGCCGTTCCGGAGTCTTCGCCAGCCGTTCCGGAGTCCTCGCCAGCCGACCCGGAGTCATCGCTGGCCACCCCGGAGTCGGTGCCGCCGCTACCACCGGAGTCCGTACCACCGCTTCCGGCGTCCGTGCCGCCGCTACCAGCGTCCGTTCCGCCGCTGCCGGCGTCCGTGCCGCCGCTACCGGCGTCCGTTCCGCCGCTGCCGGCGTCCGTGCCGGATCCGCTCACGCACTTGTTCTGAGAGCACGTCTGGGTGCTACCGCACGTGCCGCAATTGACCGTGCCGCCGCATCCGTTGGAGACGGTGCCGCAGTCATCCCCGGCGGGGCACGTCGTGATCGGCGTGCACCCGCACTGGTTCGCGTTGCTCGGCGTCCCTCCGCCGCAGGTCTCCGGCGCCGTGCACGTGCCGCAGTCGACCGTACCGCCGCAGCCGTTCGAGACAGTGCCGCAGTTGTCTCCGGCAGGGCACGTCGTGATCGGCGTGCACCCGCACACGTTTCCACCGCACGTCTCCGGGGCCGTGCAGGTGCCGCAGTTGACCGTACCGCCGCATCCGTTCGCGACGGTGCCGCAGTTGTCTCCGGCGGGGCACGTCGTGATCGGCGTGCACCCGCACTCGTTCGCTTTGCCCGAGCCACCGCACGTCTGCGGCGCCGTGCACGTGCCGCAGTTGACCGAGCCGCCGCAGCCGTTCGGCACGGTGCCGCAGTTGTCGCCAGCAGGGCACGTCGTGACTGGCGTGCACCCACACTCGTTCGCGCTGCCCGATCCGCCGCACGTCTGCGGCGCCGTGCACGTGCCGCAATTGACCGTGCCGCCGCAGCCGTTCGAGATCGTGCCGCAGTTCTCTCCAGCGGGGCACGTCGTGATCGGCGTGCATCCGCACTCGTTCGTGCTGCCCGATCCGCCGCACGTCTGCGGCGCGGTGCACGTGCCGCAATTGACCGTGCCGCCGCAGCCGTTCGGTATGGTGCCGCAGTTGTCCCCGGCAGGGCACGTCGTGATCGGCGTGCACCCGCACACGTTTCCACCGCACGTCTCCGGGGCCGTGCACGTGCCGCAGTTGACGGTACCGCCGCATCCGTTGGGCACCGTGCCGCAGTTGTCCCCGGCAGGGCATGTCGTGATCGGCGTGCAGCCGCACTCGTTCGCTTTGCCCGAGCCACCGCAGGTCTGCGGCGCCGTGCACGTGCCGCAGTTGACCGTGCCACCGCAGCCGTTGGGCACGGTGCCGCAGTTGTCTCCGGCAGGGCACGTCGTGATCGGCGTGCAGCCGCACTCGTTCGCGGTGCCCGAGCCACCGCAGGTTTGCGGCGCCGTGCAGGTGCCGCAGCTGACGGTACCGCCGCATCCGTTCGGCACGGTGCCGCAGTTGTCCCCGGCAGGGCACGTCGTGATTGGCGTGCACCCACACTGGTTCGCGGTGCCCGACCCGCCGCACGTCTGGGGCGCTGTGCACGCGGGCCCGCAGCTGACCGTGCCGCCGCATCCGTTGGGTATGGTGCCGCAGTTGTCCCCGGCCGGGCACGTCGTGATTGGCGTGCATCCGCACTGGTTCGCGGTGCCCGACCCGCCGCACGTCTGGGGCGCTGTGCACGCGGGCCCGCAGCTGACCGTGCCGCCGCA
>JBKQKP010000050.1:0-3680 GCA_052147435.1 Polyangiaceae bacterium | reverse complement strand
GCATCATCTCATCGCGCGCATAGCCGAAGAGTCGGAGCGCGGCTTCGTTCGCGGCGAGGATCCCGAGCGTGTCGACGTCGAAGACCAGGAGCGGCAGTGGGCTCCCGTCGAACAGGAGCCGATGAGCCGCGTCGGATTCGCGGAGCGCTTGGTTCGCACTAAGCGCGACCGCGAGATCGCGCTCCAGTTCCTCCTGCGAGCGTGCGTGGCCGGTGGTGGACGAATCTTCGATCATGGCCCCCGTCGCCCAGCGTAGTCCCCGACGTGGCCCGCACCCGGAAATCCGTCAGCCGTGTCCGCCTGCACCGGCGACCGGGAGACGGATGTCTCGGCGAGGGAGGGGCAACGTGCGTCGAAAGACGAGCGGATGCCTGTCTTCCCATGCCGCCTGCGCCGGTGCGAAGCTACTCAGCCGCCGCGTCCGACCCCCGCTGAAGATTGGTCCGCACCGCCGCGAACTCCGGGATGGCCTCGCACAGTGGAGTGAGTCCACCCATGAGGAGCTCGCGATGGCACTCGGCCTGCCTGCGGTACTCGTTGATCATCTTCGACGACTTGTGCCCGGTGCGGTTCGCGACCCACGACTCGGTCTTCGCGTTCGCTAAGGAGATCGTCACGAACGTGGCGCGAAGGTCGTGGATGCACAGCGGTCGCCGCTCGTCGGAGCGCTCGAACAGCTGATGGCGCTGGCAGCCGGCCTTGCGAAGGTTCGCCCGCAGCTCCTCGGCGCGCGTGGCGCTGGCGAGAGGTTGCCCGACCTCGCGGCTCTCGGAGGGATAGACGAACACGCGCGCATTCGGCGCGGGCTTGGGATGGAAGTGCTTCTTCCAGAGTCGGAGCGCGTCAGCGACGGACGGATCGAGGGCCCAGGGTCGTGGGTCGTCGGTCTTGTTCTTGTCCAAGTGGATGATGCCGTTCTTCAGATCGAGATCGACGAAGTCGAGCGTGAGGGCCTCGTCAATGCGAAGCCCCTCCCTGTCGAGGAGCCCATAGAGCAACCGGAGGACGAGATAGATGTTCGTGCAGCCGAGCAGCAGGCGGTCCTCATCGGCGTACAGGTACGTGCGCGCCTTCTTCGTCCGGATCTGGGGGACGAAGCCCGGAGGGATCGGCGACGTCTTGATCAACTTCACCGGGTAGCGCGCGAGGTTGAACACTCGTCGCATGACCTGGGCAACGTGGCGTGCGACGTGATCTGACTTCGTCTCGGGCACCGCGTTGAGGACGTCCTCGCAGTCGTCGATGGTCACGGTGAGCAGAGGAGCATCGCCGATGTGGGGGAAAACCCACTTCGTCAGGAACTGCTTGTCCTGGTCGCTCGTCTTCTTGACCTTGACCTGTCTCGGGTACGCCTCGTGGAGCGCGCCCGTGTACCACTTCTCCGCGAACTGCTTGAAGGTGATCATCTCGTCGAACTTCGGTCGCCCGGTCACCTCACCGTCGCAGATTGAGCGGACGGCCATCCGCACTCCCTCGAGTTCGTCCGTGCTTCGAGCCTCGGCCGCGCGTCGGGCGATGTCTTCGATGGCGTTCGCCTTCTGCGCTTTGCGGAGATCGCGGATGATGTCGGCTACGAGCGCCGCCCGGCCCTCCACCTCGGCCGCGTTCGAGCATCCGCGGATTCGGAAGTACGGTCGCGAACTCGCGAGCCGCACGCGAACGTAGGGCTCTCCGCTCAACCACATCACCATTCCGGTCGTCTTGGGCATGGATCTATCCCTTTCGCAGTCGGAGACCGACTTGCGTGAGAACGGCGGCGGCCACCTCGCTCGCCCGTGCTGGGTTGATTCCGCTTACAGATTCGTCGGCAGCGGTTCGGTGCTTTACGGAATGATTCTCCAGAAATGAATTCAATTCCGCCCGACGGACGAGGATTCGACGGCCATGCTTCACACCGTGCAGATCGCCTCGGCGGACCGCCTCCATGTGCGCGCGCTTGCCGAGCGGCGACATGTGTTGGTCGACCCACTCGGTCGCGCCGGCAACGTCACCGAGAAGCTCGCGCACATACTCGTCGAGCGCGCCGAGCAGCGCCCTCGCCGCGAGCTCGCGCCGAGCCGTGGGTGTGAGGGCCGTATCGTCTGACGTGCCGGACGTCGCGGCGACCGGCGCGGAGCGCGGATTCAGGTTCCTCATGCATGAACAAGAGGACCTCCTCGACGGGTGACGGGGACAGGCGCGTCGATTTCCTCGCGCGCCCATCGCCCGTCGGCGCCGTCGTCACGGCGCCGTTGAGCGAACGGAGGCAGGCCCACGCTCGAGGCGGGAACCTATAGGTGTCGCTTCGATAAGCGGGCGCGAAACGCCGAACGGTCGCCTTCCCGGCGCAGAGGCGGTATGAAGCTCGCCGCGACATCGCGCGGCGACGGGTCGCCCGTTGCGCGAACAAACTTTGCCTGAGTGATCTGGTCTGCGAGCGCCGGAACCGTGACCGTGGGGGGCTCGATCAAGCCCATGGAAATCGCCACATCTGGAACGACAGCCGCCTCCCACCAGCTCGCCTCCCGCTCGGGCAGGTGCCGGCGGGCTCGCGTGGCTCTCTTCGCGATCCAGCGGCAGCGCGGATCCTGCGTCGGGTCCCATCAACGGTCGGCGCCCTCCAAGTCCTACACCTGCGCACCGCTCGTCCCCGCCGACTCGACGCTCGTCACGATGTACAACGGAGATCATGCCGCCGAGGGACGTCATGCCTGAGCCCATCCCGACCGAGCTTCTCAACTGCCGGATCACGGCTTCCTCGTACACCGACGAGCTCCTCCCCGACGACGAGCCGTCCTCGTTCGCTACGCACCTTCCGTTCGAGGTGCGACAGGGCGATCTCGTCGTTGCGCGCGTCCACGCTCTGCTCCTGCGCGTGCGGCTCGCGGAGAAGAACGGCGTGAGCCCCGCCGAGCTCTTCGACAGCATCGATCAGGACGTGCACGAGCTCTACTGCGCGATCTTCGACCAGGAGACCGAGAACATCCGCGGGGACATCGCCGAGGCGAGTGACTTCCGCGACGTTCTCTACATCGAGAGCGTGAAGGTGATCCCGAGCCGACGCGGGAAGAGGCTCGGGCTCCACGCCGTCGAGCGACTCCGCGATGTCTTCGGTGAGGGGTGCGCCGTTGTCGTGCTCAAAGCGCACCCTCTCACGCTGGAGAGGTCGAAGTACCAGGACGCGATCAACCACGAGGTGTTCTCCGCGCCGTTCGAGGCGCGGGGAGACGCCGCGAAGGCGAAGCTCCGGACCTATTGGAGTCAGATCGGTTTCGCGCGCGTCGATGGCACGGACTTCATGGTCCTGGACATGAACGACGAGTAGTCGGCGACCTACCCCTGTCGCTTCGCGCGGACGGGTTTGCCGAGTCGCGCGAGGAGCACCGCTTCGACGCCCTCCAGGGTGTCGAGGGTCACGTCGGCTGGAATGTGCCACCGGTTTCGTCGGATAAGAAAGGCGCGTTCGTCGGGCCGCTCGTCCTTCGGATCGAGCTTTCGCCTCCGTCCTTTCCGTCGGGCGGGCTCGCCGCAGGTTTCGATGAGCGCGTTGGCGGCGCCACCAGGAGCGAGGTCATTCACGGCCCACACGACCTTCGTCCATGGACGGAGACACTCGCGAAACGCCTCGATGTCGTGCCCTCGGACGGGGAACCCCTCCGCGCGGAGAAGCTGATCGACAAGCTTCGGCTCGATCTCCCCGC
>JBKQKP010000049.1:0-4825 GCA_052147435.1 Polyangiaceae bacterium | reverse complement strand
GTTCACCCTAGTCCAGCCGCAGAAAGCCGCACGTCATCTGTTTGGGTGACAGCCGGCGATCCGGTCGGGTCGCCCGGCGCTCGCGTGCCATAGAAAAAAGCCCGCCCCGACGCGAAGGTCAGAGCGGGCTTTGCATGGTTCGCGGCGCGGTCCTTGGAGGACGACGCACGCACCGCGGGATATGCATCCCGTGTTGTGGTTCCGCGCGGGATTGCTCCGTTGCGGTTGGGTACTGCCTAGGTTGTGGTTCACCGCAACGCCTGCCGCGCTAGTGCGCGGCACCGTTGCTCGGCGTCGTCGTCGCTTGTGGCGATGACGGCGCCCCGGTTGCAGTCGGCGAGGTCGGCGCGGTCGGCGCGTTGCTGGCCGCGGAAGCAAGAGACTGCTCTTCCGCGGCCCGCTTCGCAGCGCGATTGGCTGTTGCCTTCGCGCTCCCCTTGCGGGCGCCGCCGCGGCTCTCCTTCTCTTCCGCGGTGACGGCGGCCGAGCGCGCGGCGAAGAACTGGGTGACGGGCAGAAGGGTCGTAGCGACCTCTCCGTCCATCTTTCCGAGTCGCCGGAGCATCGTGTAATGCGCCGTCGCCCCGGCCCAGCTCTGTGACTGCGCCTGGAAGATGGTGTCCGCGACGTGCTTCGTCGCGGTCACCAGCTCCTTGTGAAGAGCGACCAGGGATTGCGCCTGGTTGATCTTCGCGACCAACGTCGCCGTCGGTTGGGACGGAACGACCAGCCCGAACTTGTCACTCAGCGCCGCGATGGTCTGAACGACCGTCGCGCCGCCTTTGCGGAGCTTGGCGCTCCGCTGAATGTCAGCCTTGGTGAGAGCCGGAGGCGGACCCACCAGGGCCGTGATCTTCTCGCTGAGCGCTTTCGCGTCGTCGAGAACATCCGAGTTCGTGACTGCTGCTGTCTTTGCATGAGTTGAATGAGACACGGGTTTGATTTTCCTTTCTGCCGGGGCCCACCGCGGTGGCGGTGATTCGTTGCGCCGTCGACGAGGAGGAAGATGCCCGGTCTCGCGACCTCGATCCGTATGCAAACCGTATGCGGAAGCCCCTCTCCGGAGACCTCCGCGGAGGCGCGGGCGCATACGGTTTGCATACGATTCACGCCGACCCTGAAAGTCATGAAGCGATCACGGCGAGTCATGAGGCGTTTGCGACTTCGCGCGCAAACCGCTCATGAACGTCATGAAACGCCCCGGCAGGCCGTGTCGGCGGCTCATGAACTTCAAGCGACGATCACCTCGGCCGAGGCGATCGCTCGATGACGTCCCTAGGACGATCTGCTGGAACGTCGGAGCGCCTCATGACTCGCCCAGAACACTCACCTCGCGATGCCGGATCGCTTCATGACTATTCCAGGAGGTCGCCCGGACGTCCCCGATCGCGTCATGCGATGACTCGAAGGCTCACCCCGGAAAGCTCGGGGAGGCGGGCGCCGGCGTCGCAGCGGGGTCGTATCAGCTTCCAAACTCGGGAAACTAGCCGGTGAGGGCTCGGGGCCCCTCGACCGCAGCCCCGAAAAGGCGCCACAATTCGCGGGTGCCCATGAGCGAACCCGTCCGCCGCCTCCCGCTCCCCGCCGCAGTGCCCGCCGATCGTGCCCGCGCGTTCGCGGAGTTCCTTTCGGCGGCGAAGGGGAAGAACGTCCTCATCCCCCTCCGAGGCCACCCCGATCCGGACGGGATCGCGTGCGCGCTCGCGCAGGCGCACATCGGGCAACGGCTCGGCGTCGCGTCGACCGTGGTGGGCTACTGCCACGATCTCAGTCACCGGGAGAACCGCGCGCTCGTGAAGCTCCTCGGCGTCGAGCTGCGGAAGATCAAGAGCGTGAAGGAAGCGGGGCCGATCGACTTTATCGCGCTCGTCGATGCGCACGATCTCGACCCTGAGCTCCAGGACGCAGAGGGGCTGGAGACGCTCACGATCGTCGATCACCACCGCGCCCCCACGCCACCAAAGGCCCGCTTCGTCGATCTGCGCCTCGACGCTGCGGCGACCGCGACGATCTTCGTCGAGTACCTCGCGGAGCTCGCGCCGCTCGACGCCGACGTGGAAGAGGATCGGCGAATCGCGACGGCCCTCATGCACGGCCTGGCGACGGACACCGACGACTTCGTGCTCGCGCGCGCGGCCGACTTCCGAGCGGCGAGCGCGATCAGCGAGGTGTGCGACCGCGATCTGCTCGCTGACCTGAGCCGGCGCCTCATCGCTCCCAGCGCGATGGACGTGATCGCACGCGCCCTCTCCGCGCTCAACGTGCGGCGGAACTTCGCCATGTCTGGCGTCGGCTTCGTCCCGGACACGGAGCGCGACACGATCTCGCAGGCGGCGGACTTCCTCGTTCGGCGCGAGGACATCGACACCGTCGTGGTCTACGGCGTGGTCGGAGACCGGTTCATCGAAGGGTCGCTCCGGACGCACTCGCCGAGCGTCGATCCCGCGGTGTGGCTCGAGCAGGCGTTCGGGCACGACGACAAGGGGCGAGCGTACGGCGGCGGCCGCCGCGACAAGGGGGGGTTCCGGATTCCCATCGGCTTCCTCGGGCGCGCGACCGATCGGGCGCAGCTCTGGCAGCTGGTCGAGCATGCGATGCGCAACGCCCTCCTGAAGCAGCTCGGCGACGAGCCGGCCGCGCCGCCGCTCCCCCCGCAGGGCGCGGCGAAAGACGGCTAGGCCGGGTGATGTGTGCGCATCGCGTTCTTCGGCCTCCCACTCGCCGCAGTGTTCCTCCACGGTGACGGGCACGAGATCGTCTACGCCGGGCTGAGCCGCCCCTCGCTCGGGACTCGTCGCGTGAAGCGACTCCTCGCGGGGCGCCACGTCTTCATGAAGCCGGACGTGAACGACGGCCGCACGATCGAGCTCGTGCGGTCGCTCGCGCCCGAGCGCATCGTGAGCTGGTTCTGGACGACGAAGCTCCCAAACGAGCTCCTCGCGCTGGCGCACGATGGAGCGACGGCATTCGGAGTGCATCCTTCGCTGCTCCCCCGGCACCGCGGACCGGACCCCTACTTCTGGGCGATCGACTCGGGCGACGAAGTGACCGGCGTGACGGCACACCTCCTCGCCGGTGAGTACGACACGGGCGGGATCGTCGCGCAGCGGACCCTGCGAATCGACCCCTCCTGGAACGCGTGGCAGCTCGCCCGAGCGCTCGATCGTCCGTCCTTGGCCCTCTTGCGCGACGTCGCTCGCCGTCCCGCGCTGCACGCGACGCCGCAAGACGACTCGGCGGCCACGCTCGCCCCCTCCCCCACCGACGAGGAGCTCGAGATCGACTGGACCTGGACGAGCGAGCGGATCGCGCGCCGAATTCGCGCAGCCGCACCGTCTCCTGGGGCATGGAGCTTCTTCGGCGATGAACCGGTGACGATCACGCGCGCCGCCCCTGCCCAGACCTTCCCTCGGGCGCTGATCCCCGGAGAGGCGGCCGTCGTGGCGGGGGGGGCCGTCGTACGGACCGGTGACGGCGCGCTCACGCTGCTCGAGGGGCGCATGGACGCCGCAGACGGAGAAGAGCCCTACGAGCTCGACGCCTCGGACTTGGCGGCTCTCATCAGCGAGCTTCAAGGCGAGCTTCAGGAGGAGGCAGTCAAGCCGCCGCAGCCCGACAATGCCTAGGAACAAGCGAAGCCGTGGCTAGCCAGCGAGAATCCATTGCCAAACGAGGCGAGTCGCTTAGCATCGGAGACTAGCGCGCGCGCTCTGCCGCTCGGCGAGGAGAGAACCCGTGTCCGACGTGATAACGACCGCCCGTACCGCACGTGAATCGCTGGCGCGTGCCCTCAATGCGCTTCAGTCAGACCCGAACGCGCCGCCCCAGCTGATGGAGCTCGCGGCGCCCATTGCGCAAGCGATGGGGGCGCTCATGAACATCGAGCGCACGCAGCAGATCATGCCGCACGCAGACCTGGCGCTGAACAACGTCCGGACCGCGCTCTCGAGCTTGCAACAGCAGTCGTCGATGCACCCCTCGGTGGGGCAGGCGATGGAGGCAGTCGCGTCGTCGCTCGGGTTGGTTCACAACTTGTGGCGCCTCGGGCAGCCGCAGGCCGCGCCCCAGCAGGCCGCCGTTCCCCCCCAGTACCAAGCGACTGCATACCAGCAGCCCGCCCAGGCCTACGCGCAGCAGCCCGCGCCTGCGTACCAGCAGCCCGCGCCTGCGTACCAGCAGCCCGCTCCGGCTCCCGCGTACGCCCAGCCGCAGCCGGCGCCAGTCCAGGCGGCGCGCCCGCAGGCCGCACCCGCACAGCAGCGCGCGTACGAGAACGCAGCGACGGTAGCGGCGTCCGGCGGTCAGGTGCCGTATCAGGCGGCTCCGGCGCCGGCGGCTGGGCGACCTCCGGCCGGCGATCTCGCGCTCATCAACGCCGAGCTCGGGACGCAGAGCGCGACGAACTTCTACAAGGGGCTCTCCGGAAACGACATCATCGATCACGGCGGGCTCTTCGTGTCGACGTACATGGTCCCGAAGATCGGCTCGAGCGTGAGGCTCAAGGTCTCGCTCCCGGGGGGCTACGAGTTCGAGGCGAACGCCGTCGTCGCGTGGAGCCGCGAGGCGTCGGACGCGGGGATGGACGGCGCCCCCCCCGGCTTCGGGGCGAAGTTCACGCAGATCACCCAGGAAGCGCGGCAGCTGATCTATCGCTACGTGCGAAATCGCGAGCCGCTCTTCCACGACGATCTCTAGACAGGAAGTGCTTGAGCACGATCCACGCGCAACCCCACCCCCCTGGCCCCCCGCCCCGCAGGCAGGGCGGGGGGAACGTGAGCGCGCGTGACGTCCTTCACGCTCCCCCTTCCCTGCCTGCGCTCACCAT
>JBKQKP010000048.1:0-6923 GCA_052147435.1 Polyangiaceae bacterium | reverse complement strand
CGCACAACAAGGGGACGTCGACCGATCCTCTCCCCGGATACAAAGACGTCAAGCCGATGGTCTTCGCCGGGGTCTTCCCGACGGACAGCGCCGAGTACCCGAACCTGCGGGACGCGCTCGAGAAGCTGCAGATGAACGACGCGGCGTTCACGTTCGAGCCCGACTCCTCGGAGGCGCTCGGCTTCGGGTTCCGCTGCGGGTTCCTCGGGCTCCTTCACATGGAGATCATCCAGGAGCGGCTCGAGCGCGAGTTCAATCTCGACCTGATCACCACCGCGCCGAGCGTCGTCTACAACGTGTGGAAGACGGACGGTACCATGCTGCGCGTCGAGAATCCGGCGCGCCTGCCCCAGCCGCAGTGGATCGACCGAATCGAAGAGCCGCTCGTGAAGATGTCGATTCACGTGCCCGCGGAGTACGTCGGCGCGGTCCTCGCGCTCTGCCAGGAAAAGCGCGGCGTGCAGCAGGGGATGCAGTACGCCTCGAGCGACCGCGTGATAATCACGTACGAGCTGCCGTTCAACGAGGTCCTCTTCGACTTCCACGACAAACTGAAGAGCGTCTCGCGCGGCTATGCCTCGATGGACTACGAGCTCACCGGGTACCGCGAGGACAACCTCGTGAAGGTGGACATCCTGGTGAACGGCGACCCGCTCGATGCCCTCTCGATCATCGTCCACCGCGACAAGGCGCACCCGCGCGGGCGCTCGCTCGCTGAGAAACTAAAAGAGTTCGTCCCTCAGCAGCAGTACGAGGTGGCGATCCAGGCGGCGATCGGCGGAAAGATCATCGCGCGCGAGACCGTGCGCGCGCTCCGCAAGGATGTCACCGCCAAATGCTACGGCGGCGACATCAGCCGGAAGCGGAAGCTCCTCGAGAAGCAGAAAGAGGGGAAGAAGCGGATGAAGCAGGTCGGGAGCGTGGAGATCCCGCAGAAGGCGTTTCTGGCGATTCTGAAGGTGGACTGAACGCTGGTATGCTGGGCCCCTCGGCGCTCTCCCGATGCCTATCGCGAAGAAGACACTCGCCAAGCGGCGCATCCCGGCTCGGACCCGCCTGTCGGTCGACCCGACGCGCCTCGCGCTCGCGGCCGTGGAGCGCCTGAAATCGATCCTGACGCGCACGGGACAGGCTCACAAGCTCGCGGGGCCGGTGACGATGAAAGAGCTCGTCGCGCGCGGGCAGGTCCTCGGGCAGATGCTCCCTCCGAGCTACACCGCCGCGCTGCGCGTGGCGTCGACGATCGGCGACCCCGAAGTGCTCCTCGACGCGACCGAGATGCGATCGCGCTACACCGAGATGAAGGCGAGCCGGGCCGCCAACGTCGAGCGCTACGTCCCGTTCGCGCGCACGGGCGACCGCCTCGTCTGCTTCGACCGCGAGGCTCCGATTCAATCGGACGCCGAGCTGCCGATCGTCGAGTGGAGCCGCGGGGTCGCAAGATCCCGAGCGCGGCACTTCGGCGAGTGGCTCGACGAGGTGGCGGACACGCGCGAAGAATCGGTCTCCCAGGCGGCGATCGTGCCGGCATCCCTGAAGGGGCTCCTCCTCGAGATGGGCTTCCGCTTCGACGATCCGGCCGTGGGGAGGCTCGAGACAGGTGACGTCAAAGCGATCGAGGAGCTGCTCCGGAGGGAACAGACGGTCGAGATCCGCGGGGACGTCGATCGCCTCTTCGACTCGAGCGGCAAGGCCTCCCTCACGCTGAATCTCGAGGAGTTCACGCTCGCCGTCAGCCTGAGGACGGGGATCTTCGTCTTCGAGGCCGAGGACGTCTTTCGCTGGCTGCGATGGTTCCGGGACGAGAACTTCTTCGACGGCACGCCCGCAGCGGAGCTGCGGCGTGGTCCACACCAGGAGCCACCTACGAGAAAACCCGCGCACGCAGACCGGGTCCGCGATCTTCGCAAAGCGACGCGCGAGCCACCCCTCGTCCTACGCGGGACCGTACAAGTCTCGACGCTCCCCGCGGAGAAGCACACCTTCCGCGCCGCTAGCGGCACCTCGGCGAGCGATTTCTACCTGCTCGGCCGCACGGCGTCGCGAAGCGACCGCGCGACGAGCCTCATCCTCCACGTCGTCGAGGGGGCCATCCGCGCGGCGCACGCTCTGGAAGAGCCGCTGAACGATCTGTACGTGACACCGGACGGCACGATGTGGGGTCTGTCGGTCGCGGGGAGCGCGATCCGGTTCACGGGGGGGAGCGCCCGGAGCTTCCCGCTCCACCGCCCGACGCACGGACGGACCTGGTGGTACGGCATCGGCGGCGCGGGGGACCGCGTCCTGGTGTGGGGGGCCGGAGCGCTGCTCGAGTTCGACGGGGAAGAATTCGTCCCGTTCAGCCCGGACGCCTCGCTCGAGGACGGAGAGAGCATCCCCGCGCTCACGGCGCAGAGGCGTGAGATCCAGATGCTCGTGGTCGGGGACCGTGTGGGGGCGGTGGCGCGCTTCGACGGCAAGAAGTGGCTCCCCATCCCCGTCTCGCACGTCCTCGAGGGAATGCTGGCCGATCTCGACGTGTGGCGCGGCGTCGGGATCATCCTGGGCCGGAACGGAGAAGTCTGGCGTGCCGAGGAGAACGCGGCGCCACGCCCCGTCATCTGGGACACGAGCCACCAGGCGTTCATCGGCGAGAGCGGCAAGCGCCGCGCGACGCACGCCGTACGGGGCTACGACGGCGGGGCGCTCGTGGCGAGCGACGGCGGCGTGATCGTCGTCGGGCAGAACGAGCCGGTCTTCTACTCAGCCGGCGTCACGAACGAGGCGGCGCGGCTCTCCCGCGTCGGCGGAGGGCCGCCGATCAACATGCGCCGCTCGCGCCCGAACATGAAGGCGACGGAAGACGCGCCGGGGATCGTCGCGATGTGCGGCCCTCACGCGTGGGTGTGGCGCGAAGGGGCCTTCCAGGTGCTCGATCTGCGGGAGTGGTAGCGGCGGGGCCTCAAGCCGAGACCCGCTCCCCCTTCTTGCGTGTCCACGCCACGAGGCTCTCCGCGCCGCGCGCGTTCGCGATGCGCTCCGGCTCGATCCACGCCCGCTCCGCGTTGAGGGCGGCGTAGCGAACGCGCTCGAGCTCGTCGGCGTGGTGCGCGTCGCTCGTGAGGACGAAGGTGACCTTCGAGGAGCGTGCCTGAGCGGTCCGCAGGGCGGCGACGGACATGTCGAGCCGCGGTAGACCGCCGTTCACTTCGAGCGCGGTGCCGGTCTCCTCTGCCGCGGCGACGACAGCGTCCAGGTCGAGGTCTATCGGCGGGCGGCCACCGATCATTCGCGCCGACAGGTGGCCGATCATTCGCACCGAGGGATCGCGCATCGCCGTCACGACGCGATGCGTCTGCGCCGCGCGGTCGAGATCGAAGTGGTCGTGAACGGAGGCGATGCAGAAATCGAAGCCGGCACGGAAGTCAGCGTCGTAATCGAGCCCACCGGTCGGTCCTATGTTCAGCTCGACGCCGTGGAGGAGCTCAATGGAACCCGCGAGCCCGCGCTTGAGCGCGTCGATCTTGGCCCGCTGCTCGAGGAGCGCTTCGCGACCGACGCCCGAGAGCGTCCCTTCGGCGTGGTCGGTGATCGCAAGCGCCGCGTACCCGCGTTGCTTGGCGGCGCGCACGACGTCTTCGAGCGACGATCGCCCGTCGCCGGAGAGCTCGGTGTGCACGTGGAAGTCGCCGTGCACGGCTCGCACCGGGCGAGGGAGCGCGCCCTTCTCCGCGGCCTCGATCTCCCCCGCGTCCTCGCGGAGCACGGGGGCGATCCATGGGAGACCCAGCGCTTCGTAGATCTGTTGCTCCGTCTCGCTGGCGACGACTTTGCCGCTCTCGACCTCGGTGAGCGCGTACTCGTTCAGCGTCCAACCGCGCGCGAGCGCCCGCTGGCGCAGCTTGATATTGTGCCCCTTCGAGCCGGTGAAATACAGCTGCGCCGCGCCAAGCTGCTTCTCCGCCACGACCCGCAGGTCGACCTGCGTTCCGCGGCGGGTGACCACGCTCGTCTTCGTATCGCCCCGCACGAGGACTCGCTCGACGACGGACATCGAGACGAGCGCCTCCATGACCTTCGCGGCGTCGCTCGCCGCGACGATCACGTCGATGTCGCCGACCGTCTCGGCGAAGCGCCGGAGCGACCCGCAGTACGAAGCGTGCGTGACCCCCGGCACCTCCAGCAGGCGTGCGACGATTCGCTCCGCGAGCGGGAGAGCCACCGAGATCGGTGTCCGGTCGACGGCCCCCTGCTCATCGAGCCTCGCGAGCGCGTGGGCGAGCTTCTCCTCGGACTTTTCGCCGAAGCCCTTCAGCGCGCGAACCCGGTGGGCCGACAGCGCTTGCCGGAGGTCGTCGATCGACTGGACGCCGAGCTCGCCGCGCAGCTTGGCGACGGCCTTCGGACCGAGCCCCTGAATGCGCAAGAGCGCCACCACGGCGGCGGGGTGCTTGGCGCGTAGCTCCTCGAGCCTCGCGACCTTCCCTCCTTCCAGGAGCTCGCGGATCTTCGCCGCCGTGCTCTTGCCGATTCCCTGGATGAGAAGCAGCTCCTTCGCGGACAGCTCGCCGAGATCCGTCCCCTGCGCAGCGATCGCCTGCGCAGCGCTCTCGTAGGCCCGGGCGCGGAACGACTGCGGGTCCCCCTCGTCGAGGACGGTGAGCTCCCCCAGCTCGCGGAGCATCTCGAGGACGTCTTGCTTCGTGTCGGCCACGACCGTGATGTAGCGTTGGTTTCGTGGCGACGAAAGAGGAGCCGGAAGTCCTCTCCCTCGGCGGGCGCGAAGTGCGCGTCACGAACCCGAGCAAACCCTACTTCTCGAAGGGGGTACGGCTCTCGAAGCTCGATATCGTGCGCTACTATCTGTCGGTCGCGCCGGGGGCCCTTCTCGGGGTGGTCGATCGCCCGATCGTTCTCAAGCGCTTCGTCGACGGCGCGGAGGGGGAGGTCTTCTACCAGAAGCGTGCGCCGGAGCAGCGGCCCCCCTGGCTGCGCACCACGACGCTCTCGTTCCCTTCGGGCCGCACAGCCGAAGAGGTGGTCATCGACGACGCCGCGGGGCTCGCATGGGTCGTGAATCTCGGGTGCATCGAGCTTCACCCGCACCCCGTCCGTTCGACGGACCTCGATCATCCGGACGAGCTCCGGGTCGATCTCGATCCAGGGCCGGGGGTGGCGTGGGACGACGTGCCTCGCGTCGCGCTCGAGGTGAAGGCGCTGCTGGAAGAGCTCGGGCTTCGCGGTTGGCCCAAGACGAGCGGCTCACGCGGAATGCACGTGAACGTGCGCATCGCTCCGCGGTGGTCGTTCACCGAAGTGCGTCGCGCGGCACTGGCCCTCGCGCGCGAGATCGAGCGGCGCGCGCCACGGCTCGCGACATCGAAGTGGTGGAAGGAAGAACGTCACGGCGTCTTCCTGGACTACAACCAGAACGCCAAGGATCGCACGACGTGCTCGGCGTACTCCGTCCGACCGTTGCCCGACGCGCGCGTGTCCGCGCCGCTGACGTGGGACGAAGTCCCGGACTGCGACCCGGCTGACTTCAACGTGCTGACGATGCCCGGGAGGTTCGCCGCTCGGGGCGACCCGCACGCGGGCATCGACGCGGTCGCCGGCTCACTCGAGAAGCTCCTCGAGCTCGCCGCGCGCGACGAGGCGGCCGGGCTCGCGGACGCACCGTGGCCGCCGAACTTCCCGAAGATGGAGGGAGAGGCGCCGCGCGTCGCTCCGTCGCGCGCGAAGCGCGATCCTTCGAAGGCGGCGACGAAGGCGCCGCGCGCGAAGATGCCTCTCGTCACGGTGGCGAACTCCCCCGACAAGGGGGCCGCGCTCGAAGGGCTCGCCCGGTGGAAGGCCAAGCACCCGGACGCCGCACGTCACCTCGCCGAAGAGGACGTTCTCGTCGACGCCATGCGTGGTCGCTCGTCGACGTGGACGCGGGTCCGCGTGAACCTGAAGAGCGTGCCTGAGGCGCTCCGCCCGCCCCAAGAGACGCCGGATCCGGACGACGATCCGACCCGTGCGTGGCGCACGGGGCGGGGTCACCCGCCGAAAGATGGCGCCTGAGGTCACCGCGACGAGGCCGAGAAGATCTCCGCGAGCTCGTGGGCCGGAACGACCTCGAGCTGCGCGTACGTGCAATCCTTCGGGGCCTTGTCGGTTCGCCATCGACGAAACTGCGCGGTGTGCCGAAACCGTGCCCCTTGCATGTGGTCGTACGCGACTTCGACGACGAGCTCGGGGCGGAGCGGCTCCCACGAGAGGTCCTTTCCTTGGCTCCACCGGCTCTTGCCGCCCGGCATCCGCTGCCCGACAGCCCCCCCCTCAGCCCCTCCGTGCGCCATCCCGGCCCAGTCCCCCCACGGGTGCGAAGCGAGCGCGTTCTCTCGGTAGGGAGCAAGGGTCTCTACGAGCTCGCGCCGCTTCGCCGTCGTGAAGCTCGCCGATACGCCGACGTGCTGAAGGGCCCCCTCGTCGTCGAACAGGCCGAGCAGGAGCGACCCCACGGCCGTCCCTTCGCTCCCCTTGTGCCAGCGAAATCCCGCGACCACGCAGTCGCACTCGCGCGCGTGCTTCACCTTGAACATGACCCGCTTGTTCGGCTCGTAGATCCCGTCGGCGGCCTTGGCCATCACCCCGTCGAGCCCGGCCCCTTCGAAGCGCTTGAACCAATCCGACGCGAGCGCGCGGTCGGTCGTCGCCGGGGTCAGATAGATGGGCGGCGTCGGGCCTCTTTCCCCATGGAGAGCCCCGAGTGAAGACTGCAGGAGCGCCCGCCTTTCTCGGAACGGAACGGCGAGCAGGCTGCGGTCGCCGACGCAAAGCAGGTCCCAAAGGACGACCGACGCGGGGAGCTCCTGGGAGAGCATCTTCACGCGGGAAGCCGCCGGATGAAGACGGAGCTGAAGAGCCTCGAAGTCGAGAGCGCCGCCCCGTGCGATGAC
>JBKQKP010000047.1:0-24143 GCA_052147435.1 Polyangiaceae bacterium | reverse complement strand
GGGGGAAGGGGAGGGCGGAGAGCACGTCACGCCGTCGTCACAGTGCTCGCCGCCGCACTGGGCGCCGTCGGTGCGGTCGTCGCGGTCGTCGTTGCCGCCGGCTGCGATGTCGCAGTGACGACCTCCGGCGCGGCAACCTTCGCCGCGCCCGTCGACGCCGCTGCCTCGGTCGGCGGCGAGCTCGCCACGCTCGCCCCCTTCCCCTTCTTCTTCGACGTCCCGTCGGCCTCTCTCTTCGCCTTCACGGAGAAGAAATCGACCGCCGGTTTCAGCTCCGTCTGAAGCGACGGACTCCGCGTCGACGCCCTCACGAGCGCCGTGTAGAGCGCCGTCGTCCCTTGCCACGACTGCGTCTTCGCGTTCGCAACCGTGTCGCTCACGAGCGCGGCGACCGCGCGCAGCTTCGTATCGAGCGGCTGGAGCCGTTGGGCGAGCAGAATGTTCGTCTGCAACGCCTGCGGATCCACCCCTGGAAGCTGCACGTTGTATTGCGACCCCAGACCGGAGAGGAGGCCCACCATGGGCTCCCCCCCCTTTCGCAGCTTGAGCGAGCGGCGCCGCTGCTGCGTGGTCATCGGCGTCGCCGATTCGCCGAGCATCGTGCTCACCCCGTCGAGGAGGGACGTCCACTTGGCGACGTCGTCCGCGGACGGAATGCTCGGGGGCGACGACAGTGCGGGGGGCGCGGTCGCCGTCGGTGTCGCGGCTGCGGTCGTCGCGCTCGTAGCTGGCGTGGCGACCGCGGTCTCGACGGTGTTCGAGGTTTCTGTGCTCTTCGGGCTCTTGGTCTTCATCGGGCTCCTGTGGCTCTTCTTGTTCTTTTCGTTCGTCGACATGGCGGTTTCTCCTTTGACGTGCGTTTGCGTGTGCGTTGCTTTCACTGCGGTCGCGGTGTGCTTCTTGTCGGTGTTGCTGTTCTTGACGGACATGGCTGGACTCTCGGCTAGGGCTGTCAGTGACTTCGGTTCGTGAGGAGCCTCAGTGCCCCTCGGACGCTTATGGGTAACGAGGCGGGCCGATTTACGGTCGCCCGATCGCTTTTTTCGATTTCCCCGGCGAGCACCGCGATTCCGGCAACTTGCAGCGTCGTCGATGGCGACGCGGCTCTCGTAGACCGCGACGAGGGGCTCGTCGGACGGGCACGTCGCCTCCTAGGCGGGTACGAGGCGCTCGTCTCCGGGTACGACCGCCTCGTGTGCCGACACGAGGGGCTCGTATGCCGAGACGAGGGCCTCGTCGGCGGGGACGAGCGCCTCGTCGAGGGAGACTTCGCGAGGCTCTACCTCGACGACGCGCTCGTAGGCGGGGACGACGCTTGGTCGGCGCCTACGAGAACGGAACGAGAAGGCGACGAGAAAAGAGTCTCGGATTCCAGTGCGACGGTCCCCGGAGAGGCTCCCGAAGGCTCGGGCGAGGTATTTTCAGTCTCGCTCGACGGGGCGGAGGTCTCGGGGGCGACGGATGTCGTCTCGGTATACGAGGGGCTCGTAGGCGGATACGAGGACGGCGTCGCCGCCTCGAAGCCCAGCCCACGCCGGTCTAGCGGATCGCTTCCATGTCCGCGGCGCTTTCCCGCTCGTCGGCCGCGAGCTGGGCGAGGAGGGCCTCCTGCGCGATGCGATGCGTGTTCCCGTTCCTCGCGGAGGAGCTCGAACCCGTCGCTTGCGAGAGAGCAAAGCGGCGTGTCTGCGTCGAGAGCCGCACGCAGCCTACGTTGCGGGCAACGCCCGTTCATCAGGTCGACTACCTAGATAGGAACAGGGCAGTAACAAACAGCACAAGGCGGCAACAAGCGGATAAGTTCGTCCGGGAGCCGAAGGCGGCGAGCCCGTGCCAGCAGAGAGAAGGCTGTTTGCGCGGTCATCGTCGCCCTCTCTCGCACCTGCGCCTTTCTCTAGACGCTTCGCGCCGCCGCAATCCTCCTTGTTTCTGCGTGCCTCACTCCGAAACGGTCACCCGAATCGGAACGCAAACGTCACCCCGGCGGTCTTGTTGCCGCGCGCGGCCTGCATTCAAGTCCCCCGAAGCCTCAACGCCTTCCTTCCCGCAACGCTTGCAGTATATCGCGACAACGCGGTCTCCTGCTTTCGGAATCCTCACCCCCTTCAACCCTCTTGTGGGAGATGACCAATGCACAAACAAAGAATGCTCACTGGAGCCTCTGGAACGGCCCTAGTGGTCGCCGCAATGTGCGCGTGCGGTTCTGCGGACAAGAGATCGGAGTCGCAGCAGGCGATATCCCCGAGTGTCACCCAAGCGCAGATGCTACCGGACGGCCGACAGCACCTATCGGGTCACCTAACGAGTGACATGGCAGAAGCTCCCGTCATCGACGAGCTGCCCCCCTCGAAGGCAATGAGCGTGCTCGTAGCATTGCCCGTCAGGGACCGCGAAGCTATCCGGACGGCTGTAGATCAGGTCTCAGACCCGCAGAGCCCGCACTTCCGAAAGTATCTGAAGCCGGAGGAGTTCGGGGAGCGATACGGGGCGTCCGTCGACGACTATCAACGCCTCGTCGCGTGGGCGGAGTCCAAGAACTTCACAGTGACGCCGCATCCGAACCGCCTCGTGGCCTTCCTGGACGGTTCCGCGGCCGACGTCGAGGCGGCGTTCGATGTGAGGCTCGTTCGAGCGCTGCGCCCGGACGGGACGACATTCTTTAGGCCCGACACGGAGCCTTCCGTAGACCTATCCATGCCGATCGCTCACGTCAGTGGCCTTGATGACTACGCAGTCCAACGCCCAGCGAAGGCTCCAGCCTCGGCTCAAAGCTCTGCGCGCGACCTCAGGCCGGACGGCGACGGATACGGCGGATACCTCACCCCAGGGGATCTCCAGGCCGCATATCTACACGGCGACTCCTACTTCGGAACTGGGCAAACGGTCGGCCTGTACGAGCCAGGAGCGGCGGGGGGGACTCCAGCGAACTGGCTGCCGTCGGACATAAACTATTGGGAGACATACGTCGCATTCTTTGCAGGAACTCTAACGCAGATAGGCGCCATCACGGAGGGAACCGCATTTGACGAAGAGTGTGAGGGCGATATCGAAATGGTAATGGCCCTGGCTCCACAAGTAAATATCGTCGCATTTACGGACTCTAACGATGTTGCATTCGAGAAAATGGCCAGTAACGCCTATATTTTGCAATTTAGCAGTTCGTTTTTCCCGACCATTTCAACCGAAGCTGGTTGGGTGGCCCTCCAAGAGATGGCTCTACAGGGGCAATCGATTTACAGTGCTAGTGGCGACTCGGGCGGAGTTTCCACTTGGGGGAGCGGCACCGCGCTTGACTTGAGACTTCAACCAACTGTGACCAGCGTGGGCGGCACGACGTTGTCCGTTACAAGTGAGGTGTGGCAGAGCGAGGTGGTATGGGATAGTAGCGGCGGTGCGAGTAGTGGATGGGTCTCGGAGTTCGCTGGCGGTGGGGGCATCGTGATTCCGCCGTACCAGGGCGCCATCAGCATGGCCGCGAATGGCGGCTCCACAGTCTATCGAAACATGCCTGACGTCTCTGCGTCGGCGTCCTACAATCTTGCCTACTTTAACGGCCACCTCAACCAATTTGGTGGGACTAGTGCGGCCGCCCCGCTGTGGGCGGCCTTCACGGCGGTCGTCAACGAAGTGGCGGAAGACAACGGCCTGCCGCCCGTGGGGTTTGCCAACCCAGCCCTATACCAACTCGCCCGCGGCTCGAACTATGGGAGTTTGTTTCACGACATTACGTCGGGTTGTTCATACCAGCCGCCTTCCACATGCGTCACTGGGGGGGACTGGAATGCAGAAACTGGGTACGACCTAGCCACCGGGCTCGGCTCACCGACGGGTGCGCTCGTGACTGCGCTGGCCGGCGTCCCGCCCGCTGCTCCGCGAACGAGCGCTATCGTCTTCGAGAATTCCAGCGCGAACGAGATCCAGTCTTGGCTTGTGAAGCCAACGAACGACGAGAACGGGTACTACGGGAACACCTACCTTGTGCCTGGCCTGCCGGACGGCGGAACGGTTGCCCTGGGGCCCGAGAGTTGGATGTCCGGATATACCATCCGGGAGACAGGGGACTTCAACGGAGACGGTCAAGGGGACCTTCTCTTTTGGGACCCGAGCTCAGGGAGCACCATGATCTGCCTCATGCGACAGGGCACTATTCTGTCCACGACGTATCCTGGGTCGGTTAACTCGACCTGGTCGATGGTCGGCACGGGGGACTTCAATGGTGACGGCACGGACGACATTCTTTGGTACCAGGTGTCCACGGGCACCGTCGAAGTGTGGGGAATATCGAACGGTCAGGCGAACGGCTATTACGACGTCGCCGTCACGTACCCGCCATGGGTGATCGCCGCGACAGGGAACTTTAACGGCAATGGCACCGACGACATTCTTTGGCTCAACACGTCCAATTGGGCGACGGCGATCTGGAAGATCAGCGACTTTACTCTGGCGTCGGCCACATACCCCGGCTACGTGACCTCAGCTTGGACCGTGGCCGGGTTGAGCTGGAACGGTTCAACAACTCGAATGCGTGATGTCAATGGAGACGGCACGGCCGACATCCTCTGGATCAATACGAGTGGGGGCGTGGAAGCTTGGCTAATCCAGAACGGTTATGCGGCGAACTATTGGGGGCTGGGAAACGACTCGGGCTGGACGTTCGGGGCGGTCGCTGACTTCAATGGCGATGGCCTCGGCGACATCCTCTGGGGGAACGCAGGGAGTTATCAGATCTGGCAGATCGAACCTAACGGGACGACGAGCCCGGGCTTCACCTACACGCCGATCGGCCCGACGATGTCCT
This sequence comes from Polyangiaceae bacterium, assembly GCA_052147435.1. Classification (GTDB taxonomy): domain Bacteria; phylum Myxococcota_A; class Polyangia; order Polyangiales; family Polyangiaceae; genus JBKQKP01. The sequence goes on along the minus strand of JBKQKP010000047.1, from coordinate 19,345 downwards.
CGAGTTGGGCGCTCGCTGGAGTTGTCGCGGAGTGAGTGACAAGAGGGGGCGGGGACCCGCCGTCACGGGGATCCCCGCCCTCGCCCCTTCGACGCGGCCGTTCACGTGAACGACCAGAAACGCTGACCGAGAGAAGCGCGGCGACGATTTCTGGTATGGAGAGCCGCATGAGGATGGACTCGTTCACCAGGCACATCGCCTGGGCCATCCTCTACTTGCGGCTCGGCTACTTCGACGTTCTCGAGGTCCTGCGCGCCCGCAGCACCAACGACTACGGCTCGTTCCACGCTGCAGCCGTCGCCATCCGCGAGGGGCTCGACCCCTACTCCCTCGACGACCTGCAGCAGGCGGCGCGGATCGCGAAGCTGCCGGAGGTCCATCCCTACTTCTATCCGCCGTTGCTCGCGGAGCTCTTGCTGCCCGCCACGTGGCTCTCGGCGTTCAGTGCGCGCTTGGTCTGGATGGCCCTGACGGTCGCCGCGTTCCTCGGATCGGTGGCGCTGCTCGAGCGTTGGGTCGGGGAGCGCAGCAAGCCGGCCACCACGGCGCTGCTCGTCGCCACTTGCGCGCTCTGGCCGTTGCGGTCCACGCAGATGATGGCGCAGGTCAACGGCATCGTCTTACTGCTGCTGGCCCTGTGGTGGTGCGGGCGCGAGCGCTCGCCCTGGGCAGGAGCGGTCCTGGGGCTCGCCGCCGCCATCAAGATGAGCCCGTTCCTGCTCGTCCTGGTTCCACTCTCCCAGCGACGGTGGCGCGAGGCGTTCATCGTCGCCGGCAGCGCCGCCGCGCTGGTGCTCGGTTCGTGCGCGCTGCTGGGCGCCCGCGGGTTTCGGTTCATGAGCGATGTTCTGCTCGGCTTCCTTCCGGGGCACCCCTACCACGGGCTCAGTGTCCCCATCGATTGGACCGGCAATCACTCGCTGGGCGCGATGGCGTTCTGGATGTTCGACCAGGGAAGCGGCGACCGCCTCCACCTCTCACCCGCGGCCACCGCGTTCCAGGTAGGCGCCGTCGCGCTCCTGCTCGCGGGTGTGGGCCTTGCTGTCTGGCGTGGGGCGACCGTCGAGGGGCGCACCGCGGCCTTGGTGGTCGTGATGATCGTCGCGCCCACGTACGCGTTCGAGCACCACCTGGCGTTCGTGGTCCTGCCCATCGCGCTGGTCTGCCTGCTGGTCGCGCGAAGCGCCCTGGCGTCCCCCTGGACCTGGGTGCTGGTGGTGTCGCTGGCCATCCTCACGGAGCACGAAGGCTCGTTCGTGCCACCCGAATGGGCGCCGCGCTGGTGGATGGCGCTAGGCCACACGTCGAAGCTGCTGCCGCTGCTGGCGATCTACCTCGCGTCCCTCGTCGCCCGCCCCGCTCGCCCCACGTGATCCATCTCACTCGGAGGGCGGCGGCTCTCACTGCCCCGTGTGGGATCTACTCGGGGTGCATCCGAAAGTGGAGAAGATGCAGATGTTGGGCGGGGGTGACGTTTGCGTTCTGATTCGGGGCCGCTGTCTCGCAGTGAGGCACGCAAGAAGAAGGTCGCGGCTGGTTGAGAGAAGGGGGACCAACCGGCCTCGCCCCTTCGACGGGCGGTATGCAAACGACTAGAAAAGTCGAAGCCCCGGCACCGCTCTCGCGGCCCGGGGCCTCACACTTCACGCGCGTACCACGGGCTCCCGCGCTACGCGCTCTTCGTCTCAGTCCGTCCCGGCGTCGGCCGCTCCGCCGCCGTCCGCCCCGCCGTCCGCGCACGGGTTTGTTCCCGTCGACGCCGTCCCGGTGACTTGCGGCTGCTGGATCTCGTCGCCGTCGAAGCCGACGCCGATTGAGATGCCGTTGCACTGGGTCCCCGGGGCGTTCGACCCGTCGTCCATGATGTCGGCTGTCTGGAGGATCGACGTCGCGAGCTGTTGGAACACGCTCCCCTGGCAGAGTTCCAGTTCGATGTTCCCCGCGACCCCTTGCAAGTTGGTCACAAGGGTCTGCGCGTCGATGACGCCGGCGATGATCCCGCCCGAGATGTTGCCCGCGCCGCCGTCGGCCCCAGGGGTGTTGAACGTAATGATCGCGTGCTGGATCGGGACGACGAGCGGCACGCCGGAGATCGTCAACGTCAGCGTCACGTCGGTCGGGGTCCCGCTGACGAACACGCCGTTGTTGATGTACGCGCCGGAGAAGGTGACCTTCGACGTGACCGGCGGCGTGAGGGTCGTGCCGCTGATCGTGCTCGTGACGTAGCTCGGGTCGACCGGCCAGTTGTCAGCCGACGTGAACGTCGGCACGGCGGTCGCCGAGTTTGGCCCCTGGTTGAAGGGGACGCCGGCGAAGATCTGCCCGGTGAGCCCCGTCGCAGACTGGCCCTTGGCACCCGAAAGGCCCGTCACGTCGAAGAGGACCGTGAAGTGCCCCTCGGCGAGGCTGTTGTCGATCGTCGCGCTCGGGTTCGACACGACCGCCGTGAGGAGGGCCGCCACGATATTCTCTCCGAACGAGTTGTCGAGGCCGCCAGGGCCGTCGACCTGGTTCTTCTTGTTCGAGTTCGGAGCGAGCGAGCACACGTCGGTTGATGACACCGCGGTGTCCTTGTTGTCGAGGTTGTAGCCGTAGAGGTACCAGTTCGGGTTCCCCTGCGAGTCGGACTCGTCGCCCAGGTGGATATGGTGGAGCGCGAAGTTCTGCGGAGTCGTCGACGTGGTCGCCGAGCCGGTCGACGGGGGCTGCTGCGTGCATGCGCCGCCGTCGTCACAGCTTTGGTTTCCCGTGGAGATGCTTCCACTGCTGGAGCCGCTGCTCCCCCCTCCGCTGCTCCCTCCGCTGCTGGAGCTACCGTTCGTGGTGGGGGTACTACTGCCGCAGCCCTCCACGCTCGCGCCGGCGACGGTCAATGACACCAGCCCTGTGGCTCCAAGAAACACGACGGTTCCAAGCTTCATTCGATGCCTCCTCAAAAATAAACGCCGACGGATGCTAAGTGAGCCGCCGTTCAGTCGGCAACCTATTCAAGCCTTGTTGCCGAGAAAAGCACGCCGGAAGACGTGACGGAGACGCCCAAAGTCACCGTTCTGTCATTGCGCCGCTCGCTAGCACGGCCGCGGGCCGTTGTCTGGCTCGCTAGGGCGAGCCCCTCGCCCGGTCGCGTTACGCGGCGCGCTTTCCGCCACCCTTCTTTGGTCTTGGTCGCCGCTTCTGCTCGAGCGTGATCCGGAGCCGCGCACCCGCCGCCTCCGCGAATCGGCGCAGCGTCGGGCACGGGCGGGGCTGACGCAGGCCCAGATCGCGGAGCGCATGGGACGAGCCTTGCCTGCGGGGCGGGGGGCCAGGGGGGTGGGGTTTCGGACCGGCTAGGTTGGCGTATCGCTGGCGCCGCTTCCGAGGGGGATCCGTGGGGAGGAGAAGCGAGACGGGCTGAGGGATGAGAGCCCGCGACAGACGTGCTAACCGAGGACGTCACCCCCATGCCGGACTTCGTCCACCTCCACGCCCACACGCAGTACTCGATGCTCGACGGCGCGGTGAAGGTGAAGGACCTCGTCAAGCGCGTGAAGGCCGCCGGCATGCGCGCCGTCGCGATGACCGACCACGCGAACATGTTCGGCGCGATCACCTTCTACAAGGCCGCCAAGGAGCAAGGCGTCCAGGCGATCCTCGGCGCGGAGCTCGACGTCGTCCTCCCCCGCGCCGAAGGCTCCCACGGCGGCCACGCCCACCACCTCCCGCTCCTCGCCGCGACCTCCGAGGGGTACAAGAACCTCGTCGGCCTCGTCACTCGCGGCCAGGTCACCCCCGATCCCAGCGCGCCCGGCACCTTCGCCGTCGCGCTCGACGCGATCGCCGCGAAGGCGAAGGGGCTCGTCGCGATGACCGGCTGCATGGGGGGCGTCGTCTCCCAGGCGATCCTCGAAGAGGGCCCCGAAGCAGGCCGCCGCGTCCTCACCCGCCTGAAGGACGTCTTCGAGCCGGGGAGCCTCTACGTCGAGCTCCAGGACCACGGCCTCCCCGAGCAGCCGATCCTGAACGGCATCCTCGTCGACCTCGCCCGGTCCCTCGATCTCCCCCTCGTCGCGACGAACGACGTCCACTACGCGGAGCGCGACGACGCCGAAGCGCACCTCTATCTCTCGTGCATCAAGACGGGCCGCTCGTACGCCGAAGCGAAGGAGCGCCACCACGGCTCGAGCGAGATGTACCTGAAGTCGCAAGACGAGATGGCGCAGACGTTCTCGTCGTGGCCCGAAGCGATCGCGAACACGATGGCGATCGCCGAGCGCTGCTCGGGCCTGAAGCTGAAGCTCGGCGAGCCGATGCTCCCGAGCTTCAAGGTCCCCGAGGGGTACGACACCGACGGGTACTTCCACCACGTCGCGCGCGAAGGGCTCGAGCGCCGCTTCCAGGACTTCGAAGCCGCCGGCAAGACCGTGGACCGCGACGCGTACCGAAAGCGCCTCGCGTGGGAAGCGGACGTCATCGCGAAGATGAAGTTCCCCGGCTATTTTCTCATCGTCTGGGACTTCATCCGCTACGCGAAAGAGAACGGCATCCCCGTCGGCCCGGGGCGCGGCTCCGGCGCGGGATCGCTGGTCGCGTACGCGATGCGGATCACCGACCTCGATCCCATCCCGTACAACCTCCTCTTCGAGCGCTTCCTGAACCCGGAGCGCGTGTCGATGCCCGACTTCGACATCGACTTCTGCATGGACCGGCGCGACGAGGTCATCGCCTACGTGCAGCGGAAATACGGCGACGAGAGCGTCGGCCAGATCGCGACGTTCGCCGAGCTCAAGGCGAAGAGCGTGATCAAAGACGTCGCCCGCTGCATCGCGATGACCCCGGTCGAAGCGCAGCAGATCGCGAACCTGATCCCGCGCAAGACCCCGGCGGAGACGTACACGATCGCCGAGAGCCTCGAGCTCGAGCCGAAGCTCAAGGCGAGCTTCGAGACCGATCCGCGCGTCCGCGAGCTCCTCACGCAGTCGATGAAGCTCGAGGGGCTCACGCGCCACGCCGGCAAGCACGCGGCGGGGATCGTGATCAGCGAAGGCCCCTTGTGGGACCACGTGCCGGTCTTCCGCGACGAGAAGAGCGGCGCGTACGTCACCCAGTACTACAAGGACGACGTCGAGCAGGCGGGGCTCGTCAAGTTCGACTTCCTCGGTCTGAAGACGCTGACGGTCCTCGAGATCGCACAGCGACTCATCAACGGACGGCCTGACCTGCAGAGAGACGGACGCAAGTTCGACATCTCCGCCATCCCGATGGACGACAAGCCCACCTTCCAGCTCCTCGCCTCCGGCGAAACGAAGGGGGTCTTCCAGATCGAGTCGAGCGGCATGCAGCAGCTCTTCAAGGACCTGAAGGCCGACTGCTTCGAGGACATCGTCGCCGCCGTCGCCCTCTACCGCCCCGGCCCGCTCGGCAGCGGCATGGTGACCGACTTCGTCAACTGCAAGAACGGCCGCCAGCCGATCAAGAAGATGCACCCGAAGGTGGACCACCTCCTGGCGCCGACCTACGGCGTCATCGTCTACCAGGAGCAGGTGATGCAGATCGCCCAGGCGCTCGCCGGCTACTCGCTCGGCGGCGCCGATCTCCTCCGCCGCGCGATGGGGAAGAAGAAGCCGGAGGAGATGGCGAAGCAGAAGAGCACGTTCGTCGAGGGCTCGATCAAGAACGGCGTCACGCAGGAGGACGCCGAGACGATCTTCGCGCTCCTGGAGTTCTTCGCCGGGTACGGCTTCAACAAGTCGCACTCCGCGGCGTACGCGCTGATTACGTACCAGACCGCCTACTTGAAGGCGCATTACCCGGTCGAGCTTCTCTGCGCGATCATGACGAGCGACAAGGAGAAGATCGAGAAGGTCGTCCGCACGATCGCCGACGCGCGGGCGATGGGGATGACCGTGCTCCCCCCCGACATCAACGAGAGCGACACCGACTTCAAGGTCGTCTACACGCACCCGGCAGCCGACCGGAAAGCGCTGCGCAGCGAGCGAGTAAAGGACAAGTGCGGGCCGCAGATCCGCTTCGGCCTCGGCGCCGTGCGCGGGGTAGGGGGGGCGGCGCTCGAGACGATCTTCGAGGCGCGCGCGCAGGGGGGGCCGTTCGGCGACATGTTCGATCTCGCCGCGCGCGTCGACGCGAAGAAGTTCAACAAGAGCGTGCTCGAGGCGCTGGTGCAGTGCGGGGCGTTCGATCTGACGCTGGTCAAACAGGGGGTCTCTCGCGCGCGCGCGTTGGCGTCGATCGACATCGCCCTCGAGCGCTCCCGCGCCGCCAGCCGCGACCGCGACACCGGCCAGTCGAACCTCTTCGGCCTCTTCGACGCCGCCGTCCCGAAGGATGCGAAAGCGCGCCTCTCCGCCGGCGACTATGCCGACTGCACGCCGTGGGATCGACGCGAGACGCTGGTGCGCGAGCGCCAGTCGCTCGGCTTCTACGTGTCCGGCCACCCGCTCGAGCGCTACCTCAAAGGGGCCAGCGCCCTCGCCCGCTTCGAGGCGAACCCGGTCTCCGAGTGCGCGGGGATGGACGACTGGGCGATCGTCCGCCTCGCCGGGATGGTCGAGGGGTACCGCGAGAAGATGTTCAAGGACGGCGGCGGCAAGGTCGCCTTCTTCGAGCTCGAGGACCTGAGCGGCCGCGTTACCGTCAAAGTGCGCGGCTCGGCGATCGAGACGTACGCGCACGTCCTCACCGCGGGGGAGCCCGTGCTCGTCACCGGCAAAGTCAGCTTCCCGCGCCGAGACGAGGACGCCCCCGAAGAGCCCGAGGAGGGCCCGCGCGAGCCGACGATCTTCCTGAACGAGGCGCACCTCCTGGTCGACGCCGTGAAGGCCGAGGCGAAGGCGCTCGCGATTCGCGTCGACACGAGCCGCACGGGCGAGGCCGAGCTCGAAAAGATGGCCGGGGTGCTCTCGTCCGCGAAAGGGAGCTGCCCGGTGATGCTCCACATGGCGCTCCCGAGCGGCGCCGAGGTGGTGCTGTCCCTGGGCGCGCAGTTCCGCGTCGAAGTGAGCGACCCGCTCTTCTCGGGGCTCGAGCGGATCTTCGGCGAGCAGGTGGCGGAGCTGCGGTGAACCCCACCCCCCCGGCCCCCCGCCCCGCAGGCACTGAGCATTCATCGCATCTCACGCGGGCATTCGCGATCGATCGAGCGCGCGAAGAGAAGCCCCCCACCCGGCCTCCCCCCGAATCGGGGGGAGGAGAAAACGTGGCGTGCGTGTCTCTTCGCAAAATTCTCGGCTGGGGCAGAGTGCGGTGCGCTCCGTCCTCTCGATCTGGCCCAGCGTTCTCCTCCCCCCGATTCGGGGGGAGGCCGGGTGGGGGGCTCTCGTTCGCGAGCGACACGGGCACCCTTGTTCTCTGCTCCGACCGAGAGATGCGATGACTGCACAGTGCCTGCGGGGCGGGGGGCCAGGGGGGTGGGGTGATCGAAGCGGGCAGCCTCGCGTAGGCAATCGAGCGCGCGCGGTATCGAGGAGGACAGCCCTACCGCGCCACGAGCGACCGATACACCTGCTCGTACTGCCGCGCCGGCCGCTCCCAGCCGCGGTCGAGCCTCATCACGCGGCGGACGAGCGCCGGCCAGCGCGGCGTGATGCGCGCGGCGATCGCGCGCTCCGTCGCGCCGAGGAGCGCGTCTGCGGTCATCTCGTCGAAGAGGAAGCCGGTCCCGGTCTCGAGCTTCGCGTCGCAGTCGACCACCGTGTCGACGAGCCCCCCCGTGGCGCGCGCGACCGGCAAGGTGCCGTAGCGCTGGGCGTAGAGCTGCACGAGGCCGCACGGCTCGAAGCGGCTCGGGACGAGGACGATGTCCGCCCCGGCGTAGATGCGGTGCGCGAGCGGCTCGCTCGCGGCGCGGGCGAAGACGGCGCGGCCGTGCCCCTTGCTCACGGCGTCTTCGATCTTCTTCACGAGCGACGCGTCGCCGTCCCCCGCGACGACGAACTGCGCCTCCGTCGCGCGAACGAGCTTCGGCAGCGCCCCCGCGATGAGGTCGCTCCCCTTCTGCTCGACGATGCGCCCGACGCTCGCGATGAGCGGCACGTGCGCGTCGATCGGCAGGCCGAGCTCCTTCTGCAGCGCGCCTTTGCAGCGCGTCTTGTTCGCAGGGTCCTCGGCGTCGTAGCGCGCGGCGATCGCGGAGTCGGTCGCGGGGTTCCACACCGCGTAGTCGACGCCGTTCGTGATCCCCACGATGGCGCGCGCGCGGTCGCGAAGAACGCCGTCGAGCTTGTAGCCGAGCTCGGGGGTCTGGATCTCACGGGCGTACGTCGTGCTCACCGTGGTGACCGCGTCGGCGGTGAGGATGCCGAGCTTCAGGATGTTCAGGCCGCCGTAGAACTCGATCCCGTCGATGCGGAACTCCTCCCACGGGAGGCCGAGCATCGGGAGCGCGTCCTTCGGGAACGTCCCCTGGTGGGCGAGGTTGTGGATCGTGAGGACGGTCTTCGGGGCGGCGAGCTCCGGTGCGTCCTTGGCGATCTCGCGCAGGTAGGTCGGAACCATCGCCGCCGGCCAGTCCTGGCAGTGGACGATGTCGAACGGGGTGCCGCTCGCGGCGCGCTGCTTCACGATCTCCGCGGCGGCGCGCGACAGGACGGCGAAGCGGGTCGCGTTGTCGGGGTAGTCCTCGCCGGTCTCGCGCGCGCCGTAGACGCCGTCGCGGTCGAAGAGGCCGGGGGCGTCGACGAGGACGAGCTCCACCTGCGTCGGCAGGCGGGCGTCGAAGACGGTGATGTCCCACGACTTGGCGCCGAGCGTGAACTTGAGCGGCGTGAGGCGGCGCGCCAGCGAGAGGCCGGCCGCCTCGAACGCGGGGTAGCGGGGGAGCAGGACCGTGACCTTGTGCCCGAGCTGGCGAAGGGCCTTCGGGAGGGCGGCGACGACGTCGGCCAGGCCGCCGACCTTTACGTACGGGGCGAGCTCCGTGGATACGAAGAGAATCTCCATGCTGTTGCCTGCGCTTCTACCACTGATGCTCGGTCAGGTGCGTCCCCCCTGTGATCGCCCCCCCCGGATCGTGCGAGTGCCCGTACGCCGACTGCACCGCGACCCGCCCCGGGCCGGTGAGCGCGAGCCACATGTAACGCTCGCCCCAGGTCCAGATGCTCCGGGTGGTCTGGCGGGGGCGCTCGAAGTGGAGGTGGCCCGTGACGGAAGAGTCCTTGTAGAGGAGCCCCGCGGGCTTGATGAGGATGCGTTCGCCAGGGGCGAGGCGGCGGAGGAAGGCGTTGCCGTGGGCGTGGATGAGGAGGAGGCCCGGCTGGGAGGGGGCCGTGAAGCGGTCCATGAGGAAGCCCACGGGGTAGTGCGTCTCCCGCTCGCTCCCCGTGCCGGTCTGGAACCAGACGCCCGGGTCGAACCAGTCGTACTGGACGGTGTGGGTCGCGACCATGAACAGGTGCTCGCGAACGTCTACCGACATGCCGTGGTGCACCGGGACGGCGAGCGTCTCGCCCGCGGCGTCGCGGCTGAAGGCGATGCGGCCGGGGCCGACGGCGTCGAGCATCCGGATGGGGAGGCCGGCGAGCATGCGCTTCCAGGCGCCGGCGAGGCTGCGCGCTGTCACGGCGACGGACGGGTCTTTCCAGAGGAGCTCGTGGTGGCCGAAGTAGACCCCCTCCCCTTGCGCCAGGGTGAAGTCGGCGACGGGGCCGATCGTGCCCTCGATCTGGAGGGATGAGTGGCCGCACTGGATCCGCGCCATGTCGCGCGCGGCGGGGAGCTCGGTCCAGCCGGACGGGGAGACGCGCATCGCGATGTCGAGCGGGGCGCCGCACGCCGGGCACGTGGCGAAGGTGGGGCCACCCGCGCCGAAGTTGGTGCCGCAGTACGGGCAGATGGGGGGCGGGGTGACGCCGGAGGGGCCGGACATGGCCGTTACTCCCCGCTCTCGTGGTGGTGGTACATCGACTGGATGCCGACGCGGCCAGGGCCCGTGAGGCGCGCGAGGTACATCGACGTGCCGCCGAAGATGCCGCTCGTGAGCTTGATCTGCTCGGCCTGGAGCGTGACGCTCGCCTCTTTGTAGAGCATCGAGCCCGGCTCGATCTGGATGCTCTCGCCGGGGGCGAGCGTGCGCTCGAAGACGTTGCCGTAGCCGTGCAGGACGAGGAGGCCGAGCGCCTGCTGCGAGATGAACCGGTCGAGCCACATCCCGTTGCCCCCGTGGAGGATGTTCGCGAGCCCCTTGATGCGCTCGTACGTGTACGCGACGCGGCCGCTCGCGAGGAGGAACGCATGCTCGCGCACGTCCATCTCCATGCCGGGCTGCAGCGGCAGGACGACGATCTCGCCGGTGGCGTCGCGGCTGAAGGCGACGCGACCGGGGCCGCTCGCGATCGTCACGATGTGGGGCATGCGGAAGAAGGAGCGCTTCGGCCCCTGCAGGTTCATCACCGTGAGCGGGACGTTGTCCGCCTTCCAGAGCATGCAGTGGTGCTCGAAGTAGACCCACTCGTTCGGCGCGAGGTTGATCTCGACGACCGGGACGATCTCCCCTTCGACCTGGCAGGTGCTCTGGTCGAACTGGATCTGCGTCATGTCGCGCAAGCGCGGCGCCTCGCGCCAGCCCGATTGGCTGACGAGGTTCTGCACGTCGAGCGGCGCGCCGCAGAAGGCGCACGACGTCGGGTTCGTGTTCTGGCCGTTGCACCACTTGCAGACGATGCGCTGGTAGGCGTCCATCGAGGTCTCCCCTCCGTGAAGCCCGGGTTGTAACACCGCCGGCAGAGGGGGGAGGCGGCGTTTCGGTGACTGGTATGCTTTGGCGGTCTTGCGAAGCACGCGAACCACGCCTCTCCTCGTCGCGCTCGCCGTCGTGGCGTGTGGCGCGGGCAACGCCGAGGTTCCGCTTCATGGGATAGGGTCGAGCGAAGAGGTCGCGCACGCGCCGGCGAGCGCGCAGGAGACGGACGCAGGGGCTCCTGCCGAGGTGGCGCAAGCGCCCGCGGGGGACGCGAGTGTGCCCGAGTATGTCGTGGCGGCGTCGCAGGGGCGCGTGGTGCCTCCGGCGGTCGAAGACGTGGAGACCATGTGCGCGCTCCTGACGTCGTGTCCGAGCCTCGCGGTGCCGGCGCCGGCCGAGACGCTGCGAAGCGTCCCGGGGTGCGTGCAGTCGATGATGGGCCAGCTCGCGTCGCCCGACGGGGTGAAGTTCTCGCTCTTGTTACGCGAGTGCGGTCTGCACGCGAAGTCGTGCGACGAGCTGCGGACATGCGCGCTGCGCGGCGTGTCGCCGGATACGTGCGCGGGGCACGGTCGAGACGGTCGGGTCGGCTGGTGCGACGCGAGCGGGCGCGCGGTCAGCTGTTCGTACGAGAAGGTCATCGGCGTCCGCGAGTGCGCGCGCAGCGGCGAGGAGTGCGTGCAGGTCGGCGACGACGCGACGTGCGTGCTCGGTCGGAAGACGGAGTGCACCGAGGACGAGGCGCAGAACGAAGAGAACGCGCTGAAGGGGAACCCGAAGCGGGGCCCCGTCACGTGGTGCTCGCCGAGCGGCAACCGGGCGATTCAGTGCGACCACGGAAGATTGGGGAGCGAGGACTGCTCGGCGTTCGGGCTCGCGTGCGCGACGGTCGACGGGAAGGCGGGGTGCGCGACGACGTCGGCGGCGTGCGCGGGGAAGGCGGCGCGTTGCGAGGGGAACGTCGCGATCGGGTGCATGCAGGGGCACCAGGTGCGGGTCGATTGCGGCGCGGCGGGGCTTGCGTGCGAGAAGCGGAGGTCCGGAGCGGGGGCGGTCGGAGCGTGCGTCGCGCATGGCGGCGGGTGCAGGGCGGGGGAACGTCCGCGGTGCGAAGGGGCGACGATTCGGTACTGCTTCGCGGGGAAAGAGCGGAGCTACTCGTGCACGGGGGTCGGGTTCGAGAAGTGCGTGAAGGAGGGGGGGGAGGTGCGGTGCGGAGGGGGCGGTGGCGGCGGCTGAGACGAGCGGCGTGGGCTATGCTTGGGAGGTGAGCGCGTCGCCCTACCGCCAGATGGCAGCCGCGCTTCCGGCTCCTCTTACGAGCCGACGAGGCAACGAACATGTGGTGGTGGCCCTGCTCATCTCGCTCCCCATCTTCGCTGGTGTTGCGAGCTGGGCGATCTTCTGGAAGATGCCGACGCTCGTGACCCCTAGGTCCCTGGAGCGCATTGCGCAGTCGCTGGAGCGACTCGGTCAACCCCCCTCCCCCCTCGGCATGCCCCCCGCGGACATCCAAGGCGCGATCTCCGGCGGCGAGCCCTTCGAGGCCGCTCCCCCGGCCCCCGTTCAGGCTGGTCCCCCGTTCGATCGCGCGGCTGCAGCGGCGGCGCTTGCCGCGGTGAGCGTCAAGGACTGCAAGAAGCCAGGGGGGCCAACGGGCTCCGGTCACGTCGTGGTGACGTTCGCGCCCAGCGGGAGTGTTCAATCTGCCGTCGTGGATAAGCCGCCGTTCGCGGGGAGCGAAGTGGGCGCGTGCATCGCCGGCAAGTTCCGCAGCGTGCAGGTTCCGCCGTTCGGAGGGGCGGCGGTGACGGTCGGGAAGAGCTTCGTGGTGGAGGACTCGGGGGGGGCGAAGTGACGCGTCCTCCTCCCGCTACCCCGCCCCCGCCTCGCCCGCGTCGCCCCCCGCGTCGTCCCCTCCGTCCGCGCACGTCGCGCTCGGGTTGTTGACGTTGTACGAGTGCTGCGCCGGCAGCGTGAACTGCGAGCACGTGCAACCGGAGGCCGAGGCACCGCTCGAGGCCTCGAAATTCACGACGGCGGAGTACGTGAAGCCGCTCGCGAACGTGAGGACGACGTTGCAGTCGCCGGGGTTCGCGCTCGTGATCGCGAGGTACACGTTCGAGGGGCCGAAGAGGTAGTTCGATGGGCTGCTGCTCGGGCCGGCGCACGCGCCCGAGAGGGCGACGCTGGTGAGGTCCGACGGGGCGCACGACAGGACGAAGATCGCCGACTGGTTCGCGTCGCAGGCGGTGGAGCAGTCGTAGCCGCCGCTGCAGCCGGCGGTCGGGCTCGCGGGGAACGCGAGGAGAGCGGCGAGGGCGGGGAGAGCGAAGAGAGAAAGCGCGGCGGCGCGGCGGTGCGGAGTCACGCGGGCAGTCTACGCGAGCGGCGCTCGTGCGCACGGTGGCTCGGCGCTTCGAGCGGTCTGCCCCCCTACCCCGGCCCTTCCCCCCGATCTCGGGGGGAAGGGAGGGTCAGTCCCGCGTCACTTCGCCGCCGGTGCGACCTCCGCCGGCGTTGGAGGTGACGCGGGAGCGGCAGGCGCGGGGGACGCGGCGGGCGCAGCAGCGGTCGCGTTGCCCCCCGTGTTTGCCTTTGCCTTCGTTTTCCCGGTCTCCTTGCGCGACACGGCCGCGCGCTCCGCGATCGCGTTCGTCTCGCCGAGGTACTTCGCCGTCGCGGAGTACTTGTCCGTGATGGCGCTGTCCCTCGACGCGGCGTAGTCGAACGCCGGCTTGAGCGCATCCATCTGCGCCAAGGCGTCGTTCTCCCATGCGGCGCGCTGCTCCGAGGCATAGGTGTAGAACTTCTTCGCCACCTGCCAGACGTCACGCCACTTCGACGCGTTCGTCACGACGAACGCGACCTGCCCCGCCGCCGGAGCGCGAGAGCCGAAGTCGGCAACATACGTCGCTGACTGCGTGAGCTCCGACGCCGCCGCCGCGGCGCCCGTGACCTGCACCCCTTTTGGACGCAGTCCTTTCGCGCCGCGCTTCTTCTTCGCGGTGGGCGACCACCCTACGGGCGTCGCCGGAGCCCCCACCGCCGGCGGCATGTCGCCGGGCGGCGTGATGGGGGCCGCCGCAGCCACGGCCGAAGCGAGGGCCGGGGCCGACGTGACAAGCACCGGGGTCGGCGCCGAGACCTCCGGGCTCGGGGCGGGCGTGGCGTTGGGGTTCAGGTGGCTCGTGTTGCTCGCGGTCACATTGTTGCTCTTGCTGCTCTTGCTCGTCTGCTTCTTGACTGTCTTGGCTTTGGTCACGGCGCTCTCTCTTGTTCGCGGCGAAGTGATTTTCGCCGGCGAAAAGAACACTAGAGGCCAACCGTCTCAAATCCTGAGACGGTTGGACCGACGGCGAAGTCGATTCCCTGCGGAGCGCCCTCCCACGCGCGCGCGGCGGGATGCGTCGCAAGCACTGCTGCGTCGTCGCAGCCACTGCTGCGTGGGTCGCAGCCACTGCTGCGTGCATCGCAGCCACTCCTACGTGAATGGCAGCCACTGCTGGGATGTCGCAGCCACTCGTGCGAAGGTCGCAGCCACTGCTGCGTCCATGTATCCCACCGGACACACCGTCGACGGAGGTGCTGCTCGGTGCGCCCGGTGTTATCCCGTCGCGCTCCGATGCCCCGCCCCCGCAAGACACTACCGCGCAAATCCAAGCCGCTCTTCACCCCCTCCCAACGGCGCGACGAGCTTCGCGTGCTTCTGCGCGCGGGTTGGCAGCCGGTCACCGCCATCATGGAGCGCCTCGGCGTCTCGCGCGCCACCGCGTTCCGCCGTCTGAAGGAGCTCGGCGACACCGACCCGGTCGAGCGCCAAGGAGAAGGGCACCGCGCGCTCTGGCGCCTCCCCTCCGCCTCCCGCGAGCACCCCCTCCACATCACGACCGCCGAGATGGTCTCCCTCGCGTTCGTGCGCAACGCGCTCGGCTTCGTCGCGGGCACCGGGATCAAAGAGGACCTCGACGCGCTGATCGATCGCTTCTCCCACGCGCTGAGGACGAGCGACTACGCGCACTGGAAGAACCTCGATCGCAAGCTCTTCGACGTGAACGAAGGGGTGTACGACTACGGCGGGAGCAGCGGCGGCGGCGGCGGGGCAGAGGAAGGAAAGCTGGACGTCGTGAACGACGTCATCACGCAGCTCCTCCGCGAGGAGCGGATCACGTGCGTGCTCAAGGACGGGCGGCGTGTGAAGGTCGATCCGTACACGCTGGTCCTCTACAAGAAGGGGCTGTACTTGCTCGGCTTCAGCCACGAGCACGGCAAGGTGCGCACGTTCGGGCTCGACAAGATCGACGACACCGACCGCACCGGCGAGAAGTTCGAGTACCCGCGGGGCTTCGACCCGCGCGCGGAAGTGACGGGGCCCTTCGGGATCATCCGCGGCCCGAAGAAGCACGTCGTCATCCGGTTCGACGCGAGCGTCGCGCACTACGTGAAGCGGCGCGTCTGGCACGCCTCGCAGAAGTTTCGCGACGTGGACGGCGGCATCGAGATGACGCTCGAGCCCGAGGGGACGAACGAGATGGTGAGCTGGGTGCTCGCCTTCGGAGGGAAGGCGGAGGTGATGGAGCCGAAGGGGCTGAGGGAGGAGGTGGCGAAGGAGGCGAGGGAGGCGGCGGGGAGGTACGAGAAGTAGCGGGCGGGCCCGAGCGGGCGAGCGATCACCGCCCCGCGCCGTGCTTCAACGCCTCGATCTCCTGCTCGCACCGCTCGACGCGCGGCCGGAGATCCGACTGCGTACGCAAGACGGTGGTCAGCTCGCGCACCGTGCCGGCAAGATCGGTGATGGCCGTGGACGTGCGGATCTCCGACTCGACCACGCGGCGCGTGAGGGTGTCGATGCGCACGTTGGTCTCGTCGAGGCGCGTGTTCGTTTCATCGCGAAGCGAGTCGAGGCGGGCGTTGGTCTCGTCGAGGCGGGCGTTCGTCTTGTCGAGGCGAGCGTTCGTTCCCTTCACCTCGTCGCGGATGCTCTTCAGGATCTCGATGGTCAGGTCTGTCGATTCCATGGCTGCTCCTCCAGAGTATGGCATCTGGCAAGAGCAAGGACGAGGCCACGCGACTCTGCGCGCGTCGCGGCTGATTTCGTCGATGGGAACGCTGGCCCTGCCACCCCGTTTTCCGGCCCGGCCACTCGCCACGCCTCGCACCTCCACACGCGCCGCGCGTGGCCTCGCTCGTGCACCGGGCGCCTGTCATACTTCGGAGGAGCGATGGACCCGACGGACATCACGATCGAGATTCTCAAGGGCATACGGGACGAGGTGCGCGGCGTTCGCGACGAGGTGCGCGTGACGAACGCGGCCACGAACGAGCGCATCGACGCCTTGCGAGATCAGCAGGTCAGGGCGGAGATGCACATCGCCACGGAGCTCGTCGCGAGCACGGCGGAGTTTCGCGCGCTCCGTGAGGACCTGAAGAGCCTCGGCGTGCGTGCCCGCCTCGACGATCACGAGCGCCGAATCGAGGCGCTCGAGAAGCGGACGGGCTGAAGAGGTGGACCTTCAGTTCTATCGGCAGGGGAACGTGGCCGCGGTGGAGCAGCAGCAGGGGCTCGTCACGGGAAGGGCGGACCTGGTCGTGGAAGTGGTATCGCCGTCGAGCCGCCGCTACGACCGCGTGACCAAGCTCCGCTGGTACGCGCAGCTCGGCGTCCCCGAGTACTGGATCGTCGACCCCGAGGGGCGCACGTTCGAGCGCCTCGCTCTTCGCGACGGCGCGTACGTCATCGCCGCGTCGTGCGAGGGGGAGGAGCTGTTCCGGCCCGAGAGCTTCGAGGGGCTCGAGATTCCGCTCGGGAAACTCTGGGCATGACCCGCGTCCGCCGCGCCGACGAAGCCGTCTGGACCCGCCCCACCGACGTGGCGGACGGCTCGGTCGTGTCGGTCTTCCGCGTCCCCCCCGAGGTCGCCGGCCAGCGCCTCGACGTCTTCCTGCAAGCGCAGCTAAAGCGCACGAGCCGCACGCGCGCGCAGTTCATCATCCGCGCGAGCGCGTACGACGACACCGGGCGCCGCCTCCGCCCGAACGATCGCGTCCGCCCCTTCCAGCAGATCCTCCTCTGGCGCGCGCCGTGGGACGAGAACCCCGTCCCCACCGACGTCCCGGTCCTCTACGAGGACGAGCACCTCCTCGCCGTCGACAAGCCCGCGCATCTGCCGGTGCACCCGTCGGCCCGCTACCACAAGAACACGCTCATCAAGGTGCTCCAGGCGCAGCGCCCCGGCGAGTGGCTCTCGCTCGGGCACCGCCTCGACCGCGAGACGAGCGGCGTCATCCTCATCGCGAAGAGCCCCGCGTGCGACCGCGCGCTCAAGGGGGCGTTCGAGAAGCGCGCCGACGTCGAGAAGACGTACCTCGCGCTCACGTGGGGCATCCCCAACGCCTCCGCCGCCGGCGCCGCCGACGGCGCCCGCGAGCTCCGCTTCGAGCGCTCCGTCGAGATCGACCCGACCCACTCCACCAAGGTGAAGATGCGCCTCGGCGCCACCCCATCCGCCCTCTACGCCGCCACCCGCTTCGCCGTCCTCGAGACGCGCGCAGCCCCCAGTAACCCGGAGCGCGTCTACGCGCGCGTGCGCTGCGAGCTCGAGACGGGGAGGCAGCACCAGATCCGCCTTCACCTCGCCGCGCTCGGAGCCCCCATCGTCGGCGACAAGCTCTACGGCCCTGACGACACCTGCTTCGCCCGCGGCGCGGACGGCGAGCTCACCAACGCCGATCTCGCGCTCCTCGAGCTCCCACGCCACGCGCTGCACGCCTGGCGGCTGTCACTCCCCCACCCCGTGACGGCCGCACCGCTCGCGATCGAAGCTCCCCCCCCCGCCGACATCGAGGCCTTCTGGGGTGCGCTCGCTCAGTAAGCGCGCCCGGCCGCTCACATCCCCTTCGGTACCTTGTCCAGATCGACCTGGTCGAGCGCCGCGCGAATCAACGCGCTACGGCTCGCCTTGGTCATGCCTCGCGACTTCAGCTCGTCGACGAGTGCGTCGAGCCGCTCGAGGTCCTTCGTGTACATCGAGATGCAGATGACCTTGTAGTGCGTCGGCTTCGCGGCCTGCGCACGGTCACCGCTCTTCGGAAAAGCGCCACTCTCGGCGGGCGAGTAGAAAGAGCCCGAGAGGACCCCTTGCACCTCGTCGCCGTCGAGGACCCTCGCCGCTGCCCCTGATCCCGTTCCTCCATCCCGCGCCGCCATCTCGTCCTCCATCGTTCGTTGGTAGTTGTTGAGCTCTTCTCGCCGCTCACGCCGTGAGCGCTTCACTCTCGTCATCCATCGCGACCGCGTCGTCGCTCGAGCCCACGCTCCCGTGCCCGTTCACGATCGCCTCGACGACGCGCCGGTAGTCCGTCGCCGCGTTCGACCCGGCGGCGTACTCGAAGATCGTCTTCCCCTGCGCGGGGGCTTCCTTGATCTTCATCGTCGCCCGAATCGGCGCGAGGCACCTCTCCCCGAAGTGCTGCTTCAGCGTGTCGATCGCGTCGCGGCAGATGCGCGCGCGCGCGTCGTAGAACGTCGGCAGGACGCCCCAGATCTGCACCGGGTGATGCAGGAGCGCGTTCACGTTCTTCACCGTCTTGATCACCTGCCGCACGCCGACGAGCGAGAGGAAGTCGCACGCGACCGGCACGAGGATCCCGTCCGCGAAGACGAGCGCGTTCTGGTTCATGAGCGAGAGCGACGGCGAGCAATCGACGAGGACGACGTCGTACGCGTCCGACGCCGCCATGAGCCGCTCGCGCAGGATGCGGTCGCGGTTCTGCCGCCCGGCGAGATAAAGCTCGGCGGCCGCCAGCGTCTCGTTGGCGCAGATGAGGTCGAGGTTCGGGCGCACTTCGACGGCGGCGTCCTGCGGCTTCAGCCCCATGACGAGCACGTGGTAGAGCGAGCGCTCGGTCTTCACGTTGAAGGAGACGCCGACGTTGCCTTGCGAGTCGGTATCGACGAGGAGCACCTTGAGCCCGCGCTCGGCGAGGCCGGCGGCGATCGACACGGTGGTCGTCGTTTTTCCGGTGCCGCCCTTGTGGTTGAAGATGGCGAGGCGGCGGGGGCCCTGGATTTCTTTGCGGGGGCGGGTGAGAGGGATGGGGGGCTTTGGCGCGGAGGTCGCGGTCGCGGGCGACGGCGTGGTCGCGGGCGGGGTCGAGGTCGAGGTCGGGGTCGAGGTCGGGGGCGTGGGTGGCGGCGCGAGGAACGACGCGAGCTTCGCCCCCCCCGCTTCGGCGAGCACCTGCGTCCGGCAGTTGTCGGAGCACGCGTACCGCCGCTGCCCCTTCACCCGAACCACCTGCGACACGAGCTCCACGGCGAACCGCTTCCCGCACGCATCGCACACCGCGCCGCCGTCGACTTCGCCGCGCACGGTCTTGCCGTGGCACGCCGTCGAGCAGAAGAACGCGAACCCTCCGTCTCGCTCTTCCATCTGGTAGCGAAACTGAACGTCGAACCCTTTCCCGCAGACGCTGCAGCTCTCGTTCATCCCTGCCATCTCAGCTCTCCCGCGTCGAAAACTCGCACGCGCGCTTCACTAAGCGCATGGCTCCACTCATCATGGAGAGCGGGAGCGGGCCAACAAACAAGAGCGAGAAGCCCCCCACCCGGCCTCCCCCCGAATCGGGGGGAGGAGAAAGCGCAGCTCGATCACGGAGGCGCTCACCGCT